>JAIXZY010000035.1 GCA_027489355.1 Paracoccaceae bacterium | reverse complement strand
AGCTTCGGTTCGCCCCGCATCACCAAGGACGGCGTGACCGTCGCCAAGGAAATCGAACTGGCCGACAAGTTCGAGAACATGGGCGCGCAGATGGTGAAGGAAGTCGCTTCCCGCACCAATGATGAGGCCGGCGACGGCACCACCACCGCGACCGTGCTGGCACAGGCCATCATCAAGGACGGCCTGAAGGCCGTGGCCGCCGGGATGAACCCGATGGACCTGAAGCGCGGGATCGATCTGGCCGTGACCAAGGTCGTTGCCGCCATCAAGGCCGCGTCGCGCCCCGTCAAGGACAGCGCCGAAGTGGCGCAGGTCGGCACCATTTCCGCCAATGGCGAGGCTGAAATCGGCCGCCAGATCGCGGATGCGATGCAGAAGGTCGGCAACGAGGGTGTGATCACCGTCGAAGAGAACAAGGGCCTTGAGACGGAAACCACCGTCGTCGAAGGGATGCAGTTCGACCGCGGCTACCTGTCGCCCTATTTCGTGACCAATGCCGACAAGATGATCGCCGACCTGGACGACGCGTTCATCCTGCTGCACGAGAAGAAGCTGTCGTCGCTGCAGCCGATGGTTCCGCTGCTGGAAGCCGTGATCCAGTCGCAGCGCCCGCTGGTGATCGTGGCTGAAGACGTCGAAGGCGAAGCGCTTGCCACCCTCGTCGTCAACAAGCTGCGTGGCGGTTTGAAGATCGCCGCCGTCAAGGCGCCGGGCTTCGGCGACCGTCGCAAGGCCATGCTGCAGGACATCGCGATCCTGACCGGCGGCCAGGTGATCTCGGACGACCTCGGCATGAAGCTGGAGAATGTCGGCCTCGACATGCTGGGCCGCGCCAAGAAAGTGGTCATCAAGAAGGATGACACCACGATCATCGACGGCGCTGGCGACAAGGCCGAGATCGAAGCCCGCGTCGGCCAGATCCGTGCGCAGATCGAGGAAACCACCTCGGACTACGACCGTGAGAAGCTGCAGGAGCGTGTTGCCAAGCTGGCCGGCGGCGTGGCCGTCATCCGCGTCGGCGGCATGACCGAAGTCGAAGTGAAAGAGCGCAAGGACCGCGTTGACGACGCCCTGAACGCGACCCGTGCGGCCGTGCAGGAAGGCGTGATCGTCGGTGGCGGCGTGGCTCTGGTGCAGGCCTCGAAGGGTCTGGACGGCCTGAAGGGCGCCAACAGCGACCAGGACGCCGGCATTGCCATCGTCCGCCGCGCGCTGGAAGCTCCGCTGCGCCAGATCGCCGAGAACGCCGGCGTCGACGGTGCCGTGGTGGCTGGCAAGGTCCGCGAGTCGAAGGACACCTCGTTCGGCTTCAACGTCCAGACCGAAGAATATGGCGACATGTTCAAGTTCGGCGTGATCGACCCGGCGAAGGTGACCCGCACCGCTCTGGAAGACGCGGCGTCGGTGGCTTCGCTGCTGATCACCACCGAGGCGATGATCGCCGACCGTCCCGAGCCGAAGGCTGCCCCGGCGATGCCGGGCGGCGGCGGCATGGGCGGGATGGACTTCTGATCCATCGCGCGATCCAAAGCATCGAAAGGGCGCCTTCGGGCGCCCTTTTTCATGGGCGTAGGGTGGGCGATATCGCCCACCTTACGCTTGCGCTTCAGGACCGCGGGCGCAACATGGCTTCCATGCGCCTGTTTCTGCTGACCACCGTGACCATGCTGGCCTTCGCGGCCAATTCGGTGCTGAACCGGTGGGCGGTCGGTCCGGGTCACATCGGGGCGGTGGAGTTCGCAATGATCCGCGTCGTTGCCGGGGCGCTGGTGCTGGCGGCGCTGGTCCTGTGGCAGCGCGGCGGACCCGCCTGGCCCGGAGCGCGGGGGCGGATCGCTGGGGTTGCGGGGCTGTCGACCTATCTGCTTGGGTTCTCGCTGGCCTATCGGGGGCTTGATGCGGCGACGGGCGCGCTTGTGCTGTTCGGAACGGTGCAGGTGACAATGTTCGCTGGCGCTCTGTGGGCGCGCGAAGCGATCCCGGTGCGGCGCTGGGCGGGAGCGGCCGTTGCTCTGGCGGGGTTGGCAAGCATTGCGGCACCCGGGGCGGCGGGGCTGGTCCTCTTGGCGTTGATGGCTGCTGCGGGTATCGGCTGGGGGGCCTACTCTTTGTCGGGACGGGGCGCCAAGGATCCCTTGGCCGCGACTGCATGGAATTTTCTTCTGTCGGTGCCGGTCGTGGTTCCACTGGGGCTGGTCGCCAGCGTTCGGATGCCGGACCATCAGGGCGTCCTGCTTGCTGCGGTGTCGGGAGCGGTGACCTCGGGCCTGGGATATGCGCTGTGGTACCGGGTGCTGCCACAGCTTGGCGCGGCGCGGGCGGCGGTGGCGCAGCTGACCGTGCCGGTCCTGGCGGCGCTGGGTGGGGCGGCGCTGCTGGCGGAACTGCCGGGCCTGCGCTTCTGGCTGGCGGTGGTGCCTGTGCTGGGCGGCGTTGCGCTGGCGAGCCTTCCCTACAGGTCCTTGACCAGACGTTCGATCCAGTGACCCGTCGTGCCGTCCTGGCGGCGGATGCCGGTGGGGCGAAAGCCCTCGCGTTCCCAGAACGACCGGCCGCGCGGATTGGCGTCGAGGACGGCGAGGTAGAGGCGGTGCGCATGCCGGGCGCGGGCCAGGGTCTCGGCGTGCCGCAGGAAGGCCCGACCGTGGCCCGCGCCCTGCGCCCAGGGGCCAAGGAGCATGAGGCCGATGTAGGCGGCGCTGGGTTCGGGAAAACCGTATGAGACTTCGGCGACGCCCGACAGGCGGTGGTTCAGGAACAGGCCCAGCCGGTCGCTGGCGGCGGGGTCGCAGTTCGGAGGGGCGTCCGTGAAGAAGTCCTGCGCCTGCGCCTCGGGGTTGCAGCGGCCCTCGGCCATCAGCCAATAGTCGGGCGCCTCGCGGTAGAATTGCGCGACGAGGGCAGTTTCGCTGGGGAAGAGCTCACGGATCCGCATGGGCGATCCCGAGGATTTCCAGATCGAGCGCGCCGGCAGGGCGCTTCCAGGTCACGACGTCGCCGACCTGCGCGCCCAGAAGCGCGCGGGCCAGAGGAGAGTTGGGGGCAATGCGGTGACGGGTTGCGTCGGCCTCGTCCTCGCCCCTGATCTCGTACGTGGTCTCGATGCCGTTGGCGTCAGCGACGGTGACGGCAAGGCCGAAGGCGACCTCGGTCAGGTCATGCTGTGCGGGGTCGATGACCACGGCGGCCTTGAGCCGCGCCTCAAGCCAACGCAGGTCGCGCTCGGCGGCGGCTTCGGGAAGCTTGTCGAGCCGGTCGGCGCGGGCCTTCAGCGCGGCAAGGTCGGCCTGCCGAAGGGCGATCCGCGCCTGCAAGTCCGCAAGGCCGCGTGGAGTGACGATGTTCGGACCCGGCGGAACGGGAAGTTCCGGCAGGTCGGGGCGGTCGGCGCCCGCATCCTCGTTGACGAAGGCGCGGCTCATTTCAGGATCACTTCCAGCGGGTCGTAAAGGGCCTCGCCCTGGCCCCAGGCGGCGTCGGGCAGGCTGTCGGGCTTGAAACGGACGTGGCCCGCAGCAAGTTCCGTGCGCGAGAAGAAGCGGCGGTCGGTCACCACACCTTCGGGGTCGGTCCAGCTGTCGTCGAGGTCCCCGGCAAGAAGCGAGCAGCGGAAGAAGAGATCGACCTGGTGGAAGCCGGTGTCGGGATCGTGGAATTCGTTGACCAGCACTGGCGGGCCGACGGCGATGGTCAGGCCGGTTTCCTCCATCACCTCACGGGCGAGGTTCTGGGGCACCGACTGTCCGGCCTCGCACCCTCCTCCGGGGGCGCACCAGAGACCGAGGCGCGCGCCGGGATAGGCGTTCACCAGCAACAGCCGGTCTTCGTGCAGGATCAGGGCGCGGGCGGCGAGGCGGGGTTTGAACTTGGCCATGCGGCGAAGCCTGTGACGCTGCGTCGGCTTTGTCCAGTGGCGGAAAATCCGGTCTTGCTGCGACAGGCTTGCGGGCAGACAGTTGCGTCATGTGGCTGACCGGACCGCTTGCCCGCTTCCTGCCCGCCCCCGCGACCGAGGAAGGCGCGGGTACGGAAGATGTCGTGGTGCTGCTGCACGGGCTGGCCCGGACTGACGCCTCTCTCGCCCCAATGGCGCTGGCCTTGAAGGCGGCCGGGTTTCGCGTGGTGAACTGGGCCTATCCGTCAACCAAGGCCGCGCCCGAGGATCTGGTGCCGGAAGTGGGCAAGGCTGTTGCCGCGGCGGGTCTTGGGCGGGTGAATTTTGTCACCCATTCGATGGGGGGCATCCTGCTGCGCGACTGGCTGGCTCGCAGCCGCCCGCAGCAGATGGGCCGCGTCGTCATGCTGGCCCCGCCAAACCACGGGTCCGAGCTGGTGGACAGGCTGGGCGACAACCCGGTGTTCAGCATGGTGAACGGCAAGGCGGGTCTGACGCTGGGCACGGGGCCGGAAAGCTGGCCCAATCGCCTGCCGCCGGCGGATTACCCGCTGGGAATCATCGCCGGGACGCGGTCGCTGAACCCGGTCTGGAACGCCATCCTGCCCGGACCGAACGACGGCAAGGTGACGGTCGAGAGCACCCGGCTGGAGGGGATGGCCGAACATCTGGTCCTGCCGGTCACTCATACCTTCATGATGGTGAATCCGATGGTGATCCGACAGGTGATCAGCTTTCTGCGGCTGGGCCATTTCGACCCCGGACTGACCCTTTCGGCGGTGATGAAAGTGACTTTTCAGGCGGTGCAGTCTGGCTGACGATCTCGGGCGTGCCGGTGTCCGGTTTGCCCTTGTCCAGCTGCTTGCGCCCCAGGGTGGCCAATTCCTCGTACTGTTTGACGAAAGCGGCGAGCTCTTTTTCCTCAAGCTCCTCAAGATCAAGCAGGCTGAGATGTGCGCCCTTGGTGGCGCGGATCAGCTCGTCCAGCTTGATCTGCATCGCGGTCGTGTCGCGATTCTGGGTGTTCTGGATCAGGAAGACCATCAGGAAGGTGACGATCGTCGTGCCGGTGTTGATCACCAGTTGCCAGGTGTCGGAGTAGGCGAAGACCGGGCCGGTGATCAGCCAGATGACAATGGAGGCGACGGCCAGCAGGAAGGTGATGGGACGCCCTGAAAGCTGTGCGATCCAGCGCGCGGTGCGGGTGTAGACAGAGGATTGTTCGGCCATGATGTCCTCGGGCGGCTGTTGTGGCCCGAGGTAACGCCGGATCTGCGAATTGGTGCCATCGACACCTGATGGCTGAGGGCCGGAGAGCGGCTAGCCCCGCAGGATCCGGTTCACATGGCCCATCTTGCGGCCAGGACGCGGAGCGCCCTTGCCGTAGAGATGGATGGCGGTGTCGCGAGCCTTCAGAAGCTCGGGGACGCGGAGGACATCGTCGCCGATCAGGTTCTCCATCACCACGTCGGCATAGCGGTTTCCGTCCCCCAACGGCAGGCCGGCCACGGCGCGGATGTGCTGTTCGAACTGGTCGACGGTACAGCCCGCCTGCGTCCAGTGGCCGGAGTTATGGACGCGAGGGGCGATCTCGTTGACCAGAAGGCCGCGCGGGGTGACGAAAAGTTCGACGCCCATCACGCCGACGTAGTCGAGCGCGTTGAGGATGCGGGCGGCGATCAGGATGGCGTCGGCGCGCTGGCCGGGGGACAGGCGGGCGGGAACCGTGGTCGTCCGCAGGATGCCCTCGTGGTGGATGTTCTCGCCGGGGTCGAAGCAGGCGACCTGGCCGTCAAGGCTGCGGGCGGCGATGACGCTGACCTCTCGGTCGAAGGGGACGAAGCCTTCCAGGACGCAGGCGGCGTTGTTCATGCTTGCCCAGGCGGCGGCGATGTCCGCTTTGTCGTCAAGCTTGACCTGGCCCTTGCCGTCATAGCCAAGGCGGGTGGTCTTGAGGATTGCGGGCAGGCCCAGCTGCTCGGCTGCGGCGCGGAGATCTGCCTCGGAGTTGACGGCGGCCCAGGGGGCGGTCTGCAGGCCAAGGTCGTTCAGGAAGGACTTTTCGCTGATCCGGTCCTGGCTGATCGCCAATGCGCGGCGGTTCGGGCGGATCGGTTTCAGGCTTTCGAGAAGGTCGAGGGCCGAGGTCGGGACGTTCTCGAATTCGTAGGTGATGACATCGACAGAGGCGGCGAAGGCGCGCAGCGCGGCTTCGTCCTCGTAGGGGGCGGTGGTGACCTTCAGCGCCACGTCACCCGCCGGGGCGGCGCCAGGTTCATAGATGTGGCAGCGATAGCCAAGCCGGCTGGCCGCGACCGAAAGCATCCGGCCAAGCTGGCCGCCGCCGAGGATGCCGATGGTGGAGCCTTGGGGCAGTTCAGTCATCCTTCGGCTCCTCGGGGATGGAGGCCGAGAGGGCCTCGCGCCAGGCGTCAAGTTTCGCGGCAATGGCGGGGTCGGAGACGGCAAGGATCGCGGCGGCCATCAGACCGGCATTGGCCGCGCCGCCGATGGCCATGGTGGCGACGGGGTAGCCCTTGGGCATCTGGAGGATCGAGTAGAGCGAGTCGACGCCGGAAAGCGCCTTGGTCTGGACCGGGACGCCGATCACCGGGACGCGGGTCTTGGATGCCATCATGCCCGGCAGATGCGCCGCGCCGCCCGCGCCCGCGATGATGACCTTCAGCCCGCGCTGCACGGCGGTCTTGCCATAGTCCCACAGCCGGTCGGGCGTTCGGTGCGCGCTGACGATCTTCGCCTCGTAGGCGATGCCAAGTTCGTCCAGGATCTCGGCGGCAGCCTTCATCGTCGGCCAGTCGCTTTGCGACCCCATGATGATTCCGACGGATACGGCCATGCGCGCCCCCTTTGGTTCATCGCGCGATTAGCGGGAACCGCGCGCAGGGGCAAGCGTCAGGCGTAGCGGCCGTCACGCGATGATGTCGGGGATCAGCATGTCCTCGATCTTCACGATCTGGTCCTTCAGCGCCAGCTTCTGCTTCTTGAGGCGGCGCAAGGTCAGCTGATCGGGGCGGCCAGTGGTTTCCAGGGCATGGATCGCCTCATCCAGGTCGCGGTGTTCGCGACGCAGGACTTCCAGACGGATGCCCAGCATCTCTTCATGGCTGAGTTCGGTGGGGGCGTTCATGGCTGTGACGAATCGGTTCCTGCCTTTCAGACAGGATATAGTAAGCCTTGCCGAAGCGTGAAGCTTTCTGCGCGAATTCGCGTTGGAATGACCGGATTTCAAGGGGGGAGAGGGGCTTGCGGGGTGCCTGGGCTGGCCCCATATTCACGACATGCGGTGCCTGAATGCGGGGCCGCAAGACCGAACCGTCGCTTATGCCAAGGACTGTCCGATGACGAAACTGAGCTTTGGGGCCCATCCCTATCTTCTGGGGTTCGAGCAGCTGGAACGGCTGGTCGAACGCACCGCGAAATCGGGGGCCGAGGGCTATCCTCCGTTCAACATCGAGGCGGTGGCGGACAACGCCTACCGGATCACGCTGGCCGTCGCGGGCTTCCGAGAGGAGGACCTGTCGATCACGGTCGAGGATCGCCAGCTTGTCGTCCGGGGCCGCCAGGCCGATGACGTGGGAGAGCGGGTGTTCCTGCATCGCGGGATCGCCAGCCGCGCCTTCCAGCGCAGTTTCGTGCTGGCCGACGGGGTCGAGGTTGCGGGGGCCACCATGGAAAACGGCCTGCTGCACGTCGACCTGCGCCGCCATGTCCCGGAGACCGTGGTGCAGACGATCCGGATCGGTCGCAAGGATGCCAGCCACAAGGAAGGGGGCAAGCAATGAATACTCCATTCAACGGGTTGCCGCAGGGCGCGGACCGGATCGTCTATGTCCGCGAGATCGCGGTGGCCGAACTGCCGGACGAAGTGCGGGAACAGGTCGGCGATG
Organism: Paracoccaceae bacterium; assembly: GCA_027489355.1. Classification (GTDB taxonomy): domain Bacteria; phylum Pseudomonadota; class Alphaproteobacteria; order Rhodobacterales; family Rhodobacteraceae; genus Tabrizicola. Next base: position 137,969 of record JAIXZY010000035.1, on the reverse strand, counting down.
CGCAGGTGATCTGGTCGGTCAACGGGGCGGACGGGCGCCAGCTGGCGCTGGTCGCGGACCGCAGGCTGGCCTTCCATCTTGCGCGCGAGCATGACTTCACGCCCGTAAGCGTCCACTGACGGCGGCGGTTCCGGCCGCATAATGGCTGGCGAACCGCAACGGAACCGGTAGGCTTCGGCGTATCGGTTCTGTACGAGCGGAGGTCGTCATGAAAACCACTACCGGATATTCGGGTATCCAGATCGGGCTGCACTGGCTGGTCGCAATCCTGATCGTCATCGCCTGGTTCACTGGTGAAGGCGCGGGCGAGGCGATGGAGGCCTTTGAAGAGGGCGCTACCGCCACGGGCTTCGTTCCGCATGTCTTCCTGGGGCTGGCAGTGCTTGCGCTTGTCGTCCTGCGGCTTCTGGTCAGGCTGGGCCGTGGGGCTCCGGCGGCGCCGGGCGTGCCGGGCAGCGCGGCGGTCCTTGCGGCCGACTGGGGTCACCGGTTGCTGTACCTCTTGATGATCGCGGTGCCGCTGGGCGGGTTCAGCACCTGGTTCCTGGGCCTGGACGTGGGCGAGTTGCACGAACTGGGGGCGAACCTGCTGATGCTGGTCGTCCTAGGCCATGCGCTGTTGGCCCTGTATCACCAGTATGTCCTGAAGGACGGCCTGCTGCGCCGGATGATGAAGGCCGAATGAACTAAAAAAGGCCGCGTTCCCTGGGAACGCGGCCTTCCGCTTTTTCTTCTGGATCAGGCCCGGATAAGACCCATCTGCTCCAGCTTCAGCAGGACCTGGTGGGCGCAGTGGTCGACGTCCACGTTCTCGGTGTCCACCACCAGCTCGGCTTGGGTCGGGGCTTCGTAGGGGTCGGAAATCCCGGTGAATTCCTTGATTTTGCCTTCCCGGGCAAGCTTGTAGAGCCCCTTCCGGTCGCGGCGTTCGCATTCTTCCAGGCTGGTCGCGACGTGGACTTCGACGAAGGCTCCGTAAGATTCGATCATCTCCCGCACCGCACGGCGGGTCGCGGTGTAGGGCGCGATGGGCGCGCAGATCGCGATGCCGCCGTTCTTGGTGATCTCGGAGGCGACATAGCCGATCCGCTTGATGTTCAGGTCGCGGTGTTCCTTCGAGAAGCCAAGTTCCGAGGACAGGTGCTTCCGCACGACGTCACCGTCCAAAAGGGTGACAGGACGGCCGCCCATCTCCATCAGCTTGACCATCAGCGCGTTGGCGATGGTGGACTTGCCGCTGCCGGACAGGCCGGTAAAGAACACGGTGAAGCCCTGCTTCGACCGCGCGGGGCTGGTCTTGCGCAGTTCGTTCACGACCTCGGGGAAGGAGAACCATTCCGGGATGTCCAGCCCCTCGCGCAGGCGGCGGCGCAGTTCGGTGCCGGAGATGTCGAGGACGGTGGAGCCTTCGGGGATCTCGTTCGCGGGGTAGTACTGGGCCTTTTCCTGCACATAGACCATGTGCTTGAAGTCGACCATCTGCACCCCGATCTCGTCCTGGTGCTTGGCGAACAGCTCTTGCGCGGCGTAGGGGTCGTAGAAATCCTTGCCCTGCGAGTTCTTGCCCGGACCGGCGTGGTCGCGGCCGACGATCATGTGGGTGCAGCCGTGGTTGCGGCGGATGATGCCGTGCCACACCGCCTCACGCGGGCCGCCCATGCGCATGGCGAGGTTCAGGAGGGACAGGGCCGTGGTCTGGGCCGGGTACTTGTCCAGCACCGCCTCATAGCAGCGGACGCGGGTGAAGTGGTCCACATCGCCCGGCTTGGTCATGCCGACGACCGGGTGGATCAGGAGGTTCGCCTCGGCCTCGCGGGCGGCGCGGAAGGTCAGTTCCTGGTGCGCGCGGTGGAGGGGATTGCGGGTCTGGAAGGCCACGACCTTGCGCCAGCCGAGCTTGCGGAAGAGCGCGCGCAGTTCGTTCGGCGTGTCGCGGCGGGCCTTGAAGTCATAATGGACGGGCTGCTGGATGCCGGTGATCGGGCCGCCGAGGTAGACCTTGCCCGCGGTGTTGTGCAGGTAGTTCACCGCCGGATGCGCCAGGTCGTCGGCACCGAAGACGCCCTGGGCCTCGACCGACTTGTTCGGCACCCATTTGTCGCTGATCGACAGGATCGCCAGGATCACGCCTTCCTGGTCGCGCAGCGCGATGTCCTGGCCGGGCTCGACCTTGTCAGCGAAGGCCTCGGACACGTCCAGCGTGATCGGCATCGGCCAGAGCGTGCCGTCGGCAAGTCGCATGTTGGCGACGACGCCGTCATAGTCGGCCTGGCCGAGGAAACCTTTCAGCGGCGAGAAGCCGCCGTTCATCAGAAGCTCGAGGTCGCAGATCTGACGCGGGGTCAGGTCCCAGGAGGGAAGGTTTCCGGCCTCGACCTTCAGCTTCTGGGCCGACTCGGAGGAGACGTAGAGCTCGGGGATGGGGGCGTGGTTCGGCAAGGACATGGAACAACCTTTCAGCACGGTCAGGGCCGCATTTGCGCGGGTCCGTAGCGCGGGAGAGGGCAGGGATTCAAGCGAGGCCGGGGAATTTCCGCAAGAAAAGGCGGAAATGCCATCGGATTCGGGCGCGCCGGACGGATGTTCCGCGGGTGCGTTTCCGCGGCGAACGGTGGACCGACCGGCGCGGGAGGTCACGGGACGCGGGACGCTAAAGAGGGCGGAAGGGAACAGGAACGACCGGCTGTCGGTTGACGACCAGCGGCCACAGACACGGGAATTTGCAGATGACCGATGCCAGACTGGGAACCACCACAGCCAGCGTCGAGGAACGCCGGGCGCTGGACGCCGAGGAGTGGCAGCTGGCGGATATGACCCGCGCCCCCGCCATCCAGCGGCTGGGCGATGCCGAGTTGACGGAGCTGATCTGGCGCCTGCGCGAACGGCGCAATCGGGCGCGCGAACTTGCCGACCGCCAGGCGCGTGAGGCGCGGTGGAAGGCCGACCCGGCCGGGTCTGTGCCGGTTCGTTCGGACTCCGGGATGCGGAGGAAGCACGGATACCTGGCTGAGGCTCTGGAGCGGGCAAAGGCAGAGCAGGCGCGCCGTGCAGAGGCCCGGAAACAGGCCGAGGCGACGGACGCTGCGCGCTGACGGTCAGGCCAGATAGGCGCGGAAGCTTCGGATCACCTGATCGTACACGGCGCGCTTGAACGGGACGATGCTTTCCACCATCTCGTCGGCCAGGATCCAGCGCCAGGTCGAGAACTCCGGGTGTTCGGTGGCGATCTGCACGTCGCGGTCCTGGCCGGTGAAGCGGAACAGGAACCATTTCTGCTTCTGACCGCGATACTTGCCGCCCCAGACCTTGCCTAGAAGCTCAGGCGGGAGGTCGTATGTCACCCATCCATGCGTCTTGCCCACGAACTCGACCTTGTCGCGGGTGATGCCGGTTTCCTCCCAAAGCTCGCGGTAGGCGGCTTCCTTGGGCTTTTCGCCTTCGTCTATACCCCCTTGCGGCATTTGCCAGGCGGGCGAGGGGCTGTCGAGGCGCTGGCCGGCGAAAATCAGGCCACGCGCGTCGATCAGGACGACGCCCACGCAGGGACGGTACGGCAGGCTTTCGGGGTCGACCATCGTGTCAGGGCGCTTCGGTGGCGATGGCCGTCAGGCCCTTGATGATGTCGACGGCATAGGCGAGCTGGTAGTCCTCGTCCCGCAGCTTGGCGGATTCTTCGGCGCGCTGCTGCTCTTCCTGGTACAGCCGCTTTTCCTCGTCGGTCATCGAGTCGTTGGTGATCGCGCCGCGCAGGTCGGCTTCGGACCGCTCGCGCAGTGCGGAGGATTTTTCTTCCTCGGCGGCGGCCTCGTCTGCCGGCTTGGGCTCGGGCTGCTGGACCACGATGTCGGGCGAGATGCCAAGCGCCTGGATCGACCGGCCGGACGGCGTGTAGTAGCGGGCTGTGGTCAGGCGCATGGCCCCGTCGCCGCGCAGCGGGATCAGGGTCTGGACCGAACCCTTGCCGAAGCTCTTGGTGCCTACGACGATGGCCCGGCGATGGTCCTGCAGGGCGCCCGCCACGATTTCCGAGGCAGACGCCGAGCCGCCGTTGATCAGAAGCACGATCGGCTTGCCTTCGATCAGGTCGCCGGGCTTGGCGTTGTAGCGTTCGCCCGCCTGGGGATCGCGGCCGCGGGTCGAGACGATCTCGCCCTTGTCCAGGAAGCTGTCGGATACCGTGATCGCCTCGTTCAGCAGGCCGCCCGGATTGTTGCGCAGGTCAAGCACCACCCCGTCGAGGTTGGCCATGCCGCCAAGCTCTTCCAGGCCCTTCTTCAGTTCTTCGTTGATGCCGCTGGTGGTCTGGTCGTTGAATGTGGTGATCCGCAGGACGATGGTCTTGCCGACGACGCGGCCCTTCACGGCGGTCAGCTTGATCGTGTCGCGGATGATCGAGACGTCGAAGGGTTCGGGCGTTCCCTCGCGGACGACGGTGATGATGATCTCGGACCCGATCGGGCCGCGCATCTTTTCGACCGCCTCGTCCAGAAGCAGGCCCGACACCGCTTCGCCGTCGACATGGGTGATGTAGTCGCCGGCCTGAATGCCGGCCTTGGCGGCGGGGGTGCCGTCCATCGGCGCGATGACCTTGATGAAGCCTTCCTCTTGCGTCACCTCGATGCCGAGGCCGCCGAATTCGCCCCGGGTCTGGACCTGCATGTCCTCGAAGTCCTTGGCGGAGAGGTAGGAGGAATGCGGGTCAAGCGAGGTGAGCATTCCGTTGATCGCGGCGGTGATCAGCTCGTCGGTCGGGACCTCTTCGACATACTGGGCGCGGACCCGTTCGAAGATGTCGCCGAACAGGTCGAGCTGGTCATAGACCGAACTGTCCGACATCGCCTCTTGCGCGACGAGGGGGCCGGCAATCTGCGTGGTCGCGAGGACCCCGGCGACGGTTCCGGCCAGGGCGGCCATCACATGCTTCTTCATCCTCGTCAGTCTCCTGTGCGGGCCAGGCCTGCGAACCATTCCGTCGGGTCCACCGGGGCAGCGCCCTGTCTGAGTTCCATATAAAGCGTTTCCGTATCGCGCCCGCCAGAGCCATCTGCCGCCGTCGCGGTGAATTCGGCCGAGGCGCCTGCCGGCCCGCCCATCAGCCCGAGCGGAGAGCCGGCGGCCACCACCTCGCCCACCTCGCCATACAGGGTTTCCATCCCGGCCAGCACCAGAAGATAGCCGTCGCCGGGTTCAAGGATCATCACATTTCCGTAGTCCAGAAGCGGTCCCCGGTAGCGGATCGTGGCCGGCCAGGGCGCGGTGACCAGGGCCAGCGGCTGGGTCGCAAGCGTCACGCCGGGGCGCTGGACCCCGGCGGCGTCGGCCTCGCCCGGGCGACGCAGCAGGGTGCCAAGGACCGGCAGCGGCAGGTGCCCCTTCTTGGCGGCGAAGGAGGCATCGGCTTCGGCATCCGGGGACAGGCCCGCGGCGAAGGCGTCCAGCGTGTCGGCGCTGTCGAGAAGGCCCTTCAGCACCTCGGGGTCCTCGGTGAAGCGGCGGGGCAGGTCGCTGCGGTCCGAGATCGCCTTGGACAGCTCGGTCCGCGCGGCCTGCGCGGTGGCAAGGCCCCTGGACAGAACCTCTCCGGCGGACAGCTGCAGCGCGCGAAGGTCGGCGAGTTCCTGAAGCTCGGATTTCAGCGCCAGGGCCTGCGACTGAAGCGCGGGGGTGACGTCGGCCAGGATCATCCCGGATCGCGCGGTGCCGACCGCGCCCTCGGGGTGCAGCAGGAGAAGCGGACCCGGGTTTGCCTCCATCGTCGCCAGGACGCCCAGAAGCCGACCGATCCCGTCGCGCTTGGCGTCGAAAGCCCGGGTCAGGGTCGCCTCGCGCAGGGCTGCCTGGCGCAGCGCGCCCCGCAGGGCGCCAAGGCCGGATTCATAGGCGCGGATGGTCTGCGACAGGGCAGCAACGCGGTCGCGCGCCTCGGTCGCCTGTTCCAGCGCCGCAACGGCGGTCTGGAGGTCGGCCGCCGCCTTCGCCGCCTGTTCGGCCACGGTCTCGGCCCGCAAAGGCAGGGCCAGCAGCAGCAGTAGGGCGGCGGCACGGATCATGCGATGAGCGTCTGTCCGGTCATCTCGGGCGGCAGCGGCAGGCCCATCAGTTGCAGAAGCGTCGGGGCAAGGTCGGCCAGCCGCCCCGTGCGCAGGGTCGCGCCCGCCGGGCCGCCCACAAGGATCACCGGGACCGGGTTCGTCGTGTGCGCGGTATGCGGTCCGCCGGTCACCGGGTCGACCATCACGTCGCAATTGCCGTGGTCGGCCGTCACGATCATCGCCCCGCCCACCGCCTGAAGCGCGGCGAGCGCGCGGGTCAGGCCGCGGTCCACCGCTTCGCAGGCCTTGATCGCGGCAGGAAGGCTGCCGGTGTGGCCGACCATGTCCGGGTTGGCATAGTTGACGACGATCAGGTCGTAACCCTTTTCGATGGCCTCGACAAAGCGGTCCGAAACCTGGTCCGCGCTCATTTCCGGCTGCAAGTCGTAGGTGGCCACCTTGGGCGAGGGCGGCATCGCGCGATCCTCGCCAGGATAGGGCTGCTCGCGCCCGCCATTCAGGAAGAAGGTGACGTGGGGATATTTCTCGGTCTCTGCCAGACGGAACTGGGTCAGCCCATGCGCGGCGACCCATTCCCCCAGCGTGTTGACCAGCACGCGCTTGGGGAAGGCCGTGGCCATGTAGGCGTTGTGCAGGTCGGAGTATTCCACCATGCCCAGCAGGGACGACCACCTGGGCCGAGGCCCGGTGTCGAAGCTGGCAAAGTCTGGCGCTCCGATGGCCGCGAGGATCTCGCGCGCGCGGTCGGCGCGGAAGTTCAGGCAAAAGACGCCGTCGCCGTCCTTCGCGCCGTGATAGCCGTCGATCACCGTGGGGGCGAGGAATTCATCCGTCTCGCCCTTGCCATAGCTGTTCGAGATGGCCGTCAACGGGTCGGGCGCGGTTTCGCCCTTCGCATGGACCATCGCGTCGAACGCGCGGGAGACGCGCTCCCACCGATTGTCGCGGTCCATCGCCCAGTAGCGCCCCGTCACCGTGGCGATGCTGGCGCCATAGGGCAGGCGCTTCACCAGCGCCTCGACATAGCCTGCCGCCGAAGAGGGGGCGACGTCGCGGCCGTCGGTCACGGCGTGCAGCGCCACGGGGACGCCCAGTGCGGTTATCGCCCGGCAGGCGGCCAGGACGTGGTTCACATGCCCATGCACCCCGCCGTCCGAGACGACTCCCATCAGATGCGCGACCCCTCCCGCGGCCTTCACCTTGGCCGCAAAGTCCAGGATCGCGGGGTTCTTCGCGAAGCTTCCGTCCTCGACCGCCAGGTCGATCGCGCCGAGGTCCATCGCCACGACGCGGCCCGCGCCGATGTTGGTGTGCCCGACCTCGGAATTGCCCATCTGCCCGGTCGGCAGGCCCACGTCCGGGCCGAAAGTCGTGAGAGTTGCATGGGGGCAGGTGGCCCAGAGCTGGTTGAAGGTCGGCACATGCGCCTGCGCCGGGGCCGAAGTCTCCGGGTTCGGGCCGATGCCCCAGCCGTCGAGGATGCACAGGACGACGGGTTTCGGGGCGGGCATCGGCTGGCTCCTTCTTCGGTTGCCGGGGTTTTACGCCTTGGCCGGTGCCGGGGCAACCGTCACGCCTGCCGCAGGGCAGCCTTCTCTCGTACCCGCTGGCGCCAGAGGGTGAAGATTCCCGCCGCGACCACGATCCCCGCGCCGATGGCGACGTTGACCCGCAGGGTCTCGCCGAAGAGGTACAGCCCGATGGCGCTGGCCCAGACGATCTGGAGATAGGCGAAGGGCTGGATCGCCGAGGCTTCGGCCACCGCGTAGGACTTGATCAGCAGCCAGTGGCTTCCGGCAGCCGTACAGCAGAGGACGGCCATCCAGGCCCAGTCGCCGGGCGTCATCCAGACCCAGTGCGCCAGCCCGAAGGGCGTCATTGCGACGGCACCCACGAGGCCGGTGTAGAAGAAGCTGACCGCGGCGCTGTCCTTGCGGGCGACGTAGCGGGTCAGAAGGCCGTAGACCGCGAACATCGCCGCCGCCAGAAGCGGGACCAGCGCCCAGGGGCTGAAGACGCCGAAGCCGGGTTCAAGGATGATAAGGACGCCGACGAAGCCCACAAGGATCGCCAACCAGCGCCGCCAGCCCACCTTCTCACCCAGGATGGGGCCTGACAGCGCGGCGACGAGCAGCGGATAGCAGGTGAAGACCGCATGCGCCTCGATCAGGCCAAGCTTGACGAAGCCGACCAGCATCACCGCGATCTCGGCCACCAGGATCAGCCCGCGCGCCAGCTGAACCAAGGGAAACGCCGATTTCGCCGCGGCCCGCAGTCCGCCTTCGGACCGGGCGGCCAGCAGGATGACAAACAGGCCAAAGGCCCAGAAGCGGACCATGACCACCATCGTCACCGGGTAGTTCGACCCCAGGTGCCGCGAGATCCCGTCCTGCGTCGCGAAGACCACGGTCGTCGCGATCATCAGCCAGATGCCCAGCTTCGTGTTCTGGGGCGTCGTCATCCGGGTTTGCGCTCCAGTGACAGGGCGTAAAGGCCGGCGGCAACGACGATCGCGCTACCGATGGCCACGGGAAGCTCCAGCACCTCGCCATAGACTGCCATGCCGATGCCGGTGACGAAGACCAGTTGCAGGTAGGAATAGGGTTGCACGCGGCTGGCCTCGACCTGCTCGTAGCACTTAAGAAGCAGCCAGTGCGACAGGATCGACAGGCCGACGTAAGTGGCCAGGAAACCCATGTCCTGCGGCAGCATCGGTTTCAGCGAAGGCAGGCCGATGGCTGTCATCAGGACGGCCCCGATGACTCCGGGCCAGAAGAAGGCCGGGAAGGTCGGCTCGGCACGTGTCGTCAAACGGGTAAGCACCGAGTAGACCGCGAACATGAGGGCGGCCGCCAGCGGCAGGATCGCCGCCCAGGAAAAGACGCCCATTCCAGGCCGGAGGATGATCAGGACGCCGACAAGGCCGGCCGCGACGGCGGCCCAGCGTTGCCAGCTGATCCTTTCGCCCAGAATCGGGCCGGACAGCGCGACGATCAGCAGAGGGCAGACCGAGAAGACGGCGAGGCTGTTGATCAGGCCGATCTGGGTATAGCCCCAGACGATCAGGCAGATTTCGCTGACCAGCAGGACCGAGCGCACCAGGTGCGCCGGAAGTCGTGTCGACCGCACCGCCGCGCGGAATCCCTCTGGCCGGCGCAGAGCCAGAATGGTGACGAAGCCGGCGAAGACCCAGTAGCGGATCATGATGACCATCAGGGTCGAGTAGGTCGTCGCCAGGTGCTTGGCGAAGGCGTCCTGCGCCGCGAAGGTGGCGACGGCGGCCACCATCAGCCAGATGCCAAGGGTCGGATTGCGCGAGGAGGTCATGACGCGCGCTGGCTATCACCGCCGTCCCGCAGGGGAAAGGGGCGGTTTTGCGGCCCCTTCTTTGCGGAAGGAGGGGTCATGCCTTCTGCCGCTGCCTGGACGGACGTAGGAGCGCGGGGACTTGCCGCTGGTCAGGGCGACCGGACGAGGCCCCGGTTGTCCGTGTTCGCGTGTCCACGGCTGACGATCCTGACGTCCAGAGGCGCGGCACGGTAGGCATCGACTGCCTTGGCGATTGCGTCGGTGATCCAACGGGCCGGATTGCGGAAGGCGCCGCCCCCAAGCCGGGTAAGGAACACGGTACGGGCACCAAGGGCAAGGGCGGCGGCCAGGGTGGCCCGGTAGGACGCGTCAAGGACGAGACGGGCGAAAGGCTCCCAATCGGCAGGGGGGTAGTGGAATAGGCCACGGCAGGGCCGAGGCGTAGACCTGGTGAACAAGATGCCCCGCGCCGGGCAGGGTGACTTGCGTTCCCTGCTGGAGGCCTATTCGCAAGAGACGGGCAGGCCGCTTGCACCCCCTACCGGCACGAAATAAGCGCGGAAGATGGTTCCTGCCGCACAGGCCATCGCGCAGGCCGGTCCTTGGGTCGGGTCGGACGCATAGCGGGAAATCCCGGCTTCGGGCGGGACGTCTGGGCCGATCATCTCAAGCAGATTGAACTGCGAAGCGACCTGGAACACCGCCCCGGCGTTGCCGGGATCGGCATGGAGCTTCCGGACATCGGCGACGATCTCGGTCACGCTGATTTGGTCGGGTCCGGTGGGGGGCGAAGGCAGTTCGCTCAGCGCGGCCGTCAGAAGCCGCCCGGCCACCATGCGCCGGCCATTCGGAAGGCAGGTCATCACCTCACCGTCAAGACGGATGCCCGCACGCACCACGTCCTCCCGGTCGTAGGTCAGGCCGGTCAGGTCAGAGAACCAATCGACGTCCATTCAACGGATCGTAAACGCCACCTCGTTCCGCCGCTTCCAGGGAAGCGTCATCGGCGCGTCGTAGAAGTAGTAGTGCGGGCCTGCGACGATCTTGTAGTCATTCGCCTGCGCCCAGGTCCGCAGCGCCTCGGCCCGGTGGGCGAGGTTGTCGGTGCCGGGGATCCCGGAGAACCGCTCGACCAGCTGCCGCGACGGGCCGGCCTGCACGAAGCGGATCGAGTCAGTCCGGGGCGCGGGGAGCGTCTCGGTCGTGTAGCGCGCAGGCATCATGAAGCTGATCACCCAGATCTCGCCCCCGGGTTCCGGCGTCTGCGCCACTGGCACGGTCATCGCGATCTTCTCGCCCGTGGCATTGCCGCCAAAGATGTAGCCCGCAAGGACCCGAAACCCCGTCTGGATCGCGGCGGACCGGCTGCCCGAGACCGTCACCTCGGCCAGAAGATGCGGGCCGTAGGCGCGAATCTCTCGCGTTCCGTCCTGCCATTCGACCGTGCAGGGCGGCATCTCATAGCCCTTGTGGGTCTCCTCGGCCCCTGCGCCCGTCGCCATCGCCACCCCCAACGCAAGAATGATCCGTTTCAGCATGTCGAAACCCCTTTGCAGCAAGGGACCTAGCTTGCCTGACGGCCGTTTCGAGCGTATATCGCCCCCATGCACGGGTTCATCTACTTCAACATCGCCGATCATGCGCGGCTTCCCGCCCGCTTCTTCGGCATGACCCGCAACGTCCTTGCCCGCGCCTGACCGCGCGCCCGGCCCGTCGACCCTTTCCCACCGCCATCCCAACGAACAGGTGAGAGCCATGGCTCCTCGTACTCTCTATGACAAGATCTGGGACGACCATGTCGTCCATCAGGCCGAGGACGGCACCTGCCTCCTCTACATCGACCGGCACCTGGTCCATGAAGTGACCAGCCCCCAGGCCTTCGAGGGCCTGCGCATGACCGGCCGCAAGGTCCGCGCGCCGGAGAAGACCATTGCCGTGCCGGACCACAACGTGCCGACGACGCAGGGCCGCGAGAATCCGGCGCAGATGCCCGAGGAAAGCCGCATCCAGGTGGCGGCGCTGGACAAGAACGCCAAGGATTTCGGGATCAACTACTACCCCGTCACCGACGTTCGCCAGGGCATCGTCCACATCGTCGGGCCGGAGCAGGGCTGGACCCTGCCGGGGATGACGGTGGTCTGCGGTGACTCGCATACCGCGACGCATGGTGCGTTTGGCGCGCTGGCGCACGGGATCGGGACGTCGGAGGTCGAGCATGTGCTGGCCACCCAGACGCTGATCCAGAAGAAGTCGAAGAACATGAAGGTCGAGATCACCGGGAGCCTTCGCCCCGGCGTCACGGCCAAGGACATCACCCTTTCCGTCATCGGCGCCACCGGCACGGCGGGCGGCACCGGCTATGTCATCGAATACTGTGGCCAGGCGATCCGCGAGCTGTCGATGGAAGGCCGCATGACGGTCTGCAACATGGCGATCGAGGGTGGTGCCCGCGCGGGCCTCATCGCGCCGGACGAGAAGACCTTCGCCTACGTCATGGGCCGTCCCCACGCTCCGAAGGGCGCGAAGTGGGAGGCCGCGCTGGCCTACTGGAAGACGCTCTTCACCGACGAGGGCGCGCATTTCGACAAGGTGGTGACGATCCGCGGCGAGGACATCGCGCCGGTCGTGACCTGGGGGACCTCGCCCGAGGACGTGCTGCCGATCACGGGCGTGGTCCCGGCGCCCGAGAGCTTCACCGGCGGCAAGGTCGACGCGGCCAAACGCAGCCTTGACTACATGGGCCTGCAACCCGGCCAGAAGCTGACCGACATCGCCATCGACACGGTCTTCATCGGGTCCTGCACCAACGGCCGGATCGAGGATCTGCGCGCCGCGGCCGAGATCCTGAAGGGCAAGAAGATCAAGGTGAAACGGGCGATGGTCGTGCCGGGCTCGGGCCTTGTCCGGGCGCAGGCCGAGGAAGAGGGCCTGGCCCAAATCTTCATCGACGCCGGGTTCGAATGGCGGCTTGCCGGCTGCTCGATGTGCCTTGCGATGAACCCCGACCAGCTGCAACCGGGCGAACGCTGCGCGGCCACGTCCAACCGCAACTTTGAGGGCCGTCAGGGCCGCGGCGGTCGCACGCACCTGATGTCGCCCGCGATGGCGGCGGCTGCAGCGATCACCGGCCACCTGACCGACGTCCGCGAGCTGATGGGCGAGACGGTCTGATGACGGATGCGGCATCCCCGGATGCCGCCACCCGCGGGGCCGCGCGTCGGCCCCGCGTACTGGTTATTGCCGAGGCCGCGAACCCGGAATGGGTCAGCGTCCCCCTGATCGGCTGGTCCCTGACCGAGGCACTGCGCGGGGTGGCCGATGTTCACCTCGTCACGCAGATCCGCAACCGCGACGCGATCCTGCGCAAGGGCTGGGTCGAGGGGACGGACTTCACCGCCATCGACACCGAGGCCATAGCCGCCCCCGCCTGGAAGCTGTCGCAGGTCCTGCGGATGGGCGAAAGCCGGGGTTGGACCATCGTGCAGGCGGTCGCCAGCTTGACCTACCCTTGGTTCGAACGCAAAGTCTGGCAGAAGTTCGGCGCGGCGATCCGGCGCGGCGACTATGACGTCGTCCACCGGATCACGCCGTTGTCGCCCGCCGCCACAGGCTCACTCGCCGGGAAATGCCGCAAGGCCGGTGTCCCCTTTGTCCTGGGTCCCCTGAACGGTGGCGTGCCGTGGCCCAAGGGGTTCGAAGCGGAACAGAAGCAGGAGGGCGAGTGGCTCTCGCGCTTCCGGGGACTTCTGAAGGTTTTCCCCGGCCGCGCCAAGATGCTGCAGGCTTGCAACGCAATCCTCTACGCCTCGAAGTTCACCCGCCGGGACATCCCCGCTGCGCTTGCCGACCGCTGCATATACCTGCCGGAAAACGCCATCGACCCGACACGCTTCTTCCGGGAAGCCAAGCCCGAGCCCGGCATCCTGAAGGCCTGCTTCATCGGCCGCTTCGTGCCACTGAAGGGCCTGTCCATGCTTATCGAGGCCGCGCGGCCTCTGGTCGAGGCCGGAAAGCTGGAGCTGCACCTGGTCGGCGACGGCCCCCTGACCCCGGCGCTGAAGGACCAGGCCAAGGGCCTTGCGGGCATCACCTTCCACGGCTGGCTGAAGCATGAACAGGTGCAGGACGTCGCCGCGCGCTGCCATGTGCTGGCCTTCCCCTCGATCCGCGAGTTCGGCGGGGGGGCGGTGCTGGAGGGCATGGCGCTGGGCCTTGCGCCGCTTGTGGTCGACTACGGCGGCCCGGCCGACCTGGTCACGCCCGAGGTCGGGATCAAGGTCCCGCTGACCGACCGCGCAGGCATCACCGCCGCCCTCCGCGCCGCCCTGGAACGGTTGGCCGCCGACCCCGCGCAGACTGCCCGCATGGGGCAGGCCGCGCGCAAACGCGTCACCGACCTCTTCACCTGGCCCCGCCGGGCCGAGCAGATCGCCACCATCTACGACTGGGTCCTGGGTCGCCGCCCGACCCGCCCCGAACCCATCAAACTTTCCTGATCCGAAGGCAGACCATCATGGACAAATTCACCACCCTCACCGGCGTTGCGGCACCCATGCCGCTGGTCAACATCGACACCGACATGATCATCCCCAAGCAGTTCCTGAAGACCATCCAGCGGTCGGGCCTGGGCAAGAACCTGTTCGACGAGATGCGCTACACCCAGGACGGGAAGGAGATCCCCGACTTCGTACTGAACCAGCCCGCCTACCGCAACGCGCAGATCATCGTGGCCGGTGACAACTTCGGCTGCGGCTCGTCGCGTGAGCATGCACCCTGGGCGCTTCTGGACTTCGGGATCCGCTGCGTGATCTCGACGTCTTTCGCGGACATCTTCTTCAACAACTGCTTCAAGAACGGCATCCTGCCCGTCGTCCTGCCGCAAGAGGCGGTAGATCACCTGATGGACGACGCCCGCAAGGGTGCCAACGCGCGCATCACGGTGGACCTGGAAAGCCAGACCGTGACGGCCTCGGATGGCACCTCGTTCAAGTTCGAGGTGGATGCGTTCAAGAAGCATTGCCTGCTGAACGGTCTCGACGACATCGGCCTGACGCTGGAAAAGGCTTCGGCCATCGACAGCTTCGAAGCGAAGAACGCCGCCCTGCGTCCCTGGGCCTGAGCCGGGACGCCAGGGCCCGGCCAAGTGTCGGGCCTTGGCTTCCCTATGACCCCGGCCATGTTTGCGCCCCTGTCCCATCCCACTTTCCGCCGTCTGTTTGCAGCACAGGCGGTTGCGCTGACCGGGACAGGTCTGGCGACGGTGGCGCTAGGTCTGCTGGCCTATGACCTTGCGGGCGAGGCTGCGGGCGCCGTCCTTGGCACCGCGCTGGCGATCAAGATGGTGGCCTATGTCACGCTGGCCCCCGTTGCCGCCGCATTGGCCGCGCGCCTGCCGCGGCGGGCCTTCCTGGTGGCGCTTGACCTGATCCGCGCCGTCGTGGTGCTGGCACTGCCCTTCGTGGGCGAGGTCTGGCAGGTCTTTGTGCTGATCTTCCTTCTTCAGGCGGCCTCCGCCGGGTTCACCCCGGCGTTCCAGGCTACGATCCCCGAGATCCTGCCGCGGGAAGACGACTACACCCAGGCGTTGTCCCTGATGCGCCTGGCCGAGGACCTGGAGCAGATCGCCTCGCCCCTGATCGCCGCGGCCCTGCTGACGGTGGTGTCCTTCCCCGTCCTCTTTGCCGGAACGGTCGTGGGGTTCCTGCTGTCGGCGACGCTTGTCGGGACCTCGCGCCTGCCCGCTCGGAAGGCTGCGCGGCCCGAACCATTCCTGGCCGACGCGACACGCGGTCTGCGCATCTATGCCCGCACCCCCCGCCTGCGCGGGCTTCTGGCGCTGGAGGCTGGCGTCGCGGCGGCCGGGGCCATGGTCTATGTCAACACGGTGGTGCTGGTTGAAACTCGCCTGGACCTGGGCGCGCCGCAGGTGGCGCTGGCCTTTGCAGCGTTTGGCGGCGGATCGATCCTGGCGGCGCTGCTCTTGCCCCGGTTGCTGCGGCGGTTGGAGGATCGGCCGCTCATGCTGTCCGGTGCCGGGATGATGGTCGCCGCTGTGGCCGCCGTGCCGCTGGTCGGCGGTCTGGCCGGGCTGATCGCCGCGTGGGTGCTTGCGGGATTCGGTTTCTCGCTGACCCAGACGCCCATCGGCCGCATCCTCAACCGCTCGGCAGAAGAGGGCGACCGCCCGGCGCTCTTTGCTGCGCAGTTTGCTTTAAGCCATGCCTGCTGGCTGGTCACCTACCCTCTGGCAGGCTGGCTGGGCGCGGGGCTTGGCCTGTCGGCGGTGGCGCCGGTGCTGGCCGGACTGGGCGCCGTCGCGCTGGCGGTAACCTTGCTGCTCTGGCCCGACCGTGACCCGGAGACGCTTGAGCATAACCACCCGGAACTGGCACCCGACCACCCGCATCTGCTGGGGCACGGGGCTGCGCACCGCCACCGGGTCGTCATCGACGACCTGCACCCGCGCTGGCCGCAGCCGGGAGGCTAAGCCTCGCGGTCGAGCATCGCCTGCAGGGTCGACAGATGGTCCGCCTCTGCCGCTGGCTTGTCGTCGCGGATGCGGTTGATCCGGGGAAAGCGCATGGCTACGCCGGACTTGTGGCGGGTGGAGCGGTTCAACCCCTCGAACGCGACCTCGACCACCTTGGTCCGGGCGACGGAGCGGACAGAGCCGAAACGTTCGACCGTGTTGTTGCGGACGAAGCGGTCGAGGTCCTTCAGCTCGGCGTCGGTGAAGCCGAAGTACGCCTTGCCGACAGGGACGAGTTCGTCGCCGTTCCAGACGCCGAAGGTGAAGTCGGAGTAATAGCCCGACCGCTTGCCGTGGCCGCGCTGGGCATACATCAGGACGGCGTCGATCAGGTGCGGGTCGCGCTTCCACTTGAACCAGGGCCCTTTCACGCGGCCCGCCAGGTAGGGGCTGTCGCGGCGCTTGATCATCACGCCTTCGATCACCGTCGCAGGCGGGTTCAGGCGAAGCGCGGCAAGGTCGTCCCAGGTCTGGAAGGCCAGCTCCGGCGACAGGTCGATCCGAGGGTCCAGCATCTCGACCGCGCGGGCCAGCACGGCGCGGCGCGCATCGTGGGACTGGTCGCGCAGGTCCTGCCCGTCCCAGATCAGCGCATCGTAGAGCCGCAGCCCCGCCGGGTGCGACCGCAGCATCGCGGGGGTAACCGTCTTCCGGTTCAGCCGCTGCTGCAGATCGCCGAAGCTGGCGATGTCCTCCCCACGCCGCACCAGAAGCTCGCCATCCAGCGTGCCGTCGAAGTCCATCAGATCGACGATGTCCGGGAAGGCCGCGCTGATGTCCTCGCCCGTCCGGGAATAGAGCCGCCGCACCCCCCCGTCGCTGACCGCCTGGATGCGGATTCCGTCCCATTTCCATTCGGCAGCAAATTCGGCGGGGTCCAGCGCCGAAAGCTGGTCAAGGTCCGTGGGCGTCGACAGCATCACCGGCCGAAACGGTGCGCGGGCGGCTGCCTCGGGGCGCTGGTCCCCGCCCGCCCAGGCGAAGAGTTCAAGGTAGGGCGGCTGAAGGGCGTGCCAGATCTCCTCGACCTCGGTCAGGGGCAGCCCCGCCCAACCGGCAAAGGCCGCCCGTGCCAGGCGCGCCGAGACACCCACCCGCAGCGCCCCGGTGGCAAGCTTCAGATAGGCATAGCGTTCCGAGGGGCCGAGGCTGTCCAGACGTTCGGCAATCAGCGCCGGAAGCCGAGTCTTCGGCGTGTTCGCAAGTTCGTGCACCACTTCGGACAGGGGCGGGTCGGACCGCGTGCCCTCGGGCCAGATCAGCGAGATCGTCTCGGCCAGGTCGCCGACAAAGTCGTAGCTGGCTGCAAAAAGCTGAGCATCCACTCGCGTTTCCGTGAGGCCCCGCAACAGGCTCGGTGTGACCTGGCGCAGCTTCAGGTCGCCGGTCAGGGCCGCCAGCATCAAGCCGCGCTGGGGGTCCGGGTTTTCGGTGAAGGCTCGGGCCAGAAGCCTTTCCTTGCCCAGTCGCTGCGGGGTGAAGGCCAGACGTTCCAGAAGCGTGGCGAAGGCGGCGAGGCTCATTCCTCTTCATCCTCGTACCCGACAAGGTGCAGGGGGCGGGCCTTGCGCTGCTGCAACTCGCACCAGCGCATCAGCGCGTCCTCGCGGCCGTGCGTGATCCAGACCTCGGCGGGGTTCAGTTCTTCGATCGTGGCGGTCAGGTGCGGCCAGTCGACGTGGTCCGAGATGACAATCGGCAGCTCGACGCCGCGCTGGCGGGCGCGGGCGCGGACCTGCATCCAGCCCGACGCGAACGAGATCACCGGGTCGGGGAAGCGCTGCGCCCAGGTTGCGGCGAAGGCCGAGGGCGGGGCGATCACGATGGCACCCGCGAAATCGGCCTTCTTCCCCTCGGTCGCCGGGCGCAAGTCGCCCAGGTCGATGCCTTCAGCGACGTGGTAGTCGCACAGCCGCTGCAGGGCGCCGTGGATATGGATCGGCGCATCCCAGCCCGCCTGCCGCAAGGCCCCGATCAGCCGCTGCGCCTTGCCAAGGGCGTAGGCCCCGATCAGGTGCGACCGCTCCGGGAAGGCGGCGACCGAGGCAAGAAGGCGAGCGATTTCAACCTCCGGCGGCGGGTGGCGGAAGACGGGAAGCGCGAAGGTCGCCTCGGTCACGAAGATGTCGCAGGGGACAGGCTCGAAGGGCGCGCAGGTGGGCGAGGGGACGCGGGCATAGTCGCCCGAGACGACGATCCGGCAACCCCGACCCTCGACCGCGATCTGCGCCGAGCCAAGGACATGGCCCGCCGGGTGGAACCGGACCGTGGTCTCGCCCAGCGTGACCGGCCCGTCATAGGCCTGACGGCTGCCCGCGAAATCCTCGCCGTAGCGGATCGCCATGATGTCAAGCGTCTGCCGGGTAGCCAGCACCGCGCCGTGACCCGGGCGGGCGTGGTCGGAATGGCCATGCGTGATCAGCGCGCGGGGAACCGGGCGCAGCGGATCGATGAAGAAATCGCCCGCCGGGCAGTAAAGCCCGTCGGGACGGGGAAGAAGAAGCGGCTCGCGGGCCATGCTGCGTCCTGGTTGCCTGACCGATGATATGGGACGCCAACGCCTGAGGCCAAGCCGGGGATCCGACGGGGGAACAACCTGACTGGTCGCACGTTGCAGGGACATGGGTTCGGCACGGGCCGGACCAAGGCAAGGAGAACAGTCATGGACGAACGTACTTTGGGAGCGGTCGTGTTCCTGATCCTGCTGGCGATCTCGTTGGTGGGCCTCTTCTGGTCGTCGCGCCAGGCCGAGCGGCTGGATGGGGAACGGCGGCGACGGGTCACGATGGTGCGCGAAGATGGAACGGTGATCGGTACGGCGCCCTGACGGTCAGGGCAGACGGCCCAGCCGGAACCGGGGGGTTCCCGCCTGGCCCAGCTGGTAAAGCGGCTGATAGCCGGGCGGTGTCTCCGGTTCCGGGTCGCCCAGGTCGAAGGCGACGTCGGCCTGAAGCGTCCCGTCCGTGAAATGCCAAAGCGCGGTGATCCCGCGATCTCCCAGCGGGTCGATCTGGAATTCGCGGCGACGCCCCGAGCGGAAGATGGGCAACAGCTTCGTCCGGCGAAGGTCCAGGACCGTGCGGGTCACGGCAAGCCAGAGGGCCGAGTCGCGGGGTTCGGGCCGGGCATAGGGCCAGGACCGGCGCAGGGTCGAACGGTCGAACGGATCGATCATGTCCGCGCCCTTGCCGGGGAGGTCCTGAAACTGCTTCACCCGGCCCTCGCGCATCTTTCGGGCGGTCTTGCCGCCATAATCCGCGAACCACGGGAACGGCTGGCGAGAGCCGATCTCCTCTCCCATGAAGATCAGCGGCGTATAGGGCGCAGCCAGCAGGAAGGCATGCGCGACCAGGGCGCGGTCGGCGCCGATGAGGGAAATCAGACGTTCCCCGCGCGGGCGGTTTCCGGCGTGGTCGTGGTTCAGGTTGAAGTTCACGAAGCAACGCGGCGGCAGGTGGCCCGACGGTTCGCCCTTTTCCTCCAGCCCCGCCGGGCGCGGCTGGCCCTGAAGCGCCTGGCCGTCGCGCAATGCCAGACGCAGGTCGGCGGCAGGGTCCTTCACGAAATCCTTGTAGTAGCCGAAGCTTTCCCCGGTCAGCAGGACATGCAGGGCATGGTGGTAGTCGTCGTCCCAGGACGCGTCGAAGAGGCCCGATGCCGGATCGTACCAGCCGACCTTGTTCGTGCTGTCCTCGGCAACGAGATGCACCGTACGGCCCCAGTCCCGTTGGCGTATCGTCTGTGCCAGTTCCACGACGACATGAGGTTCGGTCGGATCCTCCATCTCGTGAACCGCGTCCAGGCGCAGTCCGTCCAGGTGATAGGCCTCCAGCCAGTGCAGCGCGCACTGGATGAAATAGGCGCGCACTTCGGGACGGCTGTAGTCGATCTTGCGACCCCAGTCGTTGTGCTCGTCCCGGAAGAATTCCGGGCAAATCTCGGTCAGGGCGCAACCCTGCGGCCCGAAGTGGTTGAAGACCACGTCCAGAAACACCATCAGTCCCAGCCCGTGCGCTTCGTCGACCAGCGCGGCAAGATCCTCGGGCTTGCCGTAGCTGTGCTGCGGGGCCCAGGGCAGTACGCTGTCATAGCCCCAGCCGCGAGTGCCGGGAAACTGGCCGACCGGCATCAGTTCGATCGCGGTTATTCCGCTTTCGGCCAGCCTGCGCAGCTCGCGCGATCGGGCGGCGCCCGTGAAGGTGCCTTCGGGGGTGAAGCTGCCGATGTGCAGTTCGGCAAATACAGCCTCGTCGAAAGGCCGGCCGACCCAGGGCCGGGGCGACGGCCGGAAGTTCTCGGGGTCGCGCAGAAGGGACCAGCTTTCCACGCCCAGCTCCTGCTGCAGCGAGGTGGGATCGGCGAAAGGTTCGCCGGTGGCCGAGAACGCATAGCGTGTGCCTTCGCTGGCCTCGGCGCGGGCGCGGTGCACTCCGTTCTCGCCGCGCAGCATGGCAATCCGGTTGTCCAGATGGCCAAGGTGCAGCGTGATTGCATCGACCGACGGTGCCCAAAGCGCAAGGTCCCACCAGCCATTGCCACAGGGGCGGGCACCCCAGAGATGCGGGGCGGATGGCATGGCCGCAGGATCGGGTCTTGATATCTGGGTCATTCGGAAATCAGCCAAGCTGGGGAAGGACCTTGGCCCCGAAGGCATCGACGAACGCCTCCTGGTTACGTCCGACGCAATGCAGGTGGACCGTGGCATCCAGAGCCAGAAGCGCGGCGATGTCGGCGGCATGGCGGCCCAGATCGTCCGAGACAGGAAATCTTTCGGCAAGTGCCGTCTCGGACGCGACCGCGCAGGCGCTGTCAAAGTCGGCGGGGCGGCGCAGATCCCACATCGCCTCTCCGCCCAGCACGGCATGGCGCCACTGGTGCATCGCCTCGGTCATCGCAGTGGCGCGGTCGGGCGCCCAGGACAGGGCATGCTGAATATGGACGGGTTTTCCCGCCCCGCCGTTCTCGCGGAAGGCATCCAGGACCTTGCCGACGTTT
Source organism: Paracoccaceae bacterium (assembly GCA_027489355.1). Classification (GTDB taxonomy): domain Bacteria; phylum Pseudomonadota; class Alphaproteobacteria; order Rhodobacterales; family Rhodobacteraceae; genus Tabrizicola. The sequence goes on along the minus strand of JAIXZY010000035.1, from coordinate 117,083 downwards.
TCCGCATTGCCGCCCACGGTCAGCAGCCCGTCCGCCCATCCGGCCACTTCGGCGGCTGTCTCGGGGCTGACGGCCGCGGCATACAGCGGAAGCGGCCGTGTTGGTCGGGTGTAAAGCCTCGCGCAGACCACCGTCACACGGCCGCGATGGGTGACTTCGTCGCCTGAAAGCAGCGCCCGGATGATCTGGGCGCATTCCCTCAGGCGCGCATTCCGCTCTGCCTTCTCGGGCCAGGGCAGGCCGGTCATCGCCTCGTTGATTGCCTCGCCGCTGCCAAGCGCCAGCCAGAAGCGGTCGGGAAACATCTCGGCCAGGGTGGCCGCGGCCTGGGCCAGCACCGCGGGATGGTTGCGGTAGCCCGGTGCGGCGATTGATCCGAAGGGCAGGTCGCAGGCCTGCATCGCCGCCCCAAGCCAGGCCCACGAAAACCCGGACTGGCCCTGACGCTCACTCCACGGATGGAAATGGTCCGAGCATTTGATGACCGAAAAGCCCGCGTCCTGCGCTTGACGGCATAGCGCCAGCAGGCGGGACGGGGCGAATTGTTCGTGCGAGGCGTGAAAGCCGATGCGGGCCATGTCCTTGGTCCTCTGGTCGCTGGGGGCCGCTGTCGGCGTCAGGCCTGTTCAGGCGCTCCGGCGGGACCGGCCGGCAACACCCGGCGCGTCCGAGGTCTGCGCGCCGCCTTGAAGTTCTGCCTCGCTGGCGTTGCGCGCCTCGGCCATGCCGGCGTTGTCACCTTGCTGCAACTCGCGTTCCGCCTGCTGCCAATGCCGTTCGGCGCAGCCGTCCGGGCATCCCTCGGCTTCCCACAGGCTATAGGCGCGCTCGCGGATCTGGTCTTCGTGAATGCGTGGTGTTCCGTCCATGACTCCCTCCGTCGCCGGGCCGATCCGGCCATGCGAGGGAAAACAGGGCGGCGCGCAAAATGTTCCGGGCGCTGCGACCCGCGGCACAAGACCTGCGCGGTTGCGTCAGGTGATCGCGCCGACCTGCCAGGGGACGAACTCGTTGTCGCCGTAGTCGAAGGCTTCGCTCACGGTCCTTTCGCCAGAGGCGACGGAAAGGATGCGTTCGAAGATGCGCTTGCCTGCGGCGTTGATGGTTTCCGACCCCGTGGCAATGCTGCCGGTGTCGATGTCCATGTCCTCGCGCATGTGGTCGTACATCTCGGTGTTGGTGGCGATCTTGATCGTCGGCGCCGGCTTCCAGCCTGAAACCGAGCCGCGCCCGGTTGTGAAGCAGACGACATTGCAGCCGCCCGCGACCTGGCCGGTCACGGCAACCGGGTCATATCCGGGCGTGTCCATGAAGACGAAGCCCGGCTGGTCGATGATCTCGGCGTATTCATAGACGGCTTTCAAGGGCATGGAGCCGCCCTTGGCCACCGCGCCCAGCGACTTTTCCAGGATGGTCGTCAGCCCGCCCTGCTTGTTGCCATAGCTGGGGTTGTTGTTCAGTTCGGCACCGTTGCGGGCAGTGTAGTCGCGCCACCAGTCGATGCGGTCCATCAGCTTCTGACCGACCTCGCGCGTGACGGCGCGGCGGGTGAGAAGGTGCTCTGCCCCGTAGATTTCGGGCGTCTCGGCCAGGCAGGAGGTGCCGCCGTTCCGCACGATCAGGTCCGATGCCACCCCCAGCGCCGGATTGGCGGTGATGCCGGAATAGCCGTCGGACCCCCCGCATTCCAGCGCGACCTTCAGCCCGGAGAGCGGCTGCTTCGTCCGCCGGGCCGCGTTCACGCCCGGCAGCATCTCGCGGATCATGCCGCAGGCTGCGTCGATGGTCTTCCTCGTGCCGCCCATCGCCTGGATGTTCATCGTGCGGAATCGTTCGCCTTCCTCAAGCTTGTAATGCTCCAGGATCGGCTGGATCTGGTTCGTCTCGCACCCAAGGCCCACCATGATGATTCCGCCGAAGTTAGGGTGCCTGGCATAGCCCTGGATCGTCCGCGTCAGGTAGCGGTAGCCCTCGGACGCGCTGCTGATGGCGCAGCCAAGCCCGTGGGTCAGGGCGACGACGCCGTCCACGTTGTCGAACCCGTCCAGCCCGCCCATCCGGTTGAAATGGTCCGCGATGTAGCGTGACACGGTGGCCGAGCAGTTGACCGTGGTGACAATCCCGATGAAGTTCCGCGTCCCCACACCGCCTGCTCCGCGGTCGAAGCCCATGAAGGTGCGACACAGCTCCGGCGGGAGCATTCCGGTCTCGTCGGTTTCGACGGCGAACTGGTGGTCTGACGCCGCATCGACCATCGCCAGGTTGTGCAAATGGACGTGGTCGCCTGCCGCAATGTCCTGCGTCGCGACCCCGATCACCTGGCCGAACTTGCGCAGCACCATGCCCGCCGTCAGCGCCCTGAGCGCGACCTTGTGCCCGCGCGGGATCAGCTGGTTCGCGCTGATGCCGGGGATCCCCGTGGCCTCTCCCTCGCCGATGCGGCGGCGGGCGACGGCGACGTCGTCAGCGGGGTTCAGCAGCAGTGCGGCAGCGGTTTCGTCAAGCGGCATGGCGATGACCTTCGGCGGGCGTCTGGCGGGGTGGCACGGGCAGGTTGACGTAGACGCAGGCCAGGTCAAGGGCTATCCATCTGCCACTGCGACAGGGAGGGACAGACCGATGCAACTTACCGCCAGCGACGTGCTTCCCGACGATGCGGACCAGGCGATCCTGGTGGGCCGGGTCTGGTCCGAAGCCGCGGGCGGTCCCTGCACGGTGCTGGTCCGCGACGGGCGGCTTCTGGACCTGACCACGCTTTCGGCCACGGTCTCGGGCCTGATGGAAATCGACGGGATTGCCGACTGGCTGGCACAGGCCCAAGGGTTGCGGGATCTGGGCGCGCTGGACGACGCTCTGGCGGGAAAGGGACTTTCGCTTCTTGCGCCGATTGACCTGCAGGCGGTGAAGGCGGCCGGAGTCACCTTCGCTGACAGTATGGTCGAGCGGGTGATCGAAGAGCAGGCCAAGGGCGACAGCGCCCGGGCCGAGTCGATCCGTGCGCAGCTTGCGCCGGTGATCGGCGACAGCCTGCGCGGCGTTCCGGCGGGGTCCGACAAGGCGCGCGAGGTCAAGCGGGTGCTGCAGGATCTCGGCCTCTGGTCGCAGTACCTGGAAGTGGGCATCGGGCCGGATGCCGAGATCTTCACCAAGGCCCAGCCCATGTCCTCGGTCGGCTGCGGGGCGGATGTGGGCATCCACCCGATCTCGGAATGGAACAACCCCGAGCCCGAGGTGGTGCTGGTTCTGCGGTCTGACGGTGCGATCCTGGGTGCGACCCTGGGCAACGACGTGAACCTGCGCGACGTCGAGGGCCGGTCGGCGCTGCTGCTGGGCAAGGCCAAGGACAACAACGCGTCCTGCGCCCTGGGTCCGTTCCTGCGGCTGTTCCACGGTGCGTTCGGCATGGTGGCGCTGGAACAGGCGAAGGTCTCGCTGCGCGTCATGGGCCAGGACGGGTTCGAAATGACGGGCGAAAGCGCGATGGCCGCGATCAGCCGGACACCGGCCGAGCTGAGCCGCCAGCTGCGCAATCGCAATCACCAGTACCCTGACGGCGTGGTGCTGTTTCTGGGCACGATGTTCGCCCCGGCAAAGGACCGTCGTGGGGCAGGCCAGGGCTTCACGCATGAGGTGGGCGATGTGGTCGAGATCGCGACCCCGCTTCTGGGTCGGCTGGTGAACCGGGTCCTGCGTACGGATGACTGCCCGGAATGGACCTTCGGCACCCGCGCTCTGATGCGGAACCTTGTGGGGCGCGGTCTGGGGGACCGGATCTAGGGAACGTTCCGGACGGCAGGGGGTTTCTGTCCTGATGCAGCTTCAGGGAGAAATCCGATGTCCGCCCCGAAAACCAATCTGGAAACCGAAAAGCGCCGCCATATCGGCCCCCTCATCGGGATGGCCGTTGTCGTGATCTTTGCCGTCGGCCTGATCATCTACTGGCAGTTCGAGGAGGCCGCTCAAGGCAACTCCCCCACGCCTGACACGGTTGTTCCGGCCGAAAGCGGGACCAATCCAGCCGCCGCTCCTGTCGTCGAGGAGTAATACGGCGAAGCCCGGCCACCGGGGCCGGGCTTCCGTCACGCGGGGCGAAGCATCACATGATATGGGGGACATCATGCTTTGGCCAGGCGTGAAATTTTGCGGGGCGGGCCCACGTGACGCAAGGGTGCGGCGCGCGGTCCGAAGATCGCGCGCCTTCAGTTCAGGCGATCAGCGCTGCTGACCCTTCTGCTGGTTGTTCTGTTGCTGCTGGCCCTGACCGGACTGCCCGCCCTGCTGGGTCTTGTTCCGGTCCTGGTTCTCCTGCTGCTGCTGGCCGCGCTGGCCTTGCTGATTCTGCTGCTGGTTCTGCTGACCCTGCTGACCCTGTTGCGGGTTGTTCGGATTGTTCGCCATCGGTCTTCTCCTGTGTTGCAGTTGGACCGCCGTGCGAGACGGCTGGACAGTGACAACCGTTGGCTTGCCGGAATGTTCCCGCTCTCCCCGCCGGAACCGCCGGGTCGTGTTCATCGTTGTCCGCTGGGAAAAGGGGGACAGCCATGCCGCCGCGCACGTTCTGGAAGGGCTACCTGAAGCTCTCGCTCGTCACCTGTCCCGTGGCGATGATGCCCGCCGTGACAGAAGGCAACCGTCTGCGATTTCACACATTGAACCGTCGCACCGGCAATCGCCTTCAGCGCCAGTACATCGACGCCGAGACCGGAAAACGGGTCGCGGACGAGGATCAGGCGCGCGGCTATCCGCGGGGCGAGGACGACCACGTCATTCTTGAGGAGGAAGAACTGGACGAGGTCGCGCTGGAAACGACGCGTACCATCGACATCCAAGAGTTCGTGCCATCGGACAGGATCGCCTGGATCTGGTTCGATCGCCCGCACTTCCTCATCCCGGACGATGCCGTGGCAGAAGAGGCCTTCTCGGTCATCCGCGACGCGATGCGGTCCACCGGAACAGTGGGGATCGCGCGCCTGGTCCTCTATCGCCGCGAGCGGGCGGTGATGCTGGACCCGCGCGGCAAGGGCATCGTGCTCTGGACCTTGCGCTACGGCGACGAGGTCCGCGACGAGCGCGACTATTTCGACGACTTGCGCGCGGCAAAGCCGGACGGCGAGGCGCTGAAACTTGTCAGCAAGCTGATCGACAGCCGGACTGTTGAATGGGACCCGAAAATGGTCGAGGACCCGGTCCAGGATCGCCTGCTGGATCTGATCGAGCAAAAGCGCAAGGGCCGTAAACCCGCGCGCAAGGCAAAGGCGGAGGAGCCGCGCGACAGCGGGAAGGTGGTCAGCATCATCGACGCCCTGAAGCGTAGCATCGCCGCCGAAAAACCGGCATCGCGGAAACGCTAGTCCTTCAGCGGACGCGCGGCCTCGGCAAAGCCTTCCCACGGGTCGTGTCGCAGGTTCGCCAGCCGTGTGGGCATGGTCAGAACGGTAAAGTCGGAAGGCGCGATGCCGGACGTCAGTTCGTCCCAGGTCACGGGGGCCGAGACGTGCGCCCCCGGCCGGGCGCGAGTGGAGTAGGCGGCCACCGCCGTCGCCCCGCGCTGGTTCCGCAGGTAGTCGACCAGGATCTTTCCCCGCCGCTTGGACTTGGTGATGGTCGCGACATATCGCGAAGGGTCCTCCAACGCCATCTCGCGCGCAAGGCCGTGGCAGAAAGCCTTCACCTCGGGCCATTTCGCCTTTGGCTTCAAGGGAGCGACCACATGCAACCCCTTTCCGCCCGACGTCTTTGCGAAGGCCGCAAGCCCCTTGCCCTGCAGCCGCTCGCGCACATCTTCCGCCGCCCGCACGAGGTCCGACCACTCCACCCCGTCGCCGGGGTCCAGGTCGATGACGATCCGGTCGGGACGCTCCCAGTCCTTCAGCGTGCTGCCCCAGGGGTGGATCTCCAGCGCCGCCGACTGGGCCAGCGCGATCAGTCCGTCGAGGTCGGCAATGGCGAGCGACGGCGCATCCTTCGGCTCGGCCGGGTCCTGCACTTTCAGGATGGCGGCATTCATCCCCTTCCATTCGTGCTTCTGGAAGAACTGCTGCCGTCCTCCGACCCCGTCCGGCAATCGAAGCAGCGCCAGCGGTCGGCCGACGATATGCGGCGCGATCCAAGGCCAGACCTCGGTGTAATAGTCCGCAAGGCCCGCCTTGGTCACGCCCTCCTCCGGCCAGTAGACGCGCTCGGGATGGGTAAGCTTGATCCGCCGCACTGGGGCGGGCACAGGCTCGGATTGCGGCGCGGGGAGGCCCTCGCCCGTCACTTCGCGCGCATCCTTGTCCTCTCGCAACCCCTTGAACGAGGCGTGACGCAGGTTGCCATCCCCGGTCCAGGCACGGAAATCGACCTCGGCCACCAAATCGGGCCGCACGAAATGGACGCCCCGCGCCTCGGGCCGGGGAAGCGGCGGGTCGAAGGGCTGCCCATTCATCTCCAGAGCCTGAAGCCTTTCGTAAAGCTCTTCGGCCAGCGTCACCGAGAACCCGGTTCCGACCCGCCCGACCGGTTTCAGCCTCTCGCCGTCATAGACGCCCAGCACGAGCGATCCGATGGCACGGGCAGAGACGGTCGAGGGCACAAATCCCGCCACCACGAACTCTTGCCGGGCCGAGCATTTCGACTTCACCCAGGCCTTGCCGCGTCCGGGAAGGTAAGGGCTGTCCCGCAGCTTTGAGATGATGCCTTCCAGCCCCAGTCTGCAGGCATGGCGCAGGACCACCTCGCCCTTGTCGGACAGATGCTCGCTGATCCTCACTGCGCCCGAGGCGGGGGCTACCAGCCCCTCCAGCAGCCGCTTGCGATCGACCAGGGGCAGGCCGGTCAGGTCACGTTCGTCCAGGTGCAACAGATCGAAGACGTAATAGACCATGCGGTCGGTCCGTCCTTCGGCCAGATCCGCCTGCAGGGCCGAGAAGTCGGACGACCGGCCCGACGCCTCGACCACCACTTCGCCGTCGATGACGGCCTGACGCACCGGAAGGGCGGCAAGTGTCCCGGTAATGTCCTTGCCGAACCGGTCCGTCCAGTCGCGGCCCGAGCGCGTGTAAAGCCGCACCTGGCCCCCGGAGATCTGGGCCTGGATGCGGTAGCCGTCGAACTTGATCTCGTGCAGCCAGCGGTCGTCGCCCGGTGTGGCCTTGACAAGCGTCGCCAGCATGGGCGGGATGAATCCCGGCATCTTGCCCTTGGGGACCACCGGTTCCAGTGGGGCTTTTCGCGGCTTGGTCTTCGGCGCGGACTTGCCCCCGACCTCTTCGATCCTGCGGCCCGTTTTCACCGACTCCGGCCGTTCCTCAAGAATGTCCGGGGCGGTCTCGTCGCGGGCGCTGTCGTCCTCGCCCTTGATCAGCAGCCAGTTTTCGCGCTTCTCCCGGGGCTTGCCACGCATCCGGATCAGGTGCCAACGCCCGGTCAGCTTTTCACCCTTCAACTCGAACTCCAGATGGCCCTTGGCATAGCCCTTGGCCGCGTCGAAGACCGGCGTCCACGTCCCACGGTCCCAGACGATGACGGTCCCAGCGCCATACTGTCCCTCGGGAATCGTGCCCTCGAAGTCGCCATAGTCCATCGGGTGGTCCTCGACATGGACCGACAGCCGCTTCTCGCCGGGGACAAGGCTTGGGCCCCGCGTCACGGCCCAGCTTTTCAGCACGCCATCCATCTCCAGCCGCAGGTCGTAGTGCAGCCGCGTGGCCGCATGCTTCTGGATGACGAAGACCGGATCGCCCTTGGACTTGCGCTTGCGTCCCTTCGGCTCGGGCGTCGCGTCGAAGTCGCGCATCGACTGGTAGGTTTCCAGCACCATCTCAGCCCGCCTTCCGCCGCGGTGCCTTTTCCTTCGGGGCAGCCTTCGACGGCGCCGTCCGCCCCTTCGCCGCCTTCGCGCTTTCGCGCAGCGCCGCCATCAGATCCACGACCTTTTCCCGCGGCACTTCCTTCCGGCGCGGCGGAGCGCGTCCTTCGAGCTTCGCCTTCACCAGGTCGGCCAGCGCGGCCTCGTAGCGGTCGTCGAAGGCGTGCGGATCGAAATCCCCAAGCTTGGTTTTGATGATGTGCTCGGCCAGCTCCAGCATCTCGCCTTCGATCTTCAGGTCCGGGATGTCGGCAAAGGCGCGATCCGCCGACCGGACCTCGTAGTCGAAGTTGAGTGTGTTGGCGATGAACCCTGCGCCATGCGGCCGGATCATCAGGGTGCGCAAACGGCGAAAGAGGACGGTCCGGGCCAGCGCGGCGACGCTTTCGCGCTCCATCCCCTCGCGCAGAAGCGTGTAGGCCTCGACCGAGGCGGCGTCAGCGGGGCCAAGGTAGTATGGCCGGTCGAAATACAGCGTGTCGATGTCCTGGCAGCGGATGAAGGCCTCGATCGGCAAAGCCTTGTCCGAGGCGGGCACGGCGGCGGTGATTTCGTCCTGCTCAAGCAGAATGTAATCGCCCGAATCGACTTCATAGCCCATCACCGCATCGTCCTTGTCCACCGGCTTTCCGGTTTCCGAGTCCACGAGCTCGTTCTTCAACCTGTTGCCGGTGCGTCGGTTGACCATGTGCAGCGTCACCCGGTCCGAGGTCGCGGCGGCCGTGTAAAGCGCGACGCCGATGGAAATCTCGCCCAGCCGTATCCGGCCCTTCCAGTTCGCCCGCGGTGCCATCCAGCCCCCCTGCAACGCCCGGCCGAAGTCCGGCCTGGGCGTGAACCGCTGTTACCTTCGGTCGGTTCCCACGGTCCGCGACCGTCTCGGCTGGATCCCGCCGGAACGGATCACGCGGCTGCGACGGGCCGGAACCGGGTTCGGTGGCGGGCATTAAACCCCGGCAGTCAGCAGGAGCCTACCTTCATGTCCGATGATGTGCTGAGTCATATCCCGGCACTACGCCTTTTTGCGCGGTCATTGACCGGCCGCTACGGCGATGCCGACGATCTGGTGCAGGACACTTTGGTCCGGGCCATCGCCAGCGCCCAGTCCTACACCCCAGGCACCAACATGCGCGCCTGGCTGTTCACCATCATGCGCAACCGGTTCTACAACGATCGTGTAAAGCTGGCGCGGGAACGCCCGGGGGCCGAGGATTGCATCTCGAACGTGCCCACCACGCCCGAGCGGCAATACTGGCATGTCCGCGGCCGCGAGATCGAGGCAGCCCTTCTTGGCCTGCCGCAGGCCTACCGCGAGGCGGTGATGCTCGTCCTGGTGACCGGGGAAAGCTACCAGTCCGCCGCAGAAATCCTGGGCTGCGACATCGGCACGATCAAAAGCCGGATCAACCGCGGGCGCAAGCTTCTGCAGACGGCCCTGGGGGAGGAGGTCTGACTTCCGGGGGAACTTTCATCCCGCAGTCCGGTTGAGGCTCGGAACCAAGGCCACACCGCAACGCAAGGAGAACGACATGAAGACGAAGACCCTCGAAGAACTGTTCCACGAAACGCTCAAGGACATCTACTATGCCGAACGGAAGATCCTCCGCGCCCTGCCGAAGATGGCGCGCGGGGCGAACTCGCCGGACCTGAAGGCTGCCTTCCAGAAGCACAAGGACGAGACCGAGATGCAGGTCGAGCGCCTGCAGCAGGTGTTCGAGCTGATGGGCAAGCCCGCCCGCGGCAAGACCTGCCCGGCGATCGACGGGATCATCGAGGAAGGCGAAGAGGCGTTGCAGGCTTTTGCCGACAGCCCGGCACTGGACGCGAGCCTCATCGCTGCGGCCCAGGCGGTCGAACATTACGAAATCGCCCGCTATGGCACGCTGCGCCGCTGGGCCGAGGTGATGGGCATGAAGGATGCCGCCAAGCTTCTGGACCAGACGCTGCAGGAGGAAGGGATGACCGACGAGTCGCTTACCCAGCTTGCTGACGGGTCCATCAACCAGGCGGCGCTGGAAGCCGCCTGACCCGGAACTGTTCTTGCCCGGCTTCGTCTACTCCCCTTTGCCGGACAAGACAGGCGGCCCCGCGCCCGGAACGCGGGGCCGTTCCTCACCCGAAGGAGGCGAAAGATGTCCAGCAACAGCCCCGACCCCGATCCCGACTTCGCGAACGAAAGGCTGCGGCGACCGGCTCCCAACGTGATCGACCAGCGGCAGCAACAGATCGATCCGGCCGGGCGGCACCGCGAGGACCCTGACGCGCGGCCAGACGCCAACCGCAAGCAACCCGGCGGAAGCGTCCGCCACGGAGAGCGGATCGAAAAGGACACGCAGGCATGACCGACTATCCCAAGCCCCCGTTCCCCGAACAGACGCAGGAGCCTCCCGGCAGCTTCGTCCCGATGCAGCCGCGTCCCGACCACGGCGAGACGACCTGGGTCGGCGCCGGACGTCTGCAGGGGCGCGTGGCGCTGATCACCGGGGCTGACAGTGGGATCGGGCGCGCCGTCGCCATCGCTTTCGCCCGCGAGGGGGCCGACATCGCGCTGTGCTACCTGTCCGAAACCGAGGATGCAAAGGACACCGCAAGGCTTGTCGAGGACGAGGGGCAGAGCTGCGTCCGGATCGAGGCCGACCTCGGCGATCCCGACGCCTGCCGGCGGGTCGTCGACAGGGTCGTGCAGGAATGGGGGCGGATCGACATCCTGGTCAACAACGCTGCCCATCAGGCGGTGTTCGAAAGCTTCGAGGACATTCCGCCGAAGGAGTGGGACCGCACCTTTGCCGTCAACATCGACGCGATCTTCCATCTCTGCCAGGCGGCGGTGCCGCACATGGGGGCGGGAAGCTCGATCATCAACACGACCTCGATCAACGCTGACAAGCCGAACCCCACCCTCCTTGTCTATGCCTGCACCAAAGGGGCGATCCAGAACTTTACGGTGGGACTGGCGCAGCTGCTGGCCGACCGGGGGATCCGGGTGAACTGCGTCGCGCCGGGGCCGGTGTGGACGCCTCTCATCCCGTCCAGCATGGCTGGAGAGAAGGTCTCGAAGTTCGGTCAGGACAGTCCGATGAAGCGCCCGGCCCAGCCGGTCGAGCTGGCCTCGGCCTATGTGATGCTGGCTGAGCCGATGTCGAGCTATGTATCGGGGGCAACCATCGCGGTGACGGGTGGGCAGCCGATGATCTGACCTGTCCACGCTGGACAGAGTCCCGCGGGCAGCAAAAATCAAGGGGTTGGCCGTGGGCATTTACCCGGTGTCAACCATCGCCACGCGTCTCCGCTGCGATCGAGGAACAATAGCGGCTCCGCCCGGTTGACAGCCTTGGGAGACTTTTCGCCAGAAAGGAAACACCATGACCGATGTACCGCCCCCCAGAACGCCGCCGCCCCCGCCGAGGACCGATGGTCGGCGGATCGCCGATCCCTCGCGCACGTCTCGGGCCAGCATGTGGCTGGTCTTCCTGGTCCTTGCCGCCGTCATTCTGGCCGCAATCGCCTTCAGCGTCGACCGCTCCACCAGCGTGGTCGAACCGGCTGCGACCGAACCGACCGCGACCGAACCTGCAGCCACCCCGGATGCGACCGAGACAGTTCCGGCAGCACCCGCCGAGCCGACCGCGCCCGCCGGTGAGGCCCCTGCGCCTGAAGGCGGGACGACCGGCGGCACCACAACGGGTGGCGATACGACGGGTGGAACCACCGGCGGGACGACCGGGGGCACCACCGGCGGCACGTCCGGTACCGGGACCACAACCTCGCCCTGAGGCGGCGGTGCATGGAAGACAGGCCGCATCCCGCCGGGGGTGCGGCGCCTCTAAGGGAAAGACCGCAGCCGTCGCGAGTTCAGATCGTATCTGGGGACTGTCTCTGGCCTTAGACGCCGGGACAGGTCAGCCTTTCGGGGCCTGGACCATGCGCTTGAGGACCTGGAATTCGTCGGCCCGCGCCAGCTCCAGCTCGACCCCGTCGGCGGGTACCGCACCGGGGTCTTCCTGACCGTCCCGGTAGAGCGCGCGTTCACCCATCCAGTCCAGAAGTTCATCCTGACGGTCCTGGGGGAGATTGCGCATCAGTTCCACCAGAAGGCGGCGATGAGCAAGAAGCCTGCCCTCCAGCGGGAGGGCGAAAGGCGGGACGGGTCTGAGTGGCTTGACCTGCGTCATGTGAAAGCTTCCAAAGCATTATCGGGTGAAACGCGCCCCGCGCAGATTTGTTCCACGGCGCGGAAACTTTTTTGCGTGCGATCAGCCTGCCTTTTCTAGATTGGGTGCGCGCGCCCCTGCCGCAATGTGACGACATGACGCTATGCTTTGATCAGGATGTCGTTGACCTTGCCCGTTCCGTGGTGGGTGCGCGGCTTCTTGTGCGGGGCGTCGGCGGGACTGTGCTGGAGACCGAGGCCTATGGCCGCGATGATCCCGCGTCGCACAGCTTTCGGGGGCCGACGGCGCGCAACGCCGCCATGTTCGGGCCGCCGGGGACTGTCTACGTCTATTTGTCCTATGGCTGTCACCTGTGCCTCAACCTTGTCGGACGACCCGGCGAGGCGGTGCTGATCCGTGCGCTTCTGCCCGAGGTCGGCCTGGCCGAGATGGTGGCGCGGCGAGGAACAGACCGGCAGATCGCATCGGGTCCCGGACGGCTGGGACAGGCCCTGGCAATTTCGCTTTCCGACAGCGGCAAACGGTTTGGCGGCGGGGAGTTCGCCCTGGAGACCGGTTCACCCGCGCCGGAGTTGCTGGTCGGCCCGCGGATCGGCATCAGCAAGGCCGCCGAACGTCCCTGGCGCTTTGGTCTGGCCGGCGCGTCGGGGCTGAGCCGACCTTTTCCGGAACAGAGCAGGCTTCCCGCCCGGGGCAGATAACCGGCTGGGAGGCCGACGCGGTTACCGACGCAGGCGCACGGTTTCTCTGCCGGAGCCAGAATCCTGCCCAATCTTGTGCATCAATTATAAAAAAGATGTAGAGAAATTTTAGTATGGATGTAAGGATCGGGCATCTTGCGGCGTGTCTCCCTGCGAATCGACCCTTGAACGCCCCGGTTTGCATGATGCGACGTGACCGTCAGGAGCAACTGAGGGAGGAAGATGCTATGCGACATTTCGGATCCGCGACGATCAGTGCCTTGGCCGTCATCTGTGCCGGCCCGGCGATCGCCCGCGACTTCACCATTGCCGCCTGGGGTGGCAACTATCAAGACGCCCAGCGGGCAGCCTATTTCGACCCCTTCGCCAAGGCGCAGGGGCTGACGATCCTTGAGACCACCTATCTGGGCGGTCTGGCCGAACTCAAGGCGATGGGCGACACCGGCAATGTCACCTGGGACCTGGTGATGATGGGCGGGACCGATGCGCAGCTGGCCTGCGACGAGGGCCTGCTGGAGGAGATCGACTGGGAGGCGCTTGGCGGCGGTAGCGTGCTTCTGCCCGGGGCGGTGCAGGAATGCGCGGTCGGCAACGTGGTGATCGGCAACGGGTTTGCCTACAACGCCTCGGCTTTCCCCGAGGCGCCGAAGGACTGGGCGGATTTCTTCAACCTTGAGAAGTTCCCCGGCAAGCGGGGCATGACCAACAACCCGACGATGAACCTGGAATATGCGCTGATGGCCGACGGGGTGCCTCCGGCCGAGGTCTATGCGGTACTGTCAACGCCGGAAGGTGTCGACCGGGCCTTCGCCAAGCTGGACACGATCAAGGCCGAGCTGCAGTTCTGGGAAGCCGGCTCGCAGCCGGTCGAGTGGCTGGTGGCGGGCAACGTCGGCATGAGCACCGCCTACAACGGGCGCATCATCACGGCGAAGAAGGAAGGCAAGCCGCTGGAATTCGTCTGGAACAACCATGTCTACAACATGGATGTCTGGGCGGTTCCGAAGGACAGCCCGTTCAAGGACCAGGCGTTCGAGTTCCTGAAGGTCGCCAATGACGCGGCCGCGCAGGTCAAGTTCTCGGAGAAGATGCCTTATGGCCCGACCAACACCGGCGCGACGGCGATGATGCCGGCGGAAGTGGTGGCGAACCTGCCGATGGGCGACAACATCTCGACCGCGCTGGCCTATTCCGACGCCTTCTGGATCGAGAACTACGATGCGCTGAAAGAGCGCTGGAGCAGCTGGGTCGTCCAGTAATCCGACCTGACGCGTGACCTGCATCGGCCCGTTCCGGCGGGCCGATGACCCTCCGCCCCGCGAGAGCCTCATGTCCTCTGCACCCCGCCCTTACGGCAGCCGCGCTGCTGCCCTGATCCTGCTGATGCTGCCGGTGGCCCTGTATCTGCTGGTCTTCGTCTATCCCTTGTCCTCGGTGGTGACGCTGAGCGTGGACAATTCGGCGCTGTCGGGCCGGTTCGAAAACCTGTCCGCCCTGGGTACGGGTGCTGCGCCGGATGACGAGGCCGCGGCCCTGCTGGCGGATCTGGGCGGGATGGAGAAGAAGCAGCTGGGCGAGGTAGCCCGGATGCTGAACCAGCAGCGCAGCGGTTTCCGGTCGCTGATCATGTCCACCGGCAAGGAAGCCGAGGGGATCACCCCGACGATGGCGGAGCTTGTCGCCTTTGACGACCGCTGGTCCGAGCCGGGTTACTGGGAGATCATCCGCGAGAATGCCGCACCGATCACCTGGAAGCACTACCAGCGGGCGCTGGGGATCACGGTCGCCGAGGATGGCAGCCTGTCCTCTGGCGAGGACCTGTACCTGCAGGTGATGCTGCGCACGCTGGTCATCACCTTTCAGGTGACGCTGCTGACGCTGCTTGTGGGCTATCCGCTGGCCTATGCGGCGGCCAATGCCTCGGCCCGGGTCAGCACCTTCGTGCTGGCGGTGGTGCTGCTGTCGTTCTGGACCTCGGTCCTGGTGCGCACGACGGCCTGGGTCGTGCTGTTGCAGACCAACGGGCTGGTGAACACCGTCCTTGTCAGCCTGGGACTGGTGGCCGAGCCGGTGCAGCTGATCTTCAATCGCTTCGGCGCGCTTCTGGCGATGACGCATGTGCTTCTCCCCTTCGCCATCCTGCCGATGCTGAATGTGATGCGGACCATTCCCCCCTCGCAGGCCGATGCCTCGCGCAGCCTTGGGGCCGGGCCGATCGAGACCTTCCTGCGGGTCTATTTCCCCCAGACGCTGCGCGGTGTCGCGGTCGGGGGCGGGACGGTCTTCATCCTGTCGCTGGGCTTCTACGTCACCCCGGCGCTGACCGGCGGGCCGGAGGATCAGATGTTGGCCTGGTTCATCGCCGATTTCGTCAACAAGACGCTGAACTGGGGCATGGCCGCCGCGCTGTCGGTGCTGCTGCTGGTCATGGTCGCCCTGCTGGTCGCGGTGGCCGGGCTGGCCCGCTGGGCAACGGCGCGCCGCAAGGTGGAGGTTGCCTGATGTCGCGCGTGATATTCTGGAGCACCGTCACCTTCTGCACCGCCTTCCTGGCGCTGCCGTTGCTGCTCGTCTGGCCGCTGGCCTTCAACACCAGTTCCTTCCTGACCTATCCGCTGGAGGGGCTGACGCTGGACTGGTTCCACCAGGTTCTGACGCAGCCGACCTGGGTCAATGCCTTCCTGAAAAGCCTGAAAGTGGCGCTGGGGGCCATGATGCTGGCGCTGGCGATCGGCGGCCTGGCGGCGACCGGGGTCATCCTGGTGCCGCGCGTCCTGCAGGTGGTGCTGACGGGGCTTTTTCTCTCTCCTATCGTCGTGCCGACGGTGGTCGTGGGCGTGGCTTTTGCCTATGCCTTCGGTCGGGCGGGGATCGGCGGAGGCTATTTCTCGCTGGTGCTGGCGCATGCCGTTCTGGGCGCGCCGCTGGTGTTCCTGTCGGTCCTGACCTCGTTGCGCGGGCTGGACCCGAACCTGGACCTGGCGGGGGCGTCGATGGGGGCTTCGCGCAGCTATCGTTTTCGCACCATCACCCTGCCCTTGGCACTGCCGGGCTTCGCGGCGGGCGCCGTCTTCGCCTTCATCACCTCGTTCGACGAGGTGGTCGTGGCCCTGTTCCTGGCCGATCCGGGGTCGACCACGTTGCCCATCGCGCTGTTCGCCGGCCTGCGCGACCGGCTGCAACCGTCGATCGTGGTGGTGGCCGTGCTGTTGTCGGCGGTGAGCCTTCTGTTCCTTGTCCTCTTGCGCCGCCTGCAGATGCGCGTCGCGGCCCCGAAATCCTGATACCGGAACCGTCTGATGTCCTTCATCGAAATCACCCAGGTCTCCAAGCATTACGGCGCGTTCCAGGCGCTGCATGACGTGACGCTCTCGATCCGCAAGGGCGAGTTCGTAACCCTGCTCGGCCCCTCCGGCTCGGGCAAGACGACGCTGCTGAAAGTGCTGGCCGGGTTCGAGCCGGTGTCCTCGGGCGGGATCCTGCTTGATGGGCGCGACATCACCCGGGTTCCGCCCGAAAAGCGCAACTTCGGGCTGGTCTTCCAGGGTTACGCGTTGTTCCCGCACATGACGGTGCAGGACAACATCGCCTATCCGCTGCGGGTGCGCCGCCGCCCCCGCGCCGAGATCGAGGAGCAGGTCGCGGCACTGCTGAAACTGGTGCAGCTTGAGCGTTTTGCCGGCCGCAAGCCGCATGAACTTTCGGGGGGCCAGCAGCAGCGCGTGGCTCTGGCGCGGGCGCTGGTGTTCAAGCCAGACCTTCTGCTTCTGGACGAACCGATGTCCGCGCTGGACAAGAAGCTGCGCCACGACCTGCAAGAGGAGTTGCGCGCCATTCACCGGACGCTGGGAACGACGTTCATCAACGTCACCCACGACCAGGAAGAAGCGATGCACATGTCCGACCGCATCGCCGTGATGAACCACGGCCGGGTCGAACAGTTCGACACCGCGCACACCCTGTATCGCAGGCCCGTGTCGCGCTTCGTGGCCGAGTTCGTGGGCAAATCCAACATCTTCCCCGGCCAGATCGGTCGCGCGGCCGGTGGACAGGTCTTCAGCGGTCCTGGCTTCACCATGCCGGTGCCGGACTGCGCGCAGGGCGAGGCGCTGGTGCTGCTGCGGCCCGAGGATGTCGAGATCGCAGAACGCGCGCCGACCGATGGCCGCATCGCAGTGCCGGTGATGGTGGCCAGCTCCACCTATTCGGGCGACCGCGCGCTTTACACGCTGAGCCCGCAGGCGGGCGCGCAAATCCTGGCCTACGGCAGCGCCCGCAGCGGGGTCCACCCGGATGGCGCGTCCTTGTTCGCGATCTTTGCGGCCGAGAATGCCATCGTTCTGGACTGATTTTGAAAGGAGCTTTCCCCGTGTCCAAGCTGAAACACCTGAAACCTGCAGAGCCGCTGGCCGACCGTCCCGGTCCCGACCGGCTGCTTGAGGGCAACCCCGAGTTCCGCTCCTGGCCGTGCAGCGAAGCGGGCCCGGTGCAGGCCGGGTTCTGGGCGGCCACGCCGGGCCTGCATCGGATGGACCGGACCGGCAGCGGGATCGAACATTTCTACCTGCTGGAGGGAGAGATCGAGCTGACCGAGGACGGCGCGGCCCCCCGGCGGTTCGCGGCGGGCGACCTGGTGCGGATCGACCCGGATTTCCAGGGAACGTGGCGCACGATCGCGCCGGTTCGCAAGGTGTATTTCTACGTCGATCCCTGAACGGGACCATTCGGCGCAGTCAGCAAATGTCAGGGAGAGATCGATGAAAACCTTGCCGTTCTGGTGGGAAGAGGCCGAACCGGCCCACGGCGAGCGCCGGTTTGACGCCCGCAGCTTCGCGGTCGTGATCGTCGGCTCGGGCTATGCGGGCCTGAGCGCGGCGATCACGCTGGCCGAGGCCGGGTTGACGGACGTGGCCGTGGTCGACGCGATGCGCATCGGCGAGGGGGCGAGTTCGCGCAATGGCGGACAGATCGGCTCGGGTGCGAAGTTTTCGCTGGAAGAGGCGGCGCGCCGGTTCGGGATGCAGCGTGCGCGCGAGATCCTGGACGACTATGACCAGTCGATGCCCTTCATGCTGAAGCGCGCAGCGACCCTGGCCGACGATTTCGACCTGAACCTCTCAGGTTCGGTCTCGGGCGCGCATTCCTACAAGGACCTGAAGGCGTTCTACGCCTATCGCGACGGGCTGTCCCCGGAGAAGCGCAAGACGATCGATGTGCTTGACGCGCAGGCGATGCAAAAGGTGCTGAAGACCGACATCTATCGCGGTGCGCTGGTCAAGCATGACACCGGGTCGATCCATCCGGCGAAATACGTGCGGGCGCTGGCCAATCGCGCCCGGGCGCTGGGGGTGCGGATCTTCACCGGCTTCCGCTATCTGGGTGCAAGCCGCAGCGGGGGCCGGTTCCAGATCAGGGTGCAGGATGTCGAGACGCGCAACGACGTGCAGCTCTCCTCCGAAAAGCTGCTGATGGCGGCGAATGGCTATGTCGGCCCCGAGGTCCCCTGGCTGCGCAAGCGGACGATCCCGGTGCAAAGCTACATGATCGCGACCGAACCCCTGCCATTCGATCAGCTGGAGGAGCTGATGCCGAACAACCGGGTGGCAGGCGACACCAAGCACATCCTTTACTACTTCCGCCGCTCTCCCGACGGTCGGCGCATCCTGTTCGGCGGTCGCGCTCGGTTCCAGACCTCGACGGCGGAACAGTCCGCGGTCGGCTTGCGGAATTTCATGCTGCATACCTTCCCATCGCTGGAGAAGGCGAAGCTGACCCATTCCTGGTTCGGCAATGTCTGCTTTGCCTATGACTTCTGTTCGCATGTCGGGCGGATGGAGGACGGGATCAACTATGTCTCGTGCTGCAACGGCGGGGGCATCTCGATGATGACCTACCTGGGGCATCGGGTGGCCGAGATGATGCTGGGCGTGCCGGGCCATGACCGGGGTATCGTCAACAGCCACTTCCCGCGGCTGTATTTCTACAACGGGCATCCCTGGTTCCTGCCGATGGTCGGCAGCTATTACCGCTTCCTGGACCGCTCGGCTCGCCTGTTCGACCGGGCAGGCTGAGATGGCACCCCAGGCGGAAACGCTGGTGGCTTCTGCGTCGAGGCCGCTGCTGGGGGCGACGCTGATGTGCATCGCCATGCTGGTGGTGCCGCTGGCGGATGTCGTGGCCAAGGTGCTGGTCCAGGACGGCTATTCGCCGCTGCAGACCAGCTTCCAGCGCATGAGCCTTGGCGTCCTGTTTCTGGCGCCGCTGGTCTGGCTGCGGCGGGCCGAAGTCCTGCCGCACGCCCGGCGGCCGCTGCCCCTGCTGCTGCTGGGGGCGTCGATCCTGGGCGCGATCACCTGCTACGTCCTCGCGCTGGAGCACCTGCCGATCGCCAATACCCTGGCGCTCAGCTTCGTGCAGCCGTTCTTCATCGTGATCCTGTCGCGGCTTCTGCTGGGCGAGGTCGTCGGCCCGCTGCGCTGGCTGATCGTTCTGGTCGGCTTCGCGGCGGTAGTGATGATCATCCGCCCCGCGGCCGAGGGCTTTCAGCCTGCCAGCATCCTGCCCGTGCTGTCGGGGGGCTGCATGGCGGTCTATGTCATCACCATCCGCAAGTCGGCCGGGACGCTTTCGGCGCTGGCGACGACCTTCTACACCCATGTCGCCTCGGCCCTGCTGGCGGCCCCAGTGGCCTTTTTCCTGTGGAAGGAGATGGGCGCGGAGGAATGGCTGCTGATCCTGGAGCTGTCGGTGATCGGCCTTGCGGTGCAGTACTTCATCATCAAGGCCTACGAGCTGGCCGAAGCCTCGCTGATCGCGCCGCTGACCTACACCGAGATGATCGGCGCGATCCTGGCCGGATGGTGGTTCTTCAACGAGTTTCCCGACAGCGTGACCATTGCCGGAACGCTGATCCTGATCTGCTGCGCGCTCCTGACCATGTGGCAGGGGCGGGGACGATGACACAGAAGGAGCATGGAAGATGAAGGTTCTGGTCGCTGGTGCCGGTCTTGCCGGTCTGAATGCCGCCTGGGAATTGCAGAAGGCCGGGCACCGGGTCGAGGTGTTCGAGTCCAACACGCGGGTCGGGGGGCGCTGCTGGTCCGAGCGGCTGCCGAACGGCGAAGTCTTCGAACATGGTGGCGAGTTCATCGACGTGAACGACCACACGATCCGCCGCCTCTGCGCCGAGTTCGGCCTGCCCATCGTCGGGTTGGGGATCAGCTTCGACCGCCGCCGGCAGGTCGATGGCTCGATCATGTCGAAGGAAGAGCTGGCCGCCCACATCTCGGCCCTTTCAGCGGCGGCCGAGCGGCTTTGCGCAAGCCGCGGCTACCGTGTCTCGCTGCGTGAGGTCGCGCGTGAAGCCTATGGTCCGGACTACGAGAGCCTGCCTTACTGCCAGAAGCTTTTCGCCACCACGACCTGCGACCCCGACCAGGTCAACGGCATTGCGATCGCCCGGATGTTTCAGGGCCACGGCAACGGTTATATCGAGCACCGGGGCCGGGTGATGGCGGGGAATGACGCGGTAGCGCGGGAGATCCACCGTCGGATCGGGGATGTCGTGCGCTTCGACACGCCCATCGTCGAGGTTCGACAGGCGGAGGGGCAGGTGACCATGCGCTCGGCCTCGGGCGAGACGTTCACCGGGGACGCCGCCGTCATCGCCGTGCCGCTGCCCAAGCTGAAGCGGCTGATCGCGACGCTGGAGCTGCCCGCGCTGATGCGGAAGGCCATCGAGGGCCGGGTGATGGGCGCGGCCGCCAAGCTGAACACCATGGTCAGCGGCAAGGCCACGCCCAGGGGCGTGCAGGCCCCGAACGCGCCCTGGTGGTCGTGGAGCACGGCCGACAACTCGGGAGAGCATGCCCGGGGGAGCCTGACCTCTTACGCCGGGGGGCGGGCCACGATGGCCAGCCTGAAGCTGGAGGATGGCCCGGATTACTGGCTGGAACAGACGCGCGCCTATCGCACCGACCTTGAGGTCAGCGATATCTGCGTTCTGACCAACTGGGCCACCGATCCGCATGCCGAAGGGGCCTATTCCATGCCCGGTCTGGACTGGGAGCCCGAGCAGGACCGCGTTTTCGACCAGAAGGTCGGAAGCATCGCCTTTGCGGGCGAGCACACGCACTATGCCTCGCTGAACGGGGCGCTGGAGTCAGGGGCGCGGGCGGCGAAGCTGCTGACGCTGATCTGACAGCAACAACGGGGTCGGTGCCTGTGGGCCCCGGCCTTTTCGAAGGCCTTATGTTGACTGGCATAAGGGCTATACTACGCTGACCGTCTTGGCCCAAGGGCGCGGCGTTATCGATTGCAGGACCGAGGATTGCCCGTGGAACAGACTGTCGCCGATACCACTTCGACCGAGGATCACAGCGATACCCGCCAGGTCGGCGAGACCCTGCGCCTGCGCCGACAGATGCGGGGGATGTCGCTGAAGCAGGTGGCCGAGCCGGCCGGAATCTCGGTCGGCATGTTGAGCCAGGTCGAGCGCGGTCTTGTGGCACCGTCGATCAAGACCCTGCGGGCGATCTGCGCGGCGATGGACATGCCGGTCAACTGGCTGTTCCACCGCGACGGCGAGACTGCCGGCCAGGCGGCCGAGTTCGTGGTCCCGGCAAACGCGCGGCGGTCGCTGACCTATCTGGACGGCGCGCTGACCAAGGAACTGCTGACCCCGGATACCCAGCCGCAGATCCAGATGCTGCGCTTCGTGATGAAGCCGGGGGCGACTTCGGGTGAGCCCTACAGCAATGCCGAGGGCGGCAAGTGCGGGCTGGTGATCTCGGGCACGCTGGGGCTGGAATTGAACGGGGTCGAGATGCAGATCAACACCGGCGACAGCTTTGCCTTTCCGGCATCGACCCTGGTGCGGTTCTGGACGATCGGCGACGAGACCTGCGAGGTAATCTGGGTCGTCGCGCCGGCGACCGTCTGATCGTCCCGGCTGCATCAGGGCATATACCTGATGGGACGACCATCCAGCAGCCGTTCCAGGGCGAAGGGGGTCGGATCGGTCGGGGGAACGTCCTGGAGAAGCCCGGATGCGATCAGGGCGGCCGCAACGGGGCCAAAGGTGAACCCGTAGTACATTCCGCAGGCCAACTGGATCTGCGGATAGCCCGGGACGGGTCCGATGATCGGCATGTTGTCGGGCGTTGTCGCCAGCGCCCCGCCCCAACTGCGCACGAGACGGGCCTCTTCGCCGCCGCGGAATGTCTTGGCGAGACCGTTCAGCGCCGCGAACTCGGAATAGCGGCGACGTTCGGGTTCCAGGATACGGCAGCCTTCGAAAGGGCTGGGGCCGGTTCCCGTCCAATGCTCGGCCCGGCGCATGAAGCCGTAGTGCGACAGGCTGGGCGCAAGATCCACGACATGGCCAAGCCTGCGCAGGACATGACGGAACCGCAAGGCATTGCGGAGCCCCGCCGGGGTGACCGGCGCTAGGCTGAGGTGCGGGCCGACGACGTGGGTCCCGTCGGATGTAGGCCTGAAGGCAACGCCGCCGGCACTGCCGCCAATCTGCGCGGACAAGGGGGCCGAGGCGACCTCGCTTGCCGTGGCAAAGCCGTAGAGCTGCGGGACATCGACCCCCAGTATACGCAGGATCAGCGATGTCCATACGCCGGCCGTGACGACCACCTGGTCACAGCGGATCAGGCCCCGTTCGGTCTCTACGCCGCGGACCCGGCGGTCTTGGGTCACGATCCGGCGCGCTGCGCACTGCTGAAAGACGCGTGCGCCCAGCCGGATCGCTTCGCGCGCTATGGCAGGGGCGGCACGGCGCGGCTCGGCGTGGCCGTCGCTGGGGACGTGAAGGGCGCCGCGATACTGCGCCGCGTCGGTGCCAGGCAGGATGCGCTCGGTCTCGAGGGGCGTCAGGAGGCGGGCGTCGGTCTCTGGACCCATTCGGTTGATCCACCCGGCCGCCGCCTGAAGGTCGGACTCCCGGTGCAGGGCGAAGACCAGACCGCTTTGCCGATAGCCCGGTGCGCCACCGCAGCGCCGGTCCAGATCGGCCCAAAGCGTCTTGGAGCAGCGGATCGCCGCCTGCTTCTCGCGCGCCATCATCACGCTGTCGACAAAGCCAACGGCCCGGCCCGAGGCTTCGCCCGCGATCACGCCCTTTTCAAGGAGTACGACGTCCACGCCCCGCTCGGCCAGATACAGGGCGACGCAGGTGCCGACGATGCCACCGCCGATGATGACGACATCACATTTGCCGGACCACGGCGCACTGTCCGGTACGGGATCGGCCAGCGACCTGCCCGCGATCAGCCGCGATCCCTGCAGGGCGATCCGGTGCCGCCTCATTCCGCCAACAGCGAGTGGCGGTATCGCCCCTCGGGCAATTCGTCGACGCAGAGCACCCCGGCCCGGGCGGCCACGACGTCAGGAATGCGGTTCACCACGACGGCAGCCGTGATGTCGTCGCCGGGGAAGTTCTGCGTGAGCATGTTGATCTTGGGATCGCCGTCAATGACCCACTGATTGGTGGCGGTTTCCTCGGAATAGAGGAAGGTGACGTAGAAGTTGCCGGTCAGCTTTATCCCTTCGCGCGTCGCGAAGACCGTGGAGTCCACATAGCCGCGGGTCGTGCCGGCGGGGATGGTTTGTCCCGATTTCAACAGCAGGTCGCGGTCTGACAGATGGGGCCTGACCTCGCGCTGCAACCCTTTTTCGACAAGCCCGAGACTGCGGATGAGCGGTCGCATGGCGACCTCGAAGATGCCGTTTCCTTTGGGAATCGCATGGCCGCGGGCCTGGAACTCCTCGGCGGTCAGTCCGATCGGAACCTTAGTGGTGGCGGCGGGTCCGAACAGCCCCATGTCGGCCGTGCATTCCCCTGTCACGGCGCTGATCCGTCCTGCCGCAAGGCTGAGACCCAACGGCTGGCAGTACCAGAAGCTGTCCTGCACGCCGCAGGCCAGGAACGACTTGCCGGCCGCCCTGAATGCGGCATCGATCTCCTGCATCAGGCCCAGCTCCTCGGCCGGCATGAAGGGATCGTAGGCCTCGTTGGACACGCTGACGACGTCCAGCCCGGCCTTAGCCGCCTGCAGGGCAACTGCGTGAATGTCGCGCACCTGCGAAGCATGGGTCATGATCAGGACATCGGCGCCGTGGTCGCGGAACGGAACATCCGGGGTGCAGATCCGGGCGCGGGCCAGTTCGGGGGCCGACACATCCTTGCCTTGCGTGCTGCGCATGTAGGCCGCCACGACCTCGGCCCCTTTCTGATGCGCGATGCGGGCGGCCCGTTGGCCGACCGATCCCAGCCCGTAGACGATGATGCGAGGCGCCTTCACTTCTGTTTCCTTCCCATGCAGGTTTGACCGGCCATCACGCAGCCGGCTGAGCGTTGGTCGAGGTCATGGCACGATGCGCCAGGTCGGCCTCGAGCGCATTCTGGATCAGCTGACGGGTGTAGGGGTGAACCGGGTGATCGATGATCTGGCCGACGTCGCCGATCTCGGCCACGATGCCGTGGTCCAGCACCAGCACGCGGTTGGCGATGTTGCGCACCAGCGCAAGGTCATGGGTGACGAACAGGATGGTCAGTCCGCGTTCTTGCTGCAGACGTCCCAGAAGCGTGATGATCGCCGCCTGGACCGAGACGTCCAGCGCCGAGGTCACCTCGTCGCAGACCAGGATCTCGGGGTCGCTGAGAAGGGCGCGCGCGATCGAGACGCGCTGGCGTTCGCCGCCCGAAAGTTCGTCGGGGAAGAGGTCCAGTGAGCCCTCTTGCAGGCCCACCTGCTCGAGCACGCGGACAAAGGCGGCCCTTCGGTCCTGGGCCGTGCCGGTGAAGAAGGTGTCGTAGACCAGACCCAGGATCGCCTCGACCGACTGCCGGGGGTTCAGCGAATTGAACGGGCTTTGGAAGATGTACTGGATCTTCTGGCGCTGGGCCTGGCTGCGGTGTCGCGCCAGCGGGGCAAGCGGCTCGGACTTCAGGGTGAGTCCTTTTCCGGCAAATTCGACCATGCCCACGATCGTGCGAGACAACGTGCTTTTGCCGGAACCGGATTCGCCGACGATGGCCAGGCATTCGCCCTGCCGGACCTCGAAGGTGACGCCGTTAAGGACATTTAGCGGTCCGTAGGACACTTTCAGCCCCTCTGCCGCCAGGATTGTCGGTGCCGCGAGGGTGGAGTGGTCTGGCAGGGTCTTCCCGTACGGCGTCGCGGTCGCGCCGGATTTCAGGCATCGCACGAAATGGCCGGGGGCATCCTCGACCAGCGCGACCGGGGCCGCGCGGCACTGGTCGTCGGCCAGCGCGCAGCGCGGTGCGAAGAAGCAGCCGGCGGGGCGCTGGTTGGGACGGGCGGGGTGGCCTGCGATCGACACCAGCGCATTGCGGCGCTGCAGTTCGGGAACGGCGTTCAGCAGGGCCTGCGTGTAGGGATGCCGAGGATCGTCGAACACCTCGACCACGCGGCCGACCTCGATCGAGCGGCCGGAGTACATGACCATGATCCGGTCGGCAAGGGCCGAGATCACCGACAGGTCGTGCGTCACATGCAGCGCGCCGATCCGGTGGAGGTCGCAGAGATGACGGACGACCTCGAGGATGCGGTTCTGGGTGGTCACATCGAGGCCAGTGGTCGGCTCGTCCAGCACGATCACGGCCGGGCGGATGATGAAGGCCATTGCGATGCCGATACGTTGCTGCTGTCCGCCCGACATCTGGTGCGGGTAGCGGCGCAGGAAGGCGTCGGTGCGGGGCAGGCCCACTTCGGCCATCGCATCTGCGATCCGGTTCTCGATCTCGGCGCGCGGCAGGTTCGGCAGATGGGCCAGCAGGGCCTCGGCCAGCTGGTCGCGGATGCGCATTGCCGGGTTCAGCGCCGCGGCCGGGTCCTGTGGCACATAGGCAACCGCCGCACCGCGCAGCTGCCGCAGCGTCTCGGCGTCGGCGGCCAGGATGTCGACCTCTCCGGCGGGCGTGGTGACCCAGATCTCTCCGCCCGTGATCCGTGCGCCGCCACGGGCAAAGCCCAGAAGCGCCATTGCGACGGTGGTCTTGCCCGATCCGGATTCTCCGACAAGTCCCAGAACCTCGCCCCGGCGGATGTCGAAGCTAACGTCTGCGACGATGTCGCCGCCGTCGGGCAGTTCGACGCGAAGTCCGCAGACCCGAAGCGCGCAGTCGGACTCGTTCGACACTGCCGGCGCGATGTCCTGGGAGGGTTGCATGCTCATTTCTGTCCACTCCGTTTCCGCGCCACGCCCGACACGGTCGAGGACAGGCCCTCGGCCATGAGGTTCACCCCAAGAGCAAAAAGCGCGATCAGCAGGGCCGGCGCCAGCACGCCCAGGGGACGGGTCGCCAGGCGGCCGCGGTTCTCGTTGATGATGAGGCCCCAGTCGGCGTCGGGAGGCTGGATGCCGTATCCCATGACGCTGAGGGCGGCGATCCCGGCGATCGCCCAGACGATGCGGATGCCGTATTCGACCAGCAGGGGGGTCATCACGTTCGGCAGGACCTCGCGGTGCAGGATCTTGTAGCGCGGGACGTTCAGGGCCTCGGCGAACAGGACGAAATCACGGCGCACGATGTCGGCGGCCACGCCCTGGGTGACGCGGGCCACCTGCGGCATCTGCGACACACCCACCAGAAGCACGATCAGCCATTGCTGAGCACCAAGCAGCGACACGAACATCAGCACCATGATGATGGTCGGCAAAGCCAGGAAGACGTCCATCAGGCGCATCAGGAACTCGCCGAACCAGTTGCGGCTGTAGGCAGCCAGCAGGCCGACCGTGCCGCCCAGAAGCATCCCGATCGTTGCGGCGGCCACCGACATCCACACGACTGCCAGACCCCCGTGCAGAAGCCGCGACAAGAGGTCCCGACCGCGGACGTCGGTCCCCAGCAGGTAGTCGGGGCCGGGTTTGGCGAAAGGCTTGGCGATGAAGGCGCTGGGTTCGTAGGGGGCCAGGAAGGGGCCGACCAGCGCGAGAAGCAGGATGACGAGCGTGATGCCGATCCCGATCTGGGTACGCCGCAGGCCCAGGGCCTTGCGCAGCGTCTTGGTCAGAGCCGAGCCGGATCGCGCGCGAGGGGAAGCGCCAACGGCGCCGGAAGCCGCGTCTGCCATGTCAGCCTCTCAATCTGGGAGTAACGAGGATGGTGAGGACGTCGGCCACGAGGTTGAACACGACGTAGCCGGTGGCGAAGATCAGCACGACGCCCTGGATGACGAAGAGATCGCGTGATGCGATGGCATCGCGCAGGGCCGTGCCAAGGCCGGGATACTGGAACACGAACTCGACCACCACGGCGCCGCCCAGAATATAGCCCAGCGACAGGGCCGAGGCCTGGATCGCCGGGACCAGGCTGTTGCGCAGTGCGTGCCGGATGATCACGTCACGCTCGCGGACGCCCTTCAGGCGGGCTGTCACCACGTATTCCGACGAAAGGGCGTCCAGCAGCGTGCCGCGCACCAGGCGGGACAGGTAGGGCAGGATCGCGGCCACCAGTGTTGTCACCGGCAGGACCAGGATCGAGAGGTTCTGCGCCAGGGTTTCGCCCACCGGCAGCATCGAGGTCGGGGGCAGGATCGGCAGGAGATGGGTGGAAAAGACCAGAATCAAGATGATGCCGACCACGAATTCCGGGATTCCGGCCATCATGATGATGATAGAATTTGCGACGGTGTCGAAGGCCCGACCGGCTCGCAGCGCCATCAGCACGCCCAGGATCACCGACAGCGGAATGGCGATGCAGGACGTGACCAGAAGAAGGATGAGCGAGTTTGCCAGACGTGGCTGGATCAGCTCCCATACCGAGGAGCCGGACAGGAGGGATTTCCCCATGTCCAGATGGACGAAGCCCCAGAGCCAGCTGCCGAACTGAACGGCAAGGGGTCGGTCCAACCCCATTTCGGCCTGAAGCTGCGCCACGGCTTCGTCGGTTGCCGCCCGCCCAAGGATTGCCCGGGCAGCGTCCCCGGGAATGATGTTGGTGGCGGCGAAGATGACGA
Source organism: Paracoccaceae bacterium (assembly GCA_027489355.1). Classification (GTDB taxonomy): domain Bacteria; phylum Pseudomonadota; class Alphaproteobacteria; order Rhodobacterales; family Rhodobacteraceae; genus Tabrizicola. The sequence continues at coordinate 89,368 of JAIXZY010000035.1, read as the reverse complement.
CCGAAACCGCCAGAATCGTGCACAATCCAAGCACGACGCGCTTGAAGACCGTTTTCCAGAGCACAGGCCGCCCCTTTCTCTGCTTATCTTTCCTGCCCGGCAGACACTTGCCGCGCCAGGGGGAAGGCTTCAACTCCGGAGCGGCGGAAAAGTGCGCGCCCACCCCAGGAAGTACCCCGGACGTAACTGACGAGTTTCATGGCATGCCCATCTGCTGAACGTTTTCGTTCGATGAGCGGGATGCTACACGCATCCGCGTCAAGGCGGCCATCACCCTGCAAGGTGATGCGGACTCGCTGCGGAATCCGAAGCAGCCGTCGCCGCCGTCGACCCGGGAACCGCGGGTGATGCCGGGTTGCACGCCTGTCGTCCGTTCTATAATCGGACACGAATTGTACTGTCCTTGAACCGGCAATTCACCGCGCAATCGTGGAAAGGCTTGAACATGCTTGCGCACCCTTTTCACTATGGGCAGGCGACAGCGAGGGGCTAGACGATGGCTGCAGAGCAGGGCAGGGCGCGCAAGGGGGGCCGGGCACAGGTGGCTGCCGAGGGGCAGAACGGCCGCAAGGCCGAAATCATCGAGGCGGGCTATCGGGTTGTCCAGAAGTCCGGTCACAAGAGCCTGACATTCCGCAGCATTGCCGACGAGGCGAAGGTGCCGCTCGGTTCGACCACCTATTACTTCACCGACAAGACCGACCTGCTGCGCGCCATCCTGCTCTACGGAAAGGAACGTACCGAAGCGCGCTACGACCGGATCGTCCGTGCGCTGCGCAATGGCGCGCCGGTTCTGGATACCGTGGCCGAGATGGTCGAGGCCGTGACCCTGCACGACCATTCCGGCCTGGTGCGCGATTACGAGCTGTTTCTCAGCGGGTTCGATGACGAGGCGTTGTCGGATGTCTGCCGGGACTGGACCCTGATTTCCCGGCGCGCGCTGTCGCCGTTTCTGCCCGAGGCGGTGCGGGACACCCTGCCGATCCTGCTGGAAGGCATCTTCCTGGTTTCGGCCAAGACCGGACGCGCCTTTCCCGCTGACGAGGTGCGCGCCCTGATGGCCCCCCTGTTCAGGCCGACCTGAACTGCGGGGCGGTCACCCAACAGAGGTATCGCATTGACCGCTCTCTCCTGCCTATCTGGCGGAGCAAGCGCCGGCATCGGCGCGCAGAGTCATTCAGGAGCCCCTCATGTCGATCATGGTTGTCGTTCGCTTTCCCGTTCCGCGCCAGCAACTGGCCGACTGGGCCAAGGAAAACATCAGCATGCTTGCGCCGATCCGGGCCCTTTTCGAGAAGCATGGACGCATCAGCCATCAGGTCGTGACCAACGAGACCGAGTTCCTTGATCTGGACGTCTGGCCGAGCCGTGAAGCCTATGCCGCCTTCAAGGCCGAGGCTGGCGCGATGATCGAAGCCTTCGAGAGCGCCTTCGGTCATCGCTCGACGGACGCGATCTACGATTTTGCCTGACTGCCGGGCCGCGAAGGTGCGGCCACGCATCGCGACCACGGCCCGTGCCGTCCTGCACCCGCGGGACGGCATTTTCTACTGGCCCGGCCGATCCGCATGCCGGCATGACGAAGGAAACAACGGATGTCCGTAAGCCCCGAGACCGTCGCAACGCTGGACTACCACGTCGCTGGCGAGCCTTTGCGCATCTTGCTGGATGCTCCTGAACCCTTGGGCGGCACTATGGCGGAAAAGGCGGCTACGGCGCGGAGCGGGGTCTGGGCGCGGTTGCGCTCGGTCGTCAGTGAGCCACGCGGACATGCAGAGATGTTTGGCGCCTTCCGGACCGCCCCGGTCCGTCCCGACAGCGATTTCGGGGCCTTGTTCTTCGATGCCAATCCGGCAAGCGCGTTCAAGATGGCCTGCGGTCATGGAACGATTGCCCTGGCCGCTGCCGCCCTGGCCGAGGGATGGGTCCCACCACAGGACGGGTGGAACCAGCTGAGGATAGACGTTCCGTCGGGACAGGTCGGTGCTTCTGTCCTCTGGACCGGCAAGACGGTGCAGGCGGTTCGGTATCGGCATGTGCCCAGCCGCCTGCGCAGCCGGGACCGCTGCTGTCCGACCTCCCTTGGCACCCTTTCGCTGGATCTGGTGGACGCAGGCGCGCAGGTGGCGATCGTGCCGCTGGCCGGGTCAAGCCTGACCGTCGACATTCCCGCGCTGCCGTGGTTGCGCGAGACCTATCTTGAGGTGAAGGCGGCTCTGACCGCACAGGATGGTCAGGCGCCTGACCTCGTGCTCTTTCACGACCCCCTCCAAACCAGCGAAGGTATCGCGCGCTACACCGGAGCGGCGTTCTTCGGGGAGGGGAACCTGGACCGGTCGCCCTGCGGCACTGCAAGTTCCGCAATGGCGACGCTGCTTCATGCAACCGGGCGGATTGCGTCAGGCCAGCAGGTCCGCGCGCAATCGCCGGTTGGAACGCATTTCGAAATCTCGGTCCCCGAGGTGGCGGCGGCGGATGGCACTGTCCTTCCCATGATCGAGACCAGGCCATATGCGACGGGCCGGGCGGTCTGGACTCTGGACCCGCAGGACCCGCTTTGCGGTGGCTTCTTTCTGGGATGAACGGGCAGGGTAGTCGGGCAAGACAAAGGGGCCGCCGCGACCATCCGCGGCGGCCCCTGTCATTTGTCGAAGATCATTCGGTCTTGGCGAGATCCGGGATGTAGCGGTACCCCGCGCGGCCCCAGAGGTCGGATTCGGGAAGGCCCGTCAGCTTGGCCGAATGGATGATCAACTCGTTCGGATAGGCCCCGATGATCCAAGCACCGCGGTCGAACAGGATTTCCTGCAGGTGCGACACCTTTTCCTTGCGCACTTCCGGGTCAAGCGTTTCGCTGGCAACCTTCCAGTCGGCGAAATACTCGTCGTCCTTCCAGCGGATCTGGCCGAAGCTTGCGTTGGGCGCATCCACCATCGACGACGTCATCAGGTAGCTCATCGGAGGCCAGTAGTCGCCACCGAAGAACGGGCGTTCCATGTATTCCTCGTTGTAGAAGCTGGGTCCATCCACCGACTTGACGCTGATGTCGAGGCCGATCTCCTTGGCGTTCTCGGCGAGGATCAGGCCGGCCGTCGGATCGCCGTTCATCACCAGCTCCAGCTGGGTGCCGGCAAGGCCCGCTTCCTCGATCAGTGCCTTTGCCTTCTCGACGTCACGCTCGCGCTTCAGGTCGGTGCGGAACAGCGGATCCGCGCGGCCATAAAGGTCGTCGGCGAGGGTGGCATGGCCGTTATAGGCCGAGAACACCATCGCGTCACGGTCCAGGACCAGACGCAGCGCCTGGCGCAGGCGCGGGTCCGAGAACGGGGCCACATCGGTCCGCATCTGCAGCGGATAGGACTGGCCGGTCGGGCTGTCGTAAACAACCAGATCTTCATTGCCCTCGACCTCGTCCACGAGGGCCGGTTCGAAGTTCATGATCATGTCGACCTGGCCGCCAGTGATGGCGTTCAGGGCTGCCTGGGACTCGCCGAAGAACTGCACGTCGATGCGGTCCGAGGCGGCCGGCTCACCGTGATAGTCGGCAAAGCGTTCCAGGGTGACCGACTGGCCATTGGTGATGGCGCCCAGCTTGAACGGGCCGGTGCCGATCGGCTTTTCCTTGGTGAAATCCTTCTGCACGATGACGCAGTAGGGGTCGGACAGGCTTTCGACGACCCAGTTCTTGGGACCGGGGTAGGTGATGCGGACGGTGTACTTGTCCACTGCCTCGACCGAGGTGATCGGGCCGACGAGCCCTGCGGGGATCATGCCCGGCTCGGTCATCCGCTTGATCGAGAAGGCCACGTCTTCGGAATCCATCTCGCGCCCGTCGTGGAACTTCACGCCCTGCTTGATCTTGATGATCCAGCGGGTGGCCGAGTCGTCCTCGGGCTCGATCGATTCGGCCAGCAGCAGGCGGGTGCTGCCGTCGGGGTTTAGTCCGACCAGCTGTTCGAACACCGCGGCCTGGTTGGCCACGCGGGTCACTTCATCACCTTCCGAGCGGTGCACTTCGACCGGGCCGAAACCGCCCTTGCCGACGATGCCGATGGTCACGATCGATTCGGCCCAGGCGGCCAGCGGCGAGAGAGTGAGCATCATGCCCAAGGTCGTCGCAGCGATGGTGCTTGCCAGATGCTTGCCGACAAGTCGCGGCGCCTTCGTCTTTTGCCTGATCATGGATCCTCCTGTTGATCTTGGCATGGGCAGGTTCCCAGCCCATTTTAGGGGGTCCATCGGACGGGACTTCTGGACCTGAAGCCGAAGGTTGCCCCCAAAGCATATCGCATCCGATACCCCTCATGGGTGATCCAGAATGAGACGTCGGCTGGCCTGTGCCGGTCAGCGGACGAGCCGCGGAAGGAAGAGGGCCAGGAAGCCCAGAACCGGCAGGTAGGAACACAGCACGAAGACCGTGCGGATGCCGTAGGCGTCGGCCAGCATGCCCAGCGTGACAGCGCCGATCCCCGAGAAACCGAAGGCCAGCCCGAAGAACAGACCTGCGATCAGCCCCACGCGCCCGGGCAGCAGTTCCTGCCCGAAGACCACGATTGCCGAAAAGGCCGAGGACAGGATCAGACCGATCAGCACCGATAGCAGACAGGCGAGGGGCAGGTTGGCATAGGGCAGGGCAAGGGTGAAGGGCAGGCAACCGAGGATCGAGAACCAGATCACGAAACGGGTGCCGAAGCGGTCGGTCAGCGGACCGCCAAGAAGTGTGCCGACGGCGATTGCGCCGAGGAAGAGGAACAGCAGAAGCTGGGCCGACTGCACCGGCAGGCCGAACTGGTCGATCAGGTAGAAGGTGTAATAGTTCTGGATGCTTGTGGTGTAGATGTTCTTCGCAAAGATCAGCAGGCAGAGGATGGTGATGGTGGCGATCACCTGCGGCCGCGGCCGCCCCGATGCCGCCGCCGAGCGTAGGGCTGCACGATGTTGCAGTTGTGCTTCCAGGTACCAGGCCGAAATTCGGGTCACGATCAGCAGGCCCGCCAGAACCAGGAGAACGAAGCTGAGGATCGCCGCCTGGCCAAGCGGAAGGATGACGAAGGCCGCCAGCACGGGGGCCAGAGACGTGCCGACGCTTCCGCCGACCTGGAACACCGACTGGGCGAGCCCGTAGCGCCCGCCGGAACTGAGCCGCGCCGCCCTTGCGGCCTCGGGATGGAAGATGGAGGACCCCAGGCCCATGACGATCGCCGCCACAAGAACCGCCGGGTAACTTTGCGCCTGCGACAAAAGCAGAAGCGAGGTCCCGGTCAGGCCAAGGGCAATGGGCAGCCCCAACCGGCTGGGGTGCCGGTCGGTCAGCAGGCCGATCATCGGCTGGAAGATCGAGGCCGTGACCTGGAACATCAGACCGATCGTGCCGATCTGTGTGAAGCTTAGCCCGAGGTCCGCCTTGAACATCGGATAAAGCGCCGGCAGCAGGGCCTGGATCACGTCATTGATCAGGTGGCAAAGGGTTACGCCCACAAGGATCTGGACAAGGATACGGTCGGCCGGACGCATCCGGTCGGCAGGCAGTGAAGTCATTGGGGCAGCATCTCCGGCCGTGCCTTCGAAAATCAAGCAAGCCGGGCCCCGAGGCGATGCGGGGCCCGGCGTTTGTTGTCTGCGCTTGCCGCTGCGGTCAGCGGGACCGGCGCACCCGGCTTACGTCGTCGGGGTTGATGAAGTCGCTTACCGTCCAGCCGTTGACGTCGTATTCGTTCATGCACTTCTCGACCAGGGTGCGCATCTCGTCAATCTCGCCATTGGCGCGGGCATGGGCCAGCGACTCGATGTTGTTGAGTTCCGGCGAGCCGAAATAGTTGAGTTCGTACAGTTCGTGCCGACCGCCGAACTCGGACCCGATGGCGTCCCAGAGCAGCTTCATCGTCTTGGAGCGGTCGTCCACCGTCAGGCCGTTCGAGCCGCGCAGATACTTCTCCAGGTAGGGCCGCAGTTCCGGGGTCTTCAGGTCCTCGGTATTCGAGTTCAGGTAGATCAGACCCGAAGCCACGACGGTCTCCACGATTTCCTTGATCCGGCTGTAAAGCTTGGGCGCGACCGAAGTATAGGCCTTGCCGTAGCGCGGGTTCGGCAGCATCGCGCCGCCAAAGCCGGGTTTGGCCGTCTCGATCATGCCGTCACGCAGTCCGGCGACCAGGTTGCGATAGTTCACCACCTCGCCCAAGGCGGCCTCGACCCCGCGGAATTGCCCGGCTCCGGTGATGTCCAGCGCCTTGCTCAGCGCGCCGGCAAGGAAGGTCATCTTGACTTCCATCCGGGTGATCGACTGCAGCAGCGCCTGTCCGTCCCAGCGGATGTCCTTGTAGTAGCTGTTGATGCGGTTCACATCGTAGACGATGATGTTTTCCCACGGGATCAGGCACTTGTCGAACACGAGGATCGAGTCGTTTTCGTCGAAGCGGCTGGACAGCGGATAGTCCCAAGGGCTGCCCGAGGTCGCCGCTGCAAATTCGTACGAAGGACGGCAGATCAGCTTGGTCCCCGGTCCGTTGGTCGGAGCGATGAAGGACAGGGCGAATTCCTTCTTCGTCGCCGGCGCACCGGTATGCGCCACGAACATGTACTGGGTCTGGGGCGCGCCCGTCGCCACCACCTTGGCGCCGCTGATGATCACACCCGCATCCGTCTCGCGCTCGACGTGAACGACGACGTCGTTGATCTGGTCGAAGGGCAGATTGCGGTCGACCGGCGGGTTCACGATGGCATGCGCCATGTGCAGTACGCCTTCCTGGGCCTTGCGGTACCAGTTCGCGGCATTCTGCGCGTACTCGCCGAAATACTCCGGATTGGCGCCGATGCCGGTCAGAAGCGATGCCTTGTAATCCGGCGACCGGCCCATCCAGCCGAAAACCAGTTCCTGCCAGGTCTTGATGGCCTGCCGTCCGGCGCGCAGGTCGTCCTTGGAGCGGGGGACCTTGAAGAAGGCATGGGTCTGCCCGCCGCTGCCGGTATCGGTGGGCACCAGAAGCTTTTCCCGCGTCCCTTCCTCATGCATCGCCTGATACAGACGCGCCAGCGCACGGCTGGAGTTGCGGAAGGCGGGGTGGGAGGTGACGTCGGTGACCTTTTCGCCATAGATCCAGACCTCGCGGCCATCGCGGAGGCTTTCCAGAAACTCGGCTCCATTTGGAGGCATCAGTCGCTTTTCATCGGCATCGAACATTGGCTTGGCCCCTTCCGTTTAGGTGTACATGTGTACAAAAGCTGTCGGATTAGTATTCGGTTTCATCGGCGGCACCCTACCCTTTGCGGGTTACGAAGCCGCCAGATGCGTGACGTGGCGCAACCGGCTGACATGACGCCCCGGCGCGATCTGGTCCACCCGGGCCATCCCCGGCGCTGCCTTGATCACGTCCAGCATCCGGTTCACCACCGTTGCGGCAACCATGACGTCCCCGCGCAGGCCGTCGATGCGCAGGCTCAGGTCCGGCTCTCCGTGGAGGACCCATTCGTTGTAGGTGGCGGTGCCGGCCGGGAAGTATCCCTTGCTGAACTGCCCACCGATTCGTGGACCTTCTTCCGTGTGATAGGTGACGTGCTCGACAATGCCGCAGGTCATGCCCGCGGTGATCTGGCGACCGTCGGGCAGGCTGAAGTCCTGTTCCGCAATCAAAGGTTCATTGCGCAGGTCGCAGTGGCGAATCGACAGGTCAAGCGCGTGGATCAAGGGACGCAGGCCAATCGCCAGCACGCCAGGCTGAGCCTGCCCGGAGGCCAGTCCTGCCGTCCGGAACTGTGCGGGCGTCAGGCCCAGGGGCAGGTCTGCGGAGGCGGCGTGACCGAACAGACCCCGGTCGGAAATGCAGGTGCAGCGCATTTCAATGATGCGCTGCGCCCCCATCGCCAGACCCAGCGGTTGGGCATACCAGAGGGCATCCTGGACCCCGACGCTCAGCATGGTGCGACCTGCCTTGACGAAGAGATGATGCAGGATCTGCGAGGCTTCCATGTTCTCGGACAGCATGAAGGGATCGAAGCCCTCGTCCGACAGGGTAATGACATCCAGTCCCGCCAGCGCGCCGCGACGGGCAACGTCGAACATTTCGCAGTAAAGGCCGCTGTGCGCGATCAGCAGGATGTCGGCGCGATGGCTGGCCAGCGGGCGGTCCGGCAGGCAGAGTTCAAGTCCGGGAAAATCGCGGGCGATCGCGTCGCGGCTCTCGGCGCTGCGGACATAGCCGGCCACGACCTGCGCGCCCTTGTCCATCGCATACCGCGCGATCCGGCAACCGATCCGCCCCATGCCATAGACGATTACCCTAGGGCCGTTCATCCCCATCTCTCCCCTGCTGTGGACCGCAAAAAGGCCGGGCGGCCACATCCTTCGAGGGACCATACGAGGGATGTGTACGTTTGTCCAAATTTTTGATGGACAGATGTACACATTTCTTTCAATCTCCCCCGCAGAGGGTAGTGCCAGTCCCGCGGGCATCTGGTTTCAATGCCCCGAACCCAAGATGAACAGCAGCCCCGCATGCTTGCCGCCATGCGGGCTGCAGAGCCGAAGACCGTTGCCGAGCAGGCCAGTGAGGTTCTGCTCCCAGACCAGGAAGCGAGATCGAATCCGATGAATCAGATGACCCCGCCCAAGATGACCCGCGGCGACGTGTACAAATCGAGCGAAGAAATCATTGCGGCGGTCCGCCAGCTGACCCCGCTGGTGGCGGCGGAGGCGGACGAGGTGGACCGTCTTGGGCACCTGACCCCCAAGCTGCAGCGGGCGCTGCGCGAAGCCGGTGTCTATCGCATTGCCTGGCCGGCCGAATGGGGCGGGCCTGCCATGCGCTTCGAGGACCAGATCCGTCTGGTGGAAATCCTGGGCTACGAAGACGCCTCTGTCGCCTGGAACGTGCAGATCCTGTCCGACACCGGCTTCTACGGTGCGCAGTTCCCGCGCGAGGTGGCCGAATCACTTTATGTCTCGATGGATGACGCCACCGCTGGCGGCTTCTTCCCGCCCGTTCGGGCCGACAAGGTCGAGGGCGGCTGGCACATCACCCGGGGCCAGTGGCCCTTTGGCAGCGGCATACACAGCGCCCAGAACATTGTCGGCGGCATCCAGCTGTTCCAGGACGGCAAGCCGATCCTGGATGCAACCGGGCAGCCCGAGTTCCGCGTCGCCTATCTGCCGGTCGAGAAGGTCAAGCTGCTGGACACCTGGAACGTGATCGGCCTGCGCGGATCGGGCAGCACGGATTACCTGGTCGAAGACGTCACGATCCCGGACGGCCATGTCTTCAAGTATTTCGACGGCGCCGCCCCGCATCTGCCGCCGCTGTCGCGCTATGGCAAGTTCATCTCGATCTCGCTTCAGGGCGTCATCCTGGGCCTGGGTCGCCGCATCCTGGACGACGTCCGGAAAGAGCTGCAGAAGCGGGGGCCGACCGACCGACTGACCCGCACGCAATATGCCGAGGCGGAAATGAACTATCGCGCGGCACGGGCTTATGCGATTTCGGCCGCGACCTACTTCAGCGACAAGCTGTTCGCCGGCGAGATGCTGACGCCCGAGGAACTGGCCGACGCCGCGCTGTCCTCGGTGAACACCGGCCATCAGGTGCGCAAGGCATGCCTTCTGGCGCTGGAACTGATGGGTGCGTCGGTCATCTACAAGCGTTCGCCCTTCGAGCGGCGCCGCCGCGACCTGGAGGCGGTGATGGTGCACATCGGCCACCAGCGCAAGCAATTGCAGAACCCTGGTGCCCAGCTGCTGGGCGAAACCGACCTGGCACGCCTGGCTTGATCCCGGAGACCGCAATGCTTGATCAATCCCTGTTCCGCACGGCAATGTCGAAACTGGGCGCGGCGGTCAGCGTCGTCACTTCGGACGGTGTTGCCGGGAAATGTGGCACCACGGTCACGGCGGTCAGTTCCGTGACCGACAGTCCGGCAACCCTGCTGGTCTGCATCAACCGCAACAGCTGGTCCAACAAGACCATCAAGGCCAACGGGCGCATCTGCGTGAACGTTCTGGCCCACGAGGACGAAGAGATCGCCCGGATCTTCGCCGGCATGGCCGGTGTGCCGGCCGAGCTTCGGTTCGACCATGTGGCGCATCATCAGGGCACCACCGGCGCGCCGATACTGACCTCTGCGCTTGTCGCCTTCGACTGCCGGATTTCGGAGATGGTCGAATGCGGGTCGCATACGATCTTTCTGGCCGAAGTGGTGCAGATTGAACTGGGCGAGGATCGGGCGGGGCTGGTCTACTTCGACCGGCATTATCACGGCGTTGCCCCGACGGCGCAGCGGATCGCCTGAGTGCAGGAAATCAAAAGAAAGGGCCGCGCATCCTGGCGGCCCTTTCTTCCTGTCAGAGGGCGGGTCAGGCCTTGAGGGCTTCGACCATCCCGAAGTAATGGGCAAAAAGTTCGTTCTGGCTTGAGACCTTCAGCTTGGCATAGGCCCGCTTGCGATGGGTGGCCACGGTGTTCATGCTGATGCCCAGGTTCAGGCTCAGACCCAGCACGGTGTAGCCAAGCACGATCCCCGCGCAGATTTCGGCCTCGCGCTTGGTCAGGGCCGGGTTTTCATCGTGAATGGCCACCTGGACCCTGCGGTAAAGCTCGTCCCGGCTGACTGGGGCCGATGGGGTCGGGGGCGCGGGGGCGCGGCTGGCCAGTTCGACATGCTTGCCAAGGACCGCGATCGTGGGATGCGCACAGGCGGTCAGCCGGTCGATCTCGTCGCGGCTGAACCGGGCATGGCCCCGTTCGCGGTAGTAGCTGATATACACCCGCCGTGGGCCGGATACCCCCGATACCGCGACTTCCTCCAGGATGTTCGGCTTGTCATAGAACTCGCGGCGATAGTTCGCATCGGGAAGGGCCGACGGGAGGATCACCCAGCACGCCGGTTGGGCGTCGATGCTGCTCCAGACCGGATCGTCGCGATAGGCCGAATTCGAATAGGCATCCGCCAGATGCTGCACCTGTCGATTCGCTGTTGCCGATCGCGCCTGTGCGATGACAGTGCGGACGCTGCCCGCATCCGACATGAACACCGTGCAGTGGTCGATCGGCACCATCGAGTTGATCGCACTGAAGAAGTCCGCTGCAAAATCGTTCGAACCGATCACGTCGATCAGTTTCGTCACTCCATTGAGGCAAGTCTCGGCGTGCATGGCGATCCCCGTTTCGGTGAGTATGGTTCTGGTCGTGCCGCGTGACAACGTCGCTTCGGGAACGTCGGCGCCTAAAGCGCCTCCGTTCCCGCTTTCAGGCCCACGTCCAGACAGTGCAGGATGGTTTCGACGTCCTCGGGTCCGATGATCAGCGCCGGGGACAGGATCAGGTTGTTGCCCGATGTGCGCATGATCAGGCCTTCGGCATAGGCCGCCTCGTAGACCCTTTCGACGACCTGCTTCCCGGCGGGCGTCTTGGCAGCCCGGTCGGTCACAAGTTCCATCGCAAGCATCAGACCCTTGCCACGCACGTTTCCGATCAGCTCGTAGCGGTCCTGCAGCGCCTTGAACCCGGCCAGCAGCGTCTCGCCATGCGTCCGGGCGTGTGCGGCAAGGTTCTGGCGACGGATCTCGGTCACGGCGGCGACGGCTGCGGCCGCGCCGACCGGATGTCCAGAGTAGGTGTAGCCGTGGCTGATGACGCCGCGCGTGTCGGCGTTGGCTTCGAAGGCCTGCGCGATGCGGTCCGAGATCATCACCGCGCCCAGGGGGAAGTAGCCGTTGGTGAGGGCTTTTGCCATCGTCATCATGTCGGGCTTGATGCCCCAGAGCCGCGAGCCGCAGTCAGCCCCGGTCCGGCCGAACGCGGTAATGACCTCGTCCGCGATCAGGAGGATGCCGTGCTTGTCACAGATGGCGCGCATCAGCGGGAACAGGGTCTCGGGCGGGACGATGACGCCGCCTGCGCCCAGGACAGGCTCCATGATCAGGGCGGCGATGGTGTTTGCGCCCTGGAACGCGATTTCCTCCTCGAAGGCCCGGGCGATGCCCTTGGCGATCGTCTCTTCATCCTCGGTACCAAATTCGTTGCGGTAGGCGAACGGGGCGGGCAGGTGGTGGCAGCCCGCCAGCATCGGCTCGTAGTTCCGGCGGAAGTTCGGGTTTCCGTTCACCGAAGCGCCGCCGAAATGCGTACCGTGATAGCCGCGCTTCAGCGAGAAGAACTTGGTGCGCTCCGGCTCGCCGTTCACGCGGTGGAACTGGCGGGCGAGGCGCAGCGCAGTCTCGACCGAGTCGGATCCGCCCGCCGTAAGGAAGCAGCGCGTCAGTCCTTCCGGTGCGAAATATTCCTGCAGAAGGTAGGACAGCTCGATCGTCGGCGCGTTCGTGGTGCTGCGGAAGGTGTTGTAATAGGGGAGCGTGTCCAGTTGGCGGCGGATGGCCTCCTTCACCGGCTCGGAGCTGTGGCCCAGGTTGGTGCACCACAGTCCGCCGACGCCGTCCAGTGTCCGGTGGCCGTCGATGTCCACGATGTGAACCCCCTCACCGCGGACGATCACCTTGGGCGGTGCGGCGCGCAGATCGCGCGGGTGGGACATCGGGGCCCAGAAGTGGCGGGCGTTGTTTTCGCGCGTGAAATTGGTGTCGAACATGTCGGGGTCCTTCAGTGAATTCCCAGCAAGGCCAGCGCCTTGCCATAGCTTGCGGCAGGTTTGGTGACGTCGAAAGGCACGCAGGCCATGCCTGCCGCCTCGCCACCGCGGATGTTCTTCATCTGGTCGTCGACGAAGACGCAGGCCGAGGCCGGCAGCCCCAGGCCCTTTGTGATGGCCTCATAGGCGCGGGGATCGGGCTTCAGGATGCCGGTGTGCGAGGCATCGACGATCAGCTCGAACTCGGCCAGGAAGGGGAGCTTGGCGCGGAAGCCGTCGCCGTAGAACAGGTCAAGCTCGTTCGACAGGATCGCCAGCCGCCGGCCGGCCGCCTTGGCTTTGTGCATGGCGTCGTGGAACTCCGGCCGGATCACGGCCAGCGGATCGTCGCCGCGGGCGCGTGAGATCAGCTGCGGAAAGCTGCTCCACGTCTCGCCCAGCAGGGCGCCGGTCTCGCGCACGCGGACCATCCAGTAGTCGCGTTCGGTGATCTTGCCCGCCTGCATGTCGCGCCAAAGGCTGTCCTGATCGGGCGCAAAGGGGCCGCGCCAGGTCAGCGTTCCGGGGGCAAGGCCAAGGGCCTTTTCGCTCAACTCGTGCGTTTCGAACATCGTGCGGGTGACAACCCCGCCGAAGTCCAGCACGAGAGCCTGACCGTAGTCCGTCATTCCAGTATCGTCCTTGTCAGTTCGAGATAGCTTTCCGGGACGACGCCAGCCTCGACGCGGCTGGCCTCTAGTCCGGCGGCAATTGTGCAGCGCGCTATGTGGCGCTCCAACTCGGGGGTCATGCGCGAGAAGGGCGTGGCCACCGCGACCGCGCCCACCGCAAGACCCTTTGCGCCGAAGATCGGGGCGGCGACGCCATAGACCTCGGGGTCAAAGGTGCCGGGCGCGGTGCTGTAACCCCGCTTCCGCGTCGCCGTCAGCGCCGCCATGAGATCTTCCGGCGTCATGGGCGTGTTCTCGGCGAAAGACGTCAGCGGTCGGGCGAGTGCTCGTTCAAGAAAGGCCGGACCGGCATAGGCCAGACAGGCGATGCCCGAGGCAGTGGCGTGCGGCTCCAGCCGACCGCCGGCTTCTACGAAAACGCGGTTGTTGTGCAGGCCCGGACAGGCAGCGATGGTTGCGATCTGGTAGCCGGCCAGATGCGAGGCGTGGCTCGTTTCCTGCGTCTCCTGGGTCAGTCTTCTTAGCAGATCGTGGTACAGATCGCCCGTCTGCACCACGGCGTCCCGCGTGCGGGCCAGACGGACGACCGTCGCGCCAAGCCGGTACTTCTTGGTTTCCTCGGATTGGTCCAGATAGCCGAACTCACACAGGGTCTGCAGCATCCGATAGGCCGTCGAACGGTCCAGTCCGGTTCGTTCGGCAATATCGGCCAGGCGAAGGGACGGGGTCTCTTCGGTGAAGAGATCCAGAATCGTCAAAGCCTTGGCTACTGTCCGCACCGTGAAGCCCTTTCCTGGCGCCCTGGGGAAGAGAAGAGGCGCGTCGTCCATTCGTGTCAATATTTCCATTAGCGTTGATAATAATGAAATAACTTGCGGCTGATGTCACCCTTTGCGGGGCTATGTGGCGGCCCTGACGACTTCTAGGGTTGCGGGAAATCGCCCCTTGCGGGTCCATTGCCTTGAACGGACAATCAAATGATCGATCCAGACCTGCTCAGCCGTTTGCGCCAGCAAGACATCGCGCCGCGCAAGATGCTGATCGGCAAGGATTGGTGTCCGTCCAGCACCGGAGAAACCATCGAGGTCATTTCTCCGATCGACGGCCGCCCGCTCACCACAATCGCGCGGGGCAGCGCACGGGACATTGACGCGGCTGTCGCTGCCGCCCGACGCTGTTTCGAGGCCGGAACCTGGTCCCGGCGCGCCCCGGCAGAGCGCAAGAAGGTGCTGCTGCGGCTTGCCGACCTCCTTGAGCAGAACGCCCAGGAGCTTGCGGTTCTTGGAATCCGTGACAATGGAACCGAAGTCGGTATGGCCCTGAAGGCCGAGCCCCTGGGGGCTGCAGCAACCTTTCGCTACTATGCCGAGGCCATCGACAAGGTCTATGGCGAGATTGCTCCGACCGCTTCCAGCGCACTTGGTCTGATTCACCGCGAACCCGTCGGCGTGGTGGGCGCGATTGTTCCCTGGAACATGCCGCTGATGATTGGCGCCTGGAAGCTGGCCCCGGCGCTGGCGCAGGGCAATTCGGTGGTGCTGAAGCCGGCCGAGGCCGCCTCTCTCAGCCTGCTGCGACTGGCCGAACTTGCGCTGGAGGCCGGACTGCCAGAGGGCGCGCTGAACGTCGTCACGGGTGCGGGCGCGGTGGTGGGTGAGGCGCTGGCGACCCACATGGATGTCGAGGTACTGGCTTTCACCGGCTCGAACGTGGTGGGGCGGCGACTTCTGGAATACGCGGCGCGCTCGAACCTCAAGCGCGTCTATCTCGAACTGGGCGGCAAGTCGCCCAACATCGTCTTTGCCGATGCGCCCGATCTGGAGATCGCCGCCAAAGCCGCCGCCAACGCAATCTTCCGCAACTCCGGTCAGGTCTGCGTGGCCGGATCGCGCCTGCTGGTCGAAAGCTCGATCCGGGATTCGTTCCTGGACCGGCTTGTCGAGATCACGGCCAAACTGCGGGTCGGCGATCCCCTGGACGCGCAGAACGACATTGGCGCCGTGATCAGCGAGCAGCAACTGTCCCAGAACCTTGGCCACATCGCCCGCGCCGTGAACGAGGGGGGAGAACTTCTGTTCGGAGGCGAGCGTCTGCTGCAAGAGACCGGCGGCTTCTACCAGCGCCCGGCGATCGTGACGGGCATCACCCCGAACATGGCGCTTGCCCGGGAAGAGGTCTTCGGCCCCGTGCTGGCGGTCATGTCCTTCGACTCCGAGGCCGAGGCCGTCGCTTTGGCCAATGCGACAGAGTACGGCCTTGCAGCCGGAGTCTGGACCCGCGACCTGTCACGCGCGCACCGGATGGTGCGGTCCGTACGCGCTGGGCTTGTCCATGTGAACACCTATGGCGGGTCTGACCTCACGGTTCCGCTTGGCGGGCATGGCCAATCGGGCAACGGCCATGACAAGTCGCTGCATGCGCTGGACAAGTATACGAACCTCAAATCGGCGTGGATTCAGCTGTGACGCGGCCCGAGACTGATCTGCAGCGGTCCCCGGCGGCACAGGACCGGACGATCCTGATTGTCGGCACCTACGACACCAAGACCGCCGAGCTGGCCTTCCTTGAGGACACCATTCGCTCACAGGGCGGTGGCGTCCTGCGGATGGACGTCAGCATCCTGGGCACCACGGACCACGAGGTGGACATCTCCAAACATGCGGTCGCAGAGGCCGGCGGGGCATCCATTGCGGATCTGGCGGCCCTGGGCGAGGAATCCCAGGCAATGTCCGTGATGGCGCGGGGCGCGTCTCGGCTTGCGGCCGATCTTGTGACCTCGGGTCGGATCCACGGGATGATCGCCCTGGGCGGTACGATGGGTACCGACCTTGCGCTGGACGTTGCCCTGGCACTGCCGCTTGGTGTGCCGAAGTACATCGTGTCCACGGTCGCCTTCTCGCCGATCATTCCGCCGGAACGTCTGGCTCCCGATGTCCAGATGATCCTTTGGGCAGGCGGTCTCTACGGGCTGAACGCGATCTGCAAGTCGACGCTGGCGCAGGCCGCCGGGGCCGTGCTTGGCGCTGCTCGGTCGGCGATCCCGCTGGACTCCGATCTGCCGCTCATCGGCGTCACCTCGCTGGGCAATACCTGCCTCAGCTACATCCGGCTGCTCAAGCCTGCTCTGGAACAGCGCGGTTTCAGCGTCGCCGTATTCCACTCCACCGGCATGGGGGGCCGTGCCTTCGAGTCGCTGGCCGCGAAGGGACGCTTCGCTGCAGTCTTCGACCTGTGCATGCAAGAGCTTGCCAACGACCTGTTCGGATCGATGGTCTCAAGCGGGCCGGACCGGCTGCGGAATGCCGGGCGACATGGGGTGCCCCAGATCGTGGCCCCCGGCGCGGCAGATCTGGTCGACTGGCCGACCTGGCAACCTCTCCCGGAAAAGTGGCGGGAACGGCCGGTCCATGTGCACAACCAGCTAGTTTCTTCGCTGACGTTGAGTGCCGACGAACGTCGGTTGCTTGCCAAGGAGATGGCTCTGCGCCTGAACGCAGCGACAGGCCCCGTGCATGTCGTCCTTCCGCTGCACGGGATCGAAGCCTGGGACCTCCAGGGCGAAGTCGCACACGCCCCCGCCGATCTGGCCGCCTTTTTCGAAACCCTCCGGCATGAGCTTTCGGGCGAGGTCCCCACGACCATCGCGAACTGCCACATCAACGATCCGAGCTTTGTTGAGGGAACCCTGATGGTCCTTGATCAGTGGCTGGCGGACGGAGTGCTGTAACAACCGACTTCCGAGCCTCGGCAGCAGAATGCAAGAGCGGCCGCTACCTGGCCGCCGACGATGCAGGCCGCTCGCCACAGCACGTACCCCCCGGACGGCAGGCTTGCTCGGGCCGAACAGGGACGGGATCGCAAGACCGCAGCTTTGCAGGCAGAACCACGGGTGCTTTGCAGGGCAGAACCACGGGTAACCAGGGTGCGATGATCCCAGGTCTGCGGTTTGGGGGCGGAACAATCCGGCGTCCTTTCGGGTTGCTTTCGGGTTGGCGAAGTGGATGCGCTGCAGGAGGAACCCATGCCCAACGAACCCAGACCCGCCGCCGAAAAGCGGACGCCGCCTCTGGACCGGCAAAATGCACAGGACGACCACGAAGGCTCACCTCACCGGCCCGAGGAATTCGACCAGGCCAATCCGGCAAAGCAGGTGCCCGAAAGCGTGAAGCCCAGAACGGAGGACTGACGATGCCGGCAAAATCGAAGGCACAGCAGAAGGCGGCCGGGGCGGCCCTGGCGGCAAAGCGGGGCGAGGTGGACAGGAAGGACCTGTTCGGCGCGTCAAGGGAAATGGCGAAGTCAATGACCGAGAAAGAGTTGGAAGAACTGGCCAGCACCCGGCGCAAGGGCCTGCCCGAAAAGAAGGACTAGCGGTCCGACAGGTTCATGACGGCGACACTCATCCCCAGGGTGCCGAACAGCATTGCGGCCTGGCCGAAGAACAGTAGGGTCAGCGCCACGCTGCCTGCGAACAGACTGGCAAGCTGGCCGAAGTCGGCCCAAAGCAGCGCCTCGGCAACGGCGAGGCCCAGAACGGCACCGTTGGTGAACCTGGACAAGAGAAAGCGGATCAGGCGGGGCATCGCGGCCTCCTTCGCGCGAACAACCCCCGGCCGGACCCGATTGTTCCGGGGAACATCGCCGGGCCTGAGCGGTTGGGCGTCCATTCCGCCGGAGCTTTCCCGGCACCGAAAGAAGGAGACCGATGCAATGGACCACAGCACCCACACCCGTCTTAGTCCTGCCGAACTGACCGAGTCGAACCTTGTTGGCGCCACGATCTACGGCGCGGACGATTCCAAGGTCGGCACCATCTCACATCTGCACCGCGAAGGGGCGAGTCCGCAGGCGGTGGTGGATGTCGGCGGTTTCCTCGGGATCGGCTCGAAGCCGGTGCTTGTCAGCCTTGGCGAGCTGAACATGATGCGCGACGAGAACGGCAACATCCACGGGCTGACCTCGTGGACCAAGGATCAGCTGAAGAGCCTGCCGGAACATCGTCACTGACCAGATGCCGGGCCGGTCGCAGGGCCGGCCCGGCCTTTTGCAGGGCAGGGGCGGAACCGCAGGGCGATTGTCAGGGTTGAAGGTCAGGTCCCCCCTGGACGCCCCTCACCCCCGGAAAGAACCCGCAATGACCTTCAGCACCCTTGGTCGCCCCGATCAGCCCGATCTTCCGCCCCCGGAACCCGATCTGCCCGTGCCCGGCGACCCTTCGCCTCCGGACGTGCACCCGGACCCGATGCCGGACCCGCAGCCGATCCCTCCGCAGGATCCGCAACAGATTCCTCCGGGCGAGATTACTCCGCCCATCCGTGGCTAAGATGGCTGCCCCCGACTGTCAGTCCTGCGCGGGCGTGATCGCCTTCTTTCGCTGGGCCTGAAGCGTGCGGTCCAGCTTCTGCGCAAGTTCAAGGATCGGCTCCGGCACCGGCTCGGCCTTAACCTCATCCAGTACGCGGGCCGCGGCCGCAGCGAGTGCCGGGTCGCCTTTGGGCTCTGGTCCCGAATCCTGCGGCATCACCTTCTCCACCCCGCGCGCGTTTCCTGTCTCCGACTCTATCCCACCCGGACCCGTGATGCGACCGGCAAGTTGTCCCGGCGCGTCGATCAGGCGCTCTCTGGCGCGATGGGGACACATTCGGCAGATAGCTCCCGTCGTCCGACAATCCAGTCTGCGGGAACAGGCCGGTCCAGGCATCCGGGGCGGAAAGCAGCGGACAAAGGTGGCCTGCGGGCGGCGGCGCTGGCTCTTTTCCACAAAATCTGTGATAGTGGACACATCGTCACGAATCCTTCCCCACATTGCTGCTAGATGTTCCAACGGCGCGATGTCGAAGAAGGGATCGCGTGGCCTGGGTGCCCTCTGGCACCCGTCCGAAGGGAGGCTTCGTAATGAACTGCAACTTCCACGGTAAACGGGTTCTGGTGGTCGAGGACAACTACATGGTGGCCCGCGAGATTGCGGACGAGCTTGAGGCCGCCAATGCAATCGTGGTCGGCCCTTGTGCCAGCCTCTCGGATGCCGAACTGCAACTGGCCCACAGCGACCTCGCGGTTCTGGACATCGACATTCGCGGCAGCAAGGCCTTCGACCTTGCCGACCGGCTGGCGATGCTGGATGTGCCTTACGTCTTCTTCAGCGGCTATGACCGCGAGCGGCTTCCCGACCGTTTCGCGCGGATCGACTTCATCACCAAGCCGCAGCCTCCTCTGATCGCAGTGCAGCTTCTCGACGCCCGCTCGCGCGAGGTGGACAGTCACAGCATCGTCGAGCTGATCCCGGTCCTGCGGGCGCGGGCGCGCGGATTTCTGGAAGACCCCGGCGCAGCGGACCGGCTGGTGGAAATCACCCTGCGAACGGCCATCGACGATCCCGAGCCGATGCCGACCGGCGCGGCAATCGGACCGTGGCTGCTGCATCTGATGGAAAAGCTGATGGACTCCGGTCCGGGCCATTTCATGAACTGACCTTCCGCGGGAACAAACCCGCGCTTCTCTCTGTTCGGTTGGGCATTGGCACTTCGGCCATACGGGCTGCAACGACGGCCGCCCGGCGACCATCGAGCAACGAGAGAAAGGACCAGCGATGAAACATGTCATCCTAGCCGTGCCCGCCGTGGCGCTGTTGGCAGTCGGGGCGATGGCCCAGACCGATACGGGAACCGGCGCTGCCGCAGACACCGCCACGGGTGCGGCGACCGACACCACCACCGGCGCGACTGCAGACGTCGGCGTCACCGCCGGCGCGACTGCCGGGGCGTCGGGCGAAAGCTTCGGCACCAACTGGCCGCTGTCGGTCGGGACCACCTTCTTCAGCGACCCGGACACGGGTGCCCTGCGCACCCCGGAAGAGATCAGCACCGGCTGGCAATCGCTTGGCCAGGAAGAGAAGGACATGATCAAGGCGGACTGCACGACCTTCATGGCCGCGCATGGGGATGCCGCGACGGGTGCCGCCACCGACGCGACCGGAACGGACGCAGCCGCTTCGACCGACGCGACGACGGGTGCGTCCACCGACGCGACCGGAACCGACACCGCCACCTCGACCACCTCTGGTGCGGACACGTCGGCCACTACCTCGGGCTCTGACACGACCGCGGCGGCTGGAACCGATGCCACGGCTGGCGCCACGGCAACGGATACCGGCACCGCTTCGACGGGGACCGAGGGAACCATCTCGACCGCTGTCGGTTATGACATGACCGAGATGAAAGCGATCTGCGAGGCGGTCCAGACGCTCTGACCGCGATCCGACGTCGGCCCGATGCCGGCGCATCTACGACCCCCGACGGGCGGATGTCCCTCCCACCCTGTCGGCGCCGGTGGCTGCAAGCTGACCGCTTGCGGCCACCGGTTTTTTCATTGGCTCCACTTGCCGTTTGTATGTCCGAAGTCGACCGTGATTGGCTTGATTTCTGGAACAATCGTGTTGGCCATCGGTTGAGAGACTGGCCGTAGAGGATGGCCCCGGCGACGGGCAGATCCCATGGCGAGCAACTGGAGAGAACCATGGCACAGAGATACGAAGACGACGAATATGAGCGCGGCGGTCAAGGCGGTCGCAGCCGCTCGGGCGGGCAGTCCTACGGCAGCTCGGCCAGCCGGGGCGGGTATGACGACGATATGGAGCGCGGCTATGGACGCCGGGCGTCGTCGCGCGGCTCTTCGGGGTCCCGCTGGGATGAGGACGACGATTACGGCAGCTCGCGCGACTGGTCGGAAAGCAGCGGCCGGGGCGGATACGGCTCGCAAGGGCGCGGCGGCCAAGGCTATGGCCGGTACGGTCAGGGCGGCTATGGCCAGGGCGGCTACAGCAGCGAAGGCGTGTACTCCGGTCAGGGCTACACCGGCGATGACCGCGGCCAGGGTTACGGCCAGCGTGGCTACGGCCAGGGCGGCTATGGCCAGAGCGGGTTTGGCCAGGGCGGCTATGGGCAAGGCGGCTATGGCCAAGGCGGCTATGGCCAAGGCGGCTATGGCCAGGGCGGCTATGGCCAGGGCTCCATGACCGGTTCGCAAGGCATGTATGGCAGCCGTGGTGCCGGTATCGAAGGCATGGGCGGCCAGGGCATGCAGGGTGGGCAGGGCGGAATGGGCCACGACCCGCACTACAGCAGCTGGCGCGAGCGCCAGATGCAGTCGCACGACGAAGAGTATCGCGCCTTCAACGAAGAGCGGCAGAAGAAATTCGACAAGGAGTTCGAGGACTGGCGCAAGAGCCGCAGCTCGGGTTCGGGCAGCCAGGGCAGCTCGGGCATGAGCGGCAGCTCCTCCTCTGGCGAGAGCAGCGGCTCCTCGTCGAAGAAGAACTGAGTGCCGACACCGGCCGGATCACCTTTTCCGGCCGGTGATTTTCTTGAAGGCGATGAACGGGAAATGGCACCTGGGAACAATCGTTCCGCCTCTCCGGTTCATTGGATAGCGGGCGGCACGTCCGCCGCGACAGCAGCAACGGAGAACCAGAATGGACAGGAACTCGAATTCTCGAGAGCGTGACGAGTATGGCCGTTTCACCAGCGATGACGATGACCGTCGCGGACGGTCGTCCGGCGGTGGCCGGTCCTCCTCGCGCTATGACGATGATGACCGGCGCAGCTCCGGCGGAAGCCGCGGCGGGCGGGACGAGCCCGAACGCGACCGCTACGGCCGGTTCATGAGCGACGACGACGACCGCGGCGGACGGTCCTCGGGCGGGCGCAGCCGGCGGGACGACGATGACGACCGTCGCGGCAGCAGTGACCGTGAGCGCGATCGCTATGGCCGGTTCATGAGCGACGATGACGACCGCGGCGGCCGCTCTTCGGGACGGTTGTCCTCGCGCTATGACGACGACGATCGCCGGTCGGGTGGCGGGCGTTCGTCGCGGGGCGACGATGGTCGCGGCTGGTTCGGCGATTCCGAAGGACATGCCGAGGCGGCCCGCAGAGGCTGGGAACGTCGCGACGATGATGACCGCGGCCGGTCCTCCCGGTCGTCCTCCCGGGACGACGACGATGACCGGCGCAGCTCGCGGTCGTCCTCGCGCTATGACGACGATGATCGTCGGTCGGGTGGCGGGCGTTCGTCGCGGGGCGACGACGGTCGTGGCTGGTTCGGCGATTCCGAAGGGCACGCCGATGCGGCAAGGCTGGGCTGGGAACGTCGGGATGACGATGACCGCGGCCGTTCGTCCGGTCGGTCCTCGTCGCGCTACGATGACGACGACCGGCGCAGCTCGCGGTCCTCGCGGGGCGGCGACGACCGTGGCCAGGGTGGCTGGTTCGGGGATTCCGAAGGCCATTCCGAAGCCGCCCGCCGCGGCTGGCGCAACCGCTGATCCGTAACCCGGTGGCCCCGGCAGCCCAGACTGCCGGGGCTTTCTTCATGTCCAGATGCAGGAGTCCCTGATGAAGCCGAACACCCAGCTGCAGAACGGAACCGATGGCGGCCCGGCCGAGGTGCACCAGACCACCGCCACCGGAGCCGAGGCCTTGACGACCTCGCAGGGGGTGGCGATTTCGGACAACCAGAACAGCCTCAAGGCGGGTGAGCGGGGGCCCACGCTGCTGGAAGACTTCGTCCTGCGCGACAAGATCTTCCACTTCGACCACGAACGTATCCCGGAACGCGTGGTCCACGCCCGCGGCTACGGGGCGCATGGCACGTTCGAGTGCACGCGCGACCTGTCCGCGATCACCCGCGCAGCACCGTTTCAGCAGGTCGGCAAGCTGACCGAGACCTTCGTGCGCTTTTCCACCGTGGCCGGCTCGAAAGGCTCGATGGACCTGGCGCGCGACGTGCGGGGGTTCGCGGTCAAGTTCTACACGGACGAGGGCAACTGGGACCTGGTGGGCAACAACATCCCGGTGTTCTTCATTCAGGACGCGATGAAGTTTCCCGATCTTGTCCATGCGGTGAAGCCAGAGCCGGACCGCGCCTTTCCCCAGGCGCAGTCGGCGCATGACACGTTCTGGGACTATATCTCGCTGACTCCGGAATCGATGCACATGGTGATGTGGCAGATGTCGGACCGGACCATCCCCCGGTCCTTCCGCACGATGGAAGGCTTCGGGGTTCATACCTTCCGGCTGGTCAACGCCGCCGGGGAGGCGACCTTCGTCAAGTTCCACTGGAAGCCGCGCCAGGGCTTGCAGTCGGTCCTGTGGGACGAGGCGCTGAAGATCAACGGCGCCGACCCCGACCACCACCGCCGCGATCTGTGGGAGGCGCTGACCACCGGCGATCATCCGCAGTGGGACCTCTGCCTGCAGATGTTCGACCAGGACTTCGCCGACAGCTTCGACTTCGACATCCTGGATGCCACCAAGATCATTCCCGAGGAAATCCTGCCCGCCGAGCCCGTCGGAACGCTGACCCTTGACCGCGCGGTGGACAACTTCTTCGAGTTCACGGAACAGGTGGCCTTCTGCACCCAGCATGTCATTCCCGGCATCGACTTCACCGAGGACCCGCTCTTGCAGGGGCGGAACTTCAGCTACCTGGACACGCAGCTGAAGCGGCTGGGCAGTCCGAATTTCACCCAGCTTAAGGTGAACCAGCCGCGCGGCTGTCCGATGCACAACTTCCAGCAGGACGGCCACATGCGCCGCGACAACCGCCGGGGCCGCATCAACTATGAGCCCAACGGGTTCGAGGAAGGCCCGCGCGAGGATCCGCTGAAGGGGTATGTCAGCTATGCCGAGCCGGTCGAGGGGACCAAGGTCCGCATTCGGTCGGACAGCTTTGCCGACCACTACAGCCAGGCGCGGCAGTTCTACATCAGCCAGACCGCGGTCGAGCAGGCGCATCTGCGCAATGCGCTGATCTTCGAGCTGGGCCGCTGCGAACAGGCCCGCATCCGGCGGGCGATGGTGGGCCACCTGCGCAACATCGACGAGGACCTCGCTGCCGGCGTTGCAGCCGGCCTTGGCCTGCCCGAGCTTCCGCCGCCCGCCACGGCAGCGCGACCGACGCGGCAGGACCTGCCACCTTCGGATGCCTTGAGCATCCTGAAGAACGGGCCGGAAAGCTTTGCCGGCCGGGTGATGGGCATTCTGATCGGTGACGGGTTCGACGGCACGCTTCTGGACCGGCTGACCGGCGCGGTGATTGAGGTCGGGGGCAAGGTCAAGCTGGTCGCCCCTCGGGTCGGTGGCGCGGTTGACGATCGGGGCGACCTGCGGGAAGCGCAGTTCGACATTCAGGCCGGGTCCTCGGTTCTGTTCGACGCCGTGGCGGTGCTGGTCGGCCCCGAAGGCGAGGCCGCGCTTGCCGATATGCCGCAGGCGCAGGGGTTCCTCAGGGACGCGTTCGCCCACGGCAAGTTCATCGGTCACGCGCTGGCCGGGGAACTGTTCAGAACGGCGGGCCTCGAGGGAAGGGCCGACGATGGCTGCTTCGACCTTGGACTGGTGGACGATGGGGAAACCGTCGACGCCTTCGTTGCCAGCTGCGCCCGTCTGCGCCACTGGACCCGGAAGGGCATGACCTGAGCTGCTTGCGCCATGGACCCCGATCCCGAAAGGAAACACCATGCGGACCCTCACGACAATCGCCCTGATCCTGCTGATCGTCGGCGGACTGAACTGGCTCGCCGTCGGTGCGGCTCAGGTCGATCTCGTTGCGCAGCTGTTCGGCGGACAGGACTCGGCGCTGTCGCGGATCGTCTATGTGCTGGTGGGGCTGTCGGCCCTGGTGGTGCTCTTCGCGCTGCCGCGCCTTCTGACGGATACCCGATACCCGATGTCAGACCTCCCGCCGCACCAGCGCCCCTAGTCCGGCCGACGGTTCGGAAGCGGTCCGGGCGACAAGGGCCGCTTCTCCGCTGTCGTTCCGACCTAGGCCGCCGAGGAGGCGATCACCGCCTCGGCGGGGGCAGTCAGGCGGCAGACCAGCCCCTCCGGCTCATGCGTGATCTCGACCGTGCCTCCGGTCTGGGCCGAGAGCGCGTGGCGGATCACCTTTGAGCCGAAGCCCGTGCGTTCGGGCTTGGTCACGGGTGGCCCGCCGCGCTCTGTCCAAAGCAGCGTGAAGGCGCCGCCCCGCTCTGGCGGAAGCACGTCCCATTCGATCAGCACCCGCCCGGTATCGTTGCTAAGGGCGCCGTACTTCACGGCGTTGGTACAAAGTTCGTGGATCGACATGCCCAGGGCCGTGGCGACATTGCCCTTGACGACCAGGTCCGGCCCCCGCACGACCACCCGATCTACAGTCTCGCCCACGAAGGTCGACACGCCGCCCAGGATAAGGTCCTGCAGAGGCGTGCTTTGCCAGCCGGACTGTTTCAGAAGCCGGTTCGCTTCGCTGATCGCGTTCAGCCGGTCCGAGAAGACCCGCAGTCGGTCCTCGGTCCCGGTCTGGGAGAAGGTCTGGCGTGCGATGGCCTGAACCGTGGCCAGCAGGTTCTTCTCGCGATGCTCCAGCTCGTCCCGCATCAGATCGCGCGCCTCGTCGGCCTTCTGCCGGGCTTCGCGGTTGGCCAGCACTTCGGACATGAAGGCATCCAGCGCCGCGCCGGCCTCACCCATTTCGCCGTCCTCGGCGCTCATCCCGGTCCGGGAGGTCGTGTCGCCCCTGCGCCAGTCGGCGATGGTGTCAAGCAGAACGCCCACTGGCCTGGCAATGAAGTGGCTCGCCGTGTAATAGGCCAGGACCGAGGCCAGTGCCGTGCCCAGCAGCGCAAGGCCCAGCGACTGCAGCGCGATCTCGCGCATCACGGCGTAGCCCTCCACCGTCGAGAAGCCGGCGCTGACATAGACGCCCGAGGGCGATGCCGCGGGCGGGAAGTAGCCGACGATCCGGTTGGTACCGTCGCTGCTGACCAGTTCGACCGATCCGGGCTCCTTTTCATTCAAGAGATACATGTTTTCCGGGCGGACCTTGGTGCCGATGAACTCTTCGGGCTGGGGAACCCTTGCAAGCACGGTGCCAGAGCGGTCGACGATGGTCAGCGCCCCGCCGGTCGGCAGGCTGCGACGCTGCAGGCTGGTTTCCATCCATGTCAGGTCGAAAAAGGCAACGACCACTGCTGCGCTGTCGCGGGAATGGCCGGAGATCCGCAGGGCGACAGGAAGCAGAGGCACCCCATCCCCCTGGTCAATCATGGTGCCGGTGATCCTTTTTCCGGTGGCCAGCGCCTCGGTAAAGAAGCTCTGGCCGCGGAAGTCCGCCGCGGGGGACGCGGCGGACTCGCAGCGAAGCGTGCCGTCCTCCTCCAGGATGTAGAGGGCAGAGATGAACTCCACTGCCCGGACCGTTTCGGCAAGCATGGTCGAGCAGGCGCTGGTATCGGCGCCCCGCACCACCGGCGCCGCGACCAGAGTCCGCATCACGCCTTCGATGCCGGCGAAAGTCTGTTCGACCTCCATCATCACCAGTTCGGCACTGCGCCTGGCATCGGCATGCAGGTCCTCGGTGCGTTCCTTCTGGATCGAGACAACGGTGGAAACGGCAATCACAAGCGCGGGCGCGATGGCTACGCCGGTAAGAACGAACAGGCGCGATGCAAGCGACTTCAGTCGCACCAGACACCTCCCCATTCCGATGGCCCGACGGGCAGTTTGCCCGAAATCCGCAACGGCACAAGGCTAAACCTGTGCCGTTCGGGATGGCGCCGGACAGCAACCTTCGGTTGAGACGACGCAAGGTGCCGGTAACATGCAGTCGCGCCAGATCGTGGATGATGAAAAATTGCACAGGGTGCCTGTCAAGCCGGCAGTTGGCACGGGGCGTGGGACCCGGTGGACATGGCAGCGACGCCCCGCAACCGCACGACGTCCTCCAAAGCCGCTTGACGGAAAGCGGCGGCAAGGAAACGCTGTCCCACGCAACTGAAACAGGAGAACGACCCATGTGTGACGCCTGTCTGATCGAAAGCATCAAGTCCTCCATGCTCTCGCGCCGCGCGCTGTTTACGGGTGCCGCCGCGACGACCGCGGCCGTGGTGGCCTCGGGACTGACCACGGCAAAGCCGGCGCTGGCGCAGGCCTCCGGGAAGGTCGTGGACCTGACCCACGCCTACGACGGCGAGTTTCCGACCTTCGACGGCAATCCGGGCATCCTGTACGAACCCGCGGTGAAATTCGCGGATTCGGGCTATCAGCTGTGGAAGCTGACGATCTACGAACACACCGGCACCCATATCGACGCGCCGCTGCACTTCACGCAGGACGGGACTTCGGTCGCTGACCTTCCGCCGGAAAAGCTGGTCTGCCCGCTCTGCATCGTCGATGTGACGGCCAAGGCGAAGGACGACGCCAACGCGATGGTCGAACCGGCCGACATCGAAGCCTGGGTTTCCGCCAACGGCGCGATTCCGGCGGGGGCCTGCGTCGCGATGAACTCGGGCTGGGGGCCCAAGGTCGGCACGCCCGAGTTCCGCAACACGCCGGACGGAAAGCTGGCCTTCCCCGGCTTCTCGAAGGCGGCGACGGACATGTTGGCCGGGATGGACGTGGCCTGCATCGGGGTGGACACGCTGTCGCTCGACCCCGGCAACTCGGCCGATTTCGGGGTGCATTTCAGCTGGCTGCCCGGTGGTCGCTTCGGGATCGAGAACCTGGCGAACCTTGACCAGCTTCCAGCGACCGGGGCCACGGTCTTCATCGGCGCGCCGAAGCACAAGACCGGCACCGGTGGCCCGGCCCGCGTGATGGCGGTGCTGTAATGGCAGTCGTCCCCCTTCTGCGGGACGAGGAGGCGGGGGCCGAGGCCCTCGCCGTCTTCGACGACATCCGGGCGAAGCGGCAGACGGATTACGTGAACAACTTCTGGCGCGCCCTGGCGCATGACCCGGCAACGCTGAAGGCGACCTGGGACAGGGTGCAGGCCGTGATGGCCCCCGGCGCGCTGGACCCGCTGGTCAAGGAGCTGATCTACGTCGCCGTCTCCACGGCCAACGGCTGCGACTACTGCGTCCACTCGCACACCGCGGGGGCGAAGGCCAAGGGGATGACGCCCGAGATGCATGGCGAGCTTCTGGCGGTCATCGCGCTCGCCAGCCAGACCAACGCGCTGGCGACGGCGCTGTCGGTCCCGGTGGATGACCGGTTCAAGGCATGAGCCTGGCTGTCCCCACGGAACAGTCCCCGGCCGGCGGCCGAACGGACGACACTCGCGCTTTCCTTGGTTGGCAGGCTGCTGAGAACGCGCCCTAGCCGTTACCCGGCCAGGATTTTGCGAAGCTCTTCCAGCACGCGCGCGTCGACCGTGTGGCCAAGGCCGGGGAACACCGTCAGACTGGGCTTGGCCCCGGCTTCGCGCAGCCAGGCTTCGGTCGACTGCGCCACGGACAGCGGCATCACGCCATCGCGGTCGCCATGCAGCTGCCAGACCGGCGGCCAGTCCGTCCGGGCCGGGATCGGCCCGGCCAGCCGTCCGGCAATCGCCGCGACGCCGGCCACGGGCAACCCCTCGGCCGCAAGGTGCAGCGCCAGGATCGCCCCTTGCGAGAAGCCCACAAGAAAGGTCTCTCGCGGGTCGCCCAGGCCTTCGATCATCTGTCGCACTCCCGGAAGGGCGGCAGCGATCCGGGCGGGCCGGTTCGCCTCGGTCACGCCCTTGACCGAGAACCACTGACGCCCCGGTCCCATGTCGAAGGGGTCCGGACCGTCGGGGCAATGCGCGTCGTGCAGGCCAAGGGCATCGGCCAGCGGGCGCATCCCGGCGCCGGAGCTGCCGACGCCGTGCAGCAAGACCACGCGGCTCATTTCACGGCCGCCAGAAGCTCGGTCACATGCGCGGGGCCGACCGGGACGATTCCCGTCGGGTTCAGCGCCTTGATCGAGTAATACCCGGCCTTGATGTGGTCGATGTCCACCGTCCCGGCCACGCCCGGCAGGCGCAGCACCCGCTCCATATAGGCTTGCAGCCGGGGATAGTCGGCGATGCGGCGCAGGTTGGTCTTGAACAAGCCGTGGTAGGCTGCGTCGAAACGGATCAGCGTCACGAAAAGCCGGATGTCGGCTTCGGTGAAGCGGTCGCCAAACAGGAAATCACCCGTCAGTCGGTCTTCCAGCGCGTCGAGCATCTTGAACACGCCCGCAACCGCCTCGTCATAGGGGCCCTGGGTCGAGGCGAACCCCGCCTTGTAGACGCCATTGTTCAGGCTGTCGTAGACCTCGGCATTCAGCGCGTCGATCTGGTCGGCAAGGTCGGCGGGGTAAAGCACGGGCTTCCCCGGCACGAGGTCGGCGAAAGCAGTGTCGAACATCCGCACGATGTCGGCGCTTTCGTTGCTGACGATCGTGTCCGTCACCGTATCCCACAGGACCGGCACCGTGGCGCGGCCGGTGAAGCTGGCGTCGGCGTGGGTGTAAAGCTGGTGCATGTGCGTCGCGCCATGCAGCGGGTCGGCATCGGCTCCGGGATAGCCGCCGAAGGCCCAGCCCTCGTCCGTCAGGACCGGGTTGACCACGGTGACCGGAATCAGCGCCTCCAGCCCTTTCAGCCTGCGGGCGATCAGCGTGCGCGAAGCCCAGGGGCAGATCAGCGCCACATACAGACGATAGCGCCCCGCCTCGGCCTTGAAGCCGCCCGCGCCCGTGGGGCCGGGTGCGCCGTCGGCGGTGACCCAGTTGCGGAAGGACGAGATCTGCCGCACGAAGCGGCCCTGGTCGTCCTTGGCCTGCACCGGCTGCCAGTTTGCCGTCCACTTGCCGTTCACGAGCATCGTTCTTCTCCTGCAAGGGCGCCGCCCCGGACCGGGGCGGCGCAGGTGTCGTCAGGCGGGCTGGCCCAGGCGGGCGTCTTTCGAACCGGGAACCAGCGCCAGCGCGCCGTCGCCCAGCCCGGCCAGAGCCGCCATCACCACGGCCCACATCAGCGGGTATTCATAGCCGCCACCCGCGTTCGACCAGCCGAAGCCTGCCGAGCCGTGGCCGAAGTAGGCAGCGCCCAGCAGCACCGGCACCAGCGCGGCCGAGACGAGGCGGGTCTTCACGCCCAGGATCAGTGCGAGGCCGCCCAGGATCTCGACCAGCATGGTCAGGTAACCCAGCGCGCCGGGCAGGCCGATGCTTTCGAAATAGCCGGCGGTCCCGGCGGGGGTGAAGACGAAGTACTTCACCAGGCCGTGGTACAGGAACAGAGCGCCCGTGGTCACGCGCAGGGCGGTCACGGCGTAGGGGGCAGTTTTCAGGTCGATCATGTCGGGTCTCCTTCGGGGGAACGTTTGGTGCCCCCGATATGCTCCCTTCTGGTCCTGGCGAAAACGGCGATGATGTGGTATGTCTTTCGCCATATTGTTCCGAATGGTGCCGACATGGACATGCTGGATGGCCTGCGCGTATTGGTGGCGGCGGTGGAAACCGGCTCTTTCTCTGGCGCGGGAGAGCGGTTGGGCCTGTCGCCGAAGCTTGCCTCGAAATACATGGCCGAACTCGAAGCCCGCCTCGGCACCCGGCTTCTGCACCGCACCACCCGTCGGCTGGGCCTGACCGCGGCGGGCGAGCAGCTGATGCAGACGCTGCCCGGCTGGCTGGAGCAGCTGGACGAGATGACCGCGTCCCTGCGT
The DNA here is from genome assembly GCA_027489355.1 of Paracoccaceae bacterium. Classification (GTDB taxonomy): domain Bacteria; phylum Pseudomonadota; class Alphaproteobacteria; order Rhodobacterales; family Rhodobacteraceae; genus Tabrizicola. The sequence continues at coordinate 58,627 of JAIXZY010000035.1, read as the reverse complement.
GAAGAGCGGCGGGGCCTGTCCGGCACGATCCGCCTGTCGGCCTCGGTCACGCATGGCGAGCTGTTCCTGGTCCCGCTTCTGCGGCGGTTCCGGGCGGCGCATCCCGACCTGACCATCGACCTGCGCCTGTCGGATCGCTACGTCGACCTTGCGGCGGAAGGCATCGACGTGGCGATCCGTATCGGGCGGCTGGAGGATTCGGCGCTGGTGGCGCGGAAGCTGGGGCAGATCGGGCTGATGCTGGTCGCCGCGCCCGCCTACCTGGACCGCGCCGGCCGGCCGCAGACGCTGGCCCACCTTTCCGACCATGCCTGCATCCGCGACACCAACCTGCGGGGCGACGGGGCGTGGCCGCTGGTCGAGGATGGCACCCTGCACCGCGTGCCGGTCACAGGGCATTTCCTGGTCAACAGCGCCCGGGCCGCGCGCGATCTCGCGGTGCTGGGCGAAGGGATCGCCTTTTGCCCCGACTATGTCGTGCAACAGGGCCTGTCCGCGGGCCTGCTGGAGCATGTCCTGCCGCAGGTCCGGGGACCGCAACTGGACATTCACGCCGTCCACCTGGCGCAGCGCCGGATGGCGCGACGGACGCGGGCGCTGCTGGACTATCTGGCGCAGAACCTCGTGGCCTCGCTGGCCGAGGCGTCAGGCTGAGGCGAGCCCGGCCTCGGTCAGGATCGCGTCGAGCCGGATGTCGTGCGGCTGCGGGAAGATCGTCGCCAGCCGCGCCGACAGGAAGCCGATGCCGATGGTGAAGGGGCGGGGAGACAGCGCCGCCAGCGTCCGGTCGAAGTAACCGCCCCCATATCCCAGCCGGTAGGCGTCATCCGTCCAGCCGACGACGGGGGCGAGGGCGATCTCCGGCACAACCACCTCCGCCTCGGGCGGGGGAACCGGGATGTTCCAGTCACCCCGGACCATCCGCGTCTCGGGCGTCCAGCGGCGGAAGACGAGGGGGGCCTGCTTCACCTCGACCAGCGGCAGCGCCACCCGTGCGCCCGCCGCGTGCAGGTCGGCAAGGACCGGGCGCAGATCGGGTTCCCCCTTGATTGGCCAGTAGCCCGAGAACACCCGGCCGCGCAGATCGCCGAACCTGTCGCGCAGGAACGCCACCAGCGTCTCGCCGATTGCCGCCCCGGCCGCCTGCCGTTCCGCCACGGTCAACACGTCGCGTTCGGCCCGCAGGCGCTGGCGTTCCGCCTTGCGCCAGCGCGCCACGTCCCGGGCCTGGTCCTGATCGGTGTCCGACGGGTCGAACCCTTCGGCCAGGCAGGGAGGCGAGGTGCAGCGCCCGTTCATCGCGGCAGCCTTGCCAGACAAGCCTGGGCTTCCGCCACGATCCGGCGCAACCGCTCGGCCGCGGGGACCACGTCGCGGATCACTCCCGCGCCCTGACCCGCGTAAAGCGCCATCTCCTCCAGCGAGCCGGTGGTGTGCCGCATGGGCGAGTCGGTGGAATAGCGCAGCAGCGGCTGACCCGAATCCTCGGCAATCGGCTCGCGGGGCAGGGCGTCGGGGTCGTGGCCCATCAGGTCGTCGCCCAGCCGCTCGGTGATGCTGTTGCCGATCACCCGCACCGCGGCGCCCTTGGGCCAGTTCAGCACAAAGACATCGGTCAGCACCGTGTCGCCCCCGGCGGCCTGAACCACCCGCTGCTTGTGGTAGTCATGCGCCCAGGCCTCATGCGTGGCAAGGAACGCCGTCCCGCATTGCACCCCCTGCGCCCCCATCGCCAACGCCGCCGCCAAGCCCCGGCCCGAACCGATGCCGCCCGACACCACCACCGGGACCTTCGCCCGGTCCAGCACGGCCTCGGCCAGCGCGAATGCCCCGATCCGGCCGTGGACATGCCCCCCGGCCTCGATCCCCTGGGTGATGATGACATCGGCGCCGGCACCCTCGGCCTGCTCGGCCGCCGCGACGGTGCCGACCTGGTGCAGCACCAGGCAGCCCGCGCGTTTGACGCGCTCGATGACTTCGGGCATCGGGTCCCAGAAGAAGGTGAAGGCCCGTACGCCCAGGTCAAGGCACAGGCCGATCTGCCGGTCCAGAAGCCCCGGATCGGTGGCCGAGGGGATCACGTTCACCGCAAACGGCCGGTTGCTGGCTGCGCGAAAGGCCTTCACCTCGGCCTCGATCAGCGCGGGCGGTTCCCGCACCATGCCAAGCATCGCGAAGCCCCCGGCCTGGGCGACCGCCACGGCCAGTTCGGACCGCGCCACGCCGCCCATCCCGGCCAGCAGGACCGGCACCTCGCAGCCAAGAAGATCACAGAGCGGGGTCCGAAGCATGCTGGGTTCTCCCATGCCGATGGAACGCGAGCCGGTTCCGCTTGCAATCCAGTCTGGGCCTGATAATCCGCATTGTAAATGCGCATTCATGGGTCGCCATGCGTCTGACGTCGTTCACCGATTACGGCCTGCGGATCCTGATGCGGATGGCCGCGCAGCCCGAGCGGGGGGTCTCCACTGCGGAACTGGCCGACGCCTTCGGGCTGTCCCGGCATCACCTGGCCAAGATCGTGCAGACCCTGACCCGTGGCGGCTACCTGACTACCCGGCGCGGCGCGGGTGGAGGAGCGATGCTTGCCAGATCGCCCGAGGACATCCGCCTTGGCGCCGTGGTCCGCCTGCTTGAGAACGGCCAGCCGCTGGTCGACTGCTTCGCAGGCGACGGCGGAAGCTGCCGAATACACGGGCGATGCCGGCTGAAGGCCCGCCTGCGCAGCGCCGAGGCGGCATTCCTGGCCGATCTCGACCGTTCCACCCTGGCAGACGTCGCGCTCGTTCCAGCGTGAGCGGCGGGCAAGTGCTGGCCAAATCGCACCGTCTGCGCTAACCATGTTGGCCCGACGGACTGCGCAGGATCCCCGATGAAGCCCGAATTCCTCGCCCTGGCCCGCCGCTCGCTGCTGCTTGCTTCGGCCCCCGAGCATGTGGCCAGGTCAGTGCTGGACAGCGCCCGCGTCCGCACCTTCTCGCGCGCCGAGACGATCTTCCTGCAGGGCGAATGGGCCAGCGCGATCTACATCGTGGCCGAGGGCTGGGTGAAGCTTTACCGCATCGCGCCGTCGGGCGCCGAGGCGGTGGTGGGCGTCTACACCAAGGGTTCCAGCTTCGGCGAAGCGGTGGCCTTCCGGCACGATACCTACCCGGTCGCGGCCGAGGCGGTCACCGACTGCACGCTGATCCGGATCGAGGCGGATGCCATCCTCCGCCAGATCCGCGACAACCCGGAAGTGGCCATCGCAATCCTGTCCGCGACCTTCGTGCACCTGCATGGCCTGGTGGCCCAGGTCGAGGCGCTGAAGGCGCAGACCGGCGCTCAGCGGGTGGCCGAATTCCTGCTGGAACTTGCGCCCTGTCCACAAGGCGCCTGCGAGGTGACGCTGCCCTATGACAAGGTGCTTATCGCCGGTCGTCTGGGCATGAAGCCGGAAAGCCTGAGCCGGGCCTTTGCGCGGTTGAAGGAGCAAGGCGTGACAATCCGACAGAACGTGGCGCAGATCGACGACGTGGATGCGCTGCGGGACTATGTCGAGGAGGATCCGGCAATGACCTGGTCCAAGGGGGGACAATGAGCGACCGCCTGCACCGCGCGCTGGCCAGGATCGACGAAGCGAACTCGGCCGACCCCAAGGGCGAGGCGCTGATCTACGGCCAGCGGATGAGTGAGGAACTGGCCCGACTGTTTCCGGGCGCGTCCGAGGTGCTTCAGGTCGCCGCGCGGGGGCAGCATGTGGAACGCTGGCTTCTCCCGCGGTCGGACTATCCCGAAGGCAAGGAGGGCTATCATGCCTGGCGGCGCGAGCAGGGCCGGCGGCATGCCGAACGGGTCGCGGGGATCATGGAGGCCGCGGGCTTTCCCGAAGCGGACTGCGCCCGCGTGGGGGTCCTGCTGCGCAAGGAGGGGATCAAGCGCGACGCCGAGGTGCAGGCGCTGGAGGATGTGATCTGCTTCGTTTTCCTCACGTGGTACTTTTCGCCCTTCGCGGCAGACCGCGGGGCAGAGCAGACCCTGGACATCGTGCGGAAGACGGCGCGGAAGATGTCCGAAGAGGGCCGCGCCCGGGTGCTGCGGGAGTTCGATCTGCCGGAGCCGCTGGCCGGGGCCTTCCGCACGGACTGAGCCTGTCCACAGTGGACAAATCGGGATGGCCCTGACGTTCCCGCAAGATCGCCTCCGCCTTCGAACAAGACGCGCCAGCGCCCGCAGCGCGAGTTGCGACAGGACCACATGGGCACCTCGCCGGGCAGCGGGTCCGCGGAACGACTTTTCTGCGAAAAGTCGGACGCGGGACTTTTCGCAGAAAAGTCGTCCATCCGTTCACAAGCTGCCGGTAGATCCGTGCGGGAAATCGACGGGACGGTCATCGTCTGCGTGCTGCGACTCTCACGGAACTGAAATGACAGCCAATGGTTAAGCCGTCAGGGAAATGCAATGTCTGGAACAAGATCACCCTCAAGGACGGCACCGGCCACTGGCCCCTCCTGGCGGCTTCTGTTCGGGCTGATCGGGATTGGCGTCGGGCTGCCCGCGCTGTCCCCGGTGGCGGCACTGTGGAGATCGCCACCGCAGGCCCGCCCGCCACCTGGACTTCTGCCAGCCGGATGGCCGGTCCTTCTTTCAGGGCCGCACCACCCTGACAAAAGTCAAGGCCAACCACCCGTCGCCACGCCATAGCTTTTCGACCAACCCGGAAAGGAAGACCCATGCTGAAAAGACTTCTCCCCGTTCTGGCCCTTGCGGTCCTTGCGGCCCCCGCCTTCGCCGATCCCGACGCTGCCGAGGGCGAGGAAAACTTCAAGAAGTGCAAGTCCTGCCATTCGATCACCGCAGCCGACGGGACCGAGGTGCAGAAGGGCGGCAAGACCGGGCCGAATCTCTGGGGCATCGTCGGCAATCCCGTCGCGTCGAACCCCGACTTCAAGTATGGCGAGGGTATACTGGCCGCGAAGGAAAAGGGCGCCGTCTGGGACGAAGCGCAGATCACGACCTACCTGCAGGACCCCAACGCCTGGGTGAAGGCTGCTTCGGGCGATGACAGCCAAAAGTCGAAGATGACGTTCAAGCTGACCAAGGCGGAAGACGCCGAGGACATGGCCGCCTACCTGGCAACGCTGAAGTAGGCTTTCGCGCAACCGCGCCACCGGCCCCCGCCGCAGTCCGGCGGGGGCGCTTTGCGATGTCGGCTTGGTTAAGCGATCATTGCCACCCACGGCCAAGCATTTGGAGTCATTCATTCTTCTTCGCCTGTCCAGTGTGGACGGCGGCAAGACTTGCCGCTCCTGCCGCCGCGCGGTAGGCTCCGCCAAACCAGACGGAGACCCCCATGCACCCGATCGAACAGCGCCTCGCCGAGCTTGGCGTCACCTTGCCCGACGCGCCCGCTCCAGCAGCGAACTATGTCCCCTTCGTCCAGGTGGGCAACCTGATCCACATCTCTGGCCAGATCAGCCAGAACGAGCAGGGCCTGATGAAGGGCAAGCTGGGCGAGGACCTGAGCTTCGAGCAGGGTGCCGAGGCCGCGAAACGCTGCGCCATCTCGCTGCTCGCGCAGCTGAAGAAAGCGGTTGGCGGCGACTGGAGCCGGCTGGACCGGGCGGTGAAGCTGGTGGGCTTCGTGAACTCGACCCCCGATTTCACCGACCAGCCCAAGGTGATCAACGGTGCCTCGGACTTCCTGGTGGCGGTTCTCGGCGATGCCGGCCGCCACGCGCGGTCGGCCGTCTCGGCCGCGTCGCTGCCCCTTGGCGTCGCGGTGGAGGTCGAGGCGATCTTCGCCCTGAAGTGACCCTGCCATGACCCTCGTCCCGCTGCCCGAAAGCTTCCTGCGCCTGCCCATCGCGCATCGTGCGCTGCACGACCGCGCGGCGGGCCGGATCGAGAATTCGCCCCAGGCCATCAAGGCGGCCGTGGCGGCGGGCTACGGCATCGAGATCGACCTGCAGCTATCGCAGGACGGCGTGCCGGTGGTTTTCCACGACGAGGAGCTGGACCGCCTGACCGACGAGACCGGCCCGGTCAATGCGCGGACGGCCGCCGACCTGGGGCGGATCACGCTGAAGGGGTCGACCGACACGATCCCGACGCTTGCCGAGGTTCTGGCGATGATCGACGGGAAGGTTCCGCTGCTGATCGAGATCAAGGATCAGACGCTGGAGATGGGGCCGACGGATGGCCGGCTTGAGGCCGCGACGGCCGGGGCGCTGGACGGCTACCGGGGCGATGTTGCGCTGATGTCGTTCAATCCGCATTCGGTGGCCCACATGGCTCGGCTTGCGCCGGGGCTGCCACGGGGCATCACCACCTCGGCCTACGATCCCGACGACTGGGCGCCGCTGCCGGTCCCGGTCTGCGACCGGCTGCGCGGAATCCCGGACTATGAAGCGACGGGCTCCAGCTTCATCAGCCACGAGGGGCGCGACCTTGGCCGCGACCGGGTGGCCGAGTTGAAGGCGGCCGGTGCGACGGTTCTGTGCTGGACGATCCGTTCGGCTGCGGACGAGGCGCTGGCGCGGCGGGTTGCCGACAATGTGACCTTCGAGGGCTATCTCGCGGCCCTTCCGGCTTGACCTTCCCGCCCGGCCCGCCACCTTTCCCCCGACCCAGAGGGTGTGAATGGCCGACCTGACCCTGCACGACAGCATCGCCGACATCTACGCCGCCGAATGGGACGCGGTGGCCGCGCCCGAGCAGGCGGCGGGGCGGCCCGTCGATCCGTTCACGACGCACCGTTTCCTCTTGGCGCTGGAGGGCTCGGGCTCGACCGGCGGGCGGTCTGGGTGGCAGGCCCGTCCGCTGGCGCTGCGGGACGGGGGGAAGCTGCTGGCGGTCACGCCGCTTTACGTGAAGACCCACAGCCAGGGGGAATACATCTTCGACCACGGCTGGGCCGATGCTCTGGAACGGGCAGGGGGGCGCTACTATCCCAAGCTGCAGATCGCCGTGCCCTTCACTCCGGCGACCGGGCGGCGCTTCCTTGGCGCGGCGGAGCATCGCGAAACCCTGTGGCGGGCCGCGATCGGCGTGACCGAGCAGAACCGGCTTTCCTCGCTGCACGCCACCTTCTGCACGGCCGAGGAAGCCGAGGCGCTGGCGGGGGTCGAGGGGACGCTGCACCGGATCACGCAGCAGTTCCACTGGGAAAACCGGGGTTATGGAAGCTTTGCGGAGTTCCTGGGCGACCTGTCCAGCCGCAAGCGCAAGATGATCCGCAAGGAACGCGAGACGGCGCAGGGCCGGGGGCTGACCATCCGCTCCCTGACCGGGGACGAGATCGAGGCGCGGCATTGGGATGCCTTCTGGGCCTTTTACCAGGATACGGGAAGCCGGAAATGGGGCCGGCCCTACCTGACCCGCGAGGCCTTCACCCGGTTCCATGACACGATGCGGCGGGACATGCTCCTGGTCCTCGCCTTCAACGGCGACCGGCCGGTGGCGGGGGCGCTGAACTTCATCGGGCGCGACACGCTTTACGGCCGCTACTGGGGTTGTACCGAGGACCATCCCTGCCTGCATTTCGAACTGTGCTATTATCAGGCGATCGACTGGGCCATCGCCCACGGGCTGAGCCGGGTCGAGGCGGGGGCGCAGGGCGAACACAAGCTGGCGCGGGGGTACCTGCCGGTCGAGACCCACTCGATCCACTGGATCGCGGAACCCGCCTTCCGCACGGCGGTTGACCGCTACCTGCAGGCCGAACGCCGCGCCGTGGGCGAAGAGATCGAGGTGCTGACCTCATACGGCCCCTTCCGCAAGGTCGAGGACCGGGAGTAGCCTGACGCCACCGAAGGGAGGAGCCGATGATCACCTTCTACACCAACCCGCAATCGCGCGGCCGCATCGCGCGCTGGATGCTGGAAGAGCTGGGGCAGCCTTACGAGACGCGGGTGCTGGAGTATTACACCAGCATGAAGGCGCCGGAATATCTGGCGGTCAACCCGATGGGGAAGGTCCCCACGGTGGTCCATGAAGGCAAGGTCGTGACCGAGAATGCGGCGATCTGCACCTATCTGGCGATGACCTTCCCCGAGGCGGGCCTGATGGCCGAGGACAAGGCCGCCTTCTTCCGTTGGATGTTCTTCGCCGCAGGCCCCCTGGAGCAGGCTGTGGTCAACAGCTCGTTCGGCTGGGCGCCGAAGGACCAGCATGAAAAGCGGCGGGCGGGCTATGGAGATCTGGACGATGTGCTACGGACACTGGTCGGGCATCTTCAGTCGAACGACTACATCGCCGACGGGCGTTTCACCGCGGCGGACGTGTTCATTGGCTCGGCTCTTGGCTGGGGGATGCAGTTCGGCACGATCCCCGGCCATGACGTGTTCCATGCCTACTGGGCGCGGCTCAAGGACCGCCCGGAGCTGGCCGCCGCCAATGCCAAGGACAACGCCCTGATCGCGGAGGCCAGGCCATGACCCCCCTTCTGCCCGAGGCCGACCGCAAGACCCTGCTCCCGCCTCTGGCCGAGACCGGCTGGGCCGCCGTGCCGGGACAGGACGCGATCCGCAAGGTCTGGAAGTTCCGCAGTTTTTCCGAGGCCTGGGGCTTCATGTCCCGCGCGGCGCTGGCTGCCGAGAAGCTGAACCACCACCCGGAATGGAAGAACGTCTACAACGTGGTGGACGTCACCCTGACCACGCATGACTGCCACGGGCTCAGCCAGCTGGACATCGACCTGGCCCGTCGGATGGACAAGCTCGCCCCCGAGGCCGAGATCGAGCGCAACCACGGCGAGCCGGTCAGCTGCCTGTGCGAGCTGCGGTCGCGAAAGGCCTAGCCGGATGGCTGGAGCAACCCAGCCATCCGCGCGCCGGTCAGGAGGTCAGGCGCGAGGTGATGCGCCCAGCGGCCCTGGCTGGGGACGACGTCGGGGACCTGCACGACGACGCAGCCGGCGCGGTGCGCAGCCTCGGCACCGGTCTCGCTGTCCTCAAACACCAGGCAGCGCGAGGGGCTGACGCCGAACAGCGAGGCGGCCAGGAGGTAGGGCTCGGGGTCCGGTTTCGGGGCGCGCACGTCGTCCAGGGTGACGACATGGGTGAAAGCATCGGCGATGCCAGCGATGCCCAGCTTGCGGTGCGCGCCCTGACGTCCGGTCGAGGTGACGATGGCCAGCGGCGCGGACAGCGCGGGCAGCAGGTCCAGCGCGCCGGGTTTCAGGGCCAGGCCGTTGTCCACCCCGTCGTTGAAGCCCCGGCGCCAGTGAAGGTTGACCGCATCGAGGTCGACCCCCGGCAAGGCCGCGCGGATGATCTGGGCGGCGGTGGGTTCGTCCTTGCCGACAAGGCCATGCATGAAGGCTTCGTCCACTTCGTGCCCATGCGCGGCAAAGGCCGCCATGCCGGTGACAAGGGCGATGCTTTCGGTGTCGATCAGCGTGCCGTCAAGGTCGAAGAGAATGGCGTCGTACATCTGGGCCTCCGGGCAGAGGCATAGCCGATCAGAGATGCAGCCGGTAGTGGGTAAAGCCCTCGGCATCGCGGCGCAGCGGCTGGGGCCGGAGCGGGGCCAGGTCCGACAGGTGGGCGGCGGCTCCGTCCCCGGCGGCGATGGTCACGCTGGTGCCGGGCATCGGCAGGAAGTGCCAGTGACGGCTGGGGGCGGCCCCCGCGATGCGGCGCGACTGGACATGGGCGGCGATGATCGACTGCACTCGCGCGCCGTCGGTAAAGACGACCTGCGGATCGGCCAAGGGGTCCTGCAGCCGCGCCCGCCCGGCTCGGTGGCTGTTGGTGACCAGCAGGAACTCCTCATGCGGGTCCACCGGACGATCGCGGTAGCGCAGCCCCGCAATTCGCCGTGCTTCGGGGCGCAGGAGGCGGCCCTGAGGGTCGAAGCGGGCGGGCTGCGACAGGTCGATCGCATAGGAAAGCTGCGGAATCGCCTCGAAGACGAAGGAGGGGATCGCCGGGTCGTGCAGGGGGGCGTCGACAGACCCCGGGGCGATCTGCCGAAAGACGGTGGCGGCGCGTTCAAGCCAGTCCGCGACTTCGGCCCCGGTCAGCAGCAGCGTGACCACGGTGTTGGGGAAGGGGTAGAGATCCGAAAGGTTGCGCATCCGCAGCGGGCCGGCGGGGATTTCGGTGAAATGCGCGGGACCGCCGCGTCCCCCGGCGCGGAAGGGCGCGGCCGAGGAGAGAAGCGGCAGATCTGCCCAGCCGCTTCCGGCCAGCGCGCGGCGGACGTGATCGGCCTTGGCCTCGGCCACCAGCGCCAGGGCGGCCGAAGGGGCAGAGGTGGCGAAGTGGGTGTGCAGGGGCACTGCGGCCTCGCCCAGCTGGCGGCGCGACCAGGCCAGCGCGGCGCGGTGGTCGGGCGCAAGCGCCTGGGCCAGCGCCTCGGTCCCGGCCGCATCGGCGCTGCGGTGGCCGATCCGGGCCGTGGCGCCCGCGACCTCCCATCGGCGCGAGCCACTGATGCAGCGGCGCAGGTCCAGATCGATGATGCCGATCTGGTTGCCAGAATGGCCGGGCATGACCGCGGGCTTGCCCGCAAGCCGCCCCTCGACCGGATCGACGCCGGGTGCGGTCGGCACATTCGGGCCGGGGAAAACCTGGTGGCTGTGGCCCGCGACCACGGCGTCGATCTCGGGCAGGGCCGCCAGCGCAGTGGCCGCGTTCTCGCTGCCATGCCCGGGGTCAAGCGGGCCAATCCCCGTGTGGGCCAGCGCCACGATGATGTCGGCACCCTGCGCGCGCAGCCGGGGCAGCCAGGCCCGGGCCGCGGCAAGGATGTCGCGGGTCTGGACGCGGCCGCCCAGCGTCTCGCGGTCCCATTCGGTGATCTGCGGAGGCGCGAAGCCGATCACGCCGATCCGCAGGACGTGACCGCGGCCCTCGGTGTCGAAGATCTGCCGGCGCAGGATGGTGAAGGGGGGCACCAGGGTCTCGTCGCGGGCGGGGCTGGTGCCAAGCCGCGTGGCGATGTTCGCCGAGACCACGGGAAAGCGGGCCTCTCGGATCACCTCGGACAGGAAATCCAGCCCATAATCGAACTCGTGGTTGCCCAGTGTCGCCGCATCGTACCCCAGCGTGTTGAACGCCGTGATCACCGGATGCGCCCGGCGGCGGCGCGTCGTGGCGGCGTAATCGGCCAGAGGATTGCCCTGCAGGAAATCGCCATTGTCGAACAGAAGGCAATTGCGAGCCTCGCCCCGGGCCTCGGCAATCTGCTGCGCAATCCCCCCCAGCCCCAGATTGGCATCAGGCCGGTTGGCGCAATAGTCATACGGCATGATGCTGGCATGCAGATCGCTGGTTGCAATCAGGCGAAGTTTGGCGACTGGTCGGCGAGAGACGCCGATTTCTCCTTGTCGACCGGGGTCGGCTTCCGACTCCTGTGGCTGGGGGGACATGGCGCCTGGCACAACGGGAACGTGATACATAAACTTTCCAGCGACTTGTCCTGAACCCCGAACGCGAAAGACCGGCACCGTTCGCGCGCCGAAACGCACCTTGATGGCGGCCGGTATACCGCTTGGGTTGTGTCAATGTTATGGCAAATTGTCGTTATTCGCGCGCAGGTTGTTAATGGCGGCCGCCATTGCCGATTGATCTTTTCCGAAAGGCCGTGGAGTCTTTGTCGGCAGACACCCAGGCAATGAAGGTCCGGCGCTGATGAAGATTGCGGAAACGGTCACATTCGGCGGATCGGGACTCGACCGGCAGGCGGGACTGCGGCGGAATGCGCAGGCCTTGGCCGGGATGCTGGCGCAGGGCACGGTTCTGCCGCTCTGGCGCGGCAAGCCGCTGATGGCGGGGCAGCGTCCGGTCTGGGTTCCAGCGGGGCATCCGGTGCTGGCGCTTGCGGGTCCGCCGGTGTTCCTGGGGCTGGACGACGGAATGCCGCGCTTTGCGGCCGACCTGTCCGACTGGTCGCCCGAGGCCGGGGGCGACGCGCCCGACGCGGGTTTCTTCGACGCGACGGTGCAACATCACCCGGCCCTGACCGACGGCGAAGGCTTTGTCGAACTGCGCGGCGTCATGGTCGCCCTTACCCCGCGCGAGGCGGAACTGGTCGCCACCGCAAAGGCATTGCTGCAATGGCACCGCAGCCACGGCTTCTGCTCGGCCTGCGGCGCGCGATCCGAGAGTGCGTCGGCCGGTTGGCAGCGGTCCTGCCCTTCCTGCGGGGCGCAGCATTTTCCCCGCACCGATCCGGTGGTCATCATGCTGGTGACACGGGGAAATTCCGTGCTTCTCGGCCGCAGCCCCGGCTGGCCCGAGGGGATGTTCTCGCTGCTGGCGGGGTTTGTCGAACCCGGCGAGACGATTGAGGCCGCCGTCCGCCGCGAGGTGCTGGAAGAAACCGGCGTGCACTGCGGGGCGGTCTCGTACCTGGCCAGCCAGCCTTGGCCCTTTCCTGCCTCTCTCATGGTCGGGGCGCGGACCGAGGCGGTCAGCCGCGAGATTCGCATCGATCCGGACGAGCTGGAGCAGGCGCTTTGGCTGACCCGGGAAGAGCTGGTCCAGGCCTTTGCCGGGCTGCACCCGCTCGTCCGTCCGGCTCGCAATGGGTCGATTGCACATTTCATTCTGCGGAACTGGCTTGCAGACCGGCTTGCATGACCCGATCTTCCTGCTATCCCCGACCTGATCCCCTGCCTGCGGAGCCCGGATGAAACTGACGGCGAAGACCGACCTCGAGGTTCCAGCAGCCTTCGTCTTCGCGGCCCTGGCCGACCACCAGTCGTGGGAGCGCGAGGCCGTCCGCAACGGGGCCGAGGTGGAACGTCCAGAGGGGAGCCCGCTGACCGGTCCGGGGGCTTCCTGGCGCATCCGGGGGCATTTCAAGGGCAAGGCGCGCAAGGTGCTGGTGCGGATCGAGGAGCTGACGCCCGATCAGCGGATGGCGCTGTCGATCGACAGTCCCACGATCGAGGGCTCATCACAGATTGAGGTGATGCTGCTCTCGCCGCGGCGCAGCCGGCTTCGGGTCGATGTCGAGATCAAGCCCAAGACCCTGGCGGCGCGGCTGTTCATCAACACGTTGCGGCTGGCGAAGGGCCGGGTGCAGGCCAGGTTCGAAAAGCGCCTGGGCCAGATGGGCGCTCGGATCAAGGACCGCTACGAACGCAGCCAGGTGCAGGCCTAGCCGCGCTCGCGGTCGGCGGGGTAGACGCCCAGCATCCGCATTTCCGAAGTGAAGTAGCGTAGTTCTTCCAGGGCAAGCGCGACATTCGGGTCCTCGGGGTGGCCCTCGATGTCGGCATAGAACTCGGTCGCCATGAAGCTGCCGCCGACCATGTAGCTTTCCAGCTTGGTCATGTTGACGCCATTCGTGGCGAATCCCCCCAGCGCCTTGTACAGCGCGGCGGGGATGTTGCGGACGCGGAAGGTAAAGGTGGTGATCATCTTCCCCTGCCCGCGGCGGCGATAGTCCGGCTCGCGCGACATGACCAGGAAGCGGGTGGTGTTGTTCGACTGGTCCTCGATGTGGCGGGCCAGCACCGTGAGCCCGTAGATTTCGGCCGCAAGCTCGCTGGCCAGCGCGGCCTTCGACGTGTCCCCGCGCTCGGCCACCTCGCGCGCGGCACGCGCGTTGTCGCTGGAGACCTTGCCCTGGATGCCATGCGCCTTCAGGAAGCCCGCGCATTGCGGCAGGATCACCACATGGCCGTGGGCTTCCTTCACGTCTTCCACCCTGGCACCGGGCACGCCCAGCAGATTCACATGCACGCGGACGAAGGCTTCGTCCACGATGTGCAGCCCGGCGCGGGGCAGAAGCGAGTGAACGTCGGCCACCCGGCCATAGGTCGAATTTTCGACCGCAAGCATGCCAAGATCGACCTCGCCCCGGGCAACCTTGTCCACGACCTCTTCGAAGGTGGTGCTGGGAACGGGTTCGAAATCGGGGCGCGACTGCTGGCAGGCCTGGTGCGAATAGGCGCCAAGTTCCCCCTGAAAGGCGATGCGACCGGCCATGCTGCGTGATCCCTTGTCGAAAACTGGCCCCGCGGGGCGTTTCGTCGCGCGTCTACACCTTGATCCCGGGCGGTGGAAGCGGATAGATACCGCGCGACACGAGACCCCAGATAGGTGAACCATGTTCGACACGATGACGATGACCAAGACGGTGGGCGCGGTTTGCGGCTCGCTTCTGGTCCTTATGCTGGTGAACTGGGCGGGTGACGGGCTTTACACCGTGGGCGCGGCGAGTCACGGCGGCGAACATGCCGAGGGCGAGCTGACGCAGGCCTACACCATCGACACCGGGGAAGAGGCTGCTCCGGCCGAGGGCGAGGGCGAGACGATCGACGTCGCGGCCCTGCTGGCGGCGGGCGATGCGGCGGCCGGCGAGGCCGTGTTCAAGAAATGCGGGTCCTGCCACAAGCTGGACGGGTCCGATGGCGTGGGTCCGCACCTGAACGGGGTCGTCGGGCGGAACCATGCCTCGGTTGCCGGCTTCGCCTATTCCGAAGCGATGGCTGCCAAGTCGGCCGAGCCCTGGACCCCCGAAGCAATCTTCGCCTTCCTGGAAAACCCCAAGCAGGCGATCCCGGGCACCAAGATGGCCTTCGCCGGTCTGCCGAAGCCGGAAGACCGCGCCAACGTCATCGCCTACCTGGCGGCGAATCCCTGATCTTCGCCCAGCGCGATCTTGCAAAGCCGCCCCACGGGGCGGCTTTTCCTTTGCGGCTCACGCAATCGCGCGCGCAATCGCGGCATGTTGCCTCGACAAAGCGCGAAATAGCATAAATGAATGGTCTGACAGCAAGCAGGGAGGCTGGCGGATGCGGACATCGAAGCGGGTGGCGGCACGGGCGAAGGCAGCGCGGATCAACCTTGGCCCGGTGATCGCCACCGGGGCGCTGATCGCGGCACTGAGCGCGCTCGCCCTGCCGGTCCGGGCGGAAACCGTGATCAAGTCGCACGGGATTTCCACCTTCGGCGACCTGAAGCTTCCTGCCGACTTCACGCATCTGCCCTACGTCAACCCCGATGCCCCGAAGGGCGGCGAGATCAGCGAATGGGCTCCGGGCAGCTTCGACAGCTTCAACCCCTACACCATTGCCGGAAACTCCGGCGCGCTGGCCTCGATCTTCTACGAATCCATCCTGACCGGCACGCTCGACGACGTGAGCGCCGCCTACTGCCTTCTGTGCGAGACGATGGAGTACCCCGAGGACCGGTCCTGGGTGATCTTCAACCTGCGCAAGGACGTGACCTTCTCCGACGGCTCGCCCCTGACGGCCGAGGACGTGCTGTTCAGCTATGAACTGTTCCGCGACAAGGGCATTCCCGAATTCCGCAGCGTCTCGAACGGCAAGTATCAATCGGTCGAGGTGCTGGACCCCTACCGCATCAAGTTCACCTTCGCGCCCGGCACGTCCTTCCGCGACATGCCTGCCCAGGCCGGCAGCTCGCCGATCTTTTCCAAGAAGGACTACATCGAGAACAACCGCGACCTCGAGAAATCCAGCCTGGAGCCGTTCCTAGGGACTGGCCCCTATGTCCTGGAAAGCTTCAAGCCCGGCCAGCAGATCATCTACAAGCGCAACCCGGACTACTGGGGCGAGAAGCACCCGCTGAACATCGGCCAGAACAATTTCGACCGCATCCGCATCGAATATTTCGGCGACGACAACGCCGCGATGGAGGGGTTCAAGGCCGGCGTCTACACCTTCCGCACCGAGGGCGATTCCAAGCGCTGGGCCACGGGCTACGACTTCCCGGCGATCCAGTCCGGCGACATCGTCAAGGCGGTGATCCCCTCGGGAGACATCGCGGGCGGGCAGTCGATCATCTTCAACCTCCGCCGCGCCCAGTTCCAGGACCCCCGCGTGCGTGAGGCGCTGGGGCTGGTCTTCAACTTCGAATGGTCGAACAAGGCGCTGTTCTACGGGCTTCTCAGCCGGATCAATTCGATCTGGGAGAACTCCGAGATGGCCGCGACCGGGGTGCCGACGCCCGAGGAAGTGGCGATCCTGAAGCCCCTGGTGGACGAGGGGCTGCTTCCGGCCAACATCCTGACGGACGAAGTGGTGATGGCCCCCGTGTCCTCGGACGCGAACAACCTGGACCGGAAGAACCTGCGCAAGGCCTCGGCCCTGCTGGACGAGGCGGGCTGGAAGGTCGGCGACGACGGGATGCGCCGCAACGACAAGGGCGAGACCTTGCGGATGGAGATGGTGCATGTCCGCACCGACCTGCTGCCGGTGATGAACGCCTATGTCGAGAACCTGCGCGGGCTGGGCGTGGATGCCAGCTTCGACATCATCGACGACCCGCAATTGCAGCAGCGCGCCAGCCCCCCGGTCTTCGACTTCGACGCCTTGCCGACCACGGTGGTCAACGGCGGTCTGGAACCGGGCGGGGTCCTGAAACAGGCCTGGGCCTCGGTGGCCAAGGACAACTCCAGCCGCAACCGGATGGGCTATGCCAGCCCCGCGGTCGACAAGCTCTTGGACCAGGTCGAAGACGCCAAGTCGCGGCAAGAGCTGACCACTGTCGTCCGGGCACTGGACCGGGTGCTGCGGTCGGAATACGTGATCGTTCCGCGCTACTACAAGAAGGACAACTGGGTGGCATACTACAACATGTATGAACACCCCGAGACGTTGCCCCCATATGGTCTGGGCGAACTGTCGATCTGGTGGTACAACGCCGAAAAGGCCGACGCGCTGAAGGCCAAGGGCGCGTTGAAGTAATCAGGGAACGGTCGGGGCTTTGGGCGCCTATATCCTTCGACGGCTTCTGCTGGTGATCCCGACGCTGTTCGGGGTCATGTTGATCAACTTTGCCCTGACGCAATTCGTCCCTGGCGGCCCGATCGAACAGGTGCTCGCCCGGCTCGAGGGCGAGGGGGATTCGATCCAGAACATCTCTGGCACCGAAGGCGGCGGGGTGCAGGAGGAAGACACCGGCTATCAGGGCGCCCGCGGCCTGCCGCCGGAATTCCTGGCCCGGCTTGAGGTGCAGTTCGGCTTCGCCCGCATCGTCTGCGACGACGGCTTCACCGGCGAACCCTCGCTGACCCACCCGGAATGCCGGAAAGAGCAGATTCCCGCGATGGAGCGGTTCTTCATCATGATGGGGAACTACCTGACCTTCGACTTCGGGCAAAGCTACTTCCGGTCGATCTCAGTCGTGGACCTGATCCTGGAAAAGATGCCCGTGTCGATCACGCTGGGCCTGTGGTCCACGCTGATCGCCTATCTCGTCTCGATCCCGCTGGGCATCCGCAAGGCCGTCCGCGACGGATCGCGCTTCGACACATGGACATCCGGCATCATCATCGCGGCCTATGCAATCCCGGGGTTCCTGTTCGCGATCCTCCTGATGGTCGTCTTTGCCGGCGGCAGCTACTTCCAGTGGTTCCCCCTGCGCGGGCTGACCTCCGACAACTTTAAGGACCTGAGCCTCTGGGGCAAGATCGTCGACTATCTCTGGCACATCACCCTGCCGGTGACGGCGCAGCTCATTTCGTCCTTTGCGGTGCTGACGCTGCTGACGAAGAACAGCTTCCTGGACGAGATCAAGAAGCAGTACGTCCTTACCGCCCGCGCCAAGGGCCTGTCCGAGGCCCGCGTCCTGTACGGCCATGTCTTCCGCAACGCGATGCTGATCGTGATCGCTGGCTTCCCCAGCGTCTTTCTGGGCGTCTTCTTCGGGTCGAGCCTCATCATCGAGGTGATCTTATAGCTGGACGGTCTGGGCCAGCTTGGCTTCAAGTCCGCCGTGGAACGCGACTATCCGGTGATCTTCGGCACGCTCTTTGCCTTTGGCCTGATCGGTCTTGTCGTCGGCATCCTGTCGGACCTGATGTATGTGCTGGTCGATCCGCGCATCGACTTCGAAAGGCGCGACTGACATGGCGCTGTCGCCGCTGAACCAACGCCGCTGGCGCAACTTCAAGGCCAACCGCCGCGCCTACTGGTCGCTGTGGATCTTCCTTGTGCTCTACGGCCTGTCGCTCTTTGCCGAGCTGATCGCCAACGACCGCCCGATCCTGGTCCAGTACCAGGGGGGCTATTACACACCGGTCTTCAAGTTCTACCCCGAGGTGGCCTTCGGTGGCGACCTGCGGACGGAAGCCAACTACTCCACGCCAGAAGTGCAATGCCTGATCGTCTCGGGCGGGTCGCTGGACTGCTGGGACGACCCCCAAGGCATCAAGGCCGAAGTCGAGGCGAAGGGGACCGCCCTGGGCCAGCCGGTGCAGAAGGGCTGGATGGTCTGGCCGGTGATCCCCTACAGCTACAACACCATCGTCGATACCGGCGGCGTGGCCCCAAGCGCGCCGTCAAAGATGAACTGGCTTGGCACGGACGATACCAGCCGCGACGTGCTTGCGCGGGTGATCTACGGTTTCCGGCTTTCGGTCACCTTCTCGCTGATCGTCGTGGCGCTGACCTCGATCATCGGCATCGCGGCGGGGGCGGTGCAGGGCTATTTCGGCGGGCTTACCGACCTGCTGTTCCAGCGGTTCATCGAACTCTGGTCCTCGATCCCGACGCTGTATGTCATCATCATCATCACCGCGATCTGGGCGAAAAGCTTCTGGCTCCTCGTCGCGCTGATGGTCATCTTCGGCTGGACCGGCCTTGTCGGCGTCGTCCGGGCCGAGTTCCTGCGCGCCCGGAACTTCGAATATGTCCGCGCCGCCAAGGCCCTGGGCGTGTCGGACCTGCAGATCATGTTCCGCCACGTCCTGCCGAACGCGATGGTCGCCACGCTTACCATGCTGCCCTTCGCCATCACCGGCACGATCGCCGGGCTGGCGACGCTGGATTACCTGGGTTTCGGCCTGCCCTCGGACCTGCCCTCGCTGGGCCAGCTGACCCGTCAGGCGCAGCAGAACCTGCAGGCCCCGTTCCTGGCCTTCACCGCCTTCTTCACCTTTGCCATCATGCTGTCGCTTCTGGTCTTCATCTTCGAAGGCGTCCGCGATGCCTTCGACCCGCGAAAGACGTTCAGATGAGGGCGGGCAGATGAGCGTACTTGAGGTCAAGGACCTGCGCGTCAGCTTCCGCCAGGACGGGCGGGTGATCCAGGCGGTCAAGGGCGTGTCCTTTACCGTGGGCAAGGGCGAGACGGTGGCTCTTGTCGGCGAAAGCGGCTCTGGCAAGTCGGTGACGGCCCTGTCGACGGTTGGGCTCCTGTCCGACAATGCCGAGATCGCGGGCTCTGTCACCTATAGCGGCGCGCAAATGATCGGCGCATCGGAACGCGAGCTGCGCCGCATCCGGGGCAACGACATCAGCTTCATCTTCCAGGAGCCGATGACCAGCCTCAATCCCCTCCACACGATCGAAAAGCAGCTTGCCGAAAGCCTGGCCCTGCACCAGGGCCTGACCGGCGACAAGGCGCGCGCCCGCATCGTCGAGCTTCTGGGCAAGGTCGGCATCCGCGACGCGGAAAGCCGCTTGGGCGCCTATCCGCACCAGCTGTCGGGCGGGCAGCGCCAGCGGGTGATGATCGCGATGGCGCTGGCCAATGGGCCGGAACTTCTGGTCGCGGACGAACCCACCACCGCGCTGGACGTGACGATCCAGGCGCAGATCCTGGACCTTCTGGCCGACCTGAAAAAGGCCGAGGGGCTGAGCCTGCTGTTCATCACCCACGACCTGACCATCGTCCGCCGCATCGCCGACCGGGTCTGCGTCATGCAGGGCGGAGAAATCGTCGAACAGGGACCCACGGCCGAGATCTTCGCCAACCCGCAGCACCCCTACACGCAGAAGCTGCTGGCCGCCGAACAGAAGGGCGGGCCGGACCCGGTACCAGCCGGCGCGCAAGAGATCGTGCGGACCGAACACCTGCGCGTCTGGTTTCCGATCCACAAGGGCCTCCTGCGCCGGACGGTGGGCCACGTGAAGGCGGTGAACGACGCCAGCCTTTCGGTCCGCGCCGGGGAAACCCTTGGGATCGTGGGCGAAAGCGGCTCGGGCAAGACCACCCTGGCGCTGGCGATCCTGCGGCTCATCGGCTCGCAGGGGAAGGTCGTCTTCCTTGGGCGCGACATCAGCCGGCTGGACGAAACCTGGGACGAGGCGCAGGCCCGTCGCAGCGCCGACACCGGACCCGAGGGCTGGGACGAGCTGATCGACAGCGCGCGCGCGGCCTTTGCCCGGGCCAAGGGCCGCAAGGCGATGCGGGTGATCCGCCGCAACATGCAGGTCGTGTTCCAGGACCCCTACGGCAGCCTGTCGCCGCGCTTGACCGTCGAGCAGATCATCGCCGAGGGGCTGGGCGTCCACGGGCTGGAGCCGGGCCGCAACCGGACCGAGATGGTGGCCGAGATCATGCGCGAAGTCGGGCTGGACCCGGCGATGATGGGCCGCTATCCGCACGAATTTTCCGGCGGCCAGCGTCAGCGCATCGCCATCGCCCGCGCGATGATCCTGCGGCCGCTTCTGGTGGTGCTGGACGAACCGACCTCTGCGCTGGACATGACGGTGCAGGTCCAGATCGTCGAACTTCTGCGCGCCTTGCAGCGGAAATGGGGCTTGGCCTTCATCTTCATCAGCCACGACCTGCGGGTGATCCGGGCCATGGCGCACAAGGTCATGGTGATGCAGGCCGGCGATGTGGTCGAATCCGGCGACTGCGAGGCCGTGTTTACCGATCCGCAATCCCCTTATACCAAAGCTCTGATGGCCGCCGCCTTCGGAGCCTGACGTGAAGCTGCTCTTCGTCCACCAGAACTTTCCGGGGCAGTTCCTGCATCTGGCGCCGGAAATGCAGCGCCGGGGCCATGACGTGCGCGCGCTGACCGATGCCGCCAACGGCAAGACCGCCGAAGTGCCGGTTCTGCGCTATCCGCACACCTCCCCGCCCGTTGACCCCAAGGCCACGCGCCTGGGCCGCACCTTCACCCAGATGGGCGACCGCGCCGTCTCGGTCGCGCGCTTTGCGCAACGGATGCGGGCGCAGGGCTACGTCCCGGACGTGATCTACGGCCATTCCGGCTGGGGCGAGACGCTGTTCCTGAAAGAGGTCTGGCCCGAGGCAAAGCTTCTGGTCTTTGCCGAGTTCTACTATCGCGGCATCGGCCAGGACGTGGCCTTCGACGCTGAGTTTCAGGCGCAAGGCTTCGACCAGGTGATGATCGCCCAGTCCCGGGCGGCCTATCTCGCGCAGGCCCTGATCCACGCCGACGCGGGCGTGTCGCCGACCGAATGGCAGGCCAGCACGCATCCCGCCCTTCTGCGGCAGCGGCTGGAGGAGATCTTCGACGGTGTCGACTGCGACCGCCTGACCCCCAATCCGCAGGCCCGCTTCACGCTACCGAATGGCCGCACCCTTGTGCCGGGGGACGAGGTCCTGACCTTCGTCAACCGCAACCTCGAACCCTACCGCGGCTACCACATCTTCCTGCGCGCCTTGCCCGAGGTGCTGGCCGCCCGCCCGAATGCCCAGGTGGTGATCGTGGGGGAGGAAGGCGTCAGCTACGGCAGCGCCCCGCCCGGCGGGGGCAGCTGGAAGGACGTTATTCTGGACGAGGTGAAGGACCGTCTTGACCTCGGCCGCGTGCATTTCGTCGGCAAGCTGCCCTATGACCGGCTTGTGGACCTGATCCACGTCGCCCGCGTCCATGCCTATCTGACCTATCCCTTCGTCCTGTCCTGGTCGATGGTCGAGACGATGGCCGCCGGGACACTGGTGGTCGGATCGAACACCGCCCCGGTGGCCGAAGTCATCACCGATGGCGTGACCGGGCGGCTGGTGGATTTCTTCGATGTGAAGGGCTGGTCGGCGGCCCTTTGTGACGCGTTGGCCCGGCCCGAGGCCTATCAGCCGATGCGCGATGCCGCCCGCCGGATGGTGCGCGAGCGCTACGATCTCCGCTCGGTCTGTCTGCCGAAGCAGGTCGATCTTCTGACCCGCCTGTCGCGCAGCTGACCCCGACGCTCAGATGGCCGAGGAATGCTTGGCCTTGGCGCTGTCGTAGGCGTCGAAGGCGCGCGCGATCATGCGGGTCAGGGGCTTCGCGCGGTCGGGGATGAAGAACCCCTCGTCGGTCACCCGCACCATCTCGCCGAATTCTCCTGCGGCGCGCTGGAACAGCTCTTCCACCCGGGCCGGGGTGACGTCGAAGTCGCGCACCAGCTCGGCCCGCGACACGCGGAAGTCGCACATCAGCGCCTCGATGATCCGGGCGCGCAGCGTATCCTCGCCGGTGAAGCGGTGGCCCTTGTGGGTCGAGAAACGCCCGTCGCGGATCGCCTTGGTATGCGCCGCCGTGGCCGAGGCGTTCTGCGCGAAGCCCTGCGGGAAGCGGCTGATCGACGAAGCCCCCAACCCGATCAGCGCCGGTGCGGTGTCGTCGGTGTAGCCCTGGAAATTCCGCCGCAAGGTCCCGCCCTTCAGCGCCTTGGCCATCCCGTCCTCGGGCTTGGCGAAGTGGTCGATCCCGACCTCGACATAGCCGTCCCAGAGGAACAGCTGCCGCGCGGTCTCGAACAGCGACAGACGTTCTTCCGGCGTCGGCATCTCGTCCGAGGGGATCATCTGCTGCCGCCGGCTCATCCACGGCACATGGGCGTAGCCGTACAGCGCCACCCGGTCGGGCGACAGGGTCAGCAATTTCTGCACCGAATCGGAAATCCGCGGGCCGGTCTGGAACGGCAGCCCATAAAGGATGTCGGCGTTCAGGCTGGCCACGCCCCGATCGCGGATGCGTTCGGCCACGTCGCGGGTCAGCTGATAGCTCTGCTCGCGCCCGATGGCCTTCTGGATCAGCGGGTCGAAGTCCTGCACCCCGATCGAGGCGCGATTCATCCCCGCCGCCGCCAGCGCGTCAAGCCGGGCATCGTCGATCTCGTTCGGGTCGATCTCGACCGAAAATTCGCCGTCTGCGGCCAACGGCACCACGTCAAAGATCCGGTCGGCCAGGTCGCGCATCAGGTTGGCCGACAGCAGCGTCGGGGTCCCGCCGCCCCAATGCAGCCGCGACAGTCGCACGCCGCGCGGCAGATGGGCGCGCAACAGCTCCAGCTCGGCCTTCAGCGTTTCGACATAGGCGATGACCGGCTCGTCCGAGGTCGTCCCCTGGGTCCGGCAGGCGCAGAACCAGCACAACCGACGGCAGAAAGGGACGTGTATGTACAGCGAGACTGCGCTATTCTCGGGTATCGCCGCGATCCAGGTGGTGAAATCCGACGGTCCAATGTCCGACCCGAAGTGTGGGGCCGTCGGGTAAGACGTGTAGCGGGGAACGCGTGCGTCGAATAGCCCGAAGCGGGCGAGTTGCGGGTCGTGTGCCATGCGGCTACCATACAGCCGCGTCAGGGGTCATCCTTGACCCAGATCAAGAGACGGGAAGGCGAATGCACGATCACTCCGTTCACGTCCAGTGCGGTGACTGTCCGATCCGCCATCGGGCCGTCTGCGCGCGCTGTGAAACGGACGAACTCGCCCGGCTGGAGCAGGTCAAGTACTACCGCAGCTTCCAGGCGGGCCAGACGATCATCTGGTCCGGCGACCGGATGGAGTTCGTGGGCTCCGTCGTCAGCGGCATCGCGACCCTGACCCAGACGATGGAGGATGGCCGCCGCCAGATGGTCGGCCTGCTGCTGCCGTCGGATTTCGTCGGCCGCCCGGGCCGGTCGACGGCGGCCTTCGACGTCACTGCGACCACCGATCTGGTGATGTGCTGCTTCCGCAAGAAGCCCTTCGAAGAGCTGATGTCCACCACCCCGCACATCGCGCAGCGTCTGCTGGAAATGACGCTGGACGAACTGGACGCCGCGCGGGAATGGATGCTGCTTCTGGGCCGCAAGACCGCGCGCGAGAAGATCGCCTCGCTGATCTCGATCATTGCCCGGCGCGACGCCGCGCTGCACCTGCGCCGCGCGTCCGGCAAGCTCTCGGTGGACCTGCCCCTGACCCGCGAAGAGATGGCGGATTACCTGGGCCTCACGCTGGAAACTGTCAGCCGCCAGATCAGTGCGCTGAAGAAGGACGGTGTCATCAGCCTCGAGGGCAACCGCCACGTCTCGATCCCCGATCTCGACCGCCTGCTGGAAGAGGCGGGCGACGACAGCGACGGCGGAATGCTGGTCTGACGCTTCGAATCGGCCTCGGGCTCCAGCCTCACTTTGGGGCCAGTCGTGGCTCGGCTGCGGGCGACCAAGCCCCCATGAACAACCAGGTGAGGCAAAGTGATGCGTCCGACCCGGATGCGCCTTCTTTTCCATTGCCTTCGCGATGCCCAGTCCCCTAGCGCAGGGGACCAGTTCCAGGGGGCGCATTCCATGCCGAAAACCACCGTCGCGACGTTGCTGCAGCAGAAGGGCCAGCGCAAATGGGTGCAGGTCCATGTCGACACTGCCGCCGAAGCCGCTGCCGCCGAGACTGCGGGAATCACCGTCCTCTCTTGCGAAGCGGACCACACGCTGCCCGCGATCCGCGCCGCGGCGCCTTCGGCGCTGATCTCGGCGGGGATGCCGCACGGGTCCTCGGCCACCCCGGATGAGGCCGTCCGCGCCGCGTTCGATGCCCTTCGCCGTGGCGCAGACGCGATCTACTGCTCGCATTCCCCGCGCTTCATCGAGGCGATGGCGCGCGAGGGAATCCCCGTCACCGGCCATGTCGGACTGGTCCCGAATCTCGCCGCATGGACCGGATTTCGTGCCATCGGCCGCCTCGCCCCCGAGGCGTTGTCAGTCCTGCGCAAGGCCAAGGACATCGAGAACGCCGGTGCGGCATTCCTGGAGGTCGAGGTCGTGCCCGTGCAACTCGCCGACCACATCACGCGTGCGACGCCGATGATCACGATGGGCATGGGCTGCGGGTCGGTCTGCGACACGCAGTATCTCTTCTCCTGCGATGTACTGGGAACCAACACCGGCCACTACCCGCGCCATTCCAAACGCTATGCCGACCTTGCCGCGCTCGAGGCAGAATTGCAGCAGAAGCGCATCGCCGCGTTCCGCGCCTTCGCCGACGATGTGACCCGCGCCGGATATCCGGAACGCCGGCACGAAGTCTGGATGGACGAGGCCGAGGCCGAGGCCTTCGCCAGGGCGGCTGCGGCGCTCTGACACTTGCGGGACGGAAGGCGCAGGGGCAGAGTGAGGCATGATGCCTCACAGTCAAGGATTGCCTCATGCGCCGCGTCTCGGTCGCTGACATCATGCGGGAAACTGGTCTGTCCCGGGCGACGGTGGACCGCGCGCTGAACGGGCGGGGGCGGGTCCACGACCGCACGCGGATGGTGGTCGAGGAAACGCTGCGCCGCCTGATGTCCCCCGGCAGCGACCCCGTTGCGCGTCCCGCTACCGCCGACATCGTCCTGCGGGTGGGGCGCGGCATGATGGGGCAGATGCGCGCGGCCTGGACGGCCAGCGGCGCGAAAGGCAGCTTCCACGATCTGCATCTGGCCGATGACAGCACCGTCCTGCGCGCTGTCGAGGCGGCCTGCAAGGACGTCTCGCACCCATTGATCCTGACGGTCAAGAACTCGGACCGGATGACCGGCTTGCTCGCAGCCGCCCGGGCGCGGGGCAAGCGGATCATCGCGGTGATCTCGGACCTTGTTCCCGCGGCCCGCGATTCCTTTGTCGGGCTGGACGATCGGGCGGTGGGCCAGACGGCGGCCTTCCTGATCGGTCGGATGCTGGGCGACCGGCCCACGACCGTTGGCGTGGTGCTGGGAAGCCCGGCCTTCCGCTGCCATGAAGACCGGGAAATCGGCTTCCGCTCGGGACTGAGGGCCAATTTCCCCAAGGTCGTCATCTCGGGAGAGGCACAGGGCGAGGACAGCGCCGAACTCACCCGCGCCGCCGTCGCCCGACTTCTGCGCGACCATCCGGCGCTGGGGGCGATCTACAACGTGGGCGGAGGCAATGTGGGCCTGATCGAGGCACTGCGCGCCGCTGGCCGGGCCTCGGACATGCTGGTCGTTGGGCATGAGGTGAACCCGGTCACCGTCCCGCTGCTGCGGGCCGGGGCGATGGACTTCGCGCTGGCCGGGGACCCGCGCGAACTTCTGTCCACCGCCCTGGCCCTGGCCGCCGACCCCGAACCGGCGCGTCAGGGGGCCGAGCGGCTGTTGTCCTTCGGCGTCTACACCCGCTTCAACCTGCCCGGATTCAGCGCGACCTGAGACGAATCGCCGCGCAAGGAGGTCTGGTTCAGTTTGCGTCACGGACAGTCTCGCGCGCTGGCACGGCCGCCACCAGCCCATGAAAGTGAGGTAAAGTGAGGCGGTTGGTGACGCGAAATGCGGAAATAGCTTGCGCTAACAGCGCGCACTCCGGCACGGTCTCCCGCACGGCCGATCCGTCCGGTTTCTGCACAGGATCGCCCGCTCTGGAAAGGCCCGCAGGATGGACGACACCAAATTCGGCACGCACAACAAGCGGGGCGACTTCACCCCGAACCAGCCCGCTCAGGTCGCCCCGATCTGGGCCTTTCCGCCGCGCCCCTTGGCGATCCTGAAATGGCTGCCGGGATATTTCCTGCCGTGGAACCTTCTGTGGACTGCCAGCGCCTTTGCCTGGTGGGCCTGGGTCGTCCCCGAGAGAGAGACGATGCAGACCCTGCACTGGGGCTGGGTCCTGTGGCTGTTCGCCGTCAACGCGGTGGCGGTCTTCCTGTTTTACGGCGCGCTAGAACTGCACCTCTACATCCGCCGCGCGCAGGGCACGCGCTTCAAGTACAACGCGAAATGGCCGTCCGAGCACAAGTCCACGGCCTTCCTGTTCCAGAGCCAGACCATCGACAGCCTGATCCGCGCCTTCGGAAGCGGTGTCCCGATCTGGACAGCGTGGGAGGTTCTGGTGCTTTGGGCCTGGGCCAACGACATCGGCCCCTGGGTCGGCCTGATGGACAACGGTTGGTACCTGTTCGCGGTCTGGCTGTTCCTGCCGGTCCTGCACGAGTTCCACTTCTTCGTGATCCATCGCCTGATCCACACGCCGTTCCTCTACAAATACGTCCACTCGGTGCACCACAACTCGGTCAACCCTTCGCCGTGGTCCTCGCTGTCGATGCACCCGGTCGAGCACCTTCTGTACTTCGCGACGGCCGCCTACCATTTCCTGATCCCGTCGCACCCGCTCCTGGCGATCTACCAGCTGAACTTCGCGGGCTTCGGCGCGGTGGTGGGCCATATCGGCTTCGACAAGGTGGAAGTGACCGAGGACAGGGGCATCGATAGCCACGCCTACATCCACTACCTCCACCACAAGTATTTCGAGGTGAACTACGGCGACGGCCTCATCCCGCTGGACAAGTGGTTCGGCACCTTCCACGACGGCAGCAAGGCGGGCGAGGCGCAGATGAATGCCCGCTACCAGCGCCGCAAGGCCAGGGCCAACGCCAAGGCAAACGCCTGAAACTTCTGCAAACGGATCGAACATGACCAACTGGATCGACGCCTGCGGGCTGGACGAGATCGAGGATGAAGGCGTGCGCCGCTTCGACCACCAGGGCCGGACCTTCGCGCTTTACCGGATGACCGGGGACGAGGTTTTCTGCTCGGACGGGCTGTGCAGCCACGAAGCCGTCCATCTCAGCGACGGGATGGTGATGGACTACGAAATCGAATGCCCGAAACACTCTGGCGTCTTCGACATCCGCACCGGCGAAGCCAAGCGGCTTCCCGCCTGCGTGAACCTGCGCACCTATCCCGCTCGGGTCGAGGGCGGACGCATCCTGATTGAAATCTGACCGCGACTGACGCAAGGTCAGCGCTAACAGCCCGGGAGGAACGGCCGGAAAGGCCGGCGGGCGACAAGGGGGGAACTGACGTGACGGATCAGTCATCCGATCCTTTCGTGATCGAGATGCGGGGGGTGGAGAAGTCATTTCCCGGCGTCCGCGCCCTGCAGGGGGTGCGCTTCGACCTCCGCCCGGGCGAGGTCCATGCCCTGATGGGGGAAAACGGCGCAGGCAAGTCCACGCTGATGAAGATCCTGACCGGGGTCTACCAGCCCGACGGCGGCGAAATCCGCGTGGACGGCCAGCCGGTCAGCCTGCCCAGCCCCCAGGCCGCGCAATCGCTGGGCATCAGCATCATCCATCAGGAACTGTTCCTGATGAACCACCTTTCGGCCGCGCAGAACATCTTCATCGGCCGCGAGCCGCGCAAGGGCCTGGGAATCTTCGTCGACGAGGCAAGGCTGAAGCGCGACGCCGCCGCCATCTTCCGGCGGATGCGCGTCGACATCGACCCCGCGGCCGAGGTCGGCCAGATGATGGTCGCCCGGCAGCAGCTGGTCGAGATCGCCAAGGCCCTGTCCTACAACGCCCGGGTCCTGGTGATGGACGAACCGACCAGCGCGCTGAACGAGACCGAGGTCGAGCATCTGTTCGGCGTCATCGACGACCTCAAGCGCAACGGCGTCGGGATCGTCTACATCACCCACAGGATGGACGAGGTGAAGCGCATCGCCGACCGCGTCACCGTCATGCGCGACGGGCAGTACATCGACACGCTTCCTGCCGCGGAAACGCCGATGTCCACGATCATCCAGCTGATGGTCGGACGCGAACTGGCCGACCAGCATCGCGCGACGGGGCAGGGCACCGCCCATGAGGTGCTGCGCGTCGAAGGCCTGAACCGCGGCCCGACGATCCGCAACGTGAGCTTCCGGCTGAACAAGGGCGAGATCCTGGGCTTCGCCGGCCTGATGGGCGCCGGCCGGACCGAAGTCGCCCGCGCCATCTTCGGCGCCGATCCCCTGGACAGCGGAGCGATCCACATCCACGGCACCGAACGGAAGATCGCGACCCCCGCAGACGCGGTGGCGGCCGGGATCGCCTATCTGTCCGAGGATCGCAAGCACTTCGGCCTCGTCACCGGCATGTCGGTCCGCGACAACGTCACAATGGCGTCCTGGCGGCGCTTCGTCTCGCGCGCGCTTTTCATGCGGGACGACGCACTGGGGCAGGTGGCGCAGGACTATGTCCGCAAGCTCAAGGTCAAGACCCCGCACATCCACCAGGAGACGCGGCTTCTGTCCGGTGGCAACCAGCAGAAGGTCGTCATCGCCAAGTGGCTCCTGCGCGACTGCGACATTCTGATCTTCGACGAACCCACCCGCGGCATCGACGTGGGCGCCAAGGCCGAAATCTACCGCCTGCTCGAAGACCTCGCGGAGCAGGGAAAGGCGATCATCGTGATCTCCTCGGAACTGCCCGAGGTGCTGCGCCTGTCGCACCGCATCGCCGTGATGTGCGAAGGCAGGATCACCGGCGAGCTCGACGGCCGCACGGCCACCCAGGAAGACATCATGACGCTGGCCACCCGGCGTGCCAGCGCGGCAGCCTGAACAGGGGATCCCATGACCGACACCGCCGTCCAGACCGCCGCCGCCGGAAAGCCAGGCTTCTTCACCACCTCGACCCTGCAGAAGGCCGTGGCCTTCGTGGTGCTGATCGCGCTTCTTGCGTTCTTCAGCCTCTTCGCGCCGAACTTCGCCACCGGGTCGAACATGGTGGGGATCATGCAGGCCACTGCCGTCAATGGTGTGCTGGGCGTGGCCGTGACCTTCGTGATCATCTCGGGCGGGATCGATCTGTCGGTCGGAACGATGATGACGCTGACCGCCGTCATGGCCGGGATCATCCTGACGAACCTCGGGATGCCCTTGCCGCTGGGCATCCTGGGCGCCATCGCTTCGGGCGCCCTGATGGGGGCCATCTCGGGGACCACCATCGCCAAGCTGAAGATCCCGCCCTTCATCGCCACGCTGGGGATGATGCAGATCGCCCGGGGCCTGGCGCTGGTCTTTTCCGGGGCCAAGCCGATCTACTTCAACGACACGCCGAACTACGGGCTGCTCTCGCCGGAAAGCTCGATCACCAGGCTCATTCCCGGCATCGAAATCCCCAACGGCGTGATGATCATGTTCATCGTCGCCATCATCGCCTCCATCGTCCTCAACCGCACCATCATCGGCCGGATGATCTTTGCGCTGGGCTCCAACGAAGAGGCCGCGCGGCTGTCCGGCATCAACGTCGACCGCTGGAAGATCCTGACCTACGCCATCTGCGGCGGCATCTGCGGCATCGCCGGGCTGATCGTGTCCTCGCGCCTGAACTCCGCCCAGCCCGCGCTGGGGCTGGGGTACGAGCTTGACGCCATCGCCGCCGCCGTCATCGGCGGGACCTCTCTCGCCGGGGGTCGCGGCACGGTGATCGGCACCATCATCGGGGCCTTCATCATGTCGGTCCTGACCAACGGGCTCAGGGTGATGGGCGTGCTCGAGGAATGGAAGATCGTCGTCACCGGCGTGATCATCATCGTCGCCGTCTTCATCGACATCGTGCTTCGCAAGAAGGCCTGAGCAGAGAACAACAGCAACACACGACCCGGATGCGGATGAAGCCGCACCGGTAAACCCAAAGGGAGTGAGACATGAAGAAGACCCTACTGACTTCGGCGCTGGCGCTTGGCCTTGCCTTCGGCGCGGCACCCTCCTTCGCGCAAGAGACCTACTTCCCGATCATCGCCAAGGGCTTCAGCCACCAGTTCTGGCAGGCCGTGAAGGCGGGAGCGGAAGAGGCGGCGGCGCGCAATGGCGTCACGATCACCTTCGAAGGCCCGAACACCGAGGCCGAGATCGACAAGCAGACCGACATCCTGAACGCCGCCATTGCCAAGAACCCGCAGGGTCTGGGCTTTGCCGCGCTGGACAGCCAGGCCCAGGTCCCCGCGCTGCAGAAGGCCGCCGACGCCGGCATCCCGATCGTCGCCTTCGACTCGGGGGTCGAAAGCGACCTGCCGCTGACCACCTGCACCACCGACAACATGGCGGCCGCGGCGGCTGCGGCGGACGGGCTGGCCAAGGCCATCGGGGAAGAGGGCAAGATCGCCGCGGTGATCCATGACCAGACCTCCGCCACCGGGATCGGGCGCCGGGACGGCTTCCTGAACCGCATCAAGGAAGCCTATCCCAAGATCGAGGTCGTGGACGTCCAGTACGCCAACGACGCGCTGAAGGCCGCCGACAACGTCAAGGCGATCCTGCAGGCGAACCCCGAGATCAAGGGCATCTTCGCCTCGAACGAAGGTGCGGCCATCGGCCTGGCGGTGGCGATCAAGGAAACCGGCGCGCAGATCGTGGGTGTGGGCTTCGACAGCGGCAAAAGCCAGAAGGATGCCATCATGGAGGGCACCCTGATCGGCTCGATCACCCAGAACCCGGTCGGCATCGGTCAGTGCGTGGTGGACAGCCTCGCGAAGGCGATCAAGGGCGAAGAGCTGCCCAAGGTCATCGACACCGGCTTCTACTGGTATGACAAGACCAACATGACCGACGCGAACATCGCTGCGGTTCTCTACGACTGATCGCCGCGCAAGGGACCTGGGGTAGGGTGGGCGATACGCCCACCCTACGCCTGCGCCTGTCCCAAGCTTGACAGATCGTAAACGCCCGCGATCAAGCTATTGATATTACGTAATAA
The DNA here is from genome assembly GCA_027489355.1 of Paracoccaceae bacterium. Lineage (GTDB taxonomy): Bacteria > Pseudomonadota > Alphaproteobacteria > Rhodobacterales > Rhodobacteraceae > Tabrizicola. Next base: position 27,263 of record JAIXZY010000035.1, on the reverse strand, counting down.
TACCCATTTGTCCACGGTGGTCAGAACGGTGCCGGGGCGGTAAAGCTGACCCAGTCCCCGCTGGTGGGATGGTGCAGCGCCAGGCTCTCGGCGTGCAGCATCAGCCGCTCATGGCTCGCCCGGGTTTCGGGCGCATAGATCTGGTCGCCCAGGATCGGATGCCCAAGTGCCAGCATATGCACGCGAAGTTGGTGGCTCCGGCCGGTGTGCGGGGTCAGGCGGACGCGGGTCTCGCTCTCGGTCCGGTCGATCACCTGCCAGTCGGTCACCGCCGGACGGCCGTGGTCGTGATCGACCTTCTGCCGCGGCCGGTAGTCCCAGTCGCTGCCAAGCGGCAGGTCCACGGTGCCGCTGTCCGGCCTCAGCACGCCTTTCAGGCGGGCGACATAGGTCTTCTGCGCGCGCCGCTGCTCGAACTCCTGCCCCAGGTATCCCTGCGCCTGCTTGGTGCGGGCGAAGATAATGACACCCGAGGTGTCGCAATCCAGCCGGTGCACGGTCAGCGCATCCCAGCGCACCGCTTGCAGCCGGGTGATCAGGCAATCCTGCCGGTTCTCCAGCTTTCCCGGTACCGTCAGCAGGCCCGCGGGTTTGTCGATGACGATGATCGCCGGGTCCTCGTAAAGGATGGACAGCGGCGTGTCCGGCGGGTCGTAGGCAAAGTCGGGGATGAGCGACGGCTTATGCAATCGTATGGCCTTCCGCACGCAACCGGCTGTAGAGGTGCCGGATATGCGCCGGACCCACCTCGCAGCAGCCGCCGATCAGCGTCGCCCCTTGTTCGACCCAGCCAAGCGCGAAGTCGCCATAGCGTTCCGGCGTCAGGTCGTGCCGGGCGCAATACTCGGGCGCACTGGTGCCGTGGGTGTGCGGCGTGATCTCGGAGAAACCATTTGCATAGGCGCCGAATGGCAGGCCCAGCGGCCTCAGCGCGTCCAGGGCAGCCGACATCGCCTCGGGCATCGAGCAGTTCGCCAGGACCGCATCGGCGGGCGTCTCGGCCAGCACCTCGGCCAGCGCGGCGACCGGCTCACCGGACCGCAGCCTTGTGCCATCACGGTCCTGGACCGAGACGGACAGCCAGACGGGCCGATCGGTAGTGCGCGCCCCTTTCAGCGCGCCGCGCGCGAGGTCGAGCGAGGAAATCGTCTCGATCAGGATCAGGTCGACATGTGCCGCCATGATCTTCGCCTTCTCGGCATAGAGCGCGGCTGAGACCTCGACCGGCGGTGTCAGGTCGGGGCGGTAGCTTTCGCCCAGGGGCCCCATCGATCCGGCGATCAGGCCCCGGCCAGCGGCGGCGCGGGCCTCATGCGCCTCGGCCAGCGCGCGCAGGTGCAGCGCGTGGTACAGGCTGTCCAGCCCGTGCGGGATCAGGCGGTCGTGCAGGATGTTATAGGTGTTCGTGGTGGCAAGGCTTGCACCGGACGAGAAGTAGTCTTCATGAATCTGGCGCACCAGGCCGGGGTGGTCGAGCATGACCCGCGTGGCCCAGAGCGGGCCCGGGTCCGCGCCGGCACGGGCGATCAGCTCCTGACCCATGCCGCCGTCGAGAAGGGTGATTTCGGTCATGGCCTGTCCTGTCGTTGCGCCCTTGGCCGGCCCCGGAGCGTTTCACACCCTCCTGACCTCCCGTGGGATATTTGGAGAAGAGAAAGGAAAATTTGAACCGAATTCGTCAGGTCGCGTCGCGGAAGACCTCGGCGAGGAGGGGGACAAGCCAGTCTTCGTCTTCCTTCGTGAAGGCGGCCGGGCTGTCGCTGTCGAGGTCCAGGACACCGAGAAGCGTGCCGCGGCCGTTCCGGACCGGCAGGACAAGTTCGGATTTCGTGGAAGAGGAACAGGCGATGTGGCCGGGGAAGGCCTCGACGTCCGGGACGTTCTGGATCTGCCCGGTGCGGGCGGCGGCGCCGCAGACGCCGCGGCTGAACGGTATCACCAGGCAGCCGTGGCCGCCCTGGTATGGGCCGATCTTCAGCAGCTCGGGCGCGACGACGCGGTAGAAGCCGGTCCAGTCGCAGAGGGGATGCGCATGGTGTATCTCGCAGGCGACGGTGGCCATCAGCGCGACGGGGTCCGTCTCGCCGTGGGTCAGGGCGCGGATCGCCTGCGAAATGGCGGCGCGGTCGGGTTCAGTAGCCAAGGGCGCAGCCGTCCTTCCGCGGGTCCGAGGCGCCGACCAGCAGGTCGCCGTCGATGCGGATCGCCTGACTTCCGCCCAGCGGAGTCTGAGGGATCACCACCTGATGCCCCAGCGCGGACAGCTCGCTGCGGACCTGGTCGCTGTAGCCGCGCTCGACCTCCATCCCCTCGGGGCCGGAGAAGCAGCGCGGGGCGTCCATCGCCTCTTGCAGGTCCAGTCCATAGTCGACCAGGTTGGTCACGAACCGCGCATGGCCGCAGGGCTGGTAGGCCCCGCCCATCACGCCGAAGGGCATCAGCACCTTGCCGTTCTGGCGGATCATGCCGGGGATGATCGTGTGCATCGGGCGCTTGCCCCCGGCGGCTTCGTTCGGGTGCCCCTCTGCCAGGGTGAAGCCCGCGCCGCGATTCTGGAAGTTGATGCCGAACTTCGACGAGGCGAGGCCGGAGCCGAAACCCCAGAAGATCGAGTAGATCAGCGACACCGCCATCCGGTCCCGGTCCACGACGGTGATGTAGATCGTGTCGCGATGCACCGCCTCGGTCAGGGGGGCGGCGGCGGGCATGGCGCGCCTGGGGTCGATCAGCGCGGCCAGCTTCGCGGCGGTCGCATCGCTGAGCATGTGGTCCAGCCGCGTCGTGTGGTCGGGGTCGGCGATGAAGCGGTTGCGGGCATCGTAGGCGAGCTTGGTCGCCTCGGCCTCGATATGCGCGCGCTGGCTGCCGAAGGGGTCCATCGACTTCAGGTCGAAGTGCTTGAGGATCTTCAGAAGCAGGATCGCCGTCGCGCCCTGGCCGTTCGGCGGGTGCTCTACCAGTTCAACGCCCTGGTACGGCCCAGAGACCGGGGTGGTGTAGTCGCAGGCCGTGGCGGCGAGGTCGTCGAGCGTATGCGTCCCGCCAAGCGCCTGAAGCGAGGAGATCATGTCCTCGGCCACCTCGCCCTCATAAAAGCCGGCGCGGCCTTCCCTGGCGATCCGGCGCAGCACTTCGGCCTGGCCAGGGGCGCGGAAGACCTGGCCGACTTTGGGGGCTTCGCCGTTCAGCGTGTAGAAGTCGCGCGCGGCGCCCTTCAGGCAGGGCAGGTCGTCGGCCCAGTCGAAAGCGACGCGGGGGGCGACGGGGATGCCTTCCTCGGCATAGTGGATCGCGGGGGCCACGACCTCGGCCATGGATTTCAGGCCGTAGTCCGCGTTGAGCCGGCAGAAGGCGTCGATAGCGCCGGGCAGGGTGACGGCCTCGATCGCCTGGATCGGCATCGCCGTCAGGCCCCGGGCGCGCAGCGCGGCGGCATCCAGCCCCTTGGGCGCGCGGCCCGAGCCGTTCAGCGCCACGATGTCCTCGGACCCGGCGGGCTTGACCAGCACGAAGCAGTCGCCACCGATCCCGGTCATCTGCGGCTCTGCGATGCCAAGGACCAGGGCGCCGGCGATGGCGGCGTCGGCCGCGTTGCCGCCGGATTTCAGAACCTCGATCGCGACCTGCGCGGCGATCGGATGCGAGGTGGCGCAGAGGCCGTTCCGGGCATAGACGGCCGAGCGGCCGGGCAGGTGTAGGTCGCGCATTTTTCCCCCAGGGCAGGCTGACCCGTCGAAGCTAGGGCGCAGTCCCGGCGATGCCAAGGGGGAAAGGACCCCTGGCGCCGGAGAGAGGGTGGGACTGAGGATCCCGACGCCAGGGGGCAGCGTCTTCGCCGCATCCCGATGACACCCCGGTCGGGCGGCAGCAGCGGATCACAGATGTGGCAGGCTTGCGACCTTTCCCGACAACTTGCGCAAAGCGCCCCGGCATCAGGGCAGGGTGAACTGCAGCAGGTTCCGGTCGCCGACCCGGGCATAGGACAGCTCGGACGTAAGGCTGCGGATCAGGTGCCAGCCGAACCCGCCCTCGGGCAGGTCCGTCACCGGCACCTCCAGGCTTTCCAGCAACCGGCCCGGCGGCAGGGTGCCGTCGGGCATGGCCCTGCCCTGGTCCACCACCCGGCAGCGCAGGCCATGTCCCGTCGACCGGATGGTCACCGAGACGGGACCCGACTGGTCGGCATAGGCGTGCTCTGCCACATTGTTCAGCACTTCGGCGAGGACCAGTTCGGCCGTGCCCCGACTCTCGGCCGACAGGCGGCAAAGCGGCGGAAGCGCCATCATCTGCGCAAGGCTGTCCCGAACGGCGACCGGCGTGGCCAGGAAGGTCAGGTGCAGGTCGTCCGGCGGGCTGTCCTGGTCAGGCGCTGGCGGCATGCGAAACGGCGACCTCAACCGAGGGATGGATCGTGAAGATGCTGTCCATCCGGGTCAGGCGGAAGACCTTTTCCACCGTGGGGGTCAGGCCCGACAGTTCCAGCGCCTGGTCGGGGCCGAGCAGCTTCTTCACCGCCACGATTGCCCCCAGGCCCGAGGAATCGAGGAACTGGACCCGCGCCAGGTCCAGCACCACGCGCGCCGGGCCGTTCTTCGTCGCCTCGCGCATCTTTTCCTTGAACTGGATCGCGGTGGCCGCGTCGATGCGGTCGTCGATCACCGTCACGGAGATCACCTTGGGCCTGGTCTGAGTCTGCAGTTGCATGTTGCACCCTTTCGCTGCGTTTCCCGCAGGCTAGGGGCAAAGCGTGAACAACTGGTAAGCGTCAGTTGAGCTGGAAGGTCACCGGATAGCGCCCATCCTCGAAATCGCCGAAAAGGTCGCCCAGGTCGGGGTGATCGACCGGCTCTCCGGTTTCGTCCGGCACGAGGTTCTGTTCCGAGACATAGGCCACGTAGTAGCTTTGCCCGTTTTCGGCCAGCAGGTGATAGAACGGCTGGTCCTTGGAGGGGCGGCTGTCCTCGGGGATATTGTCGTACCATTCCTCGGTGTTGGAAAACATCGCGTCGACGTCGAACACGACACCACGGAACGGGTGCTTCCGATGACGGAGCACCTGTCCGATATGGTACTTGGCGTGCGTCGTCTGCATGGCACAATCCCCCACGATTTATTTACGCCTTCGCGCGGAATCTGTCCACTTCGCCGCGCCGCCCTCAGGGAAACAGTCTGTGGGCCAAGGCCCTACAGTGCGGCTCCTCGCGGGTTTCTGATGGGCGGGTGGGGCGATCCCCATTTCATCCCCGCTGCGAATAAGCTAAACTTCACACAAAAGAAAAGTGCACGAGGGGCAGATGAGCAGGTTTCTCCGTGCGTCGCTGGTGGTCCTATGCCTTGCATCCTGCGGGGGCGGCGGCAACTACTCGGCGCCGAGGCAGTTGGACGATGCATGCGCGATCATCCGCGAGCGGCCGCAGTACCTGCGGGCGATGGAGCGGACCGAGCGGCGCTGGGGCATTCCGGTGCATGTCCAGATGGCGACGATCTACCAGGAATCGAAGTTCATCGGCAACGCGCGGACGCCCCATACCTTCGCGCTGGGCGTGATCCCGATGGGTCGGCAGAGCACGGCCTATGGCTACAGCCAGGCCCTGAACGCGACCTGGGAGGAATACCAGGACAGCGCGGGCGGGCGGCGGGCCAAGCGCGACGACATCGGCGACGCGACCGATTTCATGGGCTGGTACATGGACGAATCCTCACGCTCGCTGGGCATCTCCAAGGACGATGCCGAGGCGCAGTACCTTGCCTACCATGAGGGCCGCTCGGGCTATGCGGCGCAGTCGCATCTGGGCAAGCCCTGGCTGGTCGAGGTTGCGGCCGCGGTCGGTGCCAGGTCCGAGATGTATCGCGGCCAGCTGGCCTATTGCCGCTGAGCGTAAGGTGGGCGGATCGCCCACCCTACGCCAGGGTCAGTTTCCGCGCCTGGCGGTTTCGGCACTGATGTCGAACAGGCCGGCGCCCATCTTGCCGCCCTTCTTCATCTCGCCCAGGACGACGGTGGTCTGGGCGCCCAGGTCGTCGGTGATGACCCACTGACGCAGTTCGACGGGGTTGTCGGTGAAGACCAGCTCGATCGTGCCGTATTCCGGGTTCTCGGGGTCCTGCGCGGTGACGCGCGTCGAGGTGCCGTCGTCCGTATGACCAACCACCATCTTCGCCCGGCCCAGGTCGATGTCCTTGGCCAGGATCAGGTTCAGCGGCGTCCGCTTCAGCGGATACTGCTCTGGCGGCTGGTTCGACTTGGCGTCGAAGATCGCGACCTGCTGGCCCCCGGCGATCACCAGGCTGCGGTCGGGCGGCGCGTATTCAAAGCGCACCCGTCCGGGCCGGTTGATGTAGATCTTGCCGGTCGAGATCGTTCCGTCCGAATTCACCTGGGTGAAGTCAGCCTCGACCGTGGTCAGGCTGTTCAGGTAGTCGGACAGGGTGGCAAGCGAGATCTTCTCGGCCGCCGCGGGAAACGGCAGCAGGAAGGCGAGCGGGGCCAGAAGGGCAAGACGACGGTTCATGGCTGCAAATATAGCGATGCCCCTCGCAGGATGCACCCCCGCCCCCCGCTCTGTTGCAGGGACGTGCCGAGGGCGTGAGCTGTCGTGACGGGATAGCCTTCGGATTGCCGCGCATGTTGCGCAATAATCTGCGTATCAATCGGCAATTTGGGGAGAAAGCTGCGCTTCCTTGCCTCAGGGGCCGCGATAATCACCAAGAAATCCTGCGCCATCCGCCATATCTTCCGCGGAAAGGAAATACTCAATCGGGATGCAGCAGATGAAGGTCGTGGTTCTTGGCGCAGGCGTGATCGGGGTGACTTCGGCGTGGTACCTTGCCAAGGCCGGGCATGAGGTCACTGTGATCGACCGCCAGCCCGAGGCGGCGCTTGAGACCTCCTTCGCCAACGCGGGCGAGATCAGCCCCGGCTATTCCTCTCCCTGGGCGGCACCCGGCATCCCGACCAAGGCGCTGAAGTGGATGTTCATGGAACATGCGCCGCTGATCATCCAGCCCAAGCCCGATTGGACCAAGCTGTCCTGGATGGCGCGGATGCTGATGAACTGCACGGCCGAGGCCTATGCCGTGAACAAGTCGCGGATGGTCCGCCTGGCGGAATATTCCCGCGACTGCCTGATGGAGCTGCGGGCCGAGACCGGGATCCGCTATGACGAACGCACGCAAGGCACGCTGCAGCTGTTCCGTACCGAAAAGCAGGTCGCGGCGGCCGAGCAGGACATCGCGGTGCTGAAGGCCGATGGGGTCCCGTTCGAGGTGCTGGATGCTGACGCCTGCGTCGCGGCCGAGCCGGGGCTGGCGGCGGCCCGCGGCAAGATCGCCGGCGGGTTGCGCCTGCCGGGGGATGAGACGGGCGATTGCTTCAAGTTCACCCAGTCGCTGGCCAACATGGCCCGCGCCCTGGGCGTCACCTTCCGCCACGGCGTCTCCATCGACCGGCTGGAGGCCTCGATGGGCCGCATCACCTCGGTCCACACTTCGGAAGGCCGCGTCACGGCGGATGCCTTCGTGGTGGCGCTTGGGTCCTATTCGCCGATGCTGGTGAAAGAGTTCGGGATCAAGCTGCCGGTCTATCCGGTCAAGGGCTACTCGATCACCGTCCCGATCGTGGACGAGGGCCGCGCCCCGGTCTCGACCGTGATGGACGAGACGCACAAGATCGCCATCACCCGCCTGGGCGACCGCATTCGCGTCGGCGGCATGGCCGAGATCGCCGGCTTCGACCTGAGCCTGAAGCCCAAGCGCCAGGCCACCCTGACCCATTCGGTCGAGGACCTGTTCTGCGGGGCAGGGGACCAGAGCCAGGCAAAGTTCTGGTGCGGCCTCCGCCCGATGACCCCCGACGGCACGCCCATCGTCGGCCGCTCGCCGATCCAGAACCTGTTCCTGAACACCGGCCACGGCACACTGGGCTGGACGATGGCGGCGGGTTCGGGCCGGGTGCTGGCCGACATCGTCTCGGGCAAGCGCACCGAGATCGAGGCCGGGGACCTTGGCTATGCGCGCTATCTGCGGGATGGGCGCAAGGGCCAGAAGGCGCAGAGCGGGATGGCGGTCCCCGCCTGACCGTTGCACCCGGACGACGTAACCCCAAGTTGCGAGGTCCGGCTCACCTTCGCGCGAAGTCGGCGAAATGCGCAAATTGCTGGATTTGCACGCAATTCGGGCGCAGACTAAGGATGCAGGCTACGGCAGATCTGGGGCGGCGGACGTGGCGACAGCGCGGAACGGATTGATCGACTACGCGCGCTTCGCTGCGGCGCTTGGAATCGTCTGGTTCGACAGCCAGGCGCCCGGTAATCGCATTGCCTATGTCGCGCTGCCGTTCTTCCTTGTGCTCCTGTCGATGCCAACGGCCACTCGGACAAGCCAGCGCGCAAGGCGGCTTTTGCAGCCCTTCGTGGTCTGGTCCCTGGTCTTCGCCGTGGTCCAGATCGCCCTCGCGCTGAAGGTGAGTGCACCGCCCTTCTCATGGTGGGAATGGCACATGCTGCTGACCGGAACCTGGATTCACCTCTGGATTCTGCCGTTCGCCTTCCTGGCTTCTGTTCTCGCGCCCTGGTTCCAGCATCCGCTTGCTTCTTTCGGGGCGGCGATCCTGGTGGCAACGCTTCTGGTACTTGAAGGCAGCCCCGAGACGGTTCCATTCGGGCAGTGGAGCTTTGGCGTCATCCCGGTCCTGGTCGGCATCGCCTTCTTTTCCTGGGGCTGGCGGCTGGCGGTGATCGCGCTTGTGGCAAGCTGGACGATCCTGTCTTTCGGCCGACCCTCGCCCGACAACAGCACCATCCTGTACGGAACCGGGCTCGCGCTGCTGTGCCTGTCGATCCACCTTCCCGCGACGTCGGTATCGCACTGGTGCGCCCGCTTGTCGGTCTGGATCTACCTGGCGCATCCCTTGGTGATCATCGTGGGGCAGTCGTTGCGTATCACCTGGGTCGAACTTGGGCTCTTCTCGCTGGCCGGCAGCGTGATCCTGGCGCAGATCCTGGACCTCTCGCAGCGCGGCTCGCGACGACAGGTGCCGGAACTGTCCTGACCCTCACAGCCGGATCGACTGCTCGACCCGGCGCAGCTGCACCCGCGCCAGGCCGGGGTTTGCCGTGTCGGCCGCCATCGCGACGCACAGGAAAGTGCCGGGCGCCTGGGCCAGGGGCCGGATCAGGTGCACCCGCTGGCCCAGCGTGACCACGATGTCGTCCACCTTGTCCTCGACCCCCTCCAGCACGCGCAGGTTCGCGCGCCCCAGCCCGACCGAGGCCGCCATCGCCGCCGCATGTGCCGGGTCGCCGGCATCCCCTTCCGCCGCCAGCACGCTGCCGGTGCTGCCATCGACCAGCCAGCCGCCGAGGAACCCCCCGACCCGGCGCAGACCCGAGATGTCGATCTCGTTCCCGCGCCCGAAGGGGCGCCGCGGACGAATGGGCTGGGGGGTGGCCGGGCGGACCACCGGGTCCACCGACACGCCCCCCGGGACCAGACGGCGGAGGAGCACCACCTTCCGGTCCTTTGCCTCGGCCTGGGGCAGCGCCTTCTGCCAGTCCGCAGCCGACTGGAACCGCCGCGCGGGCACCACCGCCATCGCCCTGTCGATGCTCTCCAGAAATCCAGCCGGATAACCCGGCATGCGCCCGGCCAGCGGCTGGCAGGGGTCCGGCCGCTTTTCCGCAAGCGCGGCCAGCCGGTTCTGGCAATTCTCGGGCGCGCGCCCCGTGATCGCATGATACAGCGACGCAGCCAGCGAGTAGATGTCGCTCCAGGGGCCCGAGTTCCCGCCCGGCGTGTACAGCTCATGCGGCGAGTAACCGTCCTTCACCACGCTCAGCCCCGAATGCTTCTGCGCCTCGCCCGCCGCGCTGCGCCGCGCCGCGCCGAAGTCGATCAGGATCGGCTCGCCCACGTCGTTCAGAAAGATGTTGTCCGGCGAGATGTCGCAATGCAGCAGCCCGCGGTCGTGGATATAGCCGATCGCCGCCACCAGTTTGCCCGCCATCACGACGATCTGCTCGGCGGTCAGGGTCGCCTTCTTCTCGTCCACGATCTCCTGCAGGTCGTAGCCGCGGATGTAGTCCAGCGCCATGTAGGCGGTGTCGTTGTCCTCGAACACCTGATGCACGCCGACGATGTTGGGATGCCGCAACCCGGCCAGGCTGCGGGCTTCGTTCAGGAAGCTCTTCACGATCCTTGCCATGTGGTCGCGCGTGCTTTGCGACCGCGCGCGGACCCGCGTTTCCGTCCGTCGGCAGAAGCTGCTGGAAAAGCACTCCTTGATCACCACGTCGCGGTCCAGGCTGTCCTTGGCCAGATAGGTGATCCCGAACCCGCCCGAGTTGATGTATCGGGTGATCCGGTACTGGCCGTGAAACAGCGTGGTGCCGGGCAGAAGTTCGTCACAGCATTCAGGCCGGGTCAGCGTGTCGGACGTGTCGAATGCCATGATCCAGAAGCCCCCCTAGCCCAGAAGCAAGCGCCGGCCCCCACAACAGCAGCATGTCGATTCTGTGGCGAAAACCGGACACGAGTTACAACCTTAGGTTGTGGCACGATTCAGGCTGGATTGAGGCGCGATTGTGTCGGAAATGCCCAAATGCTTAAGGCCCCGCCGGTTTTCTCCGACGGGGCCTCATGCAATGGTTAACGCAGGCGCGGCCTAGCGTTCCTCGACCAGGATCTCGCGCTTGCCGACATGGTTGGCGCGGGTGACCACGCCTTCCTCTTCCATCTGTTCAACCAGCCGGGCGGCTTTGTTGTAACCGATGCCAAGCTTTCGCTGGATGTACGAGGTCGAGCACTTCCGGTCCCGCGCCACGATCGCCACAGCCTGATCGTAGAGCGCATCGTCCGAACCTTCGCCGCCACCCAGGCCCAGCACCATGTCAATGTCCGAGGCGACTTCGTCCTCCGGCCCTTCGACGACACCCGACATGTAGACCGGCGGCCCGAAGGACTTCAGGTGGTTGACGATCTCTTCCACTTCCTCGTCGCTGACGAACGGCCCGTGGATACGGGTGATCTTCGCACCGTTGCCCATGTAAAGCATGTCGCCCGCGCCCAGAAGCTGCTCGGCCCCCTGCTCGCCCAGGATCGTTCGGCTGTCGATCTTCGACGTGACCTGGAAGGAAATCCGCGTCGGGAAGTTCGCCTTGATCGTGCCGGTGATCACGTCCACCGACGGCCGCTGCGTCGCCATGATCAGGTGGATGCCCGAGGCCCGCGCCATCTGGGCAAGCCGCTGGATGCAGGCTTCGATCTCTTTCCCGGCGACCATCATCAGGTCGGCCATCTCGTCGACGATGACGACGATATAGGGGAAGGGCTGCGGCGCGAATTCTTCCGTCTCGAAGACCGGATCGCCGGTTTCCTCGTCGAAGCCGGTCTGAATCGTGCGCTTGAACATCTCGCCCTTGGACAGCGCCTCGCGCACGCGGCCGTTGTAGCCCTCGATGTTGCGCACGCCCATCTTGGACATCTTGCGATACCGCTCCTCCATCTCGCCCACGACCCATTTCAGGGCGACGACCGCCTTCTTCGGGTCGGTGACGACGGGGGACAGAAGGTGCGGGATGCCGTCATAGACCGACAGTTCCAGCATCTTCGGGTCGATCATGATCAGCCGGCATTCGTCGGGCGTCAGCTTGTAGAGGAGGCTCAGGATCATCGTGTTGATCGCGACCGACTTGCCCGACCCCGTGGTCCCCGCGATCAGCAGGTGGGGCATCTTCGCCAGGTTCGCCACCACCGGCTCGCCGCCGATGTCCTTGCCAAGCGCCAAGGGCAGCCGCATCTGGCTGTCGCCAAAGTCGCGCGCCGACAGGATCTCGCGCAGCACCACCTTCTCGCGGTGGGCGTTCGGCAGTTCGATGCCGATCACGCTGCGGCCCGGCACGGTAGAGACACGCGCCGACAGCGCCGACATGCTGCGCGCGATGTCGTCCGCCAGACCGATCACACGGCTGGCCTTCAGACCCGGCGCGGGCTCAAGCTCATACATCGTGACCACCGGCCCGGGACGGACCGCGGTGATCTCGCCCTTCACGCCATAGTCGTCCAGCACCGACTCCAGCATCCGCGCGTTTTCCTCCAGCGCCTCGTCGGACAACTGGTTCCGCGCGATGGTGACCGGTGCCGACAGCAGCGACAGCGGCGGCAGCTCATAGGCCTCGGCCGCATCGTCGAAGCGCAGGCCGGGCTGGCTTTCCGCCATCGCCTGCCGCGAAGGCGCGGGCTTCTTCACCGCATGCTGCACCACGGCCTTGCGGTCCGGCGCATAGCCCATGGGCCGCGCTGGGGGCAGCTCGTCCTCCAGCTCGTCCAGCGGATAGTCGGCAAGGTCGTCCTGATCCTCCCACCCGGCATTCGCCGCGAACGCGACCTGATCCTCGTCTTCCTCTGCCTCGACCTCGGGCTCCCAGCTGCGTTGCGGTGCCGTCACCGGAGGGGCAGTCACCGGCGGGACCGAGCGGGGCAGGGGGCGCGTGTCAGCGACCAGCGGGGTCGGCCCCTTCGGCCGCATCACCGGAGGTTCCACGCGGGCGGCAGGCGGCAGCGGCGGCGGGGCCACCGGGAAGTCCGGCGTCCGCATGACGCGGGTACGGATCACGTCGGAAATCCGCGCCTTGATCCGGTCCTCGGTCGGCATCGACGGGTCCCAGCTCGGCTCCATCTCGATCAGCTCGGGCTCCGGCTCGGGCTGGTGCTTGCGGCGAAGACGCTCCAGCAGGCCCAGCTTCTCCTTCACCGGGGCAGGCGCCGGTTCCGGCTCTGGCGCATAGCGCGGTTCGGACCGCAGCGAGGCCGGCATGACCCGACCCTGATGTGCCCGCAGCGGCTCGGGCGCCATCCCGGCCGTGACCGGCGGCGTCCCCCGGCGCAGGACAGGGACGTCTCGACCCAGCACGGCGGGTTCCTCATAGCGCCCGGCGTGGGAGGCATTCGCCGCCTGCCGCGCCCGCGCCCGGTCCTGCAGGGCCGCGGCCCCGGTCAGCGCACCGCGCGCGCCGGTCCCGACCGCCTGCCGCAGCGCCGAATAGCCCAGGATCGACCCCAGGAGGAGGAATCGCTGGATCGCCTTCAGCTCTTCGACATCAAAGCCGGTCACGAACAGCATCATCGCGATCAGACCCGCGAAGGTCAGCAGCGACAGGAACTTCAGCCCGAACCCCGCGCTGCCGGGGATCACCCCCAGAAGCGAGCCGGTGACTGTGTCGCCGAACAGCCCGCCCAGCCCGAAGGTATGCGTCCAGTCGCTTCCCGGCACCAGCGTCGCGCAGTGGACGGCGGCGAAGGCCACCGCGATCACCGCGAAGACCACGCGCCCGACGGCCCGCTCGCCGCCACGATGCACCATGAAGCGCACGCCCCAGGCCGCGAAGATCATCGGGATCGTCCAGGCCCCCTTGCCGATCAGGATGATCAGCGTCGAGGCGACGGCGGCCCCGAACCGCCCGAAGATGTTCTGCGCCGGCTCTTCCGTGGCGACCATCCAGCCCGGATCCTCGGGAGAATAGCTCCACAGCATCAGCGTGAACCCGAAGCCCACCAGTACCAGAACCAGCCCCAGAAGCTCGCGCCCCCGGCGTTCCAGCATTGCCTGCGTGCCCTGGTCCAGAAGCGGATCGCGCTGCCGTGCCTGATAGGAAGCCATTCGTCCCTCACCCATAGATGCAGTCGCGGAGCATCGTCAGCCCGCGCTGCGTTTCTTCTCGCGGCGCGACCAGCGCCACGCGGATATAGCCCCTGCCGGGGTTCTGGCCCCCGGCGTCGCGCGACAGGTAGCCGCCGGGCAGAACCCGCACCCCCGTCTCGCGCCACAGTCTCAATGCCGCCTCTTCGCCGTCCTCGACGGGCAGCCAAAGGAAGAACCCGCCGCCCGGTGCCTGATAGCCCTGCAGCCCCGCGAAGATCGCGTCCGCATCCCGGAACTTCTGCTGGTAGAGCGCGCGCGAGGCGTCGACATGCGCCTCGTCCGCCCAAGCCGCCTCGGCCACGCGCTGCAGCGGCAGGGGCAGGGGCGCCCCGGCGAAGGCGCGCAACTGCCGGATGCGCGCCATGCACTGCGGCCCGGCGGCGACAAACCCGGACCGCAAGCCCGGCAGGTTGGACCGCTTGGACAGCGAATGGAACACCACCACCCGCTCCGGGTCCGCGCCCTGCTGCGCCGCGACCTGAAGCAGGCCGGGGGGAGGCGCCTCGCGCCAGATTTCCGAATAGCATTCGTCGGCCAGCACGCGGAAATCGTGGCGATCGGCCAAGGCCAGCAGGTCCGCCAGATACTCCTTCGAGGCCACCGCGCCCTGGGGGTTCGAGGGCGAGCAGATATAGGCCAGCGCCACCCGGTCCAGTACGTCCCTGGGCAGGCTGCCAAAGTCGGGCAGGAAGCCGGTCGCAGCGGTGGCGGGGACATAGACGGGCTCCGCCCCCACGGTCAGCGCCGCCACGGCATAGACCTGGTAGAACGGGTTCGGCATCAGCACCACGGGCCGCTGGCCGTTCTTCGTCTCGGGGCACAGCGCGATGCAGGCGTTGAACAGCCCCTCGCGGGTGCCGTTCAGGACCATCAGCCGGTCCTCGCCCACCGTCACGCCGTACCGCCGCGCGATCCAGGCGGAGATGGCCGCCAGCAGCTCGGGCGTGCCGTCGTTCGGCGGGTAGACGCCAAAGCCCGACAGATTGGCGGCCAGGATCGGCCCCACGAAGTCCGGCATCGCATGGCGCGGCTCGCCGATGGTCATGGCAATGGGCGCGCCGCCGGGGGCGTGCGCGTCAAGAAGTTTCCGCAGACGCGGAAACGCATAATCCGGCAGGTTCGAAAACCGCTCTGGAAACGCCATTGCTGCCTCAAGTCGGGGTCTGATTGCCCCGTTTTGCCGCACGATAGCCAGTCGCGCGCGTGAGGTCCACAAAAAACCCTGCACGGTGAGAGGCTTGGAACCCGCCCTGTGGCTTTTCCGCCGGGTGGGTAGGGTGGGCGATTCGCCCACCCTACGGGGGTCAGCCCTTCGGCCCGACGTTTTCCGCGAAGGCCTTGTCGAAGGCCGCCTTCTTTGCGGCATCCGCCTCGGTCTGGTTCTGCGCGACCCACTCGGCATAGGGCATCCCGTAGACCACCTCGCGCGCCTCGTCCTTGGTCATCTCGATCCCGCGCCCGGCGGCAGCTTCCTGATACCAGCGGCTCAGGCAGTTCCGGCAGAAGCCGCCCAGGTTCATCAGGTCGATGTTCTGCACATCCGGGCGCTTGACCATCAGGTGATGCACCAGCGCACGGAAGGCCGCCGCCTCCAGTTCGGTCCGCATTGCGTCGTCCATTACAGGCCCTCCAGCACTTCGCTCAGGATCACCGCCAGCCGCCCCGCCCAATGCGCCTGTTCGGCCGGCGTGGCGATCAGGTCGTTCCGTACCTCTATAAGTGTGTTGTGCCGCCCCAGCCGCAAGGCATGCCGGTCGATCGCATCGCCCGGCAGGTGGCCCGAATACGGCTCGTTGTCGCCGATGCAGAGGTCCGTCTCGGCGTGAAGCCGCGCGATCAGCGGAATGGAGAACCGCTCATCCAGATGGCTGTAGAGCACCCCCACATGCCACGGTCGCAAAGCCCGCCCCCGCAGGCAGGGCGTGAAGGAATGGATCGCCACGATCACCCGGTCCGGCCGCAGCGCCGCCAGTCGCGCGTAAGCCGAATGATAGGGACGATACAGCCGGTCCAGCCGCTCCTCCACCCCCTCCGGCCCGATATGCCGGTTTGCCGGGATGATTGTCCCGTCATAAAGCTTCATCACCAGAGTGGGGTCGTCCTCGCCCCGGTTCGGGTCGATCACCAGGCGGCTGAAGTCGGACAGGATCACCGGGCTGTCGAGAAGGCGGCCAAGCTCGCAGGCCACCCCCGCCGCGCCCACGTCCCAGGCGATGTGCCGCGCCATGTCCTCGGCCGGGATGCCCAGGTCGCCCCCGTTCACCCAATCCGGCACCCGGTTCGACGCATGGTCGCAGGTCACCAGCCACCGGCCCTTGCGGTCCTCTCCCTCGATCCTGAACGCCACCGGCCGCTCCTTCCCAAGACGCCACTATCCTTAAAAGCCTTTCTCCCGGGATGCCACCCGGCCACGGTCCCCGCGCCACAGTCCAATCGGCCCGTTGCGGGAGGCGGCGGATTGCGCCATAAGGCCCTCGGCCCACATGAACCGGAATTTATCAGCAGGAGGATGGCGATGCGCCGCCACCGCAACGTGAAGATTGTGGCCACGCTTGGCCCCGCTTCGTCGACCTACGAAATGATCCGCGCCCTGTTCGAGGCCGGCGCCGACGTGTTC
The DNA here is from genome assembly GCA_027489355.1 of Paracoccaceae bacterium. Classification (GTDB taxonomy): domain Bacteria; phylum Pseudomonadota; class Alphaproteobacteria; order Rhodobacterales; family Rhodobacteraceae; genus Tabrizicola. The sequence goes on along the minus strand of JAIXZY010000035.1, from coordinate 10,950 downwards.
CGCCTGAACATGAGCCACGGCGTCCACGAGGACATCGCCAAGCGCCACGCGATCATCCGCCGGGTCGAAAAGGACCTCGGCCGCCCGATCGGCATCCTGGCCGACCTGCAGGGCCCGAAACTCCGCGTCGGCGTCTTCGCCAACGGCGCAGAAGAACTTGTCGAGGGCGCCGCCTTCCGCATGGACCTGTCGACCACTCCCGGCGACGTGACCCGCGTGAACCTGCCGCACCCCGAAATCTTCGCCGCGCTTGAACCCGGAACCTCGCTTCTGGTGAACGACGGCAAGATCCGCCTGCACGTCAACGCCTGCGGCAAGGACTTTGCCGACTGTACCGTGACGGTGGGCGGCACGATCTCCAACCGCAAGGGCGTGAACGTCCCCGACGTGGTGCTGCCCGTGGCCGCCCTGTCGGAAAAGGACCGCGGCGACCTGGAATTCGCCTGCGAACTCGGCGTCGACTGGCTGGCGCTCTCCTTCGTGCAGCGGCCCGAGGACGTGATCGAGGCCCGCTCCCTTGCCAAGGGCCGCGCCGCGATCATGTCGAAGATCGAGAAACCGGCCGCCGTAAAGGCCTATGACGCGATCCTCCAGGTCTCGGACGGGATCATGGTCGCGCGCGGCGACCTTGGCGTAGAGCTGCCCGTCACCTCGGTCCCCCCGATCCAGAAACGTCTCGTCCGGGGCGCCCGCGCTGCGGCGAAGCCGGTGATCGTCGCCACCCAGATGCTGGAATCGATGATCGAATCGCCCGTGCCCACCCGGGCCGAGGTCTCGGACGTCGCCACCGCGATCTACGAAGGCGCGGATGCTGTCATGCTCTCGGCGGAATCGGCGGCAGGAAAATACCCGGTCGAGGCGGTCTTGACGATGAACAACGTGGCGATGAGCGTCGAGAAGGACCCGACCTACCGCTCGGTGATCGAAGCGAGCCGCGTCGTCCGCCGCGAATCGGTGGCCGACGGCATCGTCGCCGCCGCACGCGAGATCGCCGAGGCGACGAACGTCAAGGCAATCTGCTGCTTCAGCCAGACCGGCAACACCGCCGCGCTCGTTGCGCGGGAACGTCCGCATGTCCCGATCATCGCGCTGACGCCGCTGATGTCCACCGCGCGCCGGATGGCGCTGACCTGGGGGGCGCATTGCATGATCACGCCGCCGCAGGAACGCTTCAAGGGCGCGGTGCTGGCTGCCGTGGGCGCGGCCCGCTCGGACGGGTTCGCGACCGAGGAAGACCAGATCGTCGTCACCGCCGGCGTTCCGTTCAACGTGAAGGGCACGACGAACATCCTGCGCGTCGCGCCCTGCGACGAACGATTGATCTCGAGGGTTGACCCAGAGTAAACTCCACCGCACGGATCACTGTGCGCGAGGGGTCATGGACAGCGACACCGATCTGATGCTCACGCTCGGGATCTTGCTTCTGGTCCTGTCCGTTCCCTCGCTGCTTGCGGCCTGGGTGGAAAGCCGGGCCCCGCGGATCGGGGCGATCATGGCCATCGCGGCGCTGGGCCTCATCGTCTCGGCGCTGGTGATCAAGCCAGGGGGCTATGCCTTCAACCAGGTCCCCGGCATCATGGTCGAGGTCGCCACCCGCTTCTTCCGCTGAGGTTCCCCCTTGCACCTTTCCGGCCGCCCCCCTATAGGGACGGCTTCTTACCTGCACGGCCGGCCGAAGAGGCATGCCGAGTCGTGCCTGCAACCACGGAGATGGAAATGCCCAAGATGAAGACCAAGTCGGCGGCGAAGAAGCGCTTCAGCTTCACGGCCTCCGGTCGGGTGAAGGCCGGTCCCGCCGGCAAGCGCCACGGCATGATCAAGCGCACGCCGAAATTCGTCCGCGACGCCTCGGGGGCCATGATCCTCAGCGACAGCGACGCGAAGATCGTCAAGAAATACATGCCCTACGACCGGTAAGGAGAGCATCAGATGTCCCGCGTCAAATCCGGCAAGGTCACGCACGCCCGTCACCGCAAGGTGATCAAGGCGGCTTCGGGCTACTACGCCGCCCGCTCCACCAACTTCCGCACCGCGACCCAGGCCGTCGACAAGGCCAACCAGTACGCGACCCGCGACCGCAAGGTCCGCAAGCGCCAGTTCCGCGCGCTGTGGATCCAGCGGATCAACGCCGCCGTCCGTCTGTTCGACGCCGAGATGACCTATTCGCGCCTGATCAACGGCCTGACCAAGGCCGGGATCGAGGTTGACCGCAAGGTCCTCGCCGACCTCGCCGTGCACGAGCCCGAGGCGTTCAACGCCATCGCCGGCCAGGCCAAGGCCGCTCTGGCCTGATCGGTCTGGCCAAGGTTTCAGGAAAGGCCCTGCGGCGACGCGGGGCCTTTTGCGTTTCAGCGTTGCCGCAGGCCGTCGATCAGAAGCTCGACCATCCGGGCGGTGTGATCCGCCGCGTCCGGACCTGAACTCACCGACAGGTTCCCGATCGCGCGCAGAAGGTCATAGGCGGCGATGTCGGTCCGGGTTGCGCCAGTGGCCGCCGAGGCCTGCAGCAACCGGGCAAGCGCGGGTTCGAAGTTCGCGCGGAAATAGTCGGGCAGGGCCGCATAGGCCGGATCGCCGGAATGCAGCGCGGCGGCCAGGCCCTTCTTGGCGGCAAGAAATTCGGTATAGCGCCGCAGCCAGCGGGCCAGGGCCTCGGTCGGAGGGTACTCGGCGGCCAGCGTTCTTGCCGCCGCCGCACAAGCATCGACCTCGTGGCGGAACACGGCCGTCACCAGGTCTGATCGCCTGGGAAAGCGGCGGTACAGCGTGCCGACCCCGACGCCCGCCTTCGCCGCAATCTCGCGGACCGGCGTATCGACGCCCTTGGTCGCAAAAACCTCTCTTGCGACGGCCAGCAGCAAGTCCTCGTTCCGCTGCGCATCGGCGCGGATTGCGCGCTCGCTTCCGTCCTTCTCCGGTTGGTCGGTCACTTCGGACATGGTCCCTTGATAAACGGAACAGCGTTCCGTATATGATGGATGCAAGCGGAACTGCGATCCGCTTTCGATCATATAGGCGGGCCAACCCCGCTTTGCCAGCAGATAACGGAGACTTCCGATGAACGACCTTGTCCGCGATGCGCTGAACATCCCCGTGGCCGCCGCCTCTCCTGCTCTGTCCATCAGCCGCGTCACGCTGCCCGCTCCGGGCCGGGGGCGGGCGCTGGAGCTGCGGGTGACGGCGCCCTTGGCGGGCGAAGCCCTGCCGATCATCCTTCTGTCGCACGGCCACGGGCCTTCGCTTTACCTGTCCTCGAAGGATGGCTACGCGCCGCTGTCCACCTTCTGGGCCGAGCACGGGTTCGCCGTGATCCAGCCAACCCATGCCAATTCCAGGGCCGCGGGCCTGGGTGCCGACGCCCCTGGCGCGCCGTTCTTCTGGCGGTCCCGGGTCGAGGACATGCGGTTGATCCTCGACAACCTGCCTGACGTCGAAGCACAGGCTCGGTTCCTGACCGGTCGGCTGGACGCCTCTCGCGTGGCCGTTGCGGGACATTCGCTGGGCGGGCAGACCGCGGGCATTCTCGTCGGCGCGGGCTTGACCGACACGGCAGACCCTGCCGTCCAGCGGGTCCGTCTGCCGGACGCGCGGATCAAGGCGGGGGTGCTGCTCGCGGCACCGGGCAACGGCGGCGAGAGCCTCAGCGCCCACGCGCGGGCGAACTACACCACGCTGAACCCGGATTTCACCACGATGACCACCCGGACGCTTGTCGTCGCCGGGGACGCGGACGACAATCCGCACCTGACCGTGCGGGGGGCCGACTGGCACCTGGACCCGTTCCGCCACGGGCCGGGCAGCGATGCCCTGCTGGTGCTGAAGGGCGGCAGGCACGGACTGGGCGGGATCGCAGGCCATGACGCGAAAGAGACCGACGACGAAGACCCCGAACGCCTGGCCGTCACCCAGCGGATGACCTGGGCCTACCTGCGCTCGGCCCTGTATGACGGCGACGACAGCTGGGCAAAGGCTTGTGCCGCGCTGGCCGAACATGCCGGCCGGCATGCACGGGTGGAAAGCAGGGTCAGCGGTTGAACACCCGGCTCGGGTGCAACTCGCCCCCCCGGTAGTGCCCCACGGCCACCGCGAGGCCATCCAGAGACGCCCAGCCCTCGGTGCCCCAGTCGGCATGCCCGATCACCTGCCCCGGATTGCCGTTCCGCAGCCGCACCGCCCCCTCGGGCGTCGCCCGGAACTCCGGCAGGTCCTGCAACCCCAGCTCCAACGGCAAAAGCCGCGCGTCCAGGGCCTCGGTCCTGGCTTCCGCGTCCACCGTCTCCAGCGTTACGCCATCTTCGGCGTTGAACGGCCCCGACCACTCCCGCCGCAGCCACTGCACATGTCCCAGGCACCCCAGCGCCTGCCCCAGGTCCCGCGCGATCGACCGCACATAGCCGCCCTTGCCGCAGACCATCTCCAGATCGACGTGGTCCGCATCCGGGCGGCCCAGCACAACCAGCCGCTCCACCCAAAGGGGCCGCGCCGCCAGGTCCATCACCTCGCCCTCGCGCGCAAGGTCATAGGCCCGCTCGCCATCGACCTTCACCGCCGAATACTGCGGCGGGACCTGTTCGATCTGCCCCCGGAACGCCCCCAGCGCCGCCTCGATCTGCGCATCCGTCGGGCGCTCAGCACAGGTCGCGATCACCGCACCCGAGGCATCGTCGGTCTCGGTCGCCGCCCCCAACACGACCCGGAAGCGGTAGCACTTCAGCGCATCGGTGATGTAGGGGATCGTCTTCGTCGCTTCCCCCAGCGCCACGGCCAGCACGCCCGTCGCATCCGGGTCCAGCGTCCCCGCATGCCCCGCCTTCTGCGCCGAAAGCGCCCATTTCACCTTGTTGACTACCGCGGTGGACGTCACGCCCGCCGGCTTGTCCACGATCAGCCAGCCACTGACCGCCCGGCCCTTCTTCCCCCGCGCCACGGCTTACCCCTTCGGAACCACGGTGCCGACGATCGGCCCCATCGGGAACCCCCCGTCGTGCCGCCCAAGCGAAGGCGCATAAAGCCGCGAGATGTTGCCGTCGAAATACAGCGCGTCCGGCAGCCCCAGCCCGTCCCGGAAGAACCGCGCGAAGGCATGGAAGTTCACCGCATCGTTGGAAATCGCAAAGACCGCCCGCGTCCCATCCTCGCTGACCCCGACGCCGTTCCGGACGTAGACGCTGTCGCTACCTGCCAGCAGCTTCGGGTGCAGCTTGCCCCCGATCACCAGCATCGGCCCCGACTGCGTGGCGAAGCGGCATTCCGGCCGCTCCTGCCGGAAGGCGCGGCTCTCCACCACCCGGAAGCGGTCGCCGATGCAGAACACCCCGTTCGGCAAAAGACCAAAGTTCCCCGGCCCGTCCCGCGTCACCAGTTTCGAGACCTCGGTCCCGTTCTCGACGTAGAGCCCGACCGGCGCGAGATCCCGGTGATACATCCCGGCATTCATCGCAAAGCCCAAGGCGCCGCCCTCGGCCGCTAGGGCTTCATCGACATTGCGAAAACTGCCATAGGCCCCGTCCGGCCCCGAATGGAACAGCCGCAGGTCCTCGCCCGCCTGCACTTCGCAGATCGTGTAGGACGCGCCCTCGAAGCTGGTGTCCCGGCACTCCGCCGCCTCTGCCGCCACCGGCGCCAGCAGGAAGGCCAAAGCCAGAAGCCTCATTCCTTGTCGTCCGCCGCGCTGACGTCGCGCTGGACCGCCGGGTCCGAGAACAGCCGCCGCGTCTCGTCCAGCCGGTCGAAGGTCTCGTCCGGGCGGAACCGCAGGTCGGGCGCGTATTTCAGCGTCAGCTCCGACGCCACCCGGTGGCGCAACTCTGCCTTGTTCCGCGCCAGCGCCGCGATGGCATCCTCGACCGGAACCGACCCCATCAGCGGCATCACATAGACCGTCGCCACCTTCAGGTCGGGCGAGCAGGACACCTCGCCCACCGTGATCGACATGGCGTTCAGCTCGGGGTCGTGGATTTCCGCCCGGTTCAGCACATCGCTCAAGGTGCGGCGGATCAGTTCCCCCACCCTCAACTGGCGTTGCGACGGGCCGGACCCGGTATTGAATCGCTTGTTCCCCATGCCGCCCCTTTATGCCCTTTCGACCCCGCCCGCAACGCCGGGCTTCTCACGCCCGCGGGAACCGGCTAGAGGGGGCCGCAAACAGGGGGCACGACGATGGATCAGCCGGGACTTGTGGTGACTGGGGCCTCGGGCCGCATGGGGCAGACGCTGATCCGGCTTGCACAAGCCTCGGACAAGCTCCGCCTCGTTGCTTGCGTCGAACGCTCCGGCCACCCCTGGATCGGCCGCGACGTGGGTGAGGCGATGGGCGGCGCCCCCATCGGCGTCACCGTCACCGACGACGCGCTGGAAGCCTTCTCCAGGGCGCAGGCCGTGGTCGACTTCACCGCCCCTGCCGCCACCGTCGAATTCGCGGCGCTCGCCGCCCAGGCCCGCGCCGTCCACGTCATCGGCACCACTGGGCTTGAGGCCCAGCACCTGACGAAGATCGAGGCCGCCGCCCGCCACGCCACGATCATCCGCGCCGGCAACATGTCGCTTGGCGTCAACCTGCTGGTGCGCCTGACCCAGAAGGTCGCCGCCGCGCTTGACGCCGACTGGGACATCGAGATCGTCGAGGCCCACCACCGCATGAAGGTCGACGCCCCCTCCGGCACTGCGCTCATGCTCGGCGCAGCCGCTGCCGAGGGCCGGGGCATCTCCCTCGACGACGCCAGGGTCTCCGGTCGCGACGGCATCACCGGTGCGCGCCAGAAGGGGTCCATCGGCTTCTCCGCCATCCGCGGCGGCGACATCGTCGGCGAACACGACGTGATCTTCGCCACCGAGGGTGAACGCATCGTCCTTCGCCACCTCGCCACCGACCGCGCGATCTTCGCCCGGGGCGCGCTGAAGGCCGCAGTCTGGGGGCAGGGCAAGAAGCCCGGCCAGTACGACATGATGGACGTGCTTGGCATCTGACGGGTGATCCACCCCTGGAACACGGGCGTATGACTCCCGGTTCCTGTGCAGGGGTGATGCAATGCGTGCCTGTCTTCTCGCCTGTCTCCTGACCTTGCCGCTCCCCGCGGCCGCCGACGGATTCACGCCGGTCAAGGACAAGGACCGTTTCCTTGACCTGGTCCAGAACCGCGAGCTGCGGATCGGCCTTTACAATCTCTCGCTCAACGTCCTGCCGGACGGCCGCATCGACGGCTCGGCGATGGGCTGGAAGATCACCGGCCAATGGGCCTGGAAGGACGGCTACTTCTGCCGCGAGATGGACTGGAGCGGCATGGAGATCGACTACAACTGCCAACTGGTCGAGGCGCAGGGGGCCGAGAAACTTCGCTTCACCGTCGATCAGGGCAAAGGCGATTCTGCGACCTTTCGTCTGCGGTAGTCGCTCCTCGTCTCCTACCAGGTTCCTCGCTGGCGTCTCCCGCCAGCCGCGCAGCCCCAGCGACGAGAAGCCTAAGTCGCACAAGGGCCACCACAAGCTTCCAAAACCCTGTTACGCTCCCGCCAGACCCTTAAGGGAGCCACGCATGAAGATCTACCCCGCCGGCCATACCCCCTCCCGCCCCGGCTCCCCGGACTGGTTCACCGGACGGGTGCGACTTGACCCGCTCTTCAACCCCGAGGCGCCGGACCGCGTGCAAGGTGCCTTGGTCACCTTCGACCCCGGCGCCCGCACCGCCTGGCACACCCATCCCCTCGGACAGACGCTCATCGTCACCGCAGGCCTCGGCCGCTGCCAAAGCGATGGCGGCCCGATCCGCACCATCCGGCCCGGAGACGTGATCACCTTCGCCCCCGGCGAACGCCACTGGCACGGCGCCGCGCCCGACCGCGGCATGTCCCACATCGTCATTCACGAGGTGAAGGACGGCCGCAGCGTCGACTGGATGGAGCCGGTCCCGGATGCCGACTATGGGGTTGATCCAGACGTGGAATCCGGCTGAAGATTGCCTGAAAGCCCGGCACACCCTTCATCAAGCCGCCCAATGGTCGGCAGATTTCTCCAAATCTTTCCATGATGGTGCCGTTATTCGCCGTGACACCCCTCCGTACGTCATTCGCTGATCAGGAGGTTTCATGCGTTTCGTTCTCGTCCTTCCCGTCCTTGCTCTCACTGCCTGCGTTCCGACCGAGCCGGTCGTTTCCGACTACAATGGCGCAAGCGTCAAGCTGGTCGACTATGCCTCCGGCAAGACCGAGGAAAACCAGGCCGAAGCCACGCGCATCTGCCGTGCCGGCGGCAAGCAGCGCGCCGAATATGCGTCTTCCTCCTACAACTCCTACACCTACCAGTCCCAGCACCTTTATCTGTGCCTCTAGCCCAAGCGGCACTTTTCCCCGGCGATCCATTCGCCGGGGCGCGCGCGCCGTGTGGGGTCATCAGACTTCGGCCGAGGCAAGCGGGCGTCCTGCCATCCTCGGGTCCGGTCGATGCACGGCCCGCCCCGTCACGGACTTGCCGCCACGTCCACCTTGTTCGCACGTTCGGGTGCTGCGGGCCTCGTGAAACATCCTTTCCGGCTCCCTAACGCCCGCAGTCAAGCCGTTGCACTTAAATGGAAATCCGGAAATGTCCACCGTGGACACGGGCGAGGTGACGCCGACGGCGAACGAGGATCGGCCTCGAAAAGCCCCCTCAGAAATCGACCGCCAGCCCCTTCTTCTCCCAGTCGCCGTACCGCACCGGCTCCGGCCCATCCCGGCCCCCCAGTTCCTTCGGCAGGGGCTCCTTCGATGCCGCCGCCTTCCGCCGCGCCTCGGCCTCGGCCAGCGCCCGCTTCGCCGCCGGGGGCAGATCGTCTTCCATGTCCGACCCTTTCCTTGTGTGGCCCTCCCTCCTGATATAACCCCGCGCCCAGCACCAGCAAGAGGACGGACATGGCCGAAGGGGTCACCGCACGCGCCACCGCAGTCGCAATCCTGGACGGCGTCCTGGGCGAAGGGAGGATGCTCTCCGACTTCTCCGGCGATCACCTCCCCCCAGCCGACCGCGCCCGCGCCCTGCGGCTGGCCGAAACGACCCTCCGCCACCTCGACCCGGCGGACAAGCTGCTGGAGAAACACCTCCGCAAATCCCCGCCCCTCACCGTCCGCAACACCCTCCGTCTCGCCGTGGTGGAGCGCAGCCTCGGCGCCCCCGCCCACGGGACCGTCAACGCTGCGGTCGAGATCACCCGGCAGGGCGGCAAGCGGACCGCCCACCTGACCGGCCTCGTCAACGCCGTCCTCCGCGCCCTGCCTGACCCTGTCACGCTGCCGGTCCAGAAACTCCCCCGCTGGCTTCGCCAACCCCTCGTCCATACCTACGGCCGCGAGGTCACCACCGCCATCGAGACCGTCCACTCCCAGGAACCCCCGCTCGACCTCACCCTGCGCGAGGGCTTCCCCCACCCGGAGGGCGACCTCCTCCCCACCGGCAGCCTCCGCCTCCGCACCCCCGGCCAGCTCTCCACACTTCCCGGCTACGCCGAGGGCGGCTGGTGGGTCCAGGACGCCGCCGCCGCCCTCCCGGCCAAGCTCCTGCAACCCCGACCCGGCGAGCGCATCCTCGACCTCTGCGCCGCCCCCGGCGGCAAGACCCTGCAACTCGCCGCCGCCGGAGCCGATGTCACCGCTCTCGACATCTCCGCCCCCCGCCTGGCCCGCCTGCAGGCCAACCTTGCCCGCACCGGCCTGACCGCGACCGTCGTCACCGCCGACGCGCTGCACTGGCAACCCGAGGGACAGTTCGACGCCATCCTCCTCGACGCCCCCTGTTCCGCCACCGGCACCATCCGCCGCCACCCGGACCTGCCCTTCGTCAAGGACGGATCGGAGCTTCCCTCGCTCACCACCCTCCAATCCCAACTCATCGACCGCGCCCTGACCTGGCTCAGACCGGGCGGCCGCCTCGTCTTCTCCACCTGCTCGCTCCTGCCCGAGGAAGGCGAGGCTCAACTCGCCGCCGCCCTGAGCCGCCACCCGACGCTCACCGTCGAACGCCCCGACCTCCCTGGCATCTGCGCAAGCTGGTGGACCCCTGACGGCGCCCTTCGCCTGCGCCCCGACCAATGGGCTGACCGGGGAGGGATGGACGGCTTCTTCCTCGTCCGCCTTCGGAAAGAGGGCTGACCCGGCCCCTTTCCCTTCTCCAAATATCCTGGGGTTTGGGGGTGAAACCCCCATCAGCCGAGGAGGAGGCGAAGCCCGACGACGAGACAAAAACCGTGCGCGTCAGCGATCCATGCAGGAGCCGCCCCAGCGGGGTGAGACGCCGGGGTCGGACGGCCTCGGCCAAAGCTTAATAAACCCTTGATCTCCGCAGCCAAGCCCTTGATTCCAGACGGTTGGACAGGCTGTCCACCGTGGACAGCTAGCGCAGTGCCGCCAGCACCTCCAACGAGGGATAGCCGTCCGGCACCATCCCGCGCGCCTTCTGGAAGGCCTTCACCGCCGCCACCGTCTTTGGCCCCATCCGCCCGTCGACCCCGCCCGCATCGAACCCCGCGCCGGTCAGTCGCTCCTGCAGCTCCCGCCGCTCGTCAAGCGTCAAGGCCCGCAGATCGCGTGGCCAGCCCGACTGGATCGCAGGTCCGCCCCTCAGCCGGTCCGACAGCGACCCGATCGCCACCACATAGGCGTCCGCCGTGTTGTATTTCTCGATGACCTGGAAGTTCGGCCAGATCAGGAAAGCCGCCCCGCGATGGCCGCCCGGCAGCAGGATCGACCCCGGCCCGTGGTCGGGCAAGTCCGCGCCGAAAACGGTCCGCACGCCCATCGCCTGCCACTCCGAAACCGGCTTCACCACCCGCTCGGTCGTCTGGTCGTAGTCGAACCCTTCCGGCAGGCGCACCTCCACCCCCCAAGGCATCCCCTTCTTCCACCCCCAGAACCGCAGGTAGTTGGCCGTCGAGGCCAGCGCATCCGCCGGGTCGTCGCTCCACAGGTTCTTCTTGCCGTCCCCGT
>JAIXZY010000057.1 GCA_027489355.1 Paracoccaceae bacterium | reverse complement strand
CGACCAGCGGGTTGCCGTCGGGGGTGTAGCAGATCGGGCCGTTGTAATCGTCCTTGAGGCCCACGGTTTCCGAGGACGGGATCCGGTGGATGAAGGACATGTATTCCTGCTCGATCCGTTCGAGGTCGAGGGGGAAGAGGTCGGCGCGGAAGCTGTCGGGGACGCCGTACTGGAAGCGGGCCGGGGCGCCCTTTTCGTAGGGCCCAAGGATCCAGCCGCCGCGTTCCTCGCGGACGTACCACTTGGCGTCGGCGTCACGGAGGACCGGGTGCTGCGGGTTGGTCTTGCGCCATTCGACAAGGGCCGGGTCGGGCTCGGTCACGATGTACTGGTGCTCGACGACGACGGCGGGGGTCTTGATGCCGAGGAGCTTGGCGGTCCGCTGGGCGTGGTTGCCGGTGGCGGTGACGACGTGTTCGGCGGTGATGTCGAACTTGTCGTCAGTGGCGACGAGCATGCCGCCTTTTTCTTCCAGACGGGTGCAGGAGACGATCCATTCCGACCCGGTCCAGCGGTAGCCGTCGACCTGGATCTTGCGTTCGATGGTGGCGCCCAGTTGCCGCGCGCCCTTGGCCATCGCCTGCGTCACGTCGGCCGGGTTGATGTAGCCGTCCTGCGGGTGGTAGAGCGCGCCGATCAGGTCCTCGGTCCGGACGAGCGGCCAGCGGTCCTTGATTTCCTTGGGCGTCAGGAATTCGTGGTAGACCCCGGCGGTCTCAGCCACGGAGGAGTAGAGCATGTACTCGTCCATGCGCTGCTGGTGCTGCGCCATGCGCAGGTTGCCGACGACGTAGAAACCCGGGTTAAGGCCGGTCTCGGCCTCCAGTCCCTTGTAGAAGTCGACCGAGTACTTGTGGATGTGGGTCGTCGCGTAGCTCATGTTGAAGAGCGGCAGAAGGCCCGCCGCGTGCCAGGTGGAGCCGGCGGTAAGCTCGTCACGCTCGACCAGCATGGTGTCCCATCCGGCCTTCGCCAGGTGGTAGGCGATGCCGGTACCGACGGCACCGCCGCCGACGACGAGGGCCTTGACGTGGGTTTTCATGGAAGGGACTCCCGCAAAAGATTTGCCCCTATCTGCCAGAGCCGGGGGAAAGCGGGCAAAGTTACGCGACCTTTGAGGTCCGAAAACGACATGCTGTCGGTCATGCACAAGAACGTGGGGCAGGGTTTGCGCGGCGGGCAAGGGTTTTCACCGCTTTGCCGCAGTCTTGCCCGTTTCTTGGATTTCAACAGGCCGCATGGAAAAGGCAGAATCGTTTACAACTTCACCGATATCCCCGGCCCGACCCGCGCTGGTCGCACTGGCGGCGATCGTTGTCTCCTGGCTGGCGGAATATGCCGCTCAGGTGATGGCCTTTGGGCTAGGGGGCGAGCTGTCGCTCTGGGGTGTGCAGCTGGCCGTGGCGCAAAGCGCGGTGATGGTGGCGGGGCTGGTCATCGGGCTGGCGCTGGTCGGGCGGATGGACCTCTTGGCGCGGATGGTCACGGCTTTGTTCCTGCTGGTGGCAGTGATCAACCTGGCGCTCTGGACGCTCTATCGCGAGGCGCCGGAGCTTTACGCGACGCAAGGGCGTGTCGACGCGATCCGGGCCGTCTCCCATCTGGTGCAGATCGCGCTTCTGGTCTGGCTGTTGCGCGCTCCGGTACGGCAGTGGCTGCGTGCGGGACTGGTGATGGCGGTGGTATTCCTGGGGACGAAGGAGGTGGCGCTGCGCTGGTTCAGCGTGGAGGAGCTTTACGTCTTCCCCCAGACGGCCATGTCCGACACCTACACCGTGGTCGACGTCGAGGGGCTTTATGCCGCGCAGGACCGGCTGATGGGAGAGCAGGTGGCAGCTCTGGTGCCGCAGGTCCCGGGTCAGTCCGACGTCTTCGCGCTGGCCTTGGGCGGGACCGAGGATCAATCGGTCTTCCTGACCGAGGTGGAAAGCGTCTCGGCGATCCTGGATGCGCAGTATGGGTCGGGTCCGCGCACGCTGAAGCTGGCCAACAGCCATGACCACCCGACGCGCTATCCGATGGCGAACCGCGCGAACCTGGCCCGCGCGCTGAAGGAGATCGGGGCGCGGCAGGGGGCGGAGGACCTGGCCTTCCTGTTCCTGACCTCGCACGGGAAGGAGGACCTCTTTTCACTGGATTTCTACGAGGCGGGGACCAAGGACCTGACGGCGGCGGAGTTTGCTCAGATGCTGGACGACAGTGGCATCGGCCCGGCGGTGATCGTGCTGTCGGCCTGTTTCTCGGGGTCCTTCATCGACGATATCGCCGCACCCGGCAGGCTGGTCATCACGGCGGCGGCCGGGGACCGGACGTCCTTTGGCTGCCGCGACGGCGCGAAATGGACCGAGTTCGGCGAGTCCTTCTTCGACCGCGCCCTGCGGGCCGAGCCGGACCCGCGCAAGGCATTTCCGGTTGCGGCAATGGACGTGGCGCGGAAGGAAGCCGCCGACGGGCTGACGCCAAGCCTGCCGCAGATCAGCGAGGGGACCGAGGTCGGCGCGGTGCTGGACAGGGTGCTTGGGGGCTGAGGCGATGTCGCGCCGGTGATGCCGGGACTTGTGCGGTTTCCCGGCTGCGTTATTCCTTGAGGCAGACCAGCAACGGAGCCTGCCATGCGCCTTTCGCCAGCCCTTTGCCTTGTTGTCCTGACCTCTCCTGCGCTTGCCGACACGGTGGTCGGGATCAGCCCCGGCGCGCCCGAGGCTGCGGCCGACGCCGCGGCGCTGGTCGCCGCATTGCAGGCCGACCTTGCCGGAGCGTACAAGGGCTGTCCGGTGACGGTGGGCGAAAGCGGCGATCCGGTGGTCGTCGTAAGCCATGTGGCCGGTCCGCCTGCCGGCTGGTCGCTGGTGATGGGGAATTTCCTGGCCACGGGCGAGGCCGGCGATCTGGCCGGGGCGGCTTCGGGCATCCTGGAGAAGCTTTGTCCGAAGCAGGGCGGGGCGGCCACCCTGGGGCCCTGGACGGCAAGCGGCGGCGGGTCCAAGATCAGTGTCACCGGGAAGGTCGCGGACCTTGTGGCCCCGTTCACCCTGGAAGGCGAATTTCCGGGAGGCCGCGCGGTCTTTGAGTACACGCCGGTCAACATCGGCGGCGGTGCTGTAAGCTATACGCTGTCGGGCAGCGGGGTGACGGGCAGCGGCGAGGGGATCTATTCCCTGAAAGACCAGGGCAACGGCGTCTATCTTCTGGAACAGACCACGGACGGCTGCGTGGATGGCATCCCGAACAGTTGCCGGACGAACAGCGAGACGATCACGCTGACGCCTGCCGGTCAGTAGGCCTGCGTCCGGCACCGCCGGGGCGGCTTGCGGTGCCGGAGGTTCCGCGCCAGTCTGGCTTTGGCACCAGGGAAGGCAGACATGGCGGGCTTCAACCAACCTCTCGGCGGCAACGAGATGCCGCGCTTCGGCGGACCGGCGACGATGATGCGGCTGCCGGCGGCGACTTCGGGCAAGGGGCTGGATGCGGCCTTCATCGGGATACCGATGGACCACGGTACCAGCAATCGCCCTGGCACCCGGCTTGGGCCGCGGCAGATCCGCGACGAAAGCCGGATGATCCGTCCCTATAACATGGCCACCGGCGCAGCACCGTTCGAGCATTTGCAGGTCGCGGACCTGGGCGACGTGGCGATCAACACCTTCGATCTGAAGAAGACGGTGGACCTCATCACCGCGCACTACCGCGAGGTGCTGTCGCACGGGGTGATCCCGCTGACGCTGGGGGGCGACCATACGCTGACCTGGCCCGTCCTGCGCGCGATCCGGGACTGGCACGGCCCGGTGGCGCTGATCCATGTCGATGCGCATGCGGACATCAACGACACGATGTTCGGCGAGAAGGTGGCCCACGGCTGTCCCTTCCGCCGGGCGTGGGAGGACGGTTGTCTGATCAATGACAAGGTGTTCCAGATCGGGCTGCGCGCGACCGGCTATGCGGCGGACGACTTCGACTGGGGTCGCAGGCAGGGCTGGACCGTGGTCCAGGCCGAGGAGTGCTGGCACAAGGCGCTGGCCCCGCTGATGGCGATCGTGCGGGACCGGGTCGGCGACGCGCCGGTCTACCTGTCCTATGACATCGACAGCCTGGACCCCGCCTTTGCTCCGGGGACCGGAACGGTCGAGCCGGGCGGGCTGACGACCTGGCAGGCGCTGGAGATCGTGCGCGGCTGCGCGGGGCTCAACCTTGTGGGCTGCGACCTGGTCGAGGTCTCGCCGCCCTATGACCCTTCGGGCAACACGGCGCTGATCGGGGCGAACCTCTTGTACGAGATGCTGTGCGTGCTTCCCGGGGTGCCGCAGGCCCCTTCGCGCTTTTCCGGGCTGAAGTTCTGATCAGTCCGCGGCCGGGGCGGCGCTTTCCACCCGGCACCGCTTGACCCCGTCCTTGTCCTTCACGCAGCCCGCCTTCGCCGCCGGGGCCGACCCATCCTCGGCCGGGGCGGCCTTGCCCGCGCCGAACAGGGTGCCGAGGAAGCCGCCGCCGTCCTCCTCCTTGATCGGAGCTGCCGCCGCTGCGGCTGCCGCGTCCTGCTGAAGCTCGGCCTCCTTTGCGGCGAGTTCGGCCTTGCGGGCGGCAAGGTCGGCGAGGTAGGCCTCGCGCCCGGCATCGTCCAGTGCCGAGGCGAGCACGATCACCGGGACATCGCCCAGCCCTTCGACCTTGTCGATGACGTCGGCATTCATCGCCTTGACGTGAAGCGTCTGGAAGAAGGCGACAAGGTCCTCGTCGCTCATCCTTTTGGGGGCGAGAACGCGCAGGTGGATCTGAGCGCCGACATTTGCCAGGAAATACCGGCCGCGGAAGCCTTCGGGCAGAAGATCCTCCGTCACGTCCAGGCCGCGGACGGTCATGAATTCGGTGCCCCGGAACTCGGCGGTCATCATCTGCAGCTCCATCCGCTGCTGCATGGCGGCGAAGCTGGTGAAGATGATGTTGGGATAGCGGATCGCCTTGATGACGACCTTCCGGTCGCCGGATTCGTAGGTCAGAAGCGCGACCTCGGTGCCCGAGCCGCCCGTGGCCTCGCCCATCTGCTTCACGGCGGCGACGGCCTTGGGATCGGCCTTCTTGACGCTTTTCGGCAGGAAGCCGTCGACATCGCCGGGTTCCGTCGGACGCACGGTCCAGCCTTCGGGCGGTTTCGGCAGCATGTCGGCCAGCCGCGTCGGCAGCCCGGCGGCCGAGGCCGCGCCACCCATCCCGGCCAGCCGACCAGACAGGCCAGAGAGGTATTCGCTGAAGGTCAGCCCCTCGGCATCCTCGCGCCCGGACCAGCGCGCGGACATCTTGTAGTCGAAATACATGTAACCGCCGGCGGTGGCGGTGAACATCACGAGGAAACCGATCAGGCGAAACACGGGGCGTGGTCCTTGTTCTTGTTCGGCCGGCTTAGCCGGGAATTTTGGCAAGCTTCGGGCAGAGCGGCAGATTTCTGGTGTCAGCCGCGCCGGAGGGTCGAGGCCAGCGCAAAGAGCGTGGCGGCGACGACGATGATCGACGGTCCGGCAGGCGTGTCCTGCCAGAGCGACAGGCCAAGCCCCCCGATTCCCGAAGCGGCGCCGATGGCGATGGCGGCGCCGGCCATCGCCTCGGGCGTGCGGGCAAAGCTGCGCGCGGTGGCGGCGGGGATGATCAGCATCGCGGCAATCAGCAGCGCGCCGACGATCTTCAGCGCGACGGCCACGACGAGCGCCAGCGCGACGACCAGAACCAGCCTTTCGCGGTCGGGATTGATCCCGGCGGCATGGGCCAGGTCCTCGGACAAGGTGGCGGTCAGCAGGCTTTGCCAGCGCCAGGCCAGAAGGGCCAGCACCGCAAGCGAGCCAAGCCAGACCAGACCCAGTTCCGGGCGCGAGACGGCAAGGATGTCGCCGAAGAGATAGGCCGAAAGGTCGGTGCGCACGGTGGGAAAGAAGCTGACCGCGACCAGACCGAAGGCCAGCGCCGAATGCGCGAGGACGCCGAGCGTCGTGTCCATCGCCCAGCCCCGCGCCGACAGGCCCGCCACCGTGATGGCCATCGCCAGCGCCACGGTCAGGGTGCCAAGACCGATCGGCAGGTCGGTCGCCAGCGCCAGCGCCACGCCCAGGACGGCGGCGTGGGCCGTCGCATCGCCGAAATAGGCCATCCGCCGCCAGACCACGAAAGACCCCAAGGGTCCGGTCGCCAGCGAAAGCCCCACGGCAGCAAGGGCCGCGCGGACCAGGAAATCGTCAAGCATGGTCGTGCTCGTGGTGGTGGTGGTGGTGCGGGTGGCCGTCGCCGTGGTCGTGGTCGTGTTCGTGCCGGTAGAGCGCCAGCGCGCCCTGCGTCCCCAGTCCGAAAAGCGCGCGGTATTCCGGCGCGTTCGAGACCACGCGCGGCGTTCCCTCGCAGCAGATGTGGCCGTTCAGGCAGATGACCCGGTCGCTGGCCGCCATGACGACATGCAGGTCGTGGCTGATCATCAGCACGGCGGCGCCGGTTTCGCGGCGCACCTCCTCGATCAGGCGGTAGAAGGAGGCCTCGCCCGGCTGATCCAGTCCCGAGGTCGGTTCGTCCAGCATCAGAAGCTGCGGCCGTCCCAGAAGGGCGCGCGCCAGCAGGACCCGCTGCAACTGTCCGCCGGACAGCGTGGTCATCTGCTTGGCCCCCTGTCCGGCCATGCCGACGCGGACCAGAGCATCCTCGGCCGCATCGTCGCCGACGCGATGGGGCAGCGACAGGAAGCGGCGGACGGTGATCGGCAGGGTTCGGTCGATCATCAGCCGCTGCGGGACATAGCCGATCTTCAGCCCCTCGGCGCGTGCGACCCGCCCCTCGGCGACGGGAACGATACCCAGAAGCGCCCGCAGCAGGGTGGACTTGCCCGATCCGTTGGGGCCCAGGATCGTGACGATCTCGCCCGGATCGACCTTCAGGCTGATGTCGTGCAGCACCTCTTCGTCGCCGAAGCGGACGCAGACGTGGTCGGCGGAAATGAGGCTCATGCCTGCCCCCGGCAGTTCGGGCAGAGGCCGAGCGCCTCGATGGTAACGCGTTCGGCGACGAAACCGGCGCGGGCGGCCTCGGCCTCTAGCGAGTGGCGGGCGGCGGCGGCGCCGGCTTCGGCGACGGCGTGACAGCTGCGGCAGATCAGGAAGGCAGGGGCGTGATCCTCGCCGGGATGGACGCAGGCGGTGAAGGCGTTCAGGCGCTGGATGCGATGGGCAAGGCCTTGTTCCACCAGGAATTCCAGCGCGCGGTAGGCAACGGGGGGCTGGTTGCCGAACCCGTCCTGCGCCAGCCGCGCCAGCACGTCGTAGGCCCCAAGCGCCTTGTGGTCTTCCAGCAGGATCTCCAGCACCCGGCGCCGGACCGGTGTCATCCGCGCGCCCGCGGCCTGGGTTACGGCGTCGGCCCGCTCCAGCGCGTCATGGGCGCAATGGGCGTGGTCATGGGCGGCGAAGGCCAGGTCGGGCGTGGCGCATCCGGGGCAGTCGGGAGAGTCGTGCATGGCGGAACCCAAGGGGCTTGACCTGTTATAGTATTACATACATAGATCGGGCCGCAACGGAAAGGCCCCGACGTCATGCGTTATATCATTACTTTTCTTCTGACCGCCACCCCGGCCCTGGCCGATGTCCCGAATGTGGTGACCGATATTCCGCCGGTCCATGCTCTGGTGGCGCAGGTGATGGGCGATCTTGGTGCGCCCGAGCTTTTGCTGGCCAAGGGCGCGGACGAGCACGACTTCCAGCTGAAGCCCAGCCAGGCCAGCGCCGTGGCGGACTCGGACCTGGTGGTCTGGATCGGGCCGGAACTGACGCCCTGGCTGGACAGCGCGATGGCAAGCCGGCCCGAAGGCGCGGCGGCACTGGCGCTTCTGGACGCCGAGGGAACCGCCCGGCGCGGCTATGGGGCGGCAGAGCCGCAGGGGGCCGAGGAGTCGGGCCATGATGGAGACGACCACGGCGCAGAGGACCCGCATGCCTGGCTGGACCCCGACAATGCAACGGTCTGGCTGGGCCTGATCGCGACCGAACTTGCGCGGCTGGATCCGGAGAATGCCGTGACCTACGAGACCAATGCCGCCGCGGCCGTCGACGGCATCGCGGCCCTGGACGCAGAACTTGCCGCGCTGCTGGCCCCGGTCAGGGACAAGTCGCTGGTCACCTTCCACGAGGCTTTCGGCTATTTCGGCGACCACTATGGCCTGAAGCTGGCCGGCAGCGTCGCGCTGGGCGATGCGTCCTCGCCGGGGGCCGCGCGGCTGGCCGGACTGCGGGCCGAGCTGGAAGCGGGCGGGGTCGTGTGCCTGTTCCCCGAGGTCCAGCACGACCCGGCACTGGTCGAGCAGCTGGCCGAAGGGACCGGCGTCAGGGTCGGCGGGGCGCTGGACCCGGTCGGCTCGTCGCTGGAGGCGGGACCGGGGGCCTATGCGGCGCTTCTGGGCGGCATCGCGCGGACCATCGCGGACTGCGCGGCGCAGTAGGGCCTAGGCGGCAGGGCGGACGGGCCGCCCTGTCGCAACAGATCAGAACATGTACGAGACGCGCAGGCCGACGAGGTCGAGGTCCCGTTCGTAGGCGGGCTGGTTGTCGTTCCGGATCGCATCGTAGTTCACATCGACGCGGACCGGCATTCCGCCCACCTGTTCCCAGGCCAGGCCAAGCGACAGCCCGCGCCCCGTCGTGTCGAGGTTGTTGCCGGGGCCGTTCTCGCTCACGCCGCGCACGACGGCGATGCCCAGCGAACCCATGAGGCGGCCGCCATTTGCCAGGTCGTTCGTCACGGTACCCCGCAGGCGCAGGACGGCGTCGATCGAGCACCAGGACGGGGACGTGCCGGTGCAGGCATCGGTTCCGTCGGCCATCGTCTCTCCGCCAAGGATGTCGAGGTTGCCCTCCACCCCGAAGCTGTACGGGCCGGTGCTTGCAAAGCGGTAGCCTGCAGTCAGCGCAAGCGACAGGTCCGTCGCTTCGGCTTCGTAGAAATCGACGATCGGAGCGACGGTGCTGCTATTGGTCACGCCAAGACCGACGCCGTAGTAAAGGCCATCCTGTGCGGCGGCCACACCGGCCAGCATCAGTGCCGGGGCCACGACGACGAGAGCGAGTTTCATTTCGGATCCTTTCACGTTTTACCCGGCGACCGCTGTCTGCTGGGCTTGGGAAGCTTGCCATGTGGCTGGGCCGGAAGTTGGGCAATGCGACCGGCGGCGCGAAAAATCCGGACCTGTTGCCCGTACGCCCTTCGCGTCCGCCAATCCGACGATCAGAACATGTAGGACATGCGCAGTCCGACCATATCGAGCGTCTGGTCGAAGCGTTCAAGGTTGTCGTTCTTGATGGAATCCCAGTTCACGTCGACCCGGACCGGGGCGCCCAGCGAGGGCGGGGCCTCCCAGGACAGGCCCCAGGACATGCCCGTCCCGTGGGTGTCCTTGTAGTCGCTGTTGCCCTGTTCCCCCCAGCCCTGCACGGCCACGGCACCGATCGAGGCCATCACGCGGCTGCCATTGGCCAGGTCGGTCGACACCGTCCCGCGCAGGCGCAGGACGGTGTCGATGCTGCACCAGGTGGGCGCGGCGTTGTCGCAAGCGGCGCGGCCGATGTCCTGGAAGGTGTCATCGAACATGGTCTTGCCGTCGAACACGTCCAGGTTGCCCTCGATCCCGAAGTGCAGGGTTCCGGGCGAGGCAAAGCGGTAGCCCGCAGTCAGGGCCAGCGAATAATCGGTCGCTTCGGGCTTGAATCCCGCGATCGCCGTCGTGGCCGTCTCGCTGTTGGTCACGCCAAGGCCGAGGCCGTAGTAGAAACCATCCTGGGCGGCCACCGGCCCGGTCAGGGACAGCGCCGATACAATTGCAAGAGAGACGAGCTTCATGATCGATCCTCGTTCAGGGCTGGGCCGGTCCGTGCGCGCGGGGGCGGAACCCGTTGAAAATTGGCGCCAGTCTACGCCTCCTCCTTTGACCCGGATAGCAGTGGAAAAACCGAAATCAGCCGGGATGTGTCAGATTTGCCAGAGCGGTGCCGGCGATCCGCTGGAGAGCGTCGCAATCGACATGGGCCGCCAGGTGGTCGGCCAGTGCGTCCAGCGTCTCCTCGACCGTGCGGTCGTAGCTGGCCGTCCCCGGCGTTGCGCCAAGACTTGTCAGGAGGGCGCGGCGGAAGGCGTCCTCGGTGAACATGCCATGAAGGTAGCTGCCCATGACGCGCCCGTCCTCGCGCAGCGCACCTTCGGGCTGGCCGTCCACGGTGAACATCGGCCGGGCGCGGTCGGGGCCGTCGGTGCGGCCGAGGTGGATTTCATAGCCCCGGACGCGGGTGCCGGAGGCGGGATGAAGCGCCTCGGTCTCGGTGACGCGCTTGTCGGCGGTCATCACGGTGGTCAGGTCCAGGAGCCCGAGGCCGGGGACCGAACCCGGTTTGCCCTCGATGCCGTCGGGGTCTGCAATCTCGCGGCCCAGCATCTGGTAGCCGCCGCAGAGGCCAAGCACCCGCGCGCCCCGGCGCAGAGCGGCGGCAAGGTCGATGTCCCAGCCTTGCTGGCGGAAGTGTGCCAGGTCGGCGATGGTGGCCTTGCTGCCGGGCAGGATGATCAGGTCGGCCTCGACCGGCAGGGGCTGGCCGGGTTTGATGATGCGGAGCGTGACGCCGGGTTCCTGGGCGAGGGGGTCGACGTCGTCGAAATTGGCGATGCGGTTCAGGTGGGGGACGGCGATCAGGAAACTGCCGCTGCCGCGCGTGCCGCCGAGGTCGGCGGCGTCCTCGGCGGGAAGCCGGTGGGCCTCGGGGAACCAGGGGACGACGCCAAGGCCTTGCCAGCCAGTGCGCGCCTCGATCAGGCGGTAGCCGTCGTCGAAAAGGCGGGGATCGCCGCGGAATTTGTTGATGAGGAAACCCCGGATCATGGCGGCGTCGGCGGGGCCGAGGACGGCTTGCGTGCCGACCAGTTGCGCGATGACGCCGCCGCGGTCGATGTCCCCGGTCAGGATCACGGGGGTCTGCGAGGCGATGGCGAATCCCATGTTGGCGATGTCGCCCGCGCGCAGGTTCACCTCGGCCGGGCTGCCCGCGCCTTCCACGATGACGAGGTCGGCTTGCGCTTGCAGCCGGTGGAAGCTGTCGAGGACGGGGGCCATCAGTTGCGGCTTCAGCGCCGCGTAGTCCCTTGCGCGGACGGTGGTCAGGCGCTTTCCCTGGACGATGACCTGCGCGCCGGTCTCCGACTCGGGCTTCAGCAGGACGGGGTTCATGTCGACATGGGGTGCGACGCCGCAGGCGCGGGCTTGCAGGGCCTGGGCGCGGCCGATTTCTCCCCCCGTCGCGACGGCTGCGTTGTTCGACATGTTCTGCGGCTTGAACGGGCGGACCGTCAAACCCCGACGCGTGAACAGCCGGCAGAGACCAGCGACCAGCATCGACTTGCCGACGTTCGACCCGGCGCCCTGGATCATGATCTTCATGCTTTGCGGGCCATCAGCCACAGGAAGAACACCCCGCCGACAAGGCCGGTGACGACGCCGATGGGCATGTCCTCGGGTGCCATGACCACGCGGGCGACGGTGTCGGCGGCCACCAGGAAGATCGCCCCGGCCAGCGCCGAAAGCGGCAGGACGCGGGCGTTGTCGCCTCCCACGGCGAAGCGGACGAGATGCGGCATCATCAGGCCGACAAAGCCGATGAGCCCGGAAAACGCAACCATGACCCCTGTGATGAGCGCCCCGGCGACGAAGACGGTCAGACGGAAGCGGTCCACCGCGATCCCCAGCGAGGCGGCGGTTTCGTCGCCCAGCGACATGGCGTTCAGCGCGGGGGCCTGCGTCCAGAGCCATAGCCCGGCGGGAGCGAGGACCGCCAGCGGATAGACCAGGTGCGACCACTGGGCGAGGCCAAGTCCCCCCAGCATCCAGAACACGACGGTATGCGTCGCCTTGGGATCACCGAGGAAGATCAAGACGTTGGCCCCGGCCATGATGATGAAGCTGACCGCGACCCCTGCAAGGACCAGCCGGTCGGCCGAGGTCGCCCCTGTCACTCGCGCCACGGCCAGGACCAGAAGCGTGGCGGCCAGCGCCCCGGCGAAGGCCATCAAGGGGACGGTCAGAACTCCCAGGAACAGCCCGGTGTGCAGCAGCGCGGCAATGGCCCCGAAGGCTCCACCCGAGGAGATGCCCAGAAGGTGCGGGTCGGCCAGCGGATTGCGCGTCACGGATTGCAGGGCGGCGCCCGTCAGCCCAAGGCCCGCGCCGACCAGCGCGGCGAGCAGAGCGCGGGGGAAGCGGATGTCCCAGACGATGGCCTCGCGGCCTTCGGTCCAGTCAGGGGTGACGAGGCCGGGCGTCAGGCGATGCGCAAGGATGCCCCAGACGGTCGAGAGCGGGACGGGGACCGCGCCGACCGAGACGGCGATCAGGATCGCGAGAAGAAGAACCGCCCCGCCACCCAGCACGACACCCGCCCGGCGCGTGAGGCGCAGGGTGGGGGAGGCGGGGGTGGCGAGCGGGGTTTCGGTCATGTCAGCTGACCCAGGGTGTGACGGCTGCCCCCGGGGCGCGGAGTTTTCGAAAACTCCGCATCGGAGCCTTCAAAGGCTCCGGTCCGATTTCCTTGAAGAAATCGGCGCCCGGGTGGTTCTGGCCGCTGCATCGCTGCATCACTTTCCCCAGAAGCCCTTCACCAGCTTTTCCACCGCGCGGATGTTGCGGGGGCCGGGGGTGGCTTCGACGTATTCGAGGACCACATATCGATCATTCTTCACCGCGTCGATGTTGGCGAAAGCGGGGTTGCCTTCCAGGAAGGCGATCTTCTGTTCCGCCGTCACGTCGCCATAGTTGACGATCACGATGACCTCGGGGTTCCGCTCCACCACCGGCTCCCAGGCGACGGTGGCCCAGCTTTTCTCGAGGTCGTCCATGATGTTCTTGCCGCCCGCCGCCTCGATCAGCGCGGTGGGAATGGCGTAGGCTCCGGCGGTGAAGGGGGTTTCCTCGCCCGAGTCGTAGACGAAGATGCGCAGAGGTTTGCTATGGTCGACGCCGGAGGTAAGCTCGGCGAGCCTGGCCTCATACCCGGCGACAAGTTCCTTGGCCCGGTCCTCGACGCCGAAGATGGTGCCGAGGTTCAGAAGGTCGTTGTACATGTCCTGCATCGTGGATCGCGCCTTGGGGCCGACGAAGATGCAGCTTTCGGTCAACTCGTAGGTCTTGATGCCCAGCGGCTCCAGCGTTTCGGGCGTGACTTCGCCGCCGACCTTCATGCCGTAGTTCCAGCCGGCGAAGAAAAAGTCCGGCTCGGCCCCGGCGAGCACCTCGCGCGTGGGGTATTGGGCGGAAAGTTCGGGGAGTTCGGCGATGCCATGGCGCAGTTCTTCGTCCAATGTCTTCCAGCCCGAGACGCCGGTATAGCCCACCATCCGGTCGCGCAGGCCAAGGGCCAGCATCATCTCGACCAGGTTCACGTCGTTGGCGATGGCCCTCTGCGGCGGGGCGTCGAAGGTGACGGAGCGGTTGCAGCTTTGCACCGTGACCGGAAAGGCCAGCGCGGGGGTGGAGAGGAGGAGAAGGGCGAGGAGGGCTTTCATTCAGTGGTCCAGTCGGAAGGAGAAACGGGGGGACGCGCCAGAGCGGTCGATGCGGGGAATGACCTGGAAGGCCTGGGCGATGGTCGCCTCGGTCAGCGCCCGGTCGGGGGGCGCGTCGGCGATCACGCGGCCCTGGTCCAGGATCAGGACGCGGTCGGCGAAATCGGCGGCGAGGGTGAGGTCGTGGAGCGTGCAGACGACGGCCAGGCCAAGGCCGCGGAGAAGGCGCAGAAGCTCCAGCTGGTGGCGGATGTCGAGGTGGTTGGTGGGTTCGTCCAGCACGAGGATCCGCGGCTCTTGCGCCAGCGCGCGGGCGACCATGACCCGCTGACGCTCGCCGCCCGACAGGGTGCCGAAGCGGCGGTCCGCGAGCTGGGACAGGTCCATCCGCACCATCGCCGCGTCGGTGATCGCCGTGTCGCGGGCGCCCGGCCCCATGCCTTGCCGGTGCGGCAGGCGACCCAGCGCGACGATCTCGCGGCAGGTGAGGGCAAAGTCGGTCGGCTGTTCCTGCAGCACGGCGGCGACGATCCGGGCCGCCTCGCGCGCGGGGCGGAGCCAGAGGTCGCGGCCCTGGACGATCACCGAGCCTGAGAGCGGCGCCTGATGGCGGTAGAGCAGCCGGAGGAGCGAGGACTTCCCCGCCCCGTTCGCACCGCAGATCGCCAGGATCTCGCCCTCGGCCAGCGTGAAGGAGATGTCGTGCAGGATCGCCGGCGCGCGCTTCGGACCCCAGGTGACATTGCGCAACTCCAGCACGGTCATGTCGCGACCCCGTGCGGCGGCGGGAAGAAGGGCAGGGACTGGCCAGGGGTCATTGCACCGGCCCCTCGCGTGTCACGATGATCGCGGCGGGGATGCGGGCCAGCGTGGTGTCGCACAGCCGGGGCGGCAGGTCCCGGCCGTTCAGCCAGCCGTCCTCCAGCGCGGCATAGGTGCGGGCGAAGGCGACCAGGTCGTCCAACGGTTGGTCTGGGTCGATGTCGCCAAAAAGCCAGGTGGCCTTGCCGGTGGCGCGGTAGCCCACGACGCAGGGCTCGCCATGATCGGGGACGCAGCCGGCAAGGCAGGCGGTGCCGGACACCTCGAACTGGTCGCCCAGCCCGGCGGCAGAGATCGCGTCGCGCAGCTGCTTCAGCAGTGCGAAGCCGGGTTTGCAGGGCTCGCCCTTGTGCTTGCAGGCCTTGCAGACCAGCACCTGATGCGGCGCGGACTGCGCCACGGCATAGGGAGGAGAGGCCGGGGGCCTTTCGGTCTTGACGTCCATCGAACACTCCTTCCGGGACACCCCGCCCGGTGGGTCTTGGCTTCGATGGCAGGTCTCCTGACTTCGCGGGTCTCGGCTTCCCCTTGCCTTCCCGGCCTTGGGGCCAGTGGCATGAGAGGGGTCGCTCGCCGCTTACAGTTGCGGGGGCAGTCGGGGATTTGGCGGCTGATGCCTACACCTCACCCCGTTCCCTTTTCACCCGGCCGCGCTTGGCTTGGCCGGGAACCATCGCCGTCCTGTGTGCGCCTGAACGGCGGATGGATCAAGACGGAAAGCGACACCCTTGCGACCGGGGGCGGCAGGGTGGTCCTTCGGGCGGAACAATGCGACCGCGTTGGGCAGGGCGGGGCGGGCGGTCAGGGCAGCCGGGCCAGTACCGCATCGATCAGGTCGGGCAGGTCGAGCGCGATGTCGACCGTGATCGCCTCGTCCGGGCCGGGGACTTCCAGCGCCGCGAACTGGCTGTCCAGAAGCGTGACCGGCATGTAATGCCCCGTGCGCGTCGCCATCCGCCCGGCGATCAGGTCCCGGCTGCCCGCGAGGTGGATGAACGTCACCGGGCCGCCCGCCCCGGCCCGGATCCGGTCGCGGTAAGCCCGCTTCAGCGCCGAACAGCCGACGATCACCGGCGCGCGGTCGTGCAGGACCTGCGCCACCCGGTCCAGCCAGGGCCAGCGGTCGGCATCGGTCAGCGGGATGCCCTGGCGCATCTTCGCAACGGCTTCCGGCGTATGCAGGTCATCGCCGTCGATGTAGGGGATGCCCAGGCGCCGCGACAGCGCCTCGCCGACCGAGGACTTGCCGCAGCCCGAGACGCCCATGACGACCAGCCGTCTCATGCCGTCCGCCTTGCGGCCAAAGGGTGTTCCGCCATCTGCTCCTCCCGCCCGGTCAGCCGATTGGGGGTTGACCCCCGGCCGCGCTGCGCGAGAGTGAGCGCTAACGGAGCTGTCCCATGACCGCAAGCGCTTCCTGCTTCCAGATCGTCGATCCGGCCTTTGCCGCCTATGTCCTGCACAATGCGCCGCTGAAGAAACTGGCCGAGGGGTTCGACTGGGTGGAAGGTCCCGTCTGGTTCGGCGACCACCAGTGCCTGCTGTTCTCGGACATTCCGAACGACCGCATCCTGCGCTGGAGCGAGGCGGGCCTGTCCACCTTCCGCGCACCGTCGAATTACGCCAACGGCCACACCCGCGACCGGCAGGGACGGCTGATTTCCTGCGAGCATGGCACGCGGCGCGTCACGCGGACTGAATGGGACGGGTCCGTCACCGTGATCGCCGACAGCTATCGGGGCAGGCGGCTGAACAGTCCCAACGACGTCGTGGTCAGCCGTGACGGGGCGATCTGGTTCACCGATCCGCATTACGGGATCGTCAGCGACTACGAAGGCTACAAGGCCGAGGCAGAATTGCCCTGCCAGGTCTACCGCGTCGACCCCGACGGGACGATCGAGGCGGTGATCACCGACATGGCCTGCCCGAACGGGCTGGCCTTCAGCCCCGACGAATCGCGGCTTTACGTGGCCGACACCGGGCGGGCCTTCCAGGACGATCCCCGGCATATCCTGGCCTTCGACATGGGAACCGGGCGGCCGGGCCGGGGTTCCCTCTTCCACCGGATCGACCCCGGAGCCGCCGACGGCATCCGGGTGGACGATGAGGGAAACCTCTGGTCCTCGGCCGGGGACGGGGTGCATTGCCTGGCGCCCGACGGGCATCTCATGGGCAAGGTGCTGGTGCCTGAAGGGGTCTCGAACCTCTGTTTCGGAGGCCGGGCGAAGCACCGGCTGTTCATCACCGCGACGACGGGGGTCTACTCGGTCGTCCTTAACCGGAAGGGCGCGCAATGGCCGTGACGAAACCGCAGGTGGGTCTGGTGGGCCTTGGCACGATGGGGGCGGCACTGGCGCTGAACATCGCCGAGAAGGGCTTTCCCATCGCCGTCTGGAACCGGACCACGGCGGTCACCCGCGATTTTCATGCCAGCGCGGGTGCTTTGGCCGACCGCATCTTCCCGGCCGAGACGCTGGAGGCACTGGTGGCGGCGATGGCCGGCCCGCGGGCGATCATCCTGATGGTTCCGGCCGGTCAGGCGGTGGACGACCAGCTTGCCGCGCTCGCCCCACTTCTGTCGCCCGACGACCTGGTGATCGACGCGGGCAATGCGAATTTCCACGACACCAACCGCCGCTCGTCCGCCGGCCTGCCGTTCCGCTTCATGGGGGTCGGCGTTTCGGGCGGCGAGGAGGGCGCGCGGCACGGCCCGGCGATCATGGCGGGCGGCCGGGCCGAGGACTGGGACCGCATGGCAGAGGTCTTCCGCGCCATCGCCGCACGGGCCGAGGATGGCACCCCCTGTGCCGATCACATGGGCGAGACGGGGGCGGGCCATTTCGTCAAGGCGGTCCACAACGGCATCGAATATGCTGACATGCAGATGATCGCCGAGGTCTACGGCGTCATGCGCGATGGTCTGGGCATGGACGCCCCGCAGATCGCCCCGGTCTTTGCGGGCTGGAACGCGGGGGTGCTGCGGTCCTACCTGATCGAGATCTCGGCCAAGGTCGCGGCGGCGACCGATCCGGTGACGGGCGGGCCGCTATTGGACATGATTGTCGACGCGGCGGGCCAGAAGGGGACCGGACGCTGGACGGCGATCGAGGCGCAGAACCTTGGCACCCCGATCCCGGTGATCGAGGCGGCGGTGATGGCGCGCAACGTCTCGTCCCGGCGGGGCGAGAGGGCGGCGGGCGAGGCAGTGTATGGCCCCGCGCCTGGGCGGGTCGACCTGCCGCTGGATGATCTGGAACAGGCGCTGATCGCGGGAAAGATCCTGTGCTATGCGCAGGGTTTCGCGATGATGACCGCCGCCGCGGGCGAATTCGGCTGGGCGCTTCGCATGCCCGCGATCGCGCGGGTCTGGAGGGCGGGCTGCATCATCCGCTCTGCGATGCTGAACGACATGGCCGAGGCGCTGGGACAGGACCCGACCCGCAACCTGATGCTCGCGCCCTTCTTCGCCGACCTCCTGCGCCAGACGGTTCCCGCCCTGCGCCGCGTCGTGGCGGCGGGGGCGCTGCACGGGCTGGGGCTTCCGGCGCTGTCCTCGGGCCTCGCCTGGTTCGACCTGATGCGCACCGCGCGGGGGACGGCCAACATGATCCAGGGCCAGCGCGATTTCTTCGGCCTGCACGGCTTTCAGCGGCTGGATGGGCTGGATCGGCCGCATGGACCGTGGGCAGGGCACTGATCGGAGGGAAGTGGTGGCGAGGGAGGGACTCGAACCCTCGACCTTGCGATTATGAGTCGCACGCTCTAACCAGCTGAGCTACCTAGCCACTGCGGCGCGGATTAAGGGCGCGGCGGGGCAAGGTCAAGGGTGAATCCGTCGCGGCGAAACATGTCTTGCGACTTCGCCTGTCCGGCCGGAAACCGCCCCCGCAGCGGGACCGGCGTCAGTGCGCCACCCGGGGCCGGCCCGAGGCGGTTGCCGTCACCCGCGCCTCGATGAACATGGTCCGCCCCTCGATCTCCACTTCCTTCACCTCGCGGTCGACCGTCACCCGCAGGTCCACCGCCCCCGCCTTTTTCGCGCGGGAGGAAGCCTCGGCCACCAGCGCGGCCTCCAGGGCGGCCAGCGCCTCGGCCGAGGAGGAGAAGCTTTGCAGCCCCTCGGCCAGATGCGCGACGAAGCGGCCCTCGGCAGGGGAGGACACCGTCCCCGTGGCCCGCTGGCTGACCTGGCCCGCCACCGCGCCGATGGCGTTCGCCACCCCGGCATGTTCGGGAAGGATCATCGGGCAATGCAGCCGTTCCCCCACCGCGCCATAATAGGACGGGGCCGACGCGCCAAGGCCGATCACCGGGACGCCCAGGTTGACGGCGACCTCGATCACCCCGCGATGCTGTGCCAGACCGGCGGTCGTCAACCGGTGCCGCGCCAGTGCCTCGGGGGGCTCGCCCGCGAAGGCCGCGTCCTCGCCATAGGCGGCTTCCAGGAGGCAATCCACCGTCTGCTGCGTAAGTTGGTCCACCACGGCCTGGGCAAAGACCTTTGGCCCGGTGGCGAAACGTTCGCCCGCCCCGGTCCGCCGCTTGGCGATCAGCCGCAGCGCCTTTTCCGCCGCGGTCCCATCCCAGTCCGACAGCCGCCCCAGCACGTGGCTGGCATCCGAAGGCGTCACGCCTGAAATCAT
Organism: Paracoccaceae bacterium; assembly: GCA_027489355.1. Taxonomy (GTDB): domain Bacteria; phylum Pseudomonadota; class Alphaproteobacteria; order Rhodobacterales; family Rhodobacteraceae; genus Tabrizicola. The sequence continues at coordinate 5,784 of JAIXZY010000057.1, read as the reverse complement.
CACCAGACCCCGCGCCACCAGCCGCTCTAGCGCCGCCACCTCCAGCCGGGAGGTGAGCGCGTTGGCCATCGGCATCGGCTGGGTGATGCGGTCAAGCACGGCCAGTTCCCGGGCGTTCAGGCCCCCGCGCTGGCCGGACATCGGCACGACGAAGCGGCCGTCCATCTCGCCCACCGCCTCGCTGGAGAGCCAGCGGTCCAGCGCGGCATGGACCATCGGGCCGTGGTCGACGGCCAGCAGCGAGACCGGCATCAGACGGCGCGGGCCAAGGCGGAGACCACCCTTCAGCCCTTCGGTCACCAGATGCACCTCGCTGTCGCCGCCAAGGCCGGTGGTCCGCATCGCCACGGCCTCGACCATCGTGCGGAAACCGCCGACGCGGGCGCCCTGCGGGTCGATCTCGGGCAGACCGTCGCGGAGGAGCGCCACGTCCGTCGTGGTGCCGCCGATGTCACTGACAAGCGCATCCGTGGCCCCCGTCAGCCAGCGCGCGCCGACGATGCTGGCGGCGGGGCCGGAGAGGATGGTCTCGATCGGGCGTTCGCGGACCATCGCGGCCGAGATCAGCGCACCGTCGCCACGGACGACCATCAGCGGCGCGTCGATGCCCACCTGCGCCAGGTGGCGTTCGCAGGCGGCGACCAGGCGGTCGATCATGCCGATCAGCCGGGCGTTCAGGACGGCGGTCAGGGCGCGCTTCGGGCCGTTCAGGTTTGCCGACAGCTCATGCGAGCAGGTGACGGGGCGGCCTGTGACCCGGCGGATGAGGTCGCGCGCCGCGATTTCATGCGCGGGGTTCCGGGTGGCGAACTGTGCGGCCACGGCGAAGCCGGACACGTCGTCGCCCAGCTCGCGGACCATCAGTTCCAGAAGCGACAGGTCCAACGGCGCGACTTCGGTCCCGGCATGGGTATGGCCGCCGGGAAGCTTGACCACGGGGTCGCCCTTCAGCGCCTCGGTCAGCCCGCTGCGGCCCAGGTCGGCGTCGTCGAAGCCGATGAAGACCAGCGCCACGCGCGCGCCCTGGCCCTCGACCAGCGCATTGGTGGCAAGCGTGGTGGACAGCGACACCAGCGCGACCTCCGAGGCCTTGACCCCCGCCGCCGCGATGGCCGCATCGACCGCCTGCCCGATCCCGACCGCAAGGTCGTGACGGCTGGTCAGCGCCTTGGCCTTGCCCAGAACGACATTCGCCGCCTCGTCCAGGATCACCGCGTCCGTATAGGTGCCACCCGTGTCGACACCCAGAAAAGTGGCCATTTCCGCCCCTGAACCTGTCCCGTTTCCCGCCAGCTAGAGCACTGGGCCGGTCCTGTCAGCCCCGGAAGCGACATCAATGCCGCCTGCGACGGCGATGGGCGGGGGGAAGGTTCAGCATCGCCCGGTATTTCGCCACCGTCCGCCGAGCGACGGGCGCGCCGCCCTCGGCAAGGGCCAGTGCCAGCGCCTCGTCCGACAAGGGCGCGTCGGGGTCTTCCTCGGCCACGAGCTTCGTCAGCCGGTCGCGCAACGCGCCAGCCGCCGGGCCGCCCTCGCGTGCGGCCTTGGTGAAAAGCGACCGCAGCCACCAGGTCCCGCGCGGGGTGTCCACCGCCGTCCCGGCCACGACCCGGCTGATCGTGCTGTCGTGCAGCCCCAGCGCCTCGGCCACCTCGCCCATCGTCATCGGGACCAGCGCGCCGATGCCGTGCTCCAGCGCGGCGGTCTGCCGGGTCAGGATGTCCTGCGCCACCGACAGCAGCGTCGCGTTCCGGCCTTCGATCATCTTGATCAACGCGCGCGCCTCGGCCCGGCCCTTGGCACGGCCTTCCGCGACCGAGACCGAGGGCAGGGCGGACCGGTTCAGCGACACGATCCAGCCCGCGGCGCCCTTTTCCGCGATCAGGTCGGGTTCGCGGACCGGGGCGGCGCTGACCTCGAACCCCGCGCCGGGCTTGGGGTCATAGCTCCGCAGCCGCCCGAAGGCCTGGCGAAGGTCGGCGACCTCCAGCCCTGCCTCGCGCGCGATCCGGTCGATCTCGCCCTTGGCCAGCAGGTCCAGCCGGGTCAGCAGCGCCTGCATCGGGCGGTCGAGTTCGCCCGCCTCTTCGGCCTGAAGCCGCAGGCATTCGGCCAGGTTGCGGGCGAAAAGCCCGGTCGGTTCCGCCCTGTCCTGCAGGCGTTTCAGGATAGCCTCGACCGCCGGCAACGCCACTCCGAGTTGCCCGGCGATCGAGGACAGCGACCGCCCGATCCAGCCCGAGGGCTCCAGCGCCTCGGCAAGGGCCATCGCGATGCGCTGGTCGGCGGGCGTCAGGCGCAGCGCCTCGATCATGCCCAGGACATGGCTGACAAGGCTTGGACCGGCGGCTTCCTGCTCGGGGCGTTCGGCGTCGGAAAAGGCCGATTTCCAGCGGGGCAGCCAGTCGGTGACCTGGGGCCTGGTCAGGATGATCTGCGGATTTTCCGCTGCCGCTTCCTCGAGATAGCGGCTGAGTCCCGCCGCATCGGCGCGCAGGATGCGGATCGAGGTGGCAAGCCCGGTGGTCAGCGCCATGCGCTGGGTCTGCTGCACCGAAATGCGGTTGCGGGACTTCATGGCGGGATGGTTCCACGGATGCCGGGCTGCCGCAACGGGGGAACGATTTCTTCGAAGAAATCGTGTCGGAGCCTTCAAAGGCCCCGTCCGGAGTTTTCGAAACTCCGGGTCGCGCGCGTCAGGAAAACACCCCCTCGCAATACCACTGGTCGGTGACCGCCCCGCCCTGACCGAAGAACAGCCACAGCCGCTCGCCCTTCTCCGTCTCGACCCGCCAATAGTCGCGGATGCCGCTGCGCCAGTCGGGGTCCTCGAACCACCATTCGGGTTGCAGCCGTTCCGGTCCTGCCGCCATCCGGACCGAGAAGTCGCGGCGGCGCCAGCGGAAACGGGCTGGGGGTTCGCGCGTTTCGGGCGCATCGACGGGTTCGGGGCGGAACATCACCAGCGGGCGCGGTCCGGGCGGCGCGGGCCAGGGGCCGTCGTGCGGCTGGCTCCAGGCGGCCATCAGCAGCTTGGCGGACTTGGCCGGAACATGGCTGTCGGCCGGATGCAGGCGCAACACCGCCTCGGTCCCCAGCCGGGCGCCAAGACGGCCCAGCAGATCCTCGAGCGCCTGGGCCGAGCCCGCGGGGACGCGGCCCGCATTGGCCAGCGCCTGGGCCGTCACTTCAAGCTGGCCCCGGTGCTGAAGCGCGCTGACCGCTTCCGTCGCCAGCGCCTCCAGCCGCAGACAGTCGATCCCGAAACCAGGGTCGAGTTGGTCGATCTTCAGGTGCAGAAGCGGGCGGATGCGGTCGGGGCTGTCGGCGGCGCGGGCAAGGCCCACTTCGATCGACGCCACCCCGCCATCGGCGCGGAAACCCTGGAACAGCACCCGCCGCGCGCCGCGCCCCTTGGCTTTGAGCTTGTCGCAGAAGGGTGGCAGCAGACGGTCCAGCGCGGCCTCGATGTCCGGGCGCAGACCGATGGGGTCCGGCAGGGTCAGCCGCACGGCAAAGTGCATCGGCGGACGGGCAGGGCTGACGGGCTCGGGCTCCAGCCCCATCGCCTGGTCCAGGCGCCGCATCGTGTCCATCCCGAAGCGCCGGGCCAGCGCCGCGCGGGGGATGCCCATGATGTCACCCACACGGCGCAGGCCAAGGCGCATCAGACGGTCCACCACCTCGCCGTCCAGCCGCAGCGCGGCCAGGGGAAGGCCCGACAGCGCCTCGTGCAACCGGCCGGGGGGAGAGATCACCGCCGCCTCTGCCCCGCGCGCGGCCACCGGGCGCGGCGCGCCGCCGCCGCGTTCCCAGCCCCGGCGCTTGGCCGCCCGCGACCGGGTGGCCCGCGCCTCCTGGTCGATGGCATCGCCCGACCGCAGCGTCCCGGGCCCGCCCCCGGCATAGCGCGCCAGTCCCCAGGCCGCGCCCGGCGTATCGGCGATCGCCGCGCGCACCGTCAGCCCCAGCCCCTCGCAATCCTCGGCCACCTGGGCCAGCACGCCCTCTTCGCCGCCATGCAGATGCGCCGCCCCGGTCAGGTCGATCATCAGCCCCGCAGGAGGTTCCTCGGCCACCCAGGGCGAGAAGCGCCCGGCCCAGCGGCGCAGCGTCAGCAGGAAGCGCGCCTCGGCCAGGGGGTCGGCGGGGACGGTCAGCAGCGCGGGACAGATCGCGGTCGCATCGCGCAGGGGCTGGCCCAGCGACAGGCCCGCCGCCTCGGCCTCGGCCGAGAGGGAGACGAGCACCTGTGCGCCGTTCCGGTCGTCCACGATGGCCAGCGGCACCGGCACCGCATCGGCCCGACGCCGCGCAACACGGTCCGCAGCAAGCCGCGGAAACCAAAGGGACAGGATGCGACGCCCCACCATTCTCCGACTCGCATGTTCGCTATATGTTCTGATGATGCCACCCAGGGGCGAACCTGTCGAGCCTTACATCACCGCAGATGACAAGTGCGTGAAAGCACAGTCTCCACGACTATCGCGAAAAGGTGTCCCCCCTATAGTGGCCCGACCAGCCAACCAGGGAGCCAGTAGATGAAGTTCGTGAAAGCCGCAGTAATCGGCGCAATCCTCGCGGCCGGGGCCGCCTATGCCGAAGGCGACCGCACCGACCCCAACGCCATCGCGCGCTCGGACCTGATGAAGACCATCGGCAAGAACACCGGCATCCTCGGCGACATGGCCGGTGGCAAGGCCGCCTATGACGCCGCCGCCGCCGAAGGCGCCAAGGCCGCGCTCATCGAGGCTGCCGCCAAGATCGAGGAAACCTTCAAGGAGCAGGGCGCGGCTGACCCCGCCTCGGAAGCCAAGCCCGAGATCTGGGCCGAATGGGACGATTTCCTGGCCGATGCCAAGGCGCTGGGCGATGCCGCGACCGCGATGGACGTTGCCTCGGCCGAAACCATCGGCGCGGGAATGGGCGCGCTGGGTGGGACTTGCAAGGACTGCCACACCGAATTCCGCGTGATGAAGCAGTAACCGCTTTGTCCGGAAAGGATCGGGCCCCGGTCGCAGGACCGGGGCCTTCGTTCATCCGCACCAGACCCCGGTGATCGTGCCCCCGGCATCCACGTCGATGTTCAGCCGGTCGGGGCGATAGTCCTCGGTCACCGCGGTGCCGGGTTCGATCACCCGCGTGCCCGCCGGCAGGGTCATTGTCGCCAGCACCCGCTGGTCGCGTCCCACCAGATCCTGCATCCCGTCCGCACCGCAGGCGTTCTGCTCGGACTCGGCCACGCAGGCCGCCAGTCCCAGCGACAGGGCCAGCGCCAGCAGTGCGCGGTCAGCCACAGGTGACCCGTTCGATCACGTCGCGACGGTCGAGCCAGAAGTTCAGCCGATAGGGGCTATAGTCCATCGTGACCGCCATGCCGTGCTGGATCACCCGCACATCCTGGCTGAAGCGCATCCCGTCCAGGACCACGCCCGGTTTGCCGACCAGGTATTGCAGGTCGTCTGCCCCGCAGCTTGCCAGGTTGTCTGGCGGCGGCATCGGCACCGGTTCCATCACGCAGGCCGAAAGGAGGAGAGGCGCGCAGAGCAGCAGGGGAAATGCATGTTTCATTGTCGCATCCTTGTATGGGGGGAGTCGAATCCCGCATTGCTTTACGCCCGAGATTGGCACAGGTTCCGGAAAATCCTGAAGGAGGGAAAACCCTATGCGCACCCGTGCCGCCGTCGCCGTCGCCGCCGGACAACCCCTGCAGATCATGGAGGTCAACCTCGACGACCCCAAGGAAGGCGAGGTCCTGATCGAGATCAAGGCCACCGGCATCTG
>JAIXZY010000045.1 GCA_027489355.1 Paracoccaceae bacterium | reverse complement strand
CTTCGGCATAGCGGCGGGCGCCCTGGGCCGCAGCTTCGATGATTTCCGCCACCATCTCGGTCGGCATCTCGCGCGGGACGGTGTGAAAGCGGTTCTCGGGCACCGAAGAGGGCGCATAGACCACCCCGCGCATCCCGTCGGTCATGCGGCGACTGACCCGGCCCGAATGAGAAAGCTGGCCAAAGATCCGGGTGCCGTGTCGCTGGACCGCTGCGGCCAGGCGGGCGTAATGCGGGATCGCGTCGTCGGAGAGGATCACCAGCTCCGGCGCCTCGCCCAGGGTCGAGGCATGGAACCGGGCGGATTCGTTGACGATCAGCCCCGCACCACCGCGCGCCCGCGCCTCGTGATAGGCAATCAGATCGTCGCCGGGAACATTGCCTTTTGCCAGCCAGGTCTGGTGGCCGGTGGACAGGATACGATTGCGGATCTCGCGCCCGCGGATCGTCAGGGAGGAGAACAGCTTGGGAAATGTGGCGGGCATGGGCGTCTCTGACCAAATCTGAGGTCAGCATAGCAACTGGGGCCTTGATGCAGGCCACAGAAATTGTAGGAACGCCATTACCTGAAGTTGGATCAAAGCCATGCCCCTGCGAACCAGACTTCCCTCTCCCGGGGCGCTATTCATGTTCGAGGCTTCGGCCCGCCACCTGAATTTCACCCTCGCCGCGCGTGAATTCAACGTGACGCAACCGGCGATCAGCCGGATGGTCTCGCGGCTGGAGGCGCGTCTTGGTGCCCAGCTTTTTCTCCGTCGGTCCACGGGTCTTGAGCTGACCGAGGAGGGGCGCCTTCTGCAACGCGCGGTGCGCGAGGGGTTCGACCGCATCGAAGATGCGCTGTCCGAGATCGAGGCCGGTCGGCACCAGGAGGATGTGGTGACCCTGTCGGTCACCTCGGCCTTCGCGATCCACTGGATGATGCCCCGGCTGGACCGTTTCCGCCGCGAAGTTCCGGGCGTGACGATGCGACTGGACCTGATCCACGGAGAGCCGATCGGACGACTGGGGGCGGCTGACCTTGGGCTGCGCTATGGTCGGGTCGAGGGTGAGGATGTCGAACGCTGGGCCCTGGTCCCCGAGGTGGTGATCCCGGTGTGCAGCCCGGTCTATCTGGCTGCACATGGCCTTATCGACGGAAAGCGGGGCCTTGCCGGTCATGTGCTGGCCAGCCTGGTGGGCCGGATGCGCATTCCCTGGCCCCGCTACCTCGACATGGTTGGTCTGGGGGCGATGCGTGATGCGACAGAGCTGAGCTTCTCGGACTATGCGCTGGTCATTCAGGGCGCGACCAAGGGCCAGGGCGTGGCGCTTGGCTGGTGGCATGTGGTGGCGGGCGAGATCCTTGCCGGGGCGCTGGTGCCTGCCAGCGGCCTGATGCTGCAGACCGGCACGTTCTACAACCTCGTGGGTCACCGCTCTGCCGTGCGACGACCTGCGGTCCAGAAGGTCCGCAACTGGTTGCAGGCCGAATTCGACGCCTTGGAAGGGCAGCGCGCAACTCTGGGGCTGACTGCTGTGAACGGGCCCGCTATCCCGCCGGGCTGAGGATCTCGCGCACCAATGCCTGGGGTTGGCGGCCGATGGCTGCCGGCGGCAGGGCAGGGCGGCCCCGGATCATGTCGGCGGCCTTTTCGGCGATCATGATCACCGTGGCATTCAGGTTCGCCCCCACGACGTGCGGCATGACCGAGGCATCGACCACGCGTAGCCCCTCGATCCCGTTCAACCGCAGGCTGGGGTCCACGACGGCGGCCCCATCCGTCCCCATCCGGCAGGTGCACGAAGGGTGGAATTCTGTCTTCACACCCTGGCGCAGAGCGGCGTCCACATCGGCATCCGTCCGGGCCTGAACGCCCGGAGCGACCTCCAGCGTGCCGAGCCGGTCCAGAGGCGCCTGTGACACGATCTCGCGCGTGACCTTCACGCCCTCGCGCATCTCGACGATGTCGCGCGGGTCGCTGAAGAAGCGGAAATCGATGCGCGGCGCGTCCTTCGGCGAGGCGCTACGCAAGGTCAGTTGCCCACGACTGCGCTGGCGCAGTTGTGACAGATGCAGAGTGAAGCCATGCGAAAGACCGAAGCTGCCGTCGGGCCGGGCGTCGATCTTCATCGGGGCGACATGGTAATGCACTGTCGGCAATGCGGAATCCGGCATTGCCCGTGCAAAGCCACCCATCTCCCAGATGTTCGACGCGCCTGGGCCGGTCTGGCGCAACATCCATTCCAGCCCGACCCGCAGCTTGCCCAGCCGGGATCCCATCCAGGCATGCGACACCGGTTCGCTGCAGTGGAAGGACATGCCCAGATCAAGGTGATCCTGCAGGTTGCCGCCGATACCGGGCTGATCCAGGATGACCCGGATGCCATGGTTGCGCAATTCGCCCGCCGGGCCGATCCCTGACAGCATCAGAAGTTGCGGGCTGTTGATCGCGCCTCCCGCCAGGATGACCTCACGCCGGGCCCGGGCGCTGTGGATCTGGCCATCCCGCGCGTATTCGACACCGACCGCGCGCCCGGCTTCGATCTGAACGCGTTGCGCCAGCGCATGGGTCTGCAAGGTCAGGTTGGGCCGCTTCAGGGCGGGGCGCAGATAGGCAACCGCGGCGCTGCACCGCCGTCCGCCTCTCTTGGAACAGTCGAGTCGCCCGATCCCAACCGCGTCGGGGCCGTTCAGGTCCTCGACCAGCCGGTGCCCGGCGGCCTCGGCACCAGCCTCGAAGGCATCGAAAATGGGCGAGGCGAGCCGGCCCTTGGCAACCTGCACCGGCCCGTCCCCGCCGCGATAATCCGATGCGCCACGGTCCGAGGTTTCGGACTTGCGGAAATAGGGCAGGCAATGGGCAAAGCTCCACTCCTCCAGCCCCTGTTCCGCCCAGGCGTCATAGTCGGCCGGATGCCCGCGCAACCAGACCATCGAGTTGATCGAGGACGATCCGCCCAGCGTCCGCCCGCGTGGCACCGGTATGCGCCGTCCGGCCAGCGCGGCCTGCGGTTCGGACTCGTAGTTCCAGTTGAAGGCCGGGTTGTGGTAGACCTTGTAGACGCCAGCCGGGATCTGCATCATCAGCGACCGGTCCGGCCCGCCCGCCTCCAGCAGCAGGACGGTGACATCCGGTTCCTCGGTCAACCGTGCCGCAAGGACGCAGCCGGCGGAACCGGCGCCGACGATCACGTAGTCGTATTCGGAAGCAGGGGCGGTCATGCAAGGGGCTTTCTTGGCTGGGGCAGATGCGCGACTTAGGCCGCGCGGCCGGCTATGATCCGATCCAGCCAGCCCACCGCCATGTCGGGAACCGAGGCGAGCAGCGTTTCGGTATAGGGCTCATGCGGCGGTGCAAAGACCTGCGCCTTGTCGCCCTGTTCAACGATGCGGCCCGCCTGCATCACGACCACCCGGTCGGCGACCGCGCGCACGACTTCGATGTCATGGGTGATGAACAGGTAGGACACTCCCAACCGTGCCTGAAGGTCAAGCAGCATCCGCAGGACTTCGGCCTGCACCACCTTGTCCAGCGCCGAGGTAATCTCGTCGCAGATGATCAGTTCCGGGTCCGCCGCAAGGGCGCGGGCGATGGCGACCCGCTGCTTCTGCCCGCCGGAAAGCTGCCCCGGCAGGCGGTCGGCATGGGTTGGATCCAGCTCTACCATCCGCAGCAGCTCCTGGATGCGGGCCTCGCGTCGGGACCCGCGCAGTCCGTGATAAAGAGCAAGCGGTCGGCCAAGGAGCTTGCGCACCGTATGGCGGGGGTTCAGTGCGGTATCAGCGGACTGGTAGATGATCTGGACGCGCCTGATCGTCCCAAGCGAGCGACGCGAGACGAGGGGAGGCAGAGGCTCACCATCGTAGGTCAGGCTGCCGCCGGACGGTTCCTTCAACCCGACGATCACCCGGCCAAGCGTCGACTTGCCAGAACCGGATTCACCCACGAGGGCCACGGTCTCGCCCCGGCCGATCTGAAGGTTGATGTCGCGCAGGACCTCGAACTGTTTGTAGCGCGCCGACAGTCCGGAAATCGCCAGAAGTGGCGCGCCCTTCTGCAGATGCGTGGCCGACGTGTCCACCGGCATCTCATGCACGGCCCAAAGCGTCTTGGTATAGGGATGCCGGGGGGCGTCCATGATCTGGGCGATGGGCGCTTCTTCCACCACGACGCCATGGCGCAGCACTGCGACGCGGTGCGCGATCTGGGCGACGACGGCAAGGTCGTGGGTGATGTAGATTGCTGCCACACCGAAATCCCTGATCACGTTGCGGATCGAGATCAGCACTTCGACCTGCGTCGTCACGTCCAGCGCGGTCGTAGGTTCGTCGAAGACGATCAGGGCGGGGTTGCAGATCATCGCCATCGCAACCATCGCCCGCTGAAGCTGCCCGCCCGATACCTGATGCGGAAAGCGGCTGCCAAACTGCGCGGGGTCGGGCAGTTTCAGGGCGGTGAACAGGCCAACAGCACGCGCTTCTGCCTCGGCCCGGGTCAGGCCGCCACGGTCGACTGCGACCATGACGATCTGGTCCATCAGGCGATGGGCGGGGTTGAATGCGGCTTGGGCGCTTTGGGCGACGTAGGCGACTTTGGTGCCCCTGAACCGGCGGCGTTCGTCCTCGGTAATGGCGAAGAGATCCTGTCCCTGCAGGCGAACGGTTCCCCCCGATACCCTGGCGCCCGGCCGCAGGTATCCCAACGCGGCAAGTCCTATGGTCGATTTTCCTGCCCCGGATTCGCCGACAAGGCCCAGAACCTCGCCGGGATGGATCGCAAGGGTCACCCCCCGCACGATGGCAGACCATTCGTCATTGGCCTTGGCGTCGATACGCAGGTCTTCGATATCTATGACGGGTGAGGCCATGGTCAGCCCTCCTCGGTCAGGCCGCTGGCCCGGTTGAGCATCCAGTCGACGACGAAATTCACCGCGATGGCCAAAAGCGCGATGGCCGCGGCCGGTATCAGCGGAGTCATGTCGCCCATGTTGATCAGTGCCGCGTTGTCCCGCACCATCGAACCCCATTCCGCCGTGGGCGGCTGGATGCCGACACCAAGGAAGGACAGCGCGGCGATGTTCAGGAAGATGAAGCAGAAGCGCATTCCGAGTTCGGACAGAAGCAGCGGCAGGATGTTGGGAAATATCTCGTTCACCGCGATCCAGAGGTTGCCCTCGCCCCGCGCCTTCGCGGCTTCGACGAAATCCAGGCTGGCGACGTTCAGCGCCGCCGCACGCGAGATCCGGTAGAAGCGGGTCGAGGTGAGAATGGCGATGATCAGGATCAGGTTCACGATGGACCCGCCCAGGATCGACAGGATCATGAGGATGAAGATCAAGTCGGGCACCGACATCAGGGCATCGACGATCCGCGACAGCACTTGGTCTACAAATCCGCCCACCAGCGCGGCAAACATGCCCAGCAGGCAGCCGATGGTGAAGGAGATGATCGTCGTCACCAGGGCGATCGAGATCGAATTGCGCGCGCCGAAGATCAGTCTCGACAGAAAATCCCGGCCAAGCTGGTCGGTCCCCAGAAAGTGCTCGGCGCTCCAGCCGTCAAAGGGAACGCGAGAAACGACCTCGACTTCGCCATAGGGTGCAATGAGCGGCGCGAACAGGGCGACAAAGGCATAGGCCAGCGTCACCACCATGCCGAACTTGGCCGTCAGCGGGGCCGAGCGGACCAAGCGCAGAAATCGCGTCACGCGGCTGGAGGCCGTGGGTCTTGCAGTAGCTTCCATGAGTCCCTCAGCGCGGATGCAGCAGGCGTGGGTTGCTGATGATCGAGATGACATCCGCAATCAGGTTGAAGCCGATATAGGCTGCGGCGAAGATCAGCGCGCAGGCCTGGATCACGGGCACGTCCCGGTTGCGGACCGCATCGATCATCGCCTGGCCGACGCCAGGATAGACGAATACGACCTCGATCACGACGACGCCCGAGATGAGATAGGCCAGGTTAAGCGCCACCACGCTTGCGATAGGACCGATGGCGTTGGGAAGGGCCTGCCGCATGACAACGCGCGATTCCGGTTCGCCCTTCAGGCGGGCCATCTCGATATAGGGGCTGGCCATCACCGACAGGATAGCCGCACGCGTATTGCGGACCATGTGCGCGAGGATCACAAGAAGCAGCGTCAGGATCGGCAGGACCATCCGGTAAAGCTGGTCCCCCCAGTCCATGCTGGCGCGGATTCCGGCCATGGAGGGGAAGAGCTGAAGCTTTACCGCCAGGACCATCATCACGATATAGGCGACGAAGAACTCGGGAACCGAAATCGAGGCGAGGGTGCTGGTCGACAGGAACTTGTCGATGAACCGCCCCCGGAACCGTGCGCAAAGGATGCCGAGCAGGATCGAGACCGGCACCGCAATCACCGCGGTGATTGAGGCCAACACGACGGTATTTATAAGCCGCGGGCCTATCACGTCCATGACGGGGCGACCGGCGAAGGACATTCCCATGTCGCCCGTTGCTGCGGCCCCCAGCCAGCCGAGGTAACGGAGGAACCAGGGTTCGTTCAGGCCCAGTTGTTCCTCCATCGCGGCGACGGCCTCGGGCGTGGCGTTCTGGCCCAAGATGGCCGAGGCATAGCTTCCCGGCAGCATGGCAACGGCCGAAAAGATCACCAGAGAAACGATGATCAGGCTCAGCACGCCAAGGCCGACCCGGCTTGCCACCATCGACAGGATCGGCCGGGACTTGCGTGTCATGCGTAGCGAACTCCTTGTGGGAACCTTCATCAACAATCCACCCACCAGGTGGCCGCGCGGTGCGCCCTGCACCTCAGGCATCCAGACGCCACCACCGTTCGGCCGCGCGGTGGTTGTCCCCCGGAAGGATGCCACCCATCTGGCCATGACCGATGTTTGCCGACATGGCGAGGCGCCAGCTTGCGAAGGCGACAGTGATCACACCGCCATCATCATGCAGGATCTGCTGCATCTCGGCATAAAGCGCGGACCGTTTGGCCTGGTCAAGCTCGGTCCGGGCCGCCATCTGCAACTCGTCGAAGCGCGCATTGCTGAAGCCCGTGTTGTTCCACGGCGCGTCCGAGGTGTAGGAGGTGGCGAAGAGCCAGTCCAGCGTCACCCGGCCATACCAGTCAGAGGCGTTGAAGGGCTTCTGCAGCCAGACATTGTCCCAGTAGCCGTCATCGGCCTCATTGACGATATTGATCGTGATCCCGGCCTTGGCGGCATGTTCCTTGAACAGGACGGCGGCTTCCACCGCACCGGGGAAAGCGGATTCCGCCACCGAGAGGTCGACGGTCACGCCGTCAAGTCCGGCCTCGGACAGGATCGCCCGGGCGGCCTCGGGATCGTACTGATGCTGCGGCGGCGTTTCCGAGAAATAGGGCATGATCCGCGCGACCGGGGTGTCGTTGCCCTTTTCGCCTTCGCCCAGGAAGACCTTCTGCAGGATGTCGTCGCGATCGATGGCAAGCTTCAGCGCCTTGCGCACCGCGGGATTGTCATAGGGCGCAACCTTGCAGTTCATGTCGAAAGTCAGGTGCCGCAGGCTGGGCGTACGGACGATCTTGAGGTCCGGGCTGCCTTCCACCATGGCGATGTTACGGATGTCCACATCCTCTATCACGTCTACCTCGCCCGTCAGCAGCGCGTTGAGGCGCGCCGTGCTGTCCGGGATGTTGATGATTTCCAGCGCATCGAAATGGGGCAAGCCGGGCTTATGATACTCCGGGTTGCGAACCAGACTGATGGCGATTCCCGGCTCGAAGCTGACCAGCTTGAAGGCTCCGGTTCCGATCCCCGACTCCCAGTCGATGCCGCCGCCTTCACGCGCCGGGAAGATTGACAGGTGGTAATCGCTGAGAAGCGCCGGGAAATCGGCGTTGCCGGCCGACAGGGTGAAGACCAGATCCTCGCCTTCGACAGCGACATCCGAAATCTGTTCCACGATCGCCAGCGCACCTGAGGTGCTGCCTTCGCCCATGTGGTGCAGGATCGACTGGCGTGCATCCTCGGCGGTGAAGGGGCGGCCGTCATGGAACTTGACGCCCTTGCGCAGGACAAAGGTCCAGCGGATTGCGGCGTCGTCCGAACTCCAGCTTTCTGCGAGGTCTCCGGCAATCGAACCGTCCGGAAGAAGCTCGACCAGGTTGTTGCAGAGTGCGCCGTTGAAGGCCACGCCCGTCGTCACGGTGGCCCAACCCGCCGGGTCCAGCGTTTCGGTTTGCGAACCATCGTTCATGCCGTAGCGCAGGGTCCCGCCCTGCTTCGGGCCTTCTTGCGCCGCAAGCCCGCGGGGCAGGGCAAGCGAGCCCGCCGTGATGGCGAGACCAGCCAGAAAACCGCGCCGTCCAGGCGCAAGCAGGCGGGAGAGTTGGGTCATGATTCTGATCCGTTCAAATGTCTGATCGGGGGCGTTGGCCGAGATGTTTCAGGCGTCGGGCGGAACCGTGTCCGCCCGACCCGGGCGCGGGACCGTCAGTCCTTGCGCCACCAGCGTTCGCAGATGCGCATGTTGTCGAGCGGCATGAGCCCGCCAACCTGACCATAGCCAATATTGTTGGAGATGGCATTGCGCCAGTCGACGAAGGCAACCGTCAGGATGTTTCCTTCGTCATGCACGATCTGCTGCATCTCGGCGTAATAGGCGGTGCGCTTTGCATCGTCCGTCTCGGCCCTGGCAAGGGCATGCAACTCGTCGAACCGGGCGTTGGACCAGCCGGCGTTCCAGGGCGCGTCCGAGGTGTAGATGGTGGAGAACAGCCAGTCCACCGTTGCACGGCCGAACCAGTCGACCGCGGCGAACGGCTTCTTCAGCCAGACATTCTCCCAATAGCCGTCCGCGGCTTCGCGGACCACGTTGATGGTGATGCCCGCGGGCGCGGCATGCTCAGCGTAAAGCACCGCGGCCTCGATCGCACCGGCAAAGGCGTTCTCGGCCACATGCAGCTCCACGGTGATCGTTTCGAGCCCCGCCTTGGCCAGATGTTCCTTGGCCTTTTCGATGCTGTACTCGCGCTGCGGCATCTCGTGCGAGAACTTCTGGATCTGCGAGACAGGGTTGTCGTTGCCCTTGCGTCCTTCGCCGAGGAAGACCTTCTCGATGATATCGTCCCGGTCCAGGGCGTACTTCAGGGCAAGCCGCACATCCGGGTTGTCGAAGGGGGCCACGCGGGTATCCATGTCGAAGCTGAAATGCCGCAGACCCGGCACGCGCTGGACGTGGAAATCGCTGCTGCCCTCGATCATTGACACGTTGCGGATG
This sequence comes from Paracoccaceae bacterium, assembly GCA_027489355.1. Classification (GTDB taxonomy): domain Bacteria; phylum Pseudomonadota; class Alphaproteobacteria; order Rhodobacterales; family Rhodobacteraceae; genus Tabrizicola. Next base: position 11,869 of record JAIXZY010000045.1, on the reverse strand, counting down.
TCGATATCCTGGATGAAATCGACCTCTCCGGTCAGGAGCGCGTTTAGGCGCGCGGTTGCATCCGGGATCGAGATGAACTCGACCTCGTCGAAATAGGGCAGGGGCTTGTGGTAGTTGGGATTGCGCACAAGCTTGGTCGCGATACCCGGCTCGAAGCTTTCCAGCTTGAACGCGCCGGTCCCGTTGCCGGACATGTCGATCCCGCCCCCTTCCGCGGCAGGCAGGATGGACAGGTGATAGTCCGAAAGCAGATAGGGGAAGTCCGCATTGCCTTCCTTCAGCGTGAAGATGACGACGTCGTCCCCTTCCGTGGCGATTGAGTCGATCTGCTCGACGATCGCCCGGCCGCCCGAGGTGGAATCGGGCTTCATGTGATGCTCGATCGACTGGCGCACGTCCTCGGCCCGAAGCCCGCGCCCGTCGTGGAAGGTGATCCCGGACTTCAGCTTGAAGCGCCAGACTTTAGCCGCCTCCGACGGCTCCCAGCTTTCGGCCAGGTCCCCTGCGACCGAGCCGTCGGGAAGGATCTCGACCAGGTTGTTGAAGATACCGCCGTTGAAGCCGGCCCCAGTCCAGCTGGTCGACCACGTGCCGGGGTCGAGGTTGTCGTTCTGCGAGGCGTTGTGCAGGCCCAGGCGGAACAGGCCGCCCTGCTTGGGGGTGTCCTCGGCGCGGGCGGCACCGGGAAGGGTGGCCGCGGCACTGGCGGCCAGCAGCGCAGATGTGCGCAGCAGGAATTCGCGGCGCGACAGCGTCCCGCGGCGCAATCCGTGAGCCAGAGCATCGATCTGGTGGTGATGCGATTCGTTCATTTCAAACCCTGTTGCCGTTGTCGCTGTTGTCTTTTCCGGGGTCGGGCGGTTCTTTCCGATTGTGGTTCCCGCTGGCTGGTGCCCCGACCCGATCCACACTATTCGGAAATGCGTTCCTGTCAACAAACTGATTGACCGATCAATCACGCAGTGGCTTAGATGGCCCCGCCACGGCCTTGGAGGAAGCATGACAGAGACCGACCTTGCCTATATCGGCGGTGCCGATGCGCTGCGGCATTTCCGGGCGCGGAAACTCTCTCCGGTAGAGCTTCTTGAAGCCCAGTTGGCACGCATCAGTGCCAGCGCAGAACCCCTGAACGCCGTCTGCTTTACCTATGCCGACGAGGCGCTCGCGGCGGCGCGGCAGGCCGAGGCGCGTTATGCGAAGGGCTATGTGACCGGCGCGCTGGAGGGGCTCCCGACCGCGCTCAAGGATGAAAACATGATGGCGGGCAAGGTCACGACCTATGGCTCGCTGCTCTATGCCGACCATGTCGCAGAGGAGAACGCGCCCGTGGTGCAGCGCTTGCTGGACGCCGGCGCGGTGGTGCATGCGCGGACGGCCACCCCGGAATTCTCTTGCGCGCCGTTCTGCCATTCCCGGCAATGGGGCGTGACGCGCAATCCTTGGAACCGCGATTACACGCCCGGTGGATCGTCCGGCGGGGCAGGGGCTGCGCTGGCCGCCGGCCTGACCACCTTGGCCACAGGGTCCGACATTGGCGGATCGATCCGGATTCCGGCCTCGGCCTCTGGCGTGGTGGGGTTCAAGCCGCCTTACGGCCGTGTCCCCTCGACCCCGCCCTTCAACCTTGACCACTACAACCACCCCGGCCCCATGGCGCGCAGCGTCGAGGACTGTCTTCTGATGCAGAATGTCCTGGCCGGACCGCATCCCCGGGACATCGCCTCGCTGAAGCCCGGGCTGGTGCTTCCGGTGGATCGAGGCGGGGTCAGGGGCTGGCGCATCGCCTATTCGGTCGACTTCGGCTTCATGGAGGTGGACCCCGAGGTGCGCGCAAACACCCTGCGCGCGGTTGAGGTGTTCCGCGACCTGGGGGCCGAAGTGGTGGAGGTCGATCTTGGCTGGACCTGGGAGGTCTACCACGCCGCCGCCACGCATCACGCGACGCTCTTCGGGGCCTGGCTGGCCGACTATCTGGACCGTGAAGACCAACTTACCACCTATGCCGCCGATTTCGCGAAACGCTCGCTTTCGGTGTCGACCCGCGATTACCTGGCAAGCCTGGGGGTCGAAGGAAGCATCTACGCGCAGTTCGGTCCGATGATGGAGGGGTATGATCTGTTCCTCTGCCCCACGCTGGCCATTCCTGCCGTTGCGGCAGAATTCCAGATGCATGACCCGCTGCGCATCAATGGCGTGGATATCGATCCGTACCTTGGCTGGACCATGGCCTGGCCCTTCAACATGCTGAGCCGCTGCCCTGTTCTGGCCCTGCCGTCAGGCCATGCCGAAAGCGGCGTACCGACCGGGATTCAGCTTGTCGGCAAGACCTATGACGATGCCGCCGTCTTCCGTGCGGGCCTTGCCTTCGAGGCGGCGGTTGGCGGTTGGTACCAATCCTGCAAAACCCGTCCCGCCTTGCCGTTCTAGGAATAGCCATGAAGACCGTCTTCTCCGAACTTCACGCCCTTCAGCAAGTCGACACCGAGTTCTATCGCGGCAAATGGGTCGATGCCTTCGAGATCCCGCGCCGGGCCGAACTGGTGCTGGACGCCGTGCGCCGCGCGGACCTTGGTCCGGTAATCGCGCCGGAGCATTTCGATCTGGCGCCGGTCCTTGCGGTGCATGACCCGGCTTTCGTGCACTTTCTGGAAACCATCTGGGACGACTGGGTGAAGGAAGTCGGCGAGATCCCGGCCTACCCGAACATCTGGCCGCCGCGCCGGACCCGCATGATCCCCACGGTCCGCCCGGGCGCCGAGCTTGGGCGTTATGCCGTCGACATGAGCAGCCCCATCCTGAAGGGCACCTGGCAGGCCGCGCGTGCCGCCGTCGATTGCGCGCTGACCGGGGCCAGCCTGATCGAGGCCGGCGAGAGCGCCGCCTTCGCCCTGTGCCGCCCGCCGGGCCACCACGCCGGGCGCGACTATTTCGGCGGCTATTGCTTTCTGAACAACGCCGCAATCGCTGCCCAGTGGTTCCGTGATGCGGGGGCGGACCGCGTGGCCGTGCTGGATGTGGATTACCACCACGGCAACGGCACGCAGGGTATCTTCTATGATCGGGGTGACGTCCTCACCGTGTCGATCCATGCCGACCCGGTGCAGGACTACCCCTATTACATCGGCTTTGCCGACGAGACGGGCGCGGGGGAGGGGCTGGGCGCGAACCTGAACCTACCCTTGCCTTGGGGTTCGGATTTTGCGTCCTGGGGGGGCGCCATGGATCAGGCCCTGTCGCGCATCCGCGCATTTGCGCCCGACCGGCTTGTGGTGTCTCTTGGCGTCGATGCCTTCGAGGGCGACCCGATCTCGCGCTTCCGGCTGCAAGGCGCCGATTTCACCGAGATCGGCCGCAGGATCGGGCGGCTGGGATTGCCCACGCTCTTCGTCATGGAGGGCGGCTATGCAGTGGCGGCCATCGGCGACAACGTCGTGAATGTGCTGCAGGGCTTCCAGGCCGCGTAAGCTTTCGACCCGGTCGGACGACCGGGTCAGAAATCCTGTGGAAAGTAGCAGCGCATTAAGGCGATGCAGGCCTCGTGCCCAAGGGCTTGCGCCTCGGCCATCGGGGAAGACGACAGCAGGCTTTCGATCCAGAGCCCCGAGATCAGGGCATTCAGCGTCAGCGCCAGCTGCGGGGCGTCAACCGTCACCTCACGCAGGGCAGCCAGTTCGGAAATGTCGGCAGCGACCGCCTGGTTGTACTGGTCCCGCAGCGAGGCGCAGCGTTTGCGGTAGGATGGCACGCGGACGGCCTCGGCCCAGAAGGACAGCCACAATGAGATCGAAGAGCGCCCCGCCGCCTTGCTGCTGAAGTCGGTGTCAATCATGCTGCGGATGCGATCGGCCGGACCCAGGGCCGAGGCGGCGAGCTTGTTCAGAAAGGCTTCGTACTCGGCCGCCGTATGGTCCAGCGCCGCAAAGATCACGCCCTCTTTCGACTGGAAGTGAAAGGCGACAACCCCGTACGAGCACTTTGCCTCGGCCGCGATCGAGTTGATCGTGACGCCGGTCAGTCCCTTTTTCGAGATGACCTTCACCGCAGCAGTAAGCAGGCTGCGGCGACGATCGTTCACCTGATCGTCGCGGCTGACATGGGCCCTGCCCGACTTGGTGCGTCTGGTGGCTGTCTTCGGTTCAGGCATGGCGCTCGACTTTCACTGGCTCAACCTCGACCGCACCTAAATGCGTAATGCTGAAATCCTCTGGATCGGGACTTGTCAAGCTGGGCCCTCCGGCAGTCCGAGAAATCTTGCGGCGTTGTCGTGCAGCCACAGCCGCTCGACGTCATCGCAAAGTTCCAGGGCCCGCACCTCGGCCAGTGCGGTTTCCACCGACATCATCGGGAAAGCCGATCCGAAGACGATCTTGTTCTTCAGGACGGTGCGGCCGTATTGCAGAAGTGGTTCATACCCCGAATGCGGCTTGGCCAGCAGCTTTGGCCGAACGGCAAGCACGCCGATGTAAAGGTTCGGGTGACGCCAGGCGACGCCGATCAGTTCCTGCACCCAGGGCCAGCCGGGGGGCGAGGCGATGGCGCGCAACTCGGGGTATCGCACCATGACGTTGTCCAGATATTCCGGCTTGCCGACGGACATGGGCGTCTGGGTCGAGAAGTTGATGCCGCAGTGGATGTTCACCGGCACGTCCAGCTCGATCGCCTTTTCGTACAGCGGGAACAGGCGCGGATCGTCGGGGGTCAGCTTCAACTCGAAGCATTGCAGGTTCAAGCCCCGCAATCCCAGGACGGTGACCGCATGGTCGAATTGCGCCACCGCGTCGTCCTGCCAGGGATCGACCCCGGCAAAGCCGATGTAGCGCGGCCCATGGTCACGGATGAACGCCGCAACCGCCTCGTTCGGGATCTTGAAGCCGAAGGTCGTGGTCAGGTCGCGCGCCTTCAGCACCACATGGCGCGCGCCCAGACGGTCGTAGGTTTCAAGCCAGCCGTCCAGCCCCTGCGCGGCCTCCGAGGCGGCCGAGCGTTTCTCGCTGCCTTGATAGACCCGGCGGTAGTTTTGCAGATGCGGGGCGGCGGGCGAAAAGTCGGGATGCGGCGGGCGGCTGGAAAAGTCGATCAGCATGGCGTCAGCTCCAGCTCCGGCGGTCTTCCAGGATGACCTTTGCCGCGTTATGGCCGGGCACCCCCGTCACGCCGCCCCCGGGATGGACCGAGGCACTGGCCATGTAAAGCCCCTGCACCGGACTGCGATAGTCGGCATAGCCGGCCGAGGGGCGACGGAAGAACATCTGGTCCGCGCTGATCTCGCCGTGGTGGACATGGCCGTTTGGCAGGTCGAACCGGCGCTCCAGGTCCAGCGGGGTCAGGATCTGACGGTGCAGGATGTGCTCCTCGATGTCGGGGAACTGTGTCTTCAGCACGGCCAGCACCTTGCCCCACAGCTCTTCGCGCCGATCGTCCCAATGACCCCGGGCCAGCGTATAGGGAGCATGGCCGCCGAAGATGTTCATGATGTGGTGACCGGCAGGGGCCAGCGTGGGGTCAACGATCGAGGGGATCTTGACGATCAGGAACGGCTGGTCGGCGATCTCTCCCGCCTGGCTTTGGCGGTGGGCGCGTTCCATGTAATCGACGCTGGGCGCGATGGTCATCTGCGGCTGGATGGTGCCATCCGCGGTCGCCTGCGCAATGACCGGGGCAGAGGGCAGGGATTTCAGCGCAAGGTTCACCCGGAACACGGTGCTTTCGCAGCGGATGTTGCGGATATCGCGGTTGAATTCCTCGGGCAGGCTGTCGGGGTCCAGAAGCCTGGTAAAGATGGTGCGGGCCGTGGCATTGGCGATCACGATCTTCGACCGGATCTCCTCGCCCCCCTCTAGCCGGATGCCCACCGCGCGGCCGCCTTCGACCAGGATGCGCTCGACCGGGCAAGAGGTGCGGACCTGCATTCCGTGGGCCTCGCCTGACCGCCGGATCGCGTCCGAGATCGAGCCCATGCCCCCCTTCATGAAGCCAGCCGGCCCGGCCGCCGTGCTGCCGTCGCGGACGATGCCGCGTGCCAGCATGTAGGCCGATCCCGGTGTCTTGAGGCTGGAGTTCGCCCCACCGCCCCCTGCGAAAAATCCCAGCACCAGCTTCACATCCTCGGACGAGAACCAGCGTGACAGATAGTCGTACGCACTCATCGTCAAGAGGTTGTAGATGTCGTAGAACTGCGGCCCGATCTTGCGGAAGCGCCAGACGAAGCCCGCCAGCCGGCGCAGGTCACGCAGCTTGCGACCGCCGGGATTGACAGGAACCTCCCACAACAACTGCTTCATGTGCGGCGCGATCTTCTGCATGTGGGCGCGATATCTGGCATAGGCCGCGCCGTCGATGTTGGAGAACCGCCCGATCTCGGCCGCGAATTTCTCGGGGTCGTCGTGCATGGTGAAGGTGCGTCCGCCCTCAAGCGCAAAGACGGTGGGCGCGGCGGGCAGCACCTCGAAGCCGTATTTCTGCAGTTCCAGGTCCAGGATGACCTTCGGTTGCAGAAGTCCCTGGTAATAGGACGCCATCGAGCTGCGGTAGCCCGGCGCGATCTCTTCGGTCACGGCCGCGCCGCCGATGATCTCACGGCGTTCGACCACAAGGACCTTCACCCCCGCCCGGGCCAGATAGGCACCGCAGGTCAGCCCGTTATGGCCCCCGCCGACGATCACCGCATCGTATTGGGGCGTCATGCCTGCCCTCCTTCCAGCCAGGTTCCGGTAGTGCGATCAAAGGATCCCGCGCGCAGGTCGTGGACGCCGGCCGTGATCTGCGGCTTGGCGATCTTTAGCGAGGCGGTGCGGGGGAAATCCTGAACGAAGGTGAAGAAGCGCGGCACCTTGAACGGCGCAAGGCCTGCGGTCGCGGTGGCGATCACCGCCTCCAGCACCTGGCGACCGGGCGCGACACCTTCCTTCAGCTTGAGATAGGCTTTCACCTCTTCGCCGCGCAGCGGATCGGGCACGCCCACCACCGCCACCTCTGCCACGCCGGGGGCGGCGGCCAGCACCGTTTCGACCTCGCGCGCGGCGATGTTCTCGGCCGAGCGGCGGATCATGTCCTTCTTGCGGCCGACGATGTAGAAGAACCCCTCGTCATCCTGGCGGAACAGGTCGCCAGTCGCGAACCATCCGTCCTTCAGCGCCTCTGCCGTGGCCTGGGGGTTGTTGTAGTAGCCGAGCAAGATGCCCGGTCCCCGGATCTGCAACTCGCCGATCCCGCCCGGCGGGACAGGCTGGCCCGCCTCGTCGACGATGCGGCATTCGCGGAAGGGGCAGGGTAGCCCGCAACTGCCCGAGCCGACCTTGTCGGGCCGCTCGATCGGCGCGAACATGGCGGGCCCGATCTCGGTCATCCCGAAAGCCTCGCGTGCGTTCAGGTCGAAGCGCGCCTCAAGCCCGGCGTGAAGATCGCGCGGGCAGCCATAGATATTCGCGCGCACGACATGGTTGTCGGCGTCATGTTTCTGCGGCGCCATCCCGTGCAGTACCCAGGGCAGCAGGCAGAACTCGATGTCGAAATCGCGCAGCCACTGGCTGAAGCGGCTGGTCGACTGGCGCGCCGCCACGAACAGCGTGCCGCGCTGGTACATGGTCATCAGCAGGAGCCATTGCGGGTCCATGTAGAAGAACGGAGTCGAGGCGAGGATACGGCGGTAGACTCGTCCGTCGCGGAAGGCGTTCACCTTCCCGGCCGAGATCCAGTACCGCTGGCTTAGCATGCAGCCCTTGGGAAAGCCGCTGGTGCCCGAGGTGAACTGGATGTTCAGCAAGTCGTCATGGCCAACCGTCAGGGGGGGCTCGAAGCTGTCGGCCCGGTCGCCCGCCAGGGTTTCCCAGACATGCGCGCCCTCGGCCCTGCCACCGGCCACGATCATCCGGCTGGCGGGAACCGAGACCAGACCCTCGGCATGGGCCTGATCCAGCGTGGCGCGGGTGTCGGCATGGGTCACGACCCACTCGGCCTCGGCCACCTGCATCACATGGGCGATCTCGCGCGGGGTATAGGCCGGGTTGATCGGCAGCATCACTGCTCCGATCCGCCCCAGCGCCAGCCAGGTCAACGGAAAGGCCGGAATGTTCGGCAGCATCACGCCCACATGCGTGCCCTTGGTGATGCCCAGAGCGACCAGCCGCGCCGCCAGCCCGTTCACCACCCGCCGCATCTGCGCATAGGTGATCGTCTCGCCCGCCTCGAAGAAGTTCCACAGGATGCGGTCGCCGGCCTCATCTGCCGCGGCGTCGATCAGGGCGCCGATGTTTGCCGGCAGCGGCTCGGCTTCGATCTGGCGGCGGCGCTCCTCATAGGGAACGACGGGTTGGGCAAGGATGTCATCCTTCCACATGGGTGGCTCTCCGATCGAGGCTGAGCGATCAAAAATTGCCGCCCCGGCCGGTGGCACGGGGCGGCCAGTCAGGGGTTCAGTGCGAGAACCAGATCGCCTTGAAGTCGGTGTACTTGTCCATCGCATGCAGGGATTTGTCGCGACCGAAGCCCGATTGCTTGAACCCGCCGAACGGCACGGCCATCGACCCGCGGTCAAAGCAGTTTACCCAGACGACGCCCGCGCGGATCGCCTTGGCGGCGCGGTGGGCGTTCTTCACCGATCCGGTCCAGACGGCGCCGGCAAGACCGTAGACCGTGTCGTTCGCAACCTCCATCGCCTCGTCGAAGCCGTTGACCGTGATGGCCGACAGGACGGGGCCGAAGATTTCCTCCTGGGCGATCTTCATGCCGTTTGTCACGCCGTCGAAGATCGTCGGCTCGATGAAGAAACCGCCGGTTTCGGTGCGCACGCGGTTTCCGCCCACCACGGTGCTTGCCCCCTCGACCCGGCCTGCGTCGATGTAACCCATCACGCGGTCCATCTGCTCTTCGGTTACGATCGAGCCCATGCGCGTCGCGGGGTTCAGCGGATCGCCCGGCGCAAAGACCTTGGCCTGCGCCGCGATCTTCTCCAGCAGCGCGTCGCGAACCTTGGCGTCGACGATCAGGCGGCTGCCGGCGTTGCAGACCTGCCCGGTATTGGCGAAGATCCCCGCCGCGATCCCTGCCGCTGCCGCGTCCAGGTCGTCGCAATCCGCAAGCACGACCTGCGGCGACTTGCCCCCCAGTTCCAGCCCGATGCGCTTGATGTTCGACTGGCCGGAATACTGCATGAAATACTTGCCGACCTCGGTCGAGCCGGTGAAGCCCACGCAATCCACGTCCATGTGCAGACCCAGCGCCTTGCCCGCGATATGGCCAAGGCCCGGCACCACGTTCAGCACACCCGGCGGAATTCCCGCCTCGATCGCCAGCTCGCCAAACTTCAGCGCGGTGAAGGGCGACTGTTCCGCCGGCTTCAGGATGACCGAGTTTCCGGTCGCCAAGGCCGGGCCCAGTTTCCAGGCCGCCATCGACATCGGATAGTTCCACGGCACCACCGCCGCGACGACGCCAAGCGGTTCGCGGACCACAAGGGTGGTCATGTCATGGGCGGTGGCAGCGACCTCGCCATAGACCTTGTCAATCGCCTCGGCATACCAGGCGATGCAGGCGGCGGCGCTGACCACGTCGCCGTTGTAGGCATTGGCGATTGGCTTGCCGACGTTCAACGTCTCCAGCAGGGCCAGTTCCTCGCGGTTGGCAAGGATCAGCTCCGAGAACTTCAGCAGGATGCGCCGGCGGTCGACCGGGGCCATCCGCGACCAGCTGCCCGCGTTGAACGCCTTGCGGGCCGACCGCACCGCCACGTCCACATCGGCCGCATTGCACGAGGCAACGTCGATCAACAGACGCCCGTCGCCGGGATAGACACAAGGGAAGGTCTCGCCCGACAGACTGTCGACATACTGGCCGTCGATGAAGGGGCGATGGGGAAGCTTTGCGGCCTTGGCGCGCGCATGCCAGTCGATGTTCTGCAGCATTTTCGGGGTTCCTGTCGGTTATGTCTTGGGGATCGGGGGCCTCAGCCGGCCACCGCTGCCTTTGATGTCAGCCCATGCGCCGTACCCACTTCGCTGATCGCCTGGCGCAGGATGGCGACGATGTCGTCGATCTGGGCACGGGTGATGATGAGCGGCGGCGAGATCACGCAGAGATCGCCCAGCGGTCGGACGATCAGCCCAAGCTCGAAGCAGCGCTCGTCGATCTTGCGCGTGAAGGCCTTGTCGTCGTCGTTGCCGTCGGCGCGGGTCGGATCCAACAGGCACTGTACGCAGCCCACAAGCCCCACTGCACGCGTGTCGGCCACGCCGGGAAGGTCCAGCAGCGATGCCAGGGCGTCGGCGAAATAGCCCGAGATTTCGCGGGCATGTTCCACGACGCCCTCGCGTTCCATCAGTCCGATGTTCGCCAGGGCGGCCGCGCAGGACACCGGATGGTTGGTGTAGGTGTAGCCGTTGGTGAACCAGCTGCCCTTGGCGTTCTCGCCCGAGATGCGCGCCATGACCTTGTCCGAGATCGCAAGGCCCCCCAGCGGAACATAGCCCGAGGTAATGCCCTTGGCGAAGGTGATGATGTCCGGGACGACGCCAAAGACCTTTTCCGACGCGAACCATTCCCCGCAGCGACCAAAGCCCGTCACCACCTCGTCCGAGATGTAAAGGATGTCGTGCCGCTCGCAGACTTCCTTGAAGCGGGCGTGATAGCCCTTCGGCGGAATGATGACCCCGCCGGACGCAAGGATCGGTTCGGCCAGGAAGGCGGCAATGGTGTCGGGGCCAAGGTCAGCGATCCGGTCCTCAAACTCCTTCACCAGGTCATCCAGGAAAGCCTCTTGCGTGCGATTGCCGGCATGGCGCGGATTCGGGCTGGACAGGAGTGAGACGCGATCCTGTTCGATGTCGAAGTTCGGCCAGTTGCCGGTGCGGCCCGTGCAGGACGCCGTCAGCGCGGTCGAGCCATGGTAGCCGTCGAAGCGCACGATGATCCGCTTTTTCTCGGGCCGGCCCAGGACGTTGTTATAGAACTCCGAGAAGCGAAGGGCGCTGTCCACGGCGGTCGATCCGCCGGTGGTGAAGAAAATGCGGTTCAGATCGCCGGGAGTCAGGGTCGCAATCTTGTCGGCCAGGCGCGCGGCCGGACTGGTCGCCATGTACCAGGGCGAGGCATAGGGCAGGGTCATCGCCTGGTGCGCGATCGCATCCACGATCTCCTTCCGGCCGTAGCCGACCTGCGCGCACCACATTCCGGCCGGCCCGTCGATCAGCCGTCGGCCATCGGCGGCATGGACGTAGATCCCTTCCGCATGGGTCAGCACGGGCTGGGCTGCCGTGCCGAGGCGCGCCATTTCCTGCGCTGGCAACAGCACATGCTCGCGCATCGCCATCGCGACTTCGTCCTGCCGAGTATCCGCCATTGCACTTCCTTTCCGTCTGGACTGCGGCGCCGGCCCGACCGGCGGCGCCCCGTGCCGATGTTCTGGCCGCCGTACGCGGTGAAGTCAACCTTTCTGATTGCCTGATCAATCAAAAAGGTTGCGCTGGTTTACGTCGGCTCGTTATGTTCTCTGCTGTCGAAAGGCGGAGGGCTCTGCCTTCTCCCGAAGTGGGTGATGGGCAAAATCCTGAAACAGATCGAAATTGGAGAGACCCGATGTCCGAAGCATGGCTGATCGACGGAGTCCGCACGCCCTTTGGCCGTTATGGTGGTGCGCTGGCCTCGGTGCGGGCCGATGATCTGGCGGCCCTGCCGTTGCGTGCGCTTCTTGACCGGCATCCGGCGCTGGATGCGTCTCGCCTCGACGACGTCATTTACGGCTGCGTAAACCAGGCGGGCGAGGACAACCGCAATGTCGCCCGGATGGCCGCGCTGCTGGCCGGCCTTGCGGTCACGGTCCCGGGCGTCACAGTAAACCGGTTGTGCGGGTCCGGCCTTGAAGCCCTGGGTCAGGCGG
>JAIXZY010000066.1 GCA_027489355.1 Paracoccaceae bacterium | reverse complement strand
GGCATCGACCATCAGGTAGGAGGCGAGGCTCGCCCAGTTCTGCGCCGGGCTGCCGCGATAGCTGGTGGTATTGCCGTAGACCATCGTGCCGGGGCTGGCGCCTTCCTCGGCCAAGGCGCACTGGAAGGCCATGCGGGCCAGGGGGTCGCTGAAATGGTGGCCGAAGGCATGGCCGATCCCTGCCCCGACCAGCCCGGTGACGATGTCGCGCTCGACAAGAATCATGCCCAGCGCATTGGCGAGGTCGGTGAACTGGGCAGCGAAGCCGTCGTCGATGTTGGAATGGACCATGACCGGGACGGGTTGCGCCGCGATCAGGCCAAGCGCCCAGACGGTGGCCGCCGTCGCCTCGACGTCATCGTCGTGGCCGGGGACACGGAAGGTGAAATACTGCCCGAGGTTTCCGATCGCGGTCGCCCCCGCCGCAAGCGCCGCCTGCGTGTTCTCCAGCGCCGCAGGGAAGCCCAGCACGAAATCCCCGAAATGCGCGGCGACCGGGGCGGCGTTGGCGAGGGCGACGAAATCCTCTGGCCCGCGCAGGATCATCCCGGTCCCACGCTGCGCCCTGGCCCGGATCGCGCGGGGTAGAGCCATCGACCAGTCGAGACAGAGGCCGTAGCGGTCGACCCGATGCCCGGCGGCGGCGCAGGCCTCCCAGATCTCGCGGTAGGCGCGGATCGACTTTGCCGGGTCGCGCCAGCCGATCTGGGCGTGGGTCATCACCCGGCCCTCGGCCATCGCGGCACGCTTGTAGTCGCGTTCGCTGGCAACGCCGTAGTGCTTCAGGAAGGCCGAGGGTCCGACGGTCCAATCAGCAGAAAGGGCGCGGCCTTCGCTTAGAAGGTCCGCGCCCTTTGGATGGTCCAGAAGCATCGGCGAAGGTCAGGCCTTGACCGGCTCTTTCTTCTTGGTCTCGGTGTAGACCAGCATCGGTTTCGCGCCGGAGTTCACCGCCTCGTCCTTGACGACGACCTCTTCGACCCCGTCCATGCCCGGCAGTTCGAACATCGTGTCGAGCAGGATGTCCTCCATGATCGACCGCAGGCCGCGGGCGCCGGTCTTGCGCTTGATGGCGCGCTTGGCGATGGCGATCAACGCGTCGGGGGTGAAGGTCAGCTTCACGCCCTCGATCTCGAACAGGCGCTGGTACTGTTTCACCAGCGCGTTCTTCGGCTCGGTCAGGATGGTGACCAGCGCGGCTTCATCCAGGTCGGTCAGCGTGGCGATCACCGGCAGGCGGCCGACGAATTCCGGGATCAGGCCGAACTTGAGCAGATCCTCGGGTTCCAGCTCCTTGAAGAGGTCGCCGACGCTGCGTTCGTCCGGTCCCTTGACCTCGGCCCCGAAGCCGATGCCCGACCCCTTGTTGCGCTGCGCGATGATCTTTTCCAGACCCGCGAAGGCGCCGCCGCAGATGAAGAGGGTGTTCGTGGTGTCCACCTGCAGGAATTCCTGCTGCGGATGCTTGCGGCCGCCCTGCGGGGGAACGCTGGCCACGGTGCCTTCCATGATCTTCAGAAGCGCCTGCTGCACGCCCTCGCCGCTCACGTCGCGGGTGATCGAGGGGTTGTCGGACTTCCGCGTGATCTTGTCGACCTCGTCGATGTAGACGATCCCGCGCTGCGCGCGTTCGACGTTGTATTCCGAGGCCTGGAGGAGCTTGAGAATGATGTTTTCCACATCCTCGCCCACGTAACCGGCTTCGGTCAGCGTGGTGGCGTCCGCCATCGTGAACGGCACGTCGAGGATACGGGCAAGGGTCTGCGCAAGCAGCGTCTTGCCGCAGCCGGTGGGGCCGATGAGCAGGATGTTCGACTTCGACAGTTCGATGTCGTTCTTCGAGGAATGGTTCAGCCGCTTGTAGTGGTTGTGGACCGCGACCGACAGCACGCGCTTGGCGTGGATCTGGCCGATAACGTAGTCGTCCAGCACCTTGCAGATTTCGCGCGGGGTCGGCACGCCGTCCGAGGATTTCAGACCGGTGGTCTTCGTCTCCTCGCGGATGATGTCCATGCAGAGCTCGACGCATTCGTCGCAGATGAAGACCGTGGGGCCTGCGATCAGCTTGCGCACCTCATGCTGGCTCTTGCCGCAGAACGAGCAGTAGAGGGTGTTCTTGCTGTCGCCGCCGGTGTTCGTTGCCATCCGCAGTCCTCTGAAGCTTGCCCCGCGTCAGGGGCCGATGCCTTGGTGGAAGTTTAGGCCAACCCCCAAGGCACCACAATCCGAAAAACCCGCCGGACCATCCGGCGGGAATGGGGCGTCACTTCGACGTATCGTCGGCCTTTCCACGGCTTTCCAGGATCTGGTCGATCAGGCCCCAGGCCTTGGCATCCTCGGCCGACATGAAGTTGTCGCGTTCCAGCGCGGCCTCGACCGTGTCGTAGTCATTGCCGGTGTGCTTGACGTAGATCTCGTTCAGGCGGCGCTTGAGTTTCAGCGTCTCTTGCGCGTGGATCATGATGTCGGTGGCCTGGCCCTGATACCCGCCCGAGGGCTGGTGCACCATGATCCGGCTGTTCGGAAGGCTGAAGCGCATGCCCTTTTCGCCCGCGGTCAGCAGAAGCGAACCCATCGAGGCCGCCTGGCCGATCACCAAAGTGGAGATCTTCGGGCGGATGTACTGCATCGTGTCGTAGATCGACAGGCCCGCGGTCACGACGCCGCCGGGGCTGTTGATGTACATGCTGATTTCCTTGGACGGGTTTTCCGATTCCAGGAACAGGAGCTGGGCGCAGATCAGGCTGGACATGCCGTCATGCACCGGGCCGCCAAGGAAGATGATCCGTTCCTTCAGAAGGCGGCTGAAGATGTCATAGGCGCGTTCCCCGCGGCTCGTCTGTTCGACGACCATGGGGACGAGCGTGTTCATGTAGTGCTCAACGGGATCGCGCATCGGTGCCTGCCTCTCGTGTCTTTGCCGAGGAATATCGCCAAATGTATTGCGAGAGTCTTAGTGGCGCGAAACGGGGGCTGCAAGGGCGGGTCCGCCGATTTCCCGGAGCCCTGCGACCTGCCGCTCTGCGGGATTGAAATCGGGCCGGGCGGCCCTAGACCCCGCCCCATGAACCTGATTCCGACCCGGGCCGAGGGCCTTGCCCGCCTGACCGCCTTCCTGCCGCGCGCCGGGCGCGACTATGCCGACTTGCGCAACCTTGACCTGCCGGGACATCCGCATGTCTCGGTCCTGTCGCCCTGGCTGCGGCACCGGCTGGTGACCGAGGCCGAGGTGATCGACGCGGTCCTGCGCGCCCATCCGCACGGGGCCGAGAAGTTTCTGGCCGAGGTCTGGTGGCGGACCTACTGGAAGGGCTGGCTGGAGCTTAGGCCCGGGATCTGGGCGGACTATGGCCAAGGCGTGCAGGCGGCCCTGAACCGACTGGCGGTGGAGCCGGGCCTTGCGGCAAGGGCCGAGGCGGCGATGCTCGGGGACACCGGGATCGACGGCTTCGACCACTGGGCGCAAGAGCTGGTCGCCACGGGCTATCTGCACAACCACGCGCGGATGTGGTTCGCCTCGATCTGGATCTTCACCCTGCGCCTGCCGTGGGAGCTGGGGGCGGACTTCTTCCTGCGCCACCTGATCGACGGGGACCCGGCCTCGAACACGCTCAGCTGGCGCTGGGTGGCGGGGCTGCACACGGCCGGGAAGACCTATCTTGCGACGGCAGATAACATCGGGACGAACACGCGTGGCCGCTTCCGGCCGGAGGGGCTTGCGAGCGAGGCCCCGGCCCTGCCGATGCCGCCCTACCCTGCCCCGCGTCCAAGCCCGCAGGGCGATGCGTTGGACCCGACCGCCGCAAGCCTTCTCCTCGTCACCGAAGAGGATCTGAGCCCGGAATTCCTGCTGGACGCGGGCCTCTCCCCGCGCGCCGTGGCGGTGCTGACCGATGTCGCCGGACGCTCTCCCCTGGCCGTCGCCGCGCCCGTCCATCAGTTCACCGAGGACGCGATCGGGGATGCCTTGCGCCGGATCGGCGCGCCGAAGGCCCCACGCTTCGATCGCGGAGAGCTGGCCGGCCTGCTTGACCTAGCCGACCGCGAAGGGGTTCTGCAGATCGTCACCCCCTACGCCCCGGTCGGCCCCGTCGCCACGACCTTGGCCGAGTTGACCCGTCTGGCCACGGCGCGCGGGATCTCGGTCATCCGCATCCTGCGCGATCACGACCGCGATGCCTGGCCCCATGCCACGCATGGCTTCTTCCGCTTCCGCGAGGCGGTGATGGGCTAGCGGAAGCTCCGGGCGGCAAGCGCCACTCGCGCGGCGGCGGTGACAAGGCAGAGGACGCCGAACACCCAGGCGAGCGGAACGAAGAGCTCTGGCCAGAGCGCAACGATCAGGAAGGCCGCGATGGTCTCGGTCCCTTCCATCAGCCCGGCGGTGAAGTAGAGCGACTTCTCGCCCCGCGAGCGGGTCTGAAGGCCCCGCTTCTCGGCCAGGATGGCGTAACCAAGGAAGGTGGCAGCGTTGACGTAGAAGGTGAAAAGGAGGAACGCCCCGGTGACCGCATTGGCAGACGGGTCGCGCAGAGCAAAGGCCAGCGGCACAGCGCCGTAGAAGGTGAAATCGCAGACGATGTCGAGATAGCCGCCGAAATCCGACTTGCCGCGCGCGCGCGCCACAGCGCCATCCAGTCCGTCGGCAAGCCGGCTGGCAAGCAGCAGAAGCGCGACCCAGACCCCGGACCATCCCGTGGCGATCAGTCCCGCCGAGCATAGACCAAGCGCCAGCCCCGCAAGCGTCACCGCATCAGCCGAGGCCCCGCGCGCCGCAAGCCAGCGTCCGCTCTGGTTCAGCGGCGCGTCGATCACCCCGCGCATCAGTCCGTCCAGCATCGCACCCCCGCCGTTTGCCGCACTCTCCTCATTCGCGCGGACCTTGGAAAGTCACGTTTCCGCTCATGTAGCGGCAAGCTTTCGCCCGCTCATCCAAAGGAGGAATGCACCGCGCGACTTTCTCGCGTATTTCACCATTTGCGCCACATTCCGCCCGAATCCAGCCCCACTGTTCTGGAATCGATGGAAGAGCCATGAGACGGGGGATTTCCATGCTGAAGCGTTCGACGCTGGCGGCCTTGGCCGCGACGGCCTTCCTGGGCCTTGGTGCGGCTGCGCAGGCCGGATGCACCATCCCGCCCGATGCGGCGGCGATGCAGAAAGACGTGCTGGCCCATCTGAATGCCGAACGCAAGGCGCACGGGCTGTCCCCGCTTGTCCTGTCGGCAAAGCTTGACAAGGCCGCCCAGGGCCATGCCTGCGACAATGCGCGCCGCAAGTCGATCAGCCACACCTCGTCAGACGGCGGCACGCTGAAGACCCGCCTGCGCCGCGTCGGCTATGGCTTCCGCACCGCGGCCGAGAACACCGGTCGCGGTTTCGCGTCGGGTGCCCGCGCGGTCGAGTGGTGGATGCATTCGCCCAAGCACAAGGACAACATCCTGCTGCGCAAGGCGCGCGAGGTCGGCGTCGGCATCGCCGTCAGCCCGGCCCCGGACAGCAAGCTGCACTGGATCCTTGTCGTCGGCGCCTCGAAATAACCTAGCGCGCGATCACCAGATCGACCTTCAGCCCGCCAAGCGCGGCGCTGTCCGACAGTCTCAGGGTCCCGCCGTGGCTGAGCGCGATATCCGAGGCGATGGAGAGCCCCAGTCCGACCCCCGCCCCGCGATTGGGATCACGTGAGGCGTCGAGCCGTGTGAAAGGCCGCAGTGCCTCATCGCGCCGCTCCGGCGGGATGCCGGGTCCGTCGTCCTCGACAGTGACGCGCAGGCTGCGCTCCAGGAAAGTCAGACGCACCTCTATGCGCTTCGCGAACCGTTTGGCGTTCGACACCAGATTCTCCACCGCCCTCGCAATCGCCTGAGGGCGCATCTCCACCAGTTCCGGGGTGCCTTCCACGGGAAGAAAGCGGACAGTCTCGCCCGATCGCTGGACCACGGCTGCAACAAGGGCAACCGGGTCGGCGAGTTCTGACCCCTCCATCGCGTCGCCGCGGACGAAGGCCAGGAACTCGTCCACCATGCGCTCCATCTGCGCGACATCTGCCTGCAGCGCGGCAACCTCGGGATCCTCTGGCATCAGCGACAGCGCAAGGCGCATCCGCGTGAGCGGCGTGCGCAAGTCGTGACTGACGCCGGACAGCATCAGGGTGCGCTGTTCGATCTGCCGCTCGATCCGGCTGCGCATGTCCAGAAAGGCGCGCCCCGCCGCCCGCACCTCCTGCGCGCCGCGCGGCCGGTAATCGACGGTGCGGCCCTTGCCGAACTCCTCCGCCGCACGGGCAAGCTTGGTGATCGGACGGAGCTGCCGACGCAGGAAGAAATAGGCAATCACCGTCAGCAGGACCGAGGTGAAGATCATCAGCACGATCAGCTGGTGCGGATTGGCCGCCGACATGCGCCTGCGGTTCAGCTGGGCCTGGACCGGGCCGAACCGGCTGTCGAAGCGCAGGTTAACCACGCGGTTCGCACCTGTCAGGTCCACCGCCAACAGCTGCGGCAGTCGCTCGTGCAGCGTGGCCATGATGGTGTCGCCCGAGAGATCGATGGCCGGGCGCTGGTCGGCTGTCGGCGCATCCGGCCCGGCTGGCAGCGTCAGCGTGATCTCAAGCCCCTGCGCCAGAGGCACCACCCGCGCACGGGCTGCGTCGAGCGAGGGGCTCGCCTCGATCTCGTCCAGCAGGAAGGCAAGGTCGATCACGACCCCTTGCGTCATCTGGCTGGTCACGTCTTCATAGAAGCGCTGAATGAACTCGGTCGAGAAGACCAGCTGGATGATGACGATCGGCGCGATCAGGATCAGCGCAGCGCGACCATAGAGGCCCCGGGGAAGGATGCGTTCGAAAACCGACATTGCCCCGAAAGCCTAGCCGCAGCCCGCTCCTTTGGAAAGCCATAGCCCCGATGACCCTGGATCCGCCTGTTCGCCTTCTGCGCGCGCCGAACCCCTCGCCGCTGACGGGAAGCGGCACGAATACGTGGCTGGTCGGAGCGACAGACCTGGCGGTGATCGATCCCGGCCCGGACGACCCGGCGCACCTAGCGGCGATCCTGGCCGCAGTTCGCCCCGGTCAGCGCATCAGCCACGTCATCGTGACCCATGCGCACCGCGACCACTCGGCCCTTGCCCCGCGACTGGCCGCCGCAAGCGGAGCCCCGACCTTCGCCTTCGGAGGCGCGACCGACGGGCGAAGCGAGGTGATGTCCCGGCTGGCCGAAACCCTGCCGACCCAGGGCGAAGGGCTGGATACCGGCTTCGTCCCCGACAACCGGCTGACGGACGGCGCGACCCTGACCGGACCGGACTGGACCCTTAGCGCCCTGCACACGCCCGGTCATCTGGGCGGCCATCTCTGCCTGGCGCTGGGGTCGCAGCTTTTCTCGGGCGATCACGTGATGGGCTGGTCCACGTCCATCGTCTCGCCACCCGATGGCGACATGGGGGCTTACATGTCCTCGCTCGACCGGGTGCGCGGGGGCAACTGGAGCCGCTTCCTGCCGGGACATGGCGACCCGGTCGAGGATCCGGCCCGGCGCGTGGAAGAGCTGGTCGCCCACCGCCGGCAGCGCGAGAGCCAGATCCTGCAGGGCCTTGCGGAAGGACCCATGCGGATTCCACCCCTGACCGCGCGGATCTACCAGGATATCCCCGGCCATCTGCTTCCGGCGGCAGAGCGGAACGTTCTGGCCCATCTCATTGATCTGGCGACGAGAAACCTTGTCTCTGCTATCCCCCGCCTGCATCCGGCCGCAGAATTCTTCGTGCTCTGACACCCGTTCGCATTTTCCCGCCATTTGCCCCTTGCCGCCCCAAACCGGCCTTGCTATAGACCCCCCGTGTTCCGGCGTAGCTCAGCGGTAGAGCAGTTGACTGTTAATCAATTGGTCGTAGGTTCGATCCCTACCGCCGGAGCCAAAAATCCTTACATCGTAACTGGTTGACGACCATTTGCGCCGTCATGCCGCTTTCGTCGCTGCGACCGATGCGTCCGCAGCGGGTCGGGGGATATCCGCATCTCCGACTCCGGCGTAAGCGCGAAAGGAGCTAAGGAGCCTGAGGGGTCGCGACTGTCAGCAGTGAACCCGACCCGCAGCTTCAATGCACTTACGACCACGGTCCGGAAACGAGCCAACAAAGCAGTTGGAAACAGGGATGTTTTCGTCGATACTTCTCGGAAAGGCATTTCAATCCGAGAATATCTTCTTTCTTTCCGGCGCCTTCCAGGAGGATGCAGCTTTGGCGGACGTGCCTTTGCACCAGCATTGGAACGACATCTACGTGAAGCGCTGGCTGGTGGTACTGACAGCTGCCAGCGCGGCCGCCGCAGCTTACATCTTCAGCAGTCTCGTCACGCCGATGTACGAAGCGAAGACGACCTTCTATCTTGCCGCCAACGCAACCCCGGCAAGCTATGTCGGACCGTCGCCCGATGCGCCTCCGGTTCCGCTGCTGCCGATGCCCGAGGAAAAGGCGGCTGCACTGGATGTCGGCATCCTGCGGGGACGCGAAGTGCGGACGCGTCTTGCCGACGAATTCGGGCTCACCGTGGCCGAGATCGCGCGCCGCGTGGATGTCACGGTGAGCGGCGAGTTCATGATCGATGTCTTCGTGCGCAATCCCGATCCTGACCTTGCGGCACGGATCGCAAATCAGGTCCCCGCCGTCTACTCCGAGTTCCACGAGGGTTCGATGCGCGCCCGGGCGACCGAACTGGCCACGGCCCTGTCCACGCGCCTTGATGCGCTGAAACAGCAGCAGATGGAGTTGCTGAAGCGGCAGCGTGACAGCCGGAGCGCAAGCCTGACGACGGCCGACGACGCGGCGCTGAACAAGTTGCAGGCCGAACTGGAAGCCGCCCAGTCGGATCGCAATGACCTTGCTGGCCGGATTGATGCAGCCCTGGCGCGGAAGGCGGCCCTTGAAGCGGCGCTGCAGCAGGAGGCTGGCTACTATGAAGCCGCCAGGACGGTCGATACCACGCCGACCCTCGACAGGCTTCTGGAATCCATCCTTTCGCTGCAGGTGGATCTGGCGGCGCTGAATGACGGAAAGACGAATCCGCGGCGAACGGCTGTGGAAGAACAGATCGGCAGGCTGGAGGACGCGGTCGCCGCCGAACGCCGCCGATTGTCGGAGGCCTCGATCAAGGTTCCGGGAAGCCTGTACGAGGAACTGCGCCGCGAGCTTGCTCTGAACGACGCCACCGTCGCGGAACTGGAGTCCTCACTAACTGCGGCGGACGCGCGGATCTCGCAGGCGACCGACCGCTTCGATGCCGTGCTTTCGGCGATGGAGGACGCGCGGGACGCAGCCTCGGAACTGATGCGGGTCGAAGGTCAGATCGCCACCGCCGAAGCCAATCTGGCAGCCGCCCGCCTGCAGGCCGAGAATGCCAAGCCTCCGCTGGTGATCGTCGAGAAGGCCGTTCCGCCCGCGCGCCCGGCCTTCCCCCTGCCCCTGGTCAATGCCGTCGCAGCCGCGCTGTGCGGGGCGATCCTGGGTACCTATTACGCGCTGTTCGTCGCGCATGGCGAACGGGCCGCCCAGGCCCGGAAATCGCGCAGTGCGGCGCTTCCGCTTTTCTCGAACGACGAGCTGGACGAGCTGATGGCGGCTGTCGCAGCCATGCGGCTGGCAAACGGAGGAAGGGACGCACATGCCCCCGCCCATTCCGCCTGAGCTGGTGGGCCGTCTGCAGACGCTGTCGGCCGCAGGGCGCGACCAGCTGGAGCGCCGGTTGTTCGGCGGAGAGGGTCCGGTCGCGCGAGGTCGCCTTGTGCTGTTGCGGGCACTGGGAGCGGTGGCGATCGGGCTTCTGTCCTCGGGGATTGCGATCATTCTGATCGTCGTGGTGCTGAACCTGATCTTTCATTACGGCCCGACATGACAAAGGCTGACCCGGAGCGCGCCATGAGGGCCATCGTGAGACGCGCCCTGCTGCGCGAGGCGAAAGAGCGCGTGCGCACCGGGTTGCGGCTCTATGACGGGCGCTGGCTGACCGAGGTGGAATATCAGACGCTGCGGTGGCCGGACTGGGCACGGCTTGGGCGGGAAGCGGTCGAGACCTTGCTGCTTTGGGCGCTTGCTGCGCTTCTTGGGCTAGGCCTCATGGTTCTGGCGGTCCTGATCCTGTGATCCCGCCCTGGCGCGCTGCCAGGACGATTGCCTGGGCAAGCGCAAGGACCAGCCACAGATTGCTCTGGTCGAGATTGGGTTCCGACTGGCCAAGCAGGAAGGCGACCAGCACCAGAAGCAGGCCGATCCGGGCCTGCTTGCCGGTCTTGTCCGGTCGGGGCGCCAGCCGGGCAAGGTCCAGCGACAGGATGTAGAAGATCGCAAGCACAGTGAGCAAGCCGATCGCGCCCAGCTCGACCGCCGCCTGTCCCAGCAGATTGTGGACCGGCCGGTCCCAGAAGTTGCCATCGACGCTGCCGAATCCGCGCAGACCCGTTCCTACCAGCGGGTTGCGGCCGAACTGATCAAGGCCGAGGGCAAACAGGGTCTTGCGCTGGTCCACCCCCTTGGACACCCCGGCGTCACCGAAGGACAGCGCATAGGCCAGGTCCAGAAGTCCGACGAAATAGGCCAGCGCGACAAGGCCCGCCAGGCCAAGTCCCAGGTGGATGCTCAGGTCCGGCCATCGCAGGAACGGCACCACCCCGATCATCAGAAGCGACGCGAGCATGGCGCCGAAATTCAGCGACACTCCGATCCCGGCCAGAAGGATCAGGACCGCGGCCCCGTCCCGCCACCGCCGCAGGTCCAGGGCGCGCCAAAGCGCGAAGGGCAAGGCATAGACGAGGAAGGACGAGAAATGCTGCGCGGTAACGCAGAGGCCCGAAGCACGCATCACGAAGCCCAGCGGGGTCGGCTTGAAGGCGGTTTCGGCGGGAACGATCAGTGTGAAATGGAAGACCTGAAGATAGGCGACCGCAAACTGGACAAGGCCCAGCGATGCACTGGCGACGGCGGTCAGGACAAAGGCCCGCGTGACGGTCTCGATGGTCCGCAGGTCGCGGCAGAGGTCAACGACAATGAGGGCGACAATCGCAACCCGGGTCATGCCGAAGACACCGACGGCCCAGGGAAGGGGCGACATCAGGGACAGATGCGCGACGCCAAGCAGGACCAGCACGGACGCAAGCAGGAACAGGACGGAAAGGCGGATGGGTCGCGTCGTGTCCAGTGCCAGTTTCGCCAGCCAGAGCGTCAGGACGACCAGGAGAGCGAGGTCGAAGATGTCGACGGGGCCTGCCCGCAGTCCGTTGAGTTGCGAGCCGACAAGCAGAACGGCCATTGCACGGGTCGCGAACCCGGTCGCGAGGCCATAGGCATAGCGCGCCGCAAGAAGCAGAAGGCCCGTTCCCGCTAGCGCCGCGGACAGGATCGGCAGGGGCCAGCCGTGGAATGTGACGCGTGCGACCTCGGGCAGGACGTAACGGCCGAACCACGGGTCGATCAGGCTGATGGCCGCGGCAAGAAGCGGCAGCACGATCCACAGCGCGGCCCTGCCCCGGACCGTCATGGCCGAAACCTCCACAGCCTGGCGCGCAGCATCGCGACAAGGATGACGAGGCTTCGAATGACGACGAAGGCGGCGCCGACGCCCATCCCCCTTGGAAAGCCGATCAGCGAGGCCTGCCGCCGTGCCGTCGCAAGGACCAACGGCCAGCCCAGCAGGACCGCCGCGAGAATGAGGCCAAGGCCCAACAGCGCGGCGGGCGGGACGACCAGGCCAAGGGGCAATGCGCAGACCGCCAGGGCAATCGCGGCAAACTGCAGTTTCAGAGCAAACGGCGTCCAGGAATCGTGTCGCCGCTTCTGTGGAAAAAGCGCGAACACCCGCAGTCGTCCGATCGCGCGGCGGTACTTTGTCCGGATGAACTCTTCCCAGGTGCTCTGGTGTTGATGCGCCACCGGGGCATCGGCGACGAAGGCGATCCGGTGCCCCGCTTCAGTGAAACGATAGCCCATTTCGACATCCTCGGCCTGTCGAAGGCTTTCGTTGAAGCCGCCGAGTGCAAGGAAGACGCCGCGGTTGAAGCCGCAGGACGGGGCTGCAATGAAATCCACGCCGTCCCTGGCGCGCGCCATGCTGCGGTAGCGATCCTCGACCTCAAGCTGGACCAATCGGGGCACGACACCATCATTGGCGGCCGTCAGTGTCCCCATGACCCCGTCAAACCCCCTGCCCGCCAGTGCCCGCGTCATGCGGGCCACCCAGTGCGACGACGGCGTGCAGTCCGCGTCGAGAAAGAGCAGGTAGTCACCCTGCGCCCTGCCTGCGCCCCGGTTCCGGGCAGCCGCCGGCCCCGCATTGGTCTGGCGGATCAGCGTTGCGCGGGTCCGAACCAGCTCCGGCCCCCCGTCGGTCGAGCCGTCGTCCACCACGATGACCTCGAACGGTGGCGCATCCGTCTGCTTCTCCAGCGCGTCCAGAACGCTCCCGATCGAGGCGGCGTCGTTGTAGAGCGGGATCACGACGGACGTTGTCGGGTTCATGCGGCAAGCCTCCGGAACAGGGTCGCGGTCGCTTCGGCGGCCTGCTCCCAGCTGAACCGCTGCAGTCGCGCGTAGCCGGCGTCCTGCAGGCGCGCGTAAAGGGCATCGTCCTGCGCCAGACGCTCCATTGCCTCTTTCAGGGCATCGACATCGTTCGGCGGGACCAGAAGGCCCGCCTCTCCGACCACCTCGGGCAGGGATGTGGCCCGGGCTGCGATGACCGGCGCGCCGTGCGCCATGGCTTCCAGAACCACGAGACCGAAACCCTCGGCGACCGACGGGAAGACAAAGCCGCGGCAGGTGCGGTACAGATCCTGCAACTCGGCCTCGGCCACGAAGCCGGGACGCAAGACGCGGTCCTCATGGCCACGCATGGCCGCGGCGACCTCGTCGCGCGCATTGCCATCCGGCCCGACGATCACCAGACGATAGCCTGATCTGGTCAGATAATCGCTGTGCAGAAACGCATGGATCAGATCAGTGATTCCCTTCGTGCGCTCCAGCTTGCCGACAAAGAGGAAGACCTTTTGCGCAGCCGCGTTGCTGCGTCGCGTGGGGGACGGTCCACCCTCGGAGATCGTGACGATCCGGTTCCGCGGAACACCACCGAAGCGGATCACGTCGCTGGCGGTGAATTCGGAGACAGCGATCACCGCGTCGGACCGGCGCAGGGCCAGCCGGATCACACGGCGCAGCAGCGCGGCCTTGAGGCGGCCGAACTTCTCGGGATACCGGAAGTGCAAGAGATCATGCGCCGTCATCACCGAGGGTCCGCGCAGGCCCGGCGTCCAGATCAGGTTGGGTAGGAAGGTCACCTGCACGTCCAGCCGGTTAGCGATCCGCGGGAACTCGACCGCCTGCCAGACGAGCCGCGCGGCAGGCGTGCGGGGGGCCGCCACGGGCAGCTTCCGCACCTGCGGCCCGAACTCGGCATCGGCAAAGGCCGCCTGCCAGGGCGCATGTGCCAGAGTGACGCGAAGCCCCGAGTCGGCCGCACAAAGTCGCGGCAGCAGTTCAAGCAGGTAACGGTCCGGCCCGCGCGGAACCGCGTTGTCGTTGATCGCATTCACCAGGACATGAAACGGGCTCATGCGATGGCTTCCTGCGCGTCGTAGAGCAGCCCCCCGGTTACAAGCGCATATTCGCGGTCCAGCACCTTGACCCAGTCATGCTCCGTGGCGAGCGGCGGCCCCGCCTCGGACATTCGGGCATAGGCGACGGGATCCGACAGCATCCGGCGGATCGTCGCGGCGATGGCCGGTCCGGTCGTCTGGCAGGTGAGGCCGGCGCCAGAGGCGGTCACGATGTCGCCCGCCTCGGACCCTTCCAACGCGATGACGGGCAGGCCGCTGGCCAGATACTCCATCAGCTTGAGCGGTGTCGCATGGATGCGAAGCGGATGCGGACGGAAGGTCGCGAGGCCTATGCTGGCGGCATCCAGGGCTGCGGCCACCTGGTCGCGAGGCAAGTCGCCGCGCCAGTCGACGTGCCGGGCCAGGGCCGCGATCTGCGGCGCAAGATGGCGACGATAGGCCTCCTCGCAGGGACCCATGATCGTGAGGCGGAGATTGGGGACCTGGGGAAGAAGCTCCTCCATCGCTGCGAGGACCTCTTCGGTGCCGCTCCATGCCGCGACCTGGCCCGTGAAAACCAGATGCGGCGCAGGATGCTGTCGTCTCTGCGGTGTGAACCGTTCGCAATCGACGCCCGTGGGCGAGATCCGCACCTCGGCACCGGGTAGGCCCGCAAAACGCGCGGCCAGTCTGCGGCCGATCGACAGCGTCAGGTCGGCCCGCGACGCCGCCCGAGCCTCGGCATGGGCCGCCCAGGTGCGCCGGAGCGGCGATTTCATGAAGCCCGGCTCGTAGTCGCGGTCGACATAGACCGTGCGTTCGACCCGTCCGTCCCGCTGCAAGGCGATTGCAGCCGCTGCGGCCCAGGGTCCGAAAGCCTCGCAGACGACCGGCATGTCCCGGTCGGCGGCATCCTGCGCGGCGCGCGTCAACGCGCGGACGGTCAGCCAGTCCCGCAGGATCCCGGCGCTGTCCAGCGCGGCGGCAAGCGCCTGGCCCGCCCATCCTTCCCTGCGCTGGGCAAACTCGCGCACCGCGCCCTCGGCGGGGTTCAGCTTCGGGTCGACGGCGTGATAGGTGATTGCTCCCTTCGGGATGACCTCGACCTCTTCCGTGAGGAGATCGCGCAGGGTCTTTCCGGTCCGACCGCGTCTGCGGAACACCACGGCGACACGGTCGAACTTCGGTGCAAGGTTCGCAATGACATGATGCTCCCGGTTGTTCCTTCGACCAAGGACGTCCAGCGTCGTGATGATCAGAAGTTGCGCCATCACGCGCCGCCTGCAGGAATGCGCATGACGGATCGAAGGACGGCGGCGAGTTGTCCCGCCACGGCGTCGGTCGAAAAATCCCGCTCGACACGGCTGCGACCTGCTGCGCCCAGCCGATCCGCAAGCGCGCCGTCGCGCAGGACTTCGTCCAGGCTTGCGGCCAGTGAGGCGGCCGTCCGTCGGCTCGCCACCAGCCCGGTTTCTCTGTGGATAAGCCATTCCGTAGAGCCGCCCAGACCGAATCCGACCACCGGACGCGCAAGCTGCATCGCCTCGATGCCGACCAGGCCGAACCCTTCGGGCACCAGAGACGGGTGGGCAACGACGCGCGCCTTTCGCATGGCACCGGCAACGCCATCGGGGCTCATCCGGCCCACGAGCCGGACGCGCGGCAGCCGCGCCGCAATCTGCTGAACGTCCGCCTGCCCGGGACCATCGCCGACAAGGACCAGTTCGGCTTGCGGTGTCGTCAGCTTCGCGAACGCCTCCAGCAGCACTGTCGCGCCTTTCTGTGGGCTCAGCAGGCCGGCGAAAAGCACTACGGGATCGCATGCCGATGGAGGCGGAGCCGTTTCGGTCTGCCCTGCCGCCGCATGGGGCACCACCACAACCCGTTCCGGAGGAGCGCCCGCCGCCCTGGCAAGTCGCGCCAGATACTGGCTGGGCGCCACGATTGCCCGCGCGTCCTGGCAGAGACGTTGCCAGACCGCCCGGCGGACGGGCGCAAGCCGCAGCCTTTGCAGGCGCGACATCAGCGTGCCGGTATCCGGGCGGGGGTCCGGTCCGAAGTCCGGAAGGCCCAACCCCTCGAACGGCGAGACGTCATGCAGCTGGACAACAAGCGGAGCCTCGGCAGCAAGGGCCGCGACAAGTGCAGAAGAAAGCGATGAAAAGCCGAGATGAAGCTGGACGACATCTGCCCCCCGGGCCGCCTTGCGCGCCGCTGTGATCGAAGCCGAGTGTTCGGGCACGTGCCGTCCCACCTGGATTGGAGCGGTCAGCACGGCCTCGCCTACCCTCTGGCCGACCCGGACCAGACGAAGCTCCTGGCAGTGCCAACCCAGTGTCTCCAGCATCTCGCGGTGCTGATCGACCACCCGCCGGATTCCCCCGCCCGTGTGCGGCTTGTCGCTGATCTGCAAGACCTTCGGCATGGGGGTCAGACCTTCAGGCTATGGACTTTCCGGGCGCAGTCGCCGGCTGTGGTCCGGTCGAATCCCGGGGCACAGTCGAATTTGCGGCCAGAGGTCACGGCGCGCCGTCACAGCGATTCTCCAAGGTTTAAACGAATCAGTAAATGCGGTAGCGTCCAACGGCTTGCAGGTTACTGCGAGCAGGATCATCCGCGAGTTATTTTATCATACGGAGATTGGGCCGTTCCTTTGCATCCATTTTGATGCGTGCCGACACAATGGGCGGCAGCAAGGCATTGGCTTCGCGTACCGTTATTGGGTGAGGACCCGCATGTTGACAAGATTTGACGGCAATTCGCTGACTGCCTGCGAGATCGCACCCGACACCTTGGAGGCACCAGCCTGGATCCTGGCCGCGCCGAAGCCGCCCCAAGGCTTGTCCTGGACCATCAAGACCGTCGTTGAACGCTTCATCGCCTTCGCGGCCCTTTCGGGCCTGGTGCCGCTGCTTGTGGTCATCGCGGCGCTGATCGTTCTTGAAAGCGGGCGGCCCGTACTGTTCCGGCAACCCCGCTTCGGTCGGAACGGCATTCCGTTCGACGTGCTGAAATTCCGCACCATGTGGACAGACCTGTGTGACAGCACGGGTGCGGGGCAGACGGGCGACGCGGACCCCCGCGTGACGCGCGTGGGCCATTTCCTGCGGCGCACATCGCTGGACGAACTGCCGCAGCTTTGGAATGTCCTGGTCGGCCAGATGGCCCTGGTCGGGCCAAGGGCGCATCCCTGCGGCATGCAGGTGCAAGGCAGGCTCTGCGAAGACCTGCTGCCCAGTTATCACGAGCGGCACAAAGTCCTGCCAGGCATTACCGGCTGGGCGCAAGTCAATGGCTCGCGCGGTGCGGTGAAGACCGAGGAAATGCTGCAACGGCGGGTAGCCCTGGACCTGGAGTACATCCGGACCTGGTCACTATGGCTGGACCTCAAGATCCTGTGGCGCACGGTTTGGGTCGTTCTGTCGGGCAAACTGGCGCAATGACCGCAAGGCTGGCGTCGGGGGACCTGCACATTCCCCCCGACAGGATCCGCGCGGTTTGTGGCCCGGACTCCACTCTGTCAGCGTTCGAGGACGCGTGGAACGCACGGGTCGACGAGACCGAGGGTGCCAGCCTCTTTTCCCGACCCTTCTTTCAGAAAGCCATCGACGCGGCTTTCCCGGCCACGCCCCCGGTCTCTCCGATTGCGGCGTACAGAGAGGGCGCGCTGGTCGGCTGGCTGCCGCTGCACCGGCTTGCCGCCCCTTTGGGGCTGAAGGAAACGGGCTTCGCGCGGAACGCCCATACGCTGCGAAATCATCTGCTGACCGAGGACCCGGCCGTGCTTGCGGCCCTGCTTGGGGCCTGGCGCGACCATACCGACGCGGACACGCTGGTGCTGGAGAACCTGCCGCTGAGCGAAGCACTTGCTGCAAGCCTGACCAGCGCGGCGCGGCAGACGGGGCTGTTGATCGACCGGCCGACGCGGGGCCGCAGTCTTGCCTTCGCCGGGCTTCCGTCGACCTACGAGGCGTTCCTTGCCACCCGATCGGGCCAGTTCCGCCGCCAGATCCAGAAACGGCTGCGACAGCTTGAAAGCGCCGGCCGGTTCCGCGTTGACCGGCTTGCCGGGGACGATCTCGCCCGTGCGGTCCCGAAGTGGCAAGGCGTCGTCGCCCGCAGCTGGCAGGGCCGGGACCGGACGGTTCGGGGCGGCAATTCGTCGGCGGACTGGCAGTTGCACAGGGCGCTGAGCGCAAACGGATGCCTGTGGCTGGCACAGCTGGACGATCAGCCTGTAGCAGCCTTGCGGATGCTTGAAGACCGGAAGGCCGCCTATGTCCACACGATGCATTACGACCAGGCCCTTCGCGCCCATGCTCCCGGACTGGTGGTCTTTGACGCAATGATGCGCGACGCCTGTGCCCGCGGCTTGCCCAGGGTCGACTTCAACGGCAGCTCGGATTTCTTTTCGCGATGGGCCACGGGCACGACCCCACACATGTCGATCCGCCTCTACCGGGCAAGCCTGCGCGGACGCGGCGCCAGGCTGGTCCGCTTCGTCTCGCGCCGGCTGCGGGCGGGTCCCGGGACTATCCCAGACGCCGCTGATACGCCAGAAACTCGGCCAAGGCAGCCAGAGTGACGATCACCGTGTGCTGGTTCGATTGCCCGATGGGCGGCATGTTCCGGGCCTGCCAGCCGCCGTCACCCAGCTGGTTTCGCACAAGGCGCATGATCCAAGCCGGGCGAACCCGTTCATGCAGGTCCAGCCATTGCAGCACCATGCAGCGCTCGGCAAAGATATCCTCGGCGCGGGCGGTGATGTCGTTGGCGCGGCAGATCGTCCCGACGGTCCCCGCCATCATCTTCCGGACCTCCTCGGCCGGAGCTCCGCCATTCTCCAGCAGGATCAGGCCGCCGACGACAATATGCGTGGTGCCGTAGAACCCGTTATCTTCGAAGGCCCGCAGCCGGTCCAGGATGTCGGGCTGGTGACGGACGTCGGCCCAGACCGTATCGATCATCAGAAGCTCGACCGGGTAATAGGGGCGGACCTGCATGACATCGGGCAGATGCGCATAAGCGGGGTCGTCCGGGTCATAGCTCTTGTCGAACATGCGGAAGGCGGGATCGCGCAGCGTCTTGCGGTAGTGTTCGGCCTTTTCGCGCACGAACTCGAAGCGCGCGTCGCCGGTCCGCTCCAGCGTCTTGCGCGCGCACAGGATGACGGACATCGACACGTCCGCCTGCGGCAAGAGCCAGGCGATGCCGCGATCGATCGCCGTGTCGATCCGGTCCAGCCAATCCTGTCGCGACTTCGCAAACTGCGCGTCGAGCCGGGTGTTGCGCGTCGGTGCCGTGGCCCGCTGGAACCGGAATTCCACGGACCGACCGATGCGGGTCAGGACCGCAGTCATCCTTCCAGCCCTTGCTGCGCCGATGAAAGACGGGGGACATTCGACATCACGGAAGCTCCATGCAATCGACGGAAAAAAGGAATTTGGGGATCAAGACAAGCACAGTGCTGAAACAAGACGGGTGCCGTGGTCACATGGCTCCCGATATGGTAGTCTACCGCAGTATCCTTCATCCGCAACACGCATGAAAAGGCGGACGGGCATGCGCTGGCCATTCCCCCTGCTTCTGCTTGTTCTGCTGGTCCTTCCCGGTCTTCCCGCACGCGCCGATCTGCTGTCGACCGCGCCGGGTATCGACACGATCAAGGCCGCCACGGCGCAATGCATATTGGGCCGGGCGCCGGTTCCGACGGGGGTCCTGGGCCTCAGCGATCCGCATGCGAGCGACCCGGACGTGATCGACCTGATCGCTCGCACCGGGGTCGACTGGGTCCGCGCCGAGTTCCACTGGAGCGTCATCGAACCCGAACCCGGCGGCGGATACCGCTGGTCAGTCTATGACGCGATGGTGCGCGACTATCATCAGCGTGGGATCAACGTCCTTGGCATCCTGACATACATCCCGGACAGCCAGCCGCGCGATTGGGACGCGATCGACGCGGCCTTCCAGAAATTTGCCGCCGCCGCCGTACGGCGCTACGCGTCACGCGGCGTGCATCATTGGGAGGTCTTCAATGAACCGAACCTGACCGGCTACGGCTGGCTGGACAAGGGCGTGAACGCCAATGCGATGCTTGGCGCCTATACGCTTCTTCTCGCCCGGGCCAACCGGGCAGTGCGCGAGAATGACCCGAACGGCGTTGTGGTGATCGGCGGACTTGCCTCGGATCAGCATCGCGGCCTTCCGGCCGAGGAGACGATGGACGCGATCTATGACCTGGGCGCGAAGGACTGCTTTGACGTGATGGCCTACCATCCCTACGGCTACCAGAACCGTTTCCCCGAGGCCCGTGCCCGCATCGACGCGATCCTTGCCGCCGCCGGCGACAGCGGCAAGCCGGTCTGGTTCAACGAATATGGCTGGACAGACCAGGCGGAGATGGACATGGCGCGCAACCCGGACGCGGGCAGCAACCCGATGCTCGCCGCCCTTGGCCAGCGCGGCAGCGCGGATGCGCTTTTCTGGTTTGCCGCCAAGGACTACAGCCGGCGCACTGGCACGCCCGCCTTCGGCCTGGCCACCTACGATCTTCAACTGCGGCCCAGTTTCGAGACCTTCCGCAGCTACATTGACTCGATCAGGTAGGCCCCTGCGTCCGGGACCTGCGCCGCGCCCGGGCGATCAGGTCCCAGATCCGGCCGCGCAGGGTGGGACGAAAAGCCACCACGTTGACCAGCGAATGGCTCGAATCCGCGATATGACGCAGCCAGTCCTGAGTGGCATTGAGATCGAGCCGGCGGAGGCCCTGTGACGCGGCATGGTCTATCACCGCAGCCAACAACAACAGGCCAGGGCTGGCATCAGGGTAGAGGTCGTTGCGAAAGAGCAGCAATCCGGTCAGCGACTCGCCGTGGCGTTGGCAAAGCGCGATGCAGACCTTCTCGCCCGCGCGTTCTCCGATGCCCAGAAGCGGCGACAGGCCCGACTGCCGATCCCGCAAGAGCCGTTCGAAGAACCGCTGCTGCAGTCCGGCGTAGGGGATGGCCGTCCGGCTGCCGTGCCCCTTGCCTTTCCAGCTTTCCCCTGCGACGCGCGCTATTCCATCCAGGTGCGGCAGAACCTGCTCGGGGCCGTCCCGGATGGTCCAGGTCAGACCCGCCTGCGCTGCGGCCACACGCGCCCGAGCGACGTTCCTGCGGAAGTTTCGGCCTTGGGCCGCAAGAATGTCGTCGAAAGGCCGCAGCTCCTCCAGCGTCAGGACCTTGCGCTGCAGATCGTGCACCCAAGGGGAAAGGCCCGCGCGGCGCAGCGCCTGAAGCCATGCGGAGGCGTCCCGTGCATCGACGGGAAGCACGATCTCGTCCACGCCGCGCAGTTCTGCGAGACCGACCGCAATCGCGTCGATCACGTCTTCCCGGTCCTCCGGGGCTGAAAGCAACGTCGGTCGCAGCGATGTTGCACGCCAGGAAACCATCGAGGAAACCTGCCGGACCGGGAACGGGCGCAGGGAAGGCGGCACGAGGTCCCGGTCATAGGGTGCATAATCGATCCGCGGAACGAAGGCCGGGCCACGCTGCACGCGCGCGCGCATCAGGGGCAGAACGCCGATCAGTCTTGCGCCGGAATGCACCAGCAGGACCTCGGCGGATACGCCCTGCGCCAACTCGTGCTGCCACGCGTCGAAGACGGCGGGCCACATGAACAGCGTGGCAGTTCCCACCGTCTCGGCCAGACGTCGCCAGGCATCGCCGAACCGCGCAATGGCCACTCTTCCGTCGACAAGGCTTGTGTGCAGCACGTTGCCCCCTCCCCGTCCGTTGTGACCTTGCACGCCGTCATCGCAGCCGCCGGGCTGCGGTCGAGATCAGGTTGAGCGTGCGCCCGCGCAGCGTCGGCGCGAAGCAGACGATGATGTCCTGCGACCGGGTCTCGTCGACAAGATGCCGGGTCCATTCATGGCTGGCATTGAGATCAAAGCCCGAGAGGCGCCGCTCGTGTGACCAGTCGACCATCCGGGCCATAACCTGCATCCCGGGGCTGGCCTGCGGAATGTCCTGAGTACGGAAGGTGATCAGCGCCGTCAGCCGGTCGCCATGCTGCAGGCAAAGCAGGGCGGATACCGGCTGACCCGCACAGGACGCGACCGCAAGCAGAGGCGTGACCTCGGGCGCGCGGTCTGCGTCACCGATCAGGTGTTCAAAAAAGGCCTGCTGGCGTCCTGCGTAGGGAACGACCAGTGCATCGCCCGCGCGCCCGGTCTGTTTCCAGCTGGCGCGCGCAACCTGGTCAAGCACCGGCAGCTGGCGTGCAACGGCGGCATGTCCCTCGTGCAGTTCCACCGCAAGCCCGGCGCGATCGGCCGCAGCCGCCGCGCGCCGGATGTTCTGACGCAGCTTCCAGCCGTGACGCCCGATCTTGTCGGCGAAGGGCTCGACAGTGCCGATAGCTCCGATGGTCCTTCCAAGCTCATGCACCCAGGGCCGCAGCCCTTCGGCCTCCAGCGCCGTGCGCCAGAGCTCACGGTCGCGTCCGGCATCCACCGGCAGGGCGAAGCTGTCCCAGTTCGGCAGGCGCGAGATCGCGGCGGCCATCGCGCGGATCACGGCAGCTCGGTCCGCGTCGGCGCAAAGCGGCGCGGGCGCAACCCAGGTCGCCGGCATGGATACGATCGGCGAGAGTTGCCGGAGGGCGAGAGGCCTCGGCCGACCCGCTCCAAGGAAGGCGCGGTCCGACGGCGCGAAATCGTGACGCGGCGCGCAGAGCGGGCCGCGACGCACGTGGGCGCGCATCATCGGCATGATCCCGACCAGGCGCCTGGCCCGTCTTGCCGTCAGAAGAAACGGGTCCACATCATCAGCCAAGGTGTCGTTCCAGGCGCGGAAGTAGGACGGGGCCGCAAAGCAGGAGGGACGCTCGACCGCGAGAGACAGCCGCTGCCAGTCTGCCTCGACCGCCAGAAACCCCGTGGCGGCATCGACAGCATCGACCCTCACCGGGTCGCCTTCCACCACGGCGTGGAACGGCGCGTTCATCGCAGCCGCTGGGCCAGACCCGACAGCATGGCAAGCGCCTTGCCGCGCAGGTTCGGAGCAAATGCAATGACGTGGCAGAAGCTGCGCTGGGTGTCGGCGATGTAGCGAACCCAGGGGGCCGTCGCGTTGAAATCGAACCGGGTCAGCCCCTCGCCCGCCGCCCAGTCGATGGCCTTTCCCAGCAAGAGGAGACCGGGACTGGCCTGCGGCTGGCGCCCGTTCCAGAAGGTCAGCAAAGCGGTCACGGACGAGCCGTGACGCAGCATCAGGAAGACGACGATCGGCCCGTCGGCGTCGGAAGCGATCCCCAGGACAGGGGTCGATTTCAGGTCGGGCGTGGCGAAGAAGGCCTCGAAATAGGCCTGCTGCGCGCCTTCGTAGGCCAGGTGGACGTCGGTGTTCTCGCGGCCCTCGTGCTTCCAGCTGGCCCGCGCAAGCTCGGCAATCGTTCCGAATTGCGACGCGATTGCAGCTGCGCCGATCTGAATCTCGAACCGCAAGCCTGCTTCCGCTGCCGCGGCCTGGGCCCGGCGCACGTTCTGCCGGAATTTCTTCTTCTGCCGGTCAACGACCTGTTGAAACGGGGCCAGCTGGTGCAGGTCCTGCGCCACACGGCCCAGGCGCTGCACCCTTGCGGTCAGCCCATGCGCCGCAAACGCCTCTATCCAGCCCTGCTCCTCTTCTCCTTCGGTGGCGGGCAAGACGGTCACGTCCCAGCCGGAGAGAGCGGTGATCGCCCGGGCCATGGCAACCCGCACCGGCTGCTGGTCCTCGTCGCGGCAGAGTGGAGCAACCCAGAGCATCGTTGCCGGAAGCGAGCCCGCGGCCGTCACCTGCCGGACCGGGATCGGACGGGCGCGCCGCTTGACGATCAGGTTCCGGTCCTGCGGATCATAGTCATAACGGGGCGCAGCCGCCGGACCTCGCCAGGCAAGGTCGCGCATCAGCGGCATGATCCCGCGCAGCCCCCCCTCCCGATCCCGGACGGCGATGATCAGCGTGCCGCCGTTGGGGCGCATCTGTTGCTCCCAGATGCGGAAAGCCTGCGGGTCGCATAACCAGGCGGACCCGTCCACGCTTTCGAAAAGAGCCTGCCATTCCGCGGACAGCGCCGCAAATCCGGTTGCCCCGTCCACAACGCTTGCCGAGAAAGGACCGGCCTGCGCCAGCGGTTGCCTGACATGCTGCATCATGGCCTAAGTCCCTGTCGAAGCAAGCCTGCGGCCGGGCGCAGCGCAAGAAGTGCCGTAGCCGCAGAATGCGTGGCCACCTGGCAGCGGACGATCGTGACGGAATCGCGCCAGAGCCGGTGCATCAGCGGATGGTTGCGGCCCGTGCAGGAATCCATCGAACGGAAACCGGGCCGGGAATAAAGATCGCGGATTGCCTCAAGTTCAAGGAGCACGCCGGGGGAGTACTGCGCCCAGGCCTCGTCATAGGTGACCTTGAAGGCCGAACCCTGACCCTGCGCAAACAGGTTGCACTGCAGGGCGATCGGTCGGTCGTCGACGAAAAGTCCGGCCATGTGCAGGGCAGACCGGGTGTGCGCTGCCAGGGCGATCTCGCGGAAATAGGCCGCGTCCTGCGGGGCCGAGGCCAGGGCCGTCCCCTCGCGCCCCTTCCATCCAGCCGCTTCCATCGCCAGGAAAGCCTCGATCCAGGAATGCGCATCCGACCCGGGTTGCAGCACACGGGTCTCTGCCCGGCCCGTTTCGGACAGCCGCCGGAACAGACGCCGCCAATCCTTGCGGGAGCCGGCTGAACTGGCTCGCGCGATGTAGGACTCGGCCGAGGGTTCGGTGCCAAGAAGAATGGACCGCTCGAAGCTTTCGACCGCTTGGCAGTGCCGGCCCGCCGCCGCCTGCAAGGCGGCAAGGCACTGACCCGAAGCCATCATTTCCGGCAAATCCACAAACCAGGCCCCGTCCCGGCGGGCCCAGTGCAGCAGAGCCCGCCAGGCCTGAACGGCGACGCGCGGGTCGACAATGGGTTGCGCCAGGAAAAGATGCGGGTGCCGCCAGGCCACCAGATGTCGCAGCGGAAGCCCGCAAAACCTGTGCCGCCGCTCCAGCGGGTAGACGGCCACCAGCCTCTGGCCGGTGCCATCGCTCTGGTAAATGAAGACCAGGCAGCTGTCCTTCCCCGCCCCCAGATGCCGCAGCGCCGGGAGGAGACACCAGGGCTCGTAGAACACGTTCGCCTCGACGGCACGATCGGCAAGTGCCTGCCATTGCGGGACATGCTCCGCTGCCTCGACTGCACTTCGTGCCACCGTCACCGACAGGGAACCCGCCGCGTCGCGAACCTGTCCCGCCCCCATGCCGTGTCCGAAAGCAAGCGCCCCCTGGGTCATGGCCGTGACGCTCCGAGGGCCGACGGGTCCTGACCCGCCAGAGAGCCGACGTTGGTGTGCAAGGCCCGCCAGATGACATAGCCGATTGCCAGCATCGCGATCACGCGCGATCCGACGTCGGCAACGGCCATGCCCGAGGCGCCCAAGGCCGGGACCAGTGGCACAGCAAGAAGGACACGCAGGAGGAACTGCACCAAGGCGGCCAACGCCATGACGCGCGCCTCGCCCACCGAAAGCAGGACAAGCATCAGCGGTGCGCCTGCAAGCGTCATGATCGATGCAAGGAACAGGATAACAAAGGCCCCTGCCGCCTGCGCATATTCCGGTCCGAACACCAGTCCGATGATCCACCCGGCGACCGGCCAGGCCAGCAGCGGCAACAGGAACAGGGGGGCCATCAGCACTGAAGACTTGCGCAGGAACACCCAGACTTCCTCGGAGGCCCGCATCCGCGAGATTGTCGGCAAAAGGGTCGTCACCATCGCCTGGGTGACAATGCCGATCCCCACGCAAAGCTGGGCGGCCACGGCATAATGGCCGGCCTGTTCAGCCGTCCCGAGGGTGCCGATCAGCCAGACATCCAGCCGTCCGCCCAGCATCGCGAACGCCGCAATCAGCATCCAGCCGTTCACGCGCTGCAGGGCCTTTGCGTCCTCCCACAGGTTTCCTTGCGCGCGCAGGAACGACCAGGACACCATGCCAAGGCTTGCGGCCGGCGTGAGGAACGTGACAATGCAGACCGCCAGAGCCACCGAATGCGCGTCGGGTGTCCCTCCAAGCAGGAACGGCGCGACAGCCACCAGGCGGAACAGGTTCTTCCAGACCGAGGCCAGCGCAATCCGGCCAAAGGCCTCGCGCGCGGTGAGCACGGCCAGAACGAAGCTCTGCATCCCGGCGAAGATCGCGCCGACGCCCGCCAACATGACAAGACCCGCCATCGAACCATCGCCGATCATCGCCCGGGACATCGGGGCGGCGAAGGTGGCAATGACCAGCGCGAAGAGAAGCCCCAGGCCGATCTTGGTCCAGAACCCCGCGCGCAAGAGATCGGGGCTTGGCAGCGCGCGTTGTCCGTGCCGCGAGGCAAGATTGACCATTCCCGTGTTGACGGTGGCGTCCAGGAACATCTGGCCGCCGTCAATGACCACGATGACCCCGATCACCACGGCAAGTTCGGCCGGCGCAATGCTGCGAGCCAGGACCAGCAGCAACAGCAACCCCAGGCCCGCCGCAAACAGGTTGCCCAGCGTGACAAGCCCGCCGCCCTTCAGCAGTCGCCGGAATGACAGCGGGTCGCTCATCGCTGCCTGCCGATCGCCTGCACGATCTGTTCGTTCTGCTCGGCCCGCCCGACCGGCAGCATGACCATGCGCCCATCGTCGAACCGGTAGGGTGCGATCACGATGCCCGCTTCCGACAGGGTTCGGACCAATCCGTCAAAGTCCTTGGGGGCCTGGGTGAAGATATAGGGTGCCTGGCTTGGTATATGGTCCAGGCCAAGGTCCGTCAGGCGGCGCTGCATGTCGAGCCGCGCGGCGCGCGAAGCTTCGAAGACCCGGGCGCGATGCTCCTTGTCGCCAAGCGCCGCCACCGCCGCGACTTCGGCGACATGGGTCAGCATGAAGATCTGCTCGGACCGGCGGATCAGATCGATGATCCGGGGTTGCCCGAAAGCATAGCCCACGCGAAGGCCCGCCATCCCGTAGAACTTCGAAAAGGTGCGCAGGCCGATCACTGCATTCCGGCCTTCCCGAACCAGCTCGGCCACGTTCACCATCCCCGGATCATCGGCATATTCGGCATAGGCCTCGTCGATCATGACAGGCAGGTCGGGGGGAAGATCCGACAGGAAC
Source organism: Paracoccaceae bacterium (assembly GCA_027489355.1). Lineage (GTDB taxonomy): Bacteria > Pseudomonadota > Alphaproteobacteria > Rhodobacterales > Rhodobacteraceae > Tabrizicola. The sequence continues at coordinate 243,117 of JAIXZY010000066.1, read as the reverse complement.
TCCTTCACCTCTGCATGTTGCAGCGTGACGCCCTCGGGATTGCTGGGGCTGATCAGGTAGACCATGCGTGTCCGAGGCGTGATGGCTCGCCGCATTTCGTTCAGGTTGTGCGACGGCCGATTGCCTGTGGTCCCGCGGTCGAACGGCACCAGCCGCTGCGCGACGCCGTGCCGCTGACAGGTGACGTTGAAGCCGAACCACCCCGGGCCGCTGGAGACGATTTCCTCGCCCGGCCGGGCAAAAAGCTGAACGGTCCGCGAAATCAGCTCCCAGGATCCCGGACCCAGCGCGAAGTGATCGGCCGGCAGGCCGTATTCCACCGAAAGCGCCGAGGTCAGCGCCCCGAAGCGTTCGTCCGGATAGAAGTTCGGACCGTGCGTTCCAAGACTGTCCGCGATTGCCGCAAGTGCCCGGGGCGAGGTTCCATGCTGGTTCTCGGCGCGATCAAGCAGAGTGAGCCGCGAGGGATCTCGCGGCGTGGTCGCGCCCCGGATTACCAGTTCCGGGTAGCGGATCTGCTGGCGCAGCGACGCGACGCTTGCCATCTGGGCTTCGGCGACCGGTTCGGCGATGAAGCGCGCCGCGGAAATTGCGCGACCGTGCAGCAGGTGGGCGGGCCCGGTCGCGCAGTGTTCGAAAGCGGGAAGAACGGACTCGGCCGGGGGCAGCAGTTCGGCCGAGGCCCAGTCTGCCGCTGCCTTGCGTTCCGTCCGCACGCTTGGCAGGATCAGCGTGGTCACGACGACCTGCGCTTCCGGAAGATCCGCGGCGACCGACCGGGAAAAAGCCTCCAACGCCGCCTTGGTCGCGCTGTAATGCGCGAATTTGGCGTAGCTTCCTTCCGTGACAAGGCTGGACACGTTGATGATCCGCCCCTGCTTGCCCTGCCCCGAAAGCCAGCGCACCGCCGCCATCGAGCACAGGACCGGCCCGGTGAAGTTGATGCGGACCGTTTCGTCCACATCCCCCGCAGAGGCGTCCCAGGCCGCGGCATGGGGTCCCGCGATTGCCGCGTTGTTCACCAGGATGTCGAAGTCGCCAAAGGCCGCCACTGCGCCGGAAATCAGCGCCTCTGCCCCCGCTTCGCAGGCCGCATCTGCCACGACTCCGGTGCAGGCGATCCCTTCCCGCTTCAGCGCACTGACCGCGTGCTCGACCGCTTCTGCCCGGCGGCCGTTGATCACCAGCCGCGCGCCAAGCGTGCCGAAGCGTCGCGCCACCACCAGACCGACCCCCTGCGTCGCCCCGGTGATCACCACCACCTTCCCCGCCAGCCCGGCTTCCGCTGCGGCAACCCGCGGCAGGGCCTGCATCAGCCGTTCGACATCCGAAGGGGTCCGCAGCTCGGACCAGACCCGACGCGCAACGCGAACCGACCGGGCTGCAAGTCGTTTGCTCCGATGAAGAAACGCACTTCGCGAACTCATAATTCCCCGCCTCTGAAAGCAAATCTGGTGTTTGGCGCCCGGTCCCGGCCAGAAGCGCAACCTGCAATCACTGCGCTGCCCGGCCCGGACGATCCCCCTATTCAAGTCCTGCAAAGGCCATGGACAGAGATTTGGGCTGGCGCAGGAACAGCATCTCGGCCAGCTGGCGGACCCTGTCTGGGCTCGTGCCGGTCTCGACCTTCTGCTGCAACTGCGCCCTGAAATGCGCGATCGTGTTGTCCAGCCCGTCAGCCAGCTGGATATCCGGGGTCCAGCCGAGTTCGGCCCTGGCAAGGCTGATGTCCGGTCGACGGCGCGTCGGGTCGTCCTGCGGCAGCGGCTGGTAGATGATCCTGCTCTTGCTGCGGGTCTTCCTGATCACCAGGTCTGCCAGTTCGCTGATCGTGAACTCCTGCGGGTTGCCCAGATTGCACGGGCGCCGCATGTGGCTGCCAGAGTTCATCAGCCGGACCAGCCCGTCCACCAGGTTGGACACATGGCAAAAGGACCGCGTTTGCGATCCGTCGCCAAAGATCGTGATCGGCCTGTCGGTCAGCGCCTGAAGCACGAAGTTGGAGACCACGCGCCCGTCGAACTCGGCCATGCGCGGACCATAGGTGTTGAAGATGCGGGCGATGCGGATATCCACATCGTACATGCGCATGTAGTCGTGGAACAGGGTCTCGGCCGCGCGCTTGCCTTCATCGTAGCACGCTCTCGGGCCGAAGGCGGTTACCGAACCCCGGTAGCCTTCGCTTTGCGGATGCATTTCCGGATCGCCATAGACTTCCGAGGTCGAGGCCTGAAGGACGCGCGCCCGGGTGCGACGTGCAAGCTCCAGAATGTTCAGGGCGCCGATGACATTCGTCCGCATCGTGCGCACTGGATCAGCCTGATAGTGCGCCGGACTTGCGGGACAGGCCAGATTGTAGATCTGGTCGACGTCGGTGATCGCGCTCAGCGGCAGTTCGATATCCTGCTGGGCGAAGTAGAACCGCTCGTGATTGATCAGGTGCAGGATGTTCGCGAAGGACCCAGTCTGCAGGTTGTCCAGACAGAGGACAAAGCACCCGTCAGCGATCAACCTGTCACACAGGTGAGAGCCAACGAAACCTGCGCCGCCGCTTACAAGAACCGTTCTCACAATTACCCACCTCGAGCAAAGAAGCTGCGTTGGCAGACGGAAATGGAAGGTCACGAACAGAAAAGGGCCTGAAAAAGACACAAAAAGAACACAACCACAAAAAGCTACCACAGGTGCGGCCGTTCAGAGAGGGATTCTTTTTGCGTGTTTTCCGCCAGTTGACGCTCCTGGAGCCAGGAAGAGCAGCGCCCTGATCACGCGTTCGCGACCTGATTCTTCCTTTGCAATTGCTGACTGTCCCCTTTTGCCCTCACCCTGCCCCTGTGCAGCACAGTGCCGGTATTCGACCGCCGGCAAGCGTCGGTCGCCTTGACTCCCCCGGTAGCGACGCCTATTGCCGCCGGCCCTGCAGGCCAGGAGGAGCACAGGCATGGCGCGACAGGCACTTGGCCTTGGGGTCGACTTCGGCACGTCGAATACCGCGGCCGGCTACATGGCCGACGGACGGCCGCATCTCATCCAGTTCGCCCCTGGCCGGACCACGATGCCGACGACGTTCTTCTTCGACTACGACACGCGCAGGATGCTGATCGGCGATCCTGCCAATCAGGCCCTGCTCGACGGTGTCGAAGGGCGGTTCATGCGGGCACTGAAACGCGTCCTCGGCACCGGCCTCATGCACGAGCGCCGCCAGATCCTGAACGAGAGGGTGACCTTCGTCGACATCATCGCCCGCTTCCTGGCCAAGGTGAAGGCACAGGCCGAAGCGCAGGCTGGCGTCACCTTCGACCGCGTCCTCTCGGGCCGACCCGTCGTGTTCCACGGCACCGGGGATCCGCGCGAAGCTGCCGCCGAGGCGGATCTTCGCGCCTGCTACCTGGCAGCGGGTTTCCGCGAGGTCGCCTTCATGCCGGAACCCCAGGCCGCCGCCATCGCCAGTGGCGCGCGGGAGCAACAGGGTTCGATCGGCCTCATCGTCGACGTGGGCGGCGGCACCTCGGACTTCTCGCTGTTCCGGTCAGAGCGCGGCGGGATCGACATCCTCGCCAACCACGGCGTCCGCATCGGCGGGACGGATTTCGACCGAACGATCAGCATCGACCGGGTGATGCCAGAACTGGGCAAGGGCACCGAACTGCGCAAGGTCATGGGGCCGGGCAGCACGCCCACACCCATTGCCATCTTCAACGACCTCGCGACCTGGGAGCTGATCCCGTTCCTCTACACGCCGCAGAACCGCCGACTGGCGGCCGAGATGGTGCGGCTGGCGCATCTGCCGAAAAAGCTGTCCCGCCTGGCGAAAGTGCTGGATGACGAACTCGGGCACGAGCTGAGCTTCGCGGTGGAGCACGGAAAGATCGCGGCCAACTGCGGAGCCGACGGGGTCGCCATCCGGCTTGACCAGATCGAACCCGGTCTGACCGTCCCCCTGTCGTCGGAAGCCCTGGCAGCAAGCCTCGCGCGCCACGCCGACGCGCTTGCAGACGGCGCACGCGAAACCTTGCGGCTTGCAGGCCTGGAAGCCGCGCGTGTCGAGAAGGTGGTTTACGTCGGCGGCTCCAGCCTGATGGCGATGGTTTCGCATACCATGAAGAAGCAGTTCCCACAGGCCGTCCACTCGTTCAGCGAGGTCTTCACGGCCGTCGCGGACGGCCTTGCCATCGCGGCAGCGGACATGAGCGCGCCAGAGCCGGCCTGACCCGGGGGTAACCGGCCGTCCGGGATTTGGACGCTGGAGGATCGGAACGGACGGTCAGGCCTTCGGCGATCCAAGCGCCGCTTTCAGACTTGCCAATTCCTCGGGTGCCATGTGCAGGATATGGCGCTCTTCGGGAAAGCGGCCGGTTTCGACGTCCGTCCGGAACTCGGTGAACGCCGCCACCCGCTCCCGCTGCAGCCGGTCGTATTCGGCGGCGAAGTTGCGGTAGACCTTGGAATGGCGCGGCATGTGGTCCTTGTGCTCGCCCAGGATGTCCATCGCGAAGAGGTACTGCGCATCGCAGCCCGCGCCCGCCCCCATTGACCACAGGAGAAGCCGCTCCATCCGGCGGCTGATCTCGGTCGCGACCTCTTCGGGAACCACCTCGATTTCCACCGCGAAGGCCCCCGCCGCCTCATAGGCCTGGCATTCCCGATAGAGCGCCAGCGCCTGATCCGCAGTCTTGCCCACCGCCCGGAAACCCCCGGTCCAGGTCGCCCGGCTGGGGACCAGGCCCACGTGACCGACGATGGGGATGTGTTCCGACGCGAGGTAGCGCACCGTGTCGATCCCGGCCGAGGAGTACATCGCATCCGCCCCGGCCACGAGCAGCTTGCCGCAGAAACGCAGGTAATCCTCGCGCGTCCCGGCCTCGCGGTGGTCGAGGCCCGACATGGAAAAGAGCGTCGGCGCGACCTTGCGGTACTCGGGGTTCAGGATCAGCTCCGGCGGGACCGAGACGATGTCGATCCCGGCCTCCTCGGCCGCCGCCGCCTCGTCCAGGGTGAAGATGCGCAGCATGGTGAGCTGCCGTTTGCCCTTCAGCGCGCGCAGGTCGGCGACAGTGGGTCTTGTCCGGGGCATCTCAGTCCTCCAACCCGATCTCGATCATGCCGTCCACCACCCTCACCGGATGTGTGCGGAGAGCCGTGACGCAAGGCGCCCGGCGGGCGGCGCCGGTCTTGTAGTCGAACCGGCCGTTGTGCTTGGGGCATTCGATCTCGTCCCCCATCACCAGCCCGTCGCAGAGATGCACCTGTTCATGCGTGCAAAGCCCGTCTGTGGCAAAGACCGCACCCTTGGGGTCGCGGTAGACAGCATAGCTGCGCCCCCCGTGGTCGAAACGGATCAGATCCTCGGGGTCGATGTCGTCCAGAGGGCAGACGGGATGCCAGGTCATGCGCGCAAGCCTTCGCGGTCGGGGACGGTGTCGTGCAGGTCTTCCCGGTAGGGTCGCGCGGTGGGGGGAAGGATCTTGCGCAGGTAATACCCCTTCTCGCGCCGCTGGCGAAGGATGGCCGGGACCATTTCCCGGAAGGCCGCATAGATCGAGGGGCACGGCGGCGGCAGGTCATCCTTGATGAGCGCGTGCAGACGCGGCAGGGCGTGGTAGGGCACCATCGGGAACATGTGATGTTCGATGTGGAAGTTCATGTTCCAGTAGATCCAGCGGCTTACGGGGTTCATCAGGACCGTGCGGCTGTTCAGCCGGTGGTCCAGCACATCCTCGGCCAGGCCACCATGCTGGATCAGGCCGGTCATGAACATGTGCCAGGTGCCATAGATGCGCGGCCCGCCGATCAGCATGAAGGGCAGGATCGACTGCATCCAGATGGCCGCAATCAGCGTGGCCGCATAGATCGCCACATGCACCCGCGCCCAGAATGTCGCCTTGCCGATTTCCGAGGCCGGGATGTAGTCGCGCTCGTCCGGGGTGAAGACCCCCGCGGCGTTGCGGACCAGGATCTTCATCCACTGCCAGATGTCGACGATGCCGACGAAGTGCAGCACGGTCAGCAGGATGGAAGCCGGGTGCATGAAGCCGATTTCGGCGTCGCGGCCGACGATGATCGTGTCGGTGTGGTGACGCGCATGGCTCCAGCGCCAACTGACCGGGTTCCGCATCACCATGAAGCTCGCGATGTGGTAGACGACTTCGTTCATCCAGCCGGTGCGGAATGCCGTACCGTGCCCGCATTCGTGCCAGCGCGAGTCACAGGCTGACCCGTAGAGGACGCCGTAGACCAGCCAGAACGGGACGCATACCCAAGTGCCCCAGAAGGCAATGCCACCCCAGGCCGACAGACCCAGCCCCACGAACCATAAAGCCGTATCGCGGATCGCCGGTCCGTCGCGGCGCTGCATCAGCTCCTTCATCACCTTGCGGGGGATGTCGGAGTGATACCATTCGGCCGAGGCGAGCCCCCGCTCGATTGCCTGCGCAGCCGAAGGTCCGGTCAGTGAATAGTCGCGGCGTTCGACGAGGGTGTCGTAGGGCATGGCGCTCTCCGTCAAGGCTGGGGTCGCCCGGTCAGCGGGCGGAACTGGCCCGAGGGCCGGGGATAGGGGTCGTCCGGCTGGACGGCGATGGCACGGATGCGGGCTTCGGCTTCGGCCAGGGCCACTGCCCCGTCCAGCACCGTGAAGCGGGCGTCGTAGTGCCGTTCCTCCCCCGCGCGCAGCCAGATCATCTCGCCCCGGTCGCGGGCGGCCTGGTTGCCAAGGACATGGTGAGTCGAGGGTTCGATTCCAAGCGCATAGCCCCCTGCCTGGAAATGTTGCCACTGGTAAAGGCAGGGCAGTTGGTCCTTGAGGGTCGATACCTGCATCCCCAGGCCGAGGCGGTCATTCACCAGTGCCACAGGCACCCAGCCCTGCCCGTCCGCGGCGGTCTCGTGCTGCCAGACCTGTTCGGCAAACCGGTCTTGCGGCGCCGGGACGTCGGCATAGCCCACACCCTGATCCCGATAGCGCGCCTCATGCGCGGCCCAGACCACGTCGGCGATGGGGGCCACATACCGCGCCCCATCGGCCAGCAGCGGAGCGCCAAGGTTCACGTGGTAGAAGAACATGTGCGGCGTGGGCTGGAACCCCCGGTTCTCCACCCGGTCGGTCAGGCGGATTTCGCAGGCATCAAGGTCCGCCTCGATCCGACGGACCAGCACCAGATGCTCGCCGAAGGTCGTGGCCTGCCGCACCTCGCCCTCGGCCCAGAGGATGCAGCGGTCGCCCTCCCAGGCCTCGCCATAGCCGGTCAAACGCGCCGGGATATTCGCCACCCGCCCATGCAGCCCGTGCCGCACGGTCCGCACTCCCGGATAGCCGTAGTGGCTGGCGTCGACCTCCTCTGGCCCAAGGATATGGTCCAAACCGCAGGTGACAAGGAACCCGGTGAAGCTCCGAGCCCAGCCGAAGCCGCGCTCGCCTTCCGGTTCGTGCAAGCCGGGGTGGCGCAGGCCCGACGGCCCGTGCCAGCCCATCGAGATGCCCCGGTGTTCGACCTCCACGATGTCCATCGCCCGGTCCACGGCGACGGCAAACCGCAGCCCCGCACCGGTGCGGAACTCCAGCACCCGCAGCCCGCGTTCGGTGCCGTCCGCAAGCTCCACCAGCCGGATACCGCCATAAGAGCCAAGCTGACCGCTTCGCCGCCTCAGGTCCTCCCGCGTCAGGGTCTCGCCGTGCAGGTCCATTCCCTACCCTTTCGGCGTGGCAACGACCGGCATCGACCGCATCCGCGCCACGGTCTCCGGTTCCGCCCGGCGGCAGGCGACGGGCGGCAACCCGCGCGAGACAAGGTCCATGTCCTCCAGTACCCGCGTCCCGATTTCCCGCAGCGCAAAGGTCAGCGCCCCGGCCCGGTGGGGCGAGAAGAGCATGTTGGGCACCCGCCGGACCGGATCGTCCTGCGGCACCGGTTCGACCGGGAAGACATCCGTCGCCACCCGGATCCGCCCCGAGGCCGCCGCCGTCGTCAGCGCGCCAAAGTCCGCCGCCGCCGCCCGCGACATCAGGAGAAGCATCGCGCCTTGCTGCATCAGCCCCAAGGCGCGGGCGTCGATCATCCCGGCGTTGTCGGTGGTGATCGTGGCCATGACGAAGATAAAGCGGTTCCCCGCCATGAGCGCGTCAAACCCCACCGGCTCCACCCCCAGCCGCTTCAGGTGGCCGGGCGGGAGCCAGGGATCGAAGACCTGCACCCGGCAGCCAAAGGGCGCGAGCAGCCGGTAAAGCGACCGGCCGAGGTCCCCGAAGCCGATGATCCCCACGGTCGATCCCGCCAGCAGTTCCGACTGCTTGTTCCCCTCGAAGAGCCACTTCTCCTCTCCCCGCAGGAAGGCCGCGTGCTCGCCGTGGATGTTCCGCGCAAGCGACAGCGCCATGCCAAGCGCCATCTCCGCCACCGGGGCCGCAAAGACTGCGCCAGGGGCGAGCACATGGATGCCACGCCGGAAGCATTCGGCATAATCCACGTTCGGCAGGAAGTTCGTCTCGACGTTGAAAATCGCCCGCAATTTGGGCGCCATCCCCAGCCGATCCGCCCCCATCGCCTGCTGCGAGATCAGGATCTCCGTCCCCGGCAGGTGCTGCGCATAGAAGGCCTCCCGCTCTTCGCCCTTCCATTCAGTCACCTGATACTGCGACCGCAGGAAAGCCAGGTCCTCGGGCGAGAAGATTTCTTCGGTAGCTCTCGGTTCGGGGTCGTATAGCACGCGCATGAGTCTTCCTTTCAGGTGCGGGTCCCCGGATCGGGGCGGGCCGCCCCTGCCTGTCAAGCTGGTCAGACGAGGATATGGTCGCCGGTGATCACGTCCTCGACGTCCTGGATGGACGAGGTCTTGGGGCTCAGGTCATCCGCAACCACCGTCCCCCGCCGCATCACCACCATCCGGTCCACGACCTGGAAGACGTGGTGGATGTTGTGGGCGATGAAGATGCAGGAATGGCCGGTGTCCCGTGCCTCGCGGACAAAGCGCAGGACGCCCTGCGTCTCGGCCACGCCAAGGTTGTTCGTCGGTTCGTCCAGGATGATCAGGTCGCTGTCGAAATACATCGCGCGGGCGATGGCAACGGCCTGCCTCTCCCCGCCCGAAAGGGACCCAATGGGCGTCGTGGGCGGGATGTTCTTCGAGATGCCGACCCGCTTCAGCAGATCCGCCGCGACCTGATTCATCCGGTCCAGGTCCAGCCGCCCGAGGCTTCCCTTCGTCAGCTCGCGCCCCAGGAACAGGTTCCGCGCGATGGAGAGTTGCGGGACAAGGGCGGAGTCCTGGTAGATCGTCTCGATCCCCGCCGAAATGGCGTCGTTGGTCGAGGTCATCGTGACGGGCTGCCCCTTGATCCGGATCTCGCCCGAGGTATAGGGCACCGCCCCGGACAACACTTTGATCAGCGTGGATTTCCCGGCACCGTTGTCACCCAGAAGACCCACGATCTCGCCCCGCCGGATTGTCAGGTTCACGTCGCGCAGCGCATGGACCCGGCCGTAGGACTTCTGGATATGCCGCATTTCCACCAGCGGAGTGTCAGTCATCGCTCAGGTCCCCGCGTTGTGGCGGCGTTCCAGCGCCGCGTGCAGCGCCATCATCCCCAGGATGATCGCCCCGATGAAGATGTTGTAGGCCAGCCCCGGCACCCCGATCAGCACGATCCCGTTGCGCATCAGCCGCAGGATCAGGACCCCCAGTACCGTCCCTATGATCGTCCCCCGCCCGCCCGACAGGACAGTGCCCCCGATCACCACCATCGCGATGACCTCAAGCTCGTACCCCGTCCCTGAGTTCGGGTTCGCCGCCGACACCCGGATCGACGAGATGATCCCGGCCAATGCCGCCATTGCAGCGGACAGCATGAACAGGATCACCTTCACCCGCTGGATCGGCACGCCCCGGTTCCGCGCAGCACCGGGATTTCCGCCCGTCGCCTGAACCCAGTTGCCGAAGCGGGTCTGGGTCAGCAGCACATGGAAGGCCACCGCCAGCAGGATGAACCAGATCAGGCTCATGTAGACCCTCAGGCCCCCGATGTAGAAGTCCCCGACCAGCAGCGTCGCAAGCCACTGGTCGCCCGCATCCCAGGTCCGCTGCGGAAAGCCCGAGGTCAGCCACAGCGCCGATCCGCGCACCACAAGAAGCATCCCCAGCGTCACCAGGAACGATGGAATCCCCAGCCGCGTGACGAACAGGCCCGAGACGAGCCCGATCCCCAGCGCGATCACCATTGCCACCAGGAAGGCCGCAGGCAGGGGCAGGAGGCCGGCGTTGAAGAAGGCCCACATCACCACTGGCGCGAAGCCGAAGACAGATCCGACCGACAGGTCGAACTCCCCCGCCGTCATCAGAAGCGTCATCGCCAGCGCGATCAGACCCAGTTCCACCGTGAAGGTCAGCGCATTGCCGATATTGTTCAGCGACAGGAAGGCCGGGTTGATCGCGGTGAAGACCACCAGCATCACCACCAGCAGGACCAAGGGTCCGAACTCGGGCTTGGCGATGAAGCGGCGCAGCGCGCCCTGCTCGGGGGGGTGCGCCGCAGCGGGCGACGGGGTGCTTGTCATGGTCGGTCCAGGGATAAGGGGCGCGAAGGGCCGCCCGCCAGGGACGGGCGGCCCCGAGGATGGCGTCAGTTGCCGCCCATGATCTTGTGGTAGACCGGTGCCGTGTCCTTGCCGTACAGCGCCCCGGTGATGATGTCGAAGCCCAGCGGAATCCCGTCATTCTCCATCTGCAGCGCGGACAGGCACAGGTAGGACGTCGCCTGCGGGTCCTGCCACATGGCAGCGTTGACGTAGCCGTCCATCACCTCCTGCGTGGTGTCGAGCGAGTTGCCCCAGCCTACCACCGGGATCTCGCCCGCCGCGACGCCTGCCTGGTCCCAGACCCGCTTGACGGACCCCGTGACCATGTCGCCCAGGCCGATCATCGCCTTGATCTTGTCGCGGTTCGCGGTGACATAGTCGGTCATCCGGGTGATCACCTCGGCCTGATCAAGGGTTGCGTCGGTCACTTCCCAGGTGATGCCCAGCGGCTCCAAGACCTCCTTGATCCCCTTCTCCTCCTCGACGCCATAGGACGCGCCCGGAACCTCGACGGGCATCCAGACGAAGTCCCCCTGCTTCACATGGCCATTGTCGACCAGATACTGCGCCCAGGCCTTGCCCACCGCCTTGAGGTCTCCGCCGACATAGGCGTTCCAGTTCGGGGCCGCGTCCGAGGTGTTGAAGTTGATGATCGGAATCCCCGCCGCCCGCGCCTCGGCCACCACGTCGGTCATGGACCCGGGGTCCGGACTGGTCGAGCAGATGCCGTCCGCCCCCGCCGCGATGGCCGCGCGCACGGCTTCCTGCTGGCTGGGCACATCACCCGAATGGAACGAAGTGTTGACCGTGTTGCCCGAGGTCTTGGCATAGGCTTCGGCACCCTGCAGGAAGTAGGTCCAGACCGGGTCGGCCGGGCCGCCATGCGACACCCAGTAATAGGTCTTGCCCTCGGCGGCCGCGAGGCCTGCAGTCAGGGAAAGTGCAGCGGCAGCACCAAGCAACTTCTTCAGCATTGCGGGTTTCCTCCTTGATGACCCACGGGTCGTTCGACCCCCGATTGACGGCCGAAGCCGCAGTATTCATGCACTCCGCAGGCCCGACCCGACCTTGCGGGGCACACCACACCCATGCCCATCGCCCACGGGGGTGAGGGGTGACTGCATGTTCGATATCCTCCTGTCCTGTCCGAAGGACGGGCAGCATCCCTCCCGATGCAGCCAGGCCGCCCCGTTCCGCGCCGTTCAGCCAGCGCGCCGGACAGGTTGAGCTTGCGGGATGCGGCAGAATGCCACAACCTGAGATCACATCAGATTGCATCAGGATCACCGCGCCGGCGGGGACAGCGGAGCATGGGGAAGACCACCATCGTCGACGTCGCCCGCGTGGCAGGGGTGTCCACCGCCACCGTGGACCGGGTCCTGAACGGGCGGGCCGGGGTTTCGGCCGCCAACCGGCATCGCGTTCTGACCGCGGCAAAGGACTTGGGCTACCTGCCGTTCGAGGGCATGGTCGCCCTCCCCTCTCGTCCGGTGCACCTCGAGTTCTTCATTCCGATGATCCAGAACGGGTTCATGGGGGAACTGGTTGCCAGCATCCGCCGGTTCGCAGCAACTGTGCCGCTGGTGGCGTCCTGCAACATCCGCGCGCTGGACGGCTTTGGCCCCGAGACTGTCCTGCCCGCGCTGGAATCGGTCTCCTTGCGGACCAGCGGGATCGGCATCGTGGCGGCCGACCATCCGAAAACGCGCGAGGCGATCCGACGCGCGCGCGAAGCGGGCCTGCGCGTCGTGACCATCGCGTCGGACGTGCCAGGGTCCGGCCGGTCGGCGTATGTCGGCGTGGACAACACCGTTGCTGGCCGGACCGCCGCACTTCTGATGGGGCGGATGGCAGGCCGCGGCGCTGGATCTATCGCGCTCTTCATGGGGTCGCGCGCCTATGACGGCCACCAGACCCGCGAGACCGGGTTTCGCGCCGTGATCGAAAGCGACTTCCCCGGCCTCTCTCTGCTGCCGACCATCGAGACCGGCGAAAGCAGCGACCGGACCCGGATGGCGATGGCGTCACTTCTGCGCAGCGTGCCGCAGCTCGCCGGGATCTACTGCGTGGGCGCCGGGCGGACCGGCATCGTCGCCGCCCTGGAAGACATCCGCCCCCGCCCCCGCCCGCTTGTTGTCATGCACGACCTGACCGACCGCACGCATGTCTGGCTGAAATCGGGGATGATCGACGTGGTGATCGACCAGAACGTGCAGCTTGTGGGCGAGCAGGCGGTAATCCGGCTTCTTGGCGCCATCGCGACAACCGCCCCGCAGCTTCTGCTGAAGAACATCGAGCCAAGGATCATCCTCCGTGAAAACGTCCCTCAGCAGTGATGGTGGCTTTCCCGCGGCAACCGGCTTGCCTTCGCCGGGGGGAATGGCTAAATCGAAGCCAAGGCGGGTGTAGCTCAATGGTAGAGCAGAAGCTTCCCAAGCTTACGACGAGGGTTCGATTCCCTTCACCCGCTCCATTCCGTTTTCACTGATTGACAGCCGGCCCGCGCCGCAGGATGCCTTGCGGCAGTCCAACCGGAGCCGCCCATGTCCCCTCGCCGTCTTGCCCTGTCGCTTCTTTTGCCCCTCGCCGCCTGTGTGCAGGACAGCGGCCCGTCCGAACCCTATGCCTTCGTCGGCAGCTGGGATTGCGGCGTCGACAGGTTCACCTTCACCAATACGACCTATACCACCGGCTCGGACACCTACCGGATGCAGAGCGTCACCCGGAACGGGCGCGACTATATCCTTCGCTTCGCGAACGGCTACACGATCGCCCTCGTTGCGGTGACCCAGTCCGGCTTGACCTGGGTCTCGGGGGCAACGGACGACCAGTTCAACTGCCGTCGCGTGTAAGGTGCTTCCGTTCGGGCGCGGAACCGGCTAACCAGCCGCCCGACGCCAACAGGAGAAGACCATGAACACCGACATCACCCGCTACGGCACCGGCCCCCGCATGTCCGAGGCCGTGGCCTACAACGGCATCCTCTGGGTTGCGGGCCAGCTGGGCGAACCCGGCGGCTCGGTCGCTGACCAGACCCGCCAGGCCCTTGCCGCCATCGACGCGATCCTGGCCAAGGCCGGAACCGACAAGACCCGCATCCTCTCGGCGCAGATCTGGCTGGCCGACATCTCGACCTTCGCCGAGATGAACTCGGTCTGGGACACCTGGGTCCCGCAGGGTCACACCCCGGCGCGCGCCACCGGGGAAGCCAAACTGGCGACCCCCGACTACAAGGTCGAGGTCATCGTCACTGTCGCGCTGAAGTAAGCGTCGGAAAATTCGAAATTTCCGGACCGGAGCCTTCAAAGGCTCCGGTCCGATTTCTTCAAAGAAACCGGGCGCTTCAGCTCCGCAGGAAGTCCACCAGCGCGGCCGTGGAGCCATCCTTGCCCTCGGTCCCGGCCTTCCCCTCCAGCACCGGCTGCAGCGCCAGCGCCAGCTCCTTGCCAAGCTCCACCCCCCACTGGTCGTAGGAGTTGATGCCCAGGATCACGCCTTCCACGAACACCCGGTGCTCGTAGAGCGCGATGATCTGGCCCAGCGTGAAGGGTGTCAGCTGGTCATAGGCGAGCACCGTCGAGGGCCGGTTCCCCGGAAACACCCGATGCCGCGCCTGACGCTCCAGCTCAGGCCCCGTCAGACCCTTCTTCGCAAGGATCGCGCGGGCTTCGTCCAGGCTTCGGCCCCGCAACAGCGCCTCGGCCTGCGCGAGGCAGTTCGAGACCAGCAGAAGATGCTGATGCGCCAGGTCAGGCTCATGCCCCTTCCGCGCGACAAGGAACTCACAGGGCACTACGCGGGTCCCCTGGTGGATCAGCTGATAGAAGGCGTGCTGCCCGTTCGTCCCCGGCTCGCCCCAGACCACGGGACCAGAGTTGGTCTCCAGATCCGACCCGTCGATGGCGACGCGCTTGCCGTTCGATTCCATCTCCAGTTGCTGCAGATAGGCCGGAAGCCGCGCAAGCCGTTGATCGTACGGCAGAACCGCCCGGGTGGCGCAGCCGCACAGCTGATTGTGCCAGATGCCGACCAAGGCAAGCATGACCGGCATGTTCTGCACGAAGGGCGCGGTCAGGAAATGCCGGTCCATCGCCCTGCCACCGGCGAGGAACTGGTCGAACGCCTCCGGCCCCACGGCGATCATCAGTGACAGCCCGATCGGGCCCCACATCGAATAGCGCCCGCCGACCCAGTCCTCGAACCCGAAAACCCGCGTGGGATCAATGCCGTAGGCGGCGGTCTTGTCACCGGCGGTGCTGACGGCCGCAAACTGAGCCGCCGGGTTCGCGACCATCGCCCCCATCCAGCGCTTCGCGGTGTCGGCGTTGGTCATCGTTTCGATGGTGGTAAAGGTCTTCGACGCCACGATCACCAAAGTCGTCGTCGGATCAATACTTTGCAGCACGTCGTGAATGTGCGCCCCGTCCACATTCGACACAAAATGGCAACGTGGTCCGTCGGCGTAAGGCGCCAAAGCCAGATAGGCCATGGCCGGGCCAAGGTCCGACCCGCCGATGCCGATGTTCACCACATCGGTGATTCTGCCGCCCTGCCCCTGGAACACGCCCGACCGCACATCCCGCGCGAAGGCCGCGCAGGCCGCGCGGATGCGGCGCACCTCGGGCAGCACATCCCGGCCGTCGACCTCGATCACCGCCTCATCACCGGCTCGCAGCGCCACGTGCAGGACCGCGCGACCCTCGGTGACGTTGATCTTCTGGCCGCCAAACATAGCCGCCCGCTTCTCGACCACGCCCGAGACCTCGGCCAGGGCCACCAGCGCCGCACGCGTCCCTGCGTCGATGTTGGTCTTGGAATAGTCGAACAGCATACCCTCCGCCTTGACCGAAAACGCTTCGGCGCGGTTTTTGTCAAACAGATCAATGATATGTCGGCTTTTGCTCGTGTCGTGAAGCCGCTGCAGCTCAGCCCATTTGCTCATCTCATTCCGCCCAGTGCACGGTTGCGTTGTCAAGCACGGCGCGTACCGGCGCCTCTTGCGGGGTCAGCGTCATCGCGCGCTCAAGCGCGTCGCGCTTGGCCTGCCCGGTGATCAGGATGTGGATGTTGAAAGCCTCGCGCAGCACCGGAGCGGTCAGGGTGATCCTCGGCTCTCCCGCGGCTTCGGCGCGCATGGGCAAAAGAAGCGGTGCCGACGCGGACAAGGCTTCCTCCAGCCGGTCCGCGCCAGGGAAAAGGCTGGCCGTATGCATGTCCGTTCCCATCCCCAGCAGAAGGACCGAGATCGGCAGATGCGGGCGCAGACCGTCCTCCAGCGCCTCCAGCATCTCCTCGGGCTGGGCTGCGGGCGCATAAAGCGGCACCAGCCGCGCCTGCGCCGCGCGCCCCCGCAGAAGTCGCTCGCGCACCAGACGGGTGTTCGAGCGGTCGGACGATTCCGGCACCCAGCGTTCGTCGTTCAGCACCACGGCCACGTTGGACCAGTCGATATCCACGCCCGACAGCGTGTCAAAAATCGGCCCCGGCGTCGTCCCGCCCGGGACCGAGAGGGTCGCCTTGCCTTCCCGCCGCAGGAAATCTGCCAGCTGCCCGGCGATGGTGTTCGCAAGGCCGAGCATCAGGAATTCGCGGTCCGGGTAGGTCTCCAGCTTCATTCGCGTATCTCCCGCCAGCGCCGCCCGTCGCGGTGCATCAGCATCAACGCATCCTCGGGACCCGAGGATCCGGGGTCATAGGTCTGGGGCCTGTCGCCGCGGCCTTCCCAGCCCTGGATGATCGGATCGGTCCAGGCCCAGGCGGCCTCGACCTCGTCGCCGCGCATGAAAAGCGTCTGGTTGCCGCGGATCACGTCCATGATGAGTCGCTCATAGGCGTCTGGCACATCCTCGGCCTCATCCCCCAGCGCCTCGGCAAAGGACATGTCCAGAGGGACCTGCATCAGGCGCATGCCGCCCGGTCCCGGCTCCTTGATCATCACCATCAGGTTCATGCCTTCGTTCGGTTGCAGCCGGATGACCAGCACGTTCTCGTGCCAGCCCTTCGCATCGTCGAAGATCGCGTGCGGCGGCTGCTTGAACGTGATCGCGATCTCGCTGGCCCGCGCCCGCAGCCGCTTGCCCGTGCGCAGGTAGAACGGCACCCCCTGCCAGCGCCAGTTCGAGATCGCGACCTTCAGCGCAATGTAGCTTTCCGTCGTCGAGCCCGGATTCTCGGAATGGACGACATAGCTCTTCTCGCCTTTCCCGGCCCCGTACTGGCCGCGCACGATGTCCTCAGGCGGAACCGGCTTCAGCGCGCGGATGACCTTCAGCTTCTCGTCCCGCACGGCATCGGGGTCGAAGTGATACGGAGGCTCCATGGCGATCAGGCACAGAAGCTGCATCAGGTGGTTCTGCACCATGTCCCGCATCGCGCCCGACTTGTCGTAATAGGCCCCACGCCCGTCGACGCCCACGGTTTCGGCTACGGTGATCTGGACGTGGTCGATGTATTCGGCCTTCCACAGCGGCTCGAACAGGATGTTGGCGAAGCGCACCGCCATCAGGTTCTGGACCGTTTCCTTGCCCAGGTAATGGTCGATCCGATAGATCTGCGTCTCGTTGAAATGCTTGGCCAGCACGGCGTTCAGCGCCTTGGCACTTGCAAGATCGCGCCCGAAGGGTTTTTCCACCACGATCCGGCTCCAGGCATCGGCAATGGCGTTCTCGGACAGCCTTTGCGCGATGTCCCCGAACAGGCTGGGCGCGACCGAGAAATAGAACGCCCGCACCACGTTCTCGCGCATCAGTGCCTTCAGCTGCGCCCAGCCGCCAGTGCCCGTCGCGTCAATCGAGACATAGTGGATCCGCGCGAGAAACCCCTCGATCGCCGCGGCGTCCTGACGCGCTTTCGGCACGAACTCGGCAATGGCCTCGCGCACCTGCTGGCGGAAGGTGTCGTCGCTAAGCTCAGCGCGCGCTGCCCCGATGATCCGGCTTTCCGGCACCATCTGTCCCGCGACGAAGCGGCGGTAAAGCCCGGGAAGGATCTTCCGGCGCGCAAGGTCGCCCGTGCCGCCGAAGATCACCAGATCGAAGACATCGACCGGAATGACACGCGAAACCATGACCGTCTCCTGCGAGGGCGCTGTTAGCGCTAACGGCCGCCTTCTACAGCCTTCACCCGGTCCTGTCTAGCATCGCTCGACGCGGGGGGGAACCTCAGCCCTCCTCCAACGGCTCCCATCGGACGCGCAGAAGGCCCGGTTCCGCGGCAAGACGCTGCACCGCCTGTTCCAGCGCCACCTCGCCCACCAGCTCTGCGGTCACGGTCGCTGCAAGGTCCAGCCGCGCGCCCTCGTCCGCACTGGAAACACCGATCTCCGAAATATGCAGGCCACCCAGCGACAGCGTCCGCAACATCAGACTGCGCACCTGGGCCTCCTGGGCGGGATCTACGGTCACCTGCACGCGGTAGGCTTTCATCACCGGCACGCCGGCGCGGGTGTAACGTTTCAGAAGCTTGACCAGCGGTCGCAGGCCGAGATTCACGAAGACCACCATCGCCGTCAGCAGCAGCGCATGTTCCCAGGCGCCGTGTCCCGCCATCATCCCCACGCCGGCCGAGCACCACAGGGTCGCCGCCGTGTTCAACCCGTGGACGTTGAACCCGTCGCGGAAGATGATCCCGGCGCCCAGGAAGCCAATGCCGGATACGATCTGGGCGGCCACCCGCGTCGGGCTGACCTCGTCGGGATAAAGGCCCGAGAAGATCACGAAACTTGCTGCCCCCAGCGCCACCAGCGCATTGGTCCGCAGGCCCGCCATCCGCTGCCGCACCTGACGTTCCGAACCGATCAACGCGCCGCAGCCAAGCGCCACACCAAGGTTCACCGCCGCTGCTTCCAGTCCCGCGAACATCCTGCACCTCCCCAGAGAAAGGCGCAGAAGAACACTCCGGTTCCGCTTTGTGAAGCTTTTGTAACGGCACTGTAACGGCTTGAAGCGACCTCTCAGGCCTCGAGTTCGGCATCCCAGTACAGATAGTCCATCCAGCTCTCGTGCAGGTGGTTCGGCGGGAAGCGGCGACCGTGGGCCTGCATCTCCTCGGCGGTCGGCGCGCGCGGGGGGCGGCGCAGCGACAGGCCCGACTGTTTCAGCGTCCGCGACCCCTTTCGCAGGTTGCAGGGCGAACAGGCCGCGACCACGTTCTCCCAGCTGGTGATGCCGCCCTTTGACCGGGGCAGCACGTGGTCGAAGGTCAGATCGCCCTTCGCACCGCAATACTGGCAGCAGAACTCGTCCCGCAGAAAAAGATTGAAGCGCGTGAAGGCCACGCGCTTCTGGGGTCTCACGAATTCTTTCAGCACGACGACGGAAGGTATCCTGAACTCCTGCCGCTGGCTTCGCACGATCTGGTCGTATTCGGCGACGATCTGCACCCTGTCCAGGAAGGCGGCCTTGATCGCCTCCTGCCAGGGCCAGAGACTGAGAGGGTAGTAGCTCAGCGGGCGATAATCCGCGTTCAGCACCAGAGCCGGAAAGTGCTTCAGCGCCGCGGGATCGCGCACGAACTGGGTTCTGAAATCGCCGTCCATTCCGTCCAAGACTCCGCGCTTCGCCCGTCGACCGTTCGGCCACAGGGCGGGGAGTCCCGCCCCGATGACTGAAAACTATATCTGGCGTTCCGCCCAAGGCAACCCCCAAGCGCCAGAGTGCCGAAAGGGTGACCAAGGGCTGCCTACACCGGCCAGGTAACGCGGAAATGACGCGGGCATCGCAGGGGGCGCGCCCGGGGTCCCAGCCGCATCCTGCCAGCGCGGCTCCCCCAGGGTTGCATCGCGTGCCCTGCCCCGCTAACCCTCGGCAGGCCTGAACCGGAGCCTGCCCATGACCTTTTCCCGCCGTGGTCTCATCCTGGGGGCCATCGCCCTCGCCGCCTGCGGGCGCAAGCCCGAACCCGCCAGCCGCGCCTCCCTCGCCCCCGGCGCCAGTCCCGAAATGAATGCGCTGGTGCGGAAATATGCCGGCATCCACGACATT
The DNA here is from genome assembly GCA_027489355.1 of Paracoccaceae bacterium. Lineage (GTDB taxonomy): Bacteria > Pseudomonadota > Alphaproteobacteria > Rhodobacterales > Rhodobacteraceae > Tabrizicola. Next base: position 223,568 of record JAIXZY010000066.1, on the reverse strand, counting down.
CCGGAAAGCCTGCTCCACCGGGTGATACAGCGCGAAAGCGGCTACAACCCCGGCGCACGAAACGGTCCCTACTACGGGCTGATGCAGATCATGCCGCAGACCGCGCGGACGATGGGATATCAGGGTCCGCCCGAGGGGCTGCTCGATGCGGAAACGAACCTCATGTACGCCGGAAAGTACCTGCGCGGCGCCTGGCTTGTCTCGCGCGGGTCACAGGATCGCGCAGTGATGTGGTACTCCAAGGGGTACTATTACGAGGCCAAGCGCATGGGCCTTCTGGAAGAGACCGGCCTGCGCACCTAGATCCTTCGGGATCAGCGGGGTGCACTCATGCCGGACGGTGTTGCGGATATCTGCGTTCTGGCGAACCCGCGGTCGGGTACGGCGCAGCGCAATCCAGGAGCGGTGGATCGTGCCCTCGCGGTCTTCGGCACCCGAGCCGAACTGCGGTCCTTCTCGGGAGACCCAGCGGGCGAGGCGACACGCGCCATCCGCGACGGGTTCCGCATCGTCGTCGCAGCGGGCGGAGACGGTACGGTCGCCGGAGTCGCCCACGCCCTTTCCGGAACCCGGACCGCCCTGGGCGTCCTGCCGCTTGGCACCTTCAATTATTTCGCCCGCGGCCTTGGGATGCCCGAGGATCCCGAGGGGGCGGCCCGTGCCATCCTGCAGGGCGCGCCCCACGATATCGCCGTCGGCACCCTGAACGGCCGCGTGTTCCTGAACAATGTCTCGATCGGTCTCTACCCAGCCATTCTGGAAGAACGCGAAGCGACCTATGCCCGCTTCGGCCGCTATCGCATCCTTGCCCATATCGCCTCGCTGCGCACGATCCTGCGCTTTCAGCGGCCCTACCGCATGGTACTGCAACAGGACGAAACACAGCACCGCATCCGCACCCCGATGGTCTTCGTGGCCCGGTCAGCCTACCAGTTGGACCAGTTCGGCCTGGAAGGCGCGCAGGCGATCTCGGATGACCGCTTCGTCCTGTTCCTGGCGCCACAGCAGACGCGGCTCGGCTTCCTGCGCCTGGCCTGGAAGCTGGTGCGGCGCAAGGTCGACCACGGCAGGGACGTGATCGTCTCGACTCCGCAACAGATCGCCGTCGCGGTTCCCGGCCGCCGGCGGATTTCGGTCGCGCTTGACGGCGAAAAGCTGAAAATGCGCCTGCCCCTGAGGATCAGGATCGCGGACCACCAGTTGCAGGTGATCCTGCCGCCGGACAACCCCGCTGCAGGCAAGCCGTGACGCGGATCCTGCATCTCTCGGACATCCACTTCGGCGCGGTGGATGAGCGGCTGGTCGACCCGATCATCGCCCTCGCGCACGACCTTCGCCCCGATGCCACCGTCGTCTCGGGCGACCTGACCCAGCGCGCAAGACCGGACCAGTTCGTCGCGGCCCGTGACTTTCTCGACCGTCTGCCGGGGGCCGTCCTTGCCGTGCCGGGCAACCACGACATGCCGCTCTGGAATCTTCCGTTGCGCCTCGCCGCGCCGCTTGCGCGGTACCGGCGGTTCATTGGGACCACCGAGCCCCATGTCAACCTTCCCGGCGCCGTGATCCAGGGCATCGACAGCGCAAATCCCCTGGTCTGGAAGGCAGGCCGGATGCGCGACGCCTCGGGCGAAAGGCTGAATGCCGTCTTTGCCGACGCTCCCGTCGGGGCCATGCGGGTGGCCGTGATGCATCACGCCCCCGTCCCCGCTGCAGACGGGACGCCCGCCGACCTTGCCGATCCCACCCGCGCGCTGGCGATGCTATCGCGCGCGGGGACGGATCTGGTTCTCTCGGGCCATACCCACATGCCCCATGCCGCCTTTGCCGAGACCGCCGCCGGCATCCTGTTCCTGCAGGTCGGCACTGCGATCTCGACCCGGCTCAAGACCGGGGCGAACGACTTTGCCCTGATCGAGCTTGGTCCGAACAGCGTCGCCCATCAGGCCTGGGTGGCGCCGAGGGGCGGGGCATTTGCCCTCTCCGCCACCACCCGCTTCGTCAAGACCGGACGCGGCTGGGAAATCGTCTCTGCCCCTTAGGTCACCACATCCGGTGTCGTTCGCCCGGTATGGCCCGCGATCCCCGCCAGTTGATGCGCCGCGCGGATCACCGGCGCCAGAGCCTCCTGCGCGTCAAGGTCCAGGCCCCCCGGCCCCGCCGAATACCTCTCCAGATAGACCCGCAGCGTGGCACCCTCGGTCCCGGTGCCGGAAAGGCGATAGACGATTCGACTGCCGTCCTCGAACAAGACCCGCACCCCCTGCTTCTGGCTGACCGAGCCATCCACCGGGTCGGTATAGGCGAAATCGTCCGCCGCGCTGACGGTCATCCCTTCGACCACCCTCCCCGGCAACCCGGCCAGCGACGCGCGCAGGGCCGCGAACATCGCGTCGGCCTTGGCGGTCTCAATCGCCTCGAAATCATGCCGGCTGTAATAGTTGCGGCCATACTTCGCCCAGTGCTCCCGAAGGATCTCCGCGACCGACTGCTTCCGCACCGCCAGGATGTTCAGCCAAAGAAGGATCGCCCAAAGCCCGTCCTTCTCCCTCACATGGTCCGAGCCCGTGCCGAAAGACTCCTCTCCGCAGATCGTGGCCTTGCCCGCATCAAGGAGATTGCCAAAGAACTTCCATCCCGTCGGCGTCTCGAACTTCCCGATCCCGAGGGCATCCGCCACCCGGTCCGCCGCCGCCGATGTCGGCATCGACCGCGCGACACCCGCCAGTCCCTTGGCATAGCCTGGCGCCAGATGCGCATTCGCGGCCAGCACCGCAAGGCTGTCCGAGGGCGAGACATAGATCCCCCGCCCCACGACCATGTTGCGGTCCCCGTCCCCGTCCGAGGCCGCGCCGAAGTCCGGCGCCGCGACCGAGAACATCTCGTCCATCAGCGCCTTGGCCCAGGTCGGGTTCGGGTCGGGGTGCATTCCGCCGAAATCCGGCAACGGGGTCGCATTGACGCAGGTCCCCTTCGGCGCGCCGAGGCGGTTTTCCAGGATTTCCACCGCGTAAGGCCCCGTCACGGCGCACATCGAATCCATCCGCATCCGGAACCCGCCCGCGAACATCGCGCGGATCGCAGGGAAGTCGAAGAGGCTCTCCATCAGCGCGGCGTAGTCCGACACGGGGTCGACCACATCCACCACCATAGCGCCCAGCTGGTGACGTCCGATCCGGTTCAGGTCCACATCGTGAGCCTCCAGCACCTTGTATTCCCTGATTTCCGTGGTCCGCTTGTACATCGCCTCGGTCACCCCTTCCGGAGCAGGCCCGCCGTTCGGCATGTTGAACTTGACGCCGAAATCCTCATTCGGTCCGCCGGGGTTGTGGCTGGCCGACATGATGATCCCGCCATCCGTCCTGTTCAGCCGGATCAAATGGCTCGCCGCCGGAGTGCTCAGGATCGCCCCCTGCCCCACGATCACCCGCGCCGCCCCGTTTGCCGCCGCCATCCGCAGGATCACCTGCGCGGCCCGGTCGTTGAAATAGCGCCCGTCGCCGCCCAGGACGAAGGTCTTCCCCTCCGCGCCCACCACGTCGAAAATCGCCTGGACGAAGTTCTCAAGATAGTGCCGCCCCATGAAGACCGGGGTCTTCTTGCGCAGGCCGGAGGTCCCCGGTTTCTGCCCCGCGATGGGTTGCGTGGCAACAGTTGTGATCTGGCTCATGGTCTTCCTCCCTTGCCGGTCAGGGACCGGAACAGCAGTACGGATTGCGCAGGCACTTGGGTCAGGTCCGAGGCTACGCCGGCCCCGTGGACCTCGGGCCGGGTGGTGTCCAGAAGAATCTCCCACCCCGGTGCGGTATCGGGCAGGTGAAGCGCCGCCGCAGCACCCGTGTTGAAGACGGCGAAGACCGCCTCGGGGTTCGGATCGCCGCCTTCAGCCTGCATCCGCATCTCGACGCAAAGACAGCGGAAGGCCGGGTCGTGCCATTCCTCGGATTGCGGCACCGTCCCGTCGGCGCGGCGCCAGATCACATCCGGCAGCCCATCCGACTGGCGCTGGCGCGCGTGAAGGAACCGCCGTTGCCGCAGCACCGGCAACGCGCGTCGAAGCGCCACAAGCCGCCGGACAAAGCCCAGAAGCTCGGCATCCCCTTTGGCCCAGTCTATCCACGAGGTCTCGTTGTCTTGGGCATAGGCGTTGTTGTTGCCGCCCTGGGAATGCCCGATCTCGTCCCCTCCCAGCAGCATCGGCACGCCCTGCGACAGCATCAGCGTGGCCAGCAGGTTCCGCTTCCGCAGCGCGCGCAAGGCCAGAACCTTCGCATCCTTCGTCGGCCCCTCGACCCCCAGGTTGTCGCTGTGGTTCTCGTGGTGGCCGTCCCGGTTGTCCTCGCCATTGGCGAAGTTGCGCTTGATCGTGTAGCTGACCAGGTCCTCCAGCGTGAAGCCGTCGTGGGCCGTGACATAGTTGACCGACGACGTCGCCGCCCGGCCCGAATGGTCGAACCGCTCGGCACTTCCCAATATCCGCGCGGCCAGATCGCGGGTCAGCCCCGCATCCCCCTTCCAGAACCGCCGCACCCCGTCGCGGAACCTGTCGTTCCATTCGTGGAACGGGTGCGGATAGGCCCCAAGCTGATACCCTCCCGGTCCGATGTCCCACGGCTCGGCAATCAGCTTCACACGGGAAAGGGTCGGGTCCTGCCGGATCGCATCGAAGAAACCGCCGTTCGGATCGAAGCCATGCGCCTCGCGCCCCAGGACCGTGCCAAGGTCGAAGCGGAAGCCGTCGACGTGGCAGACCTCCACCCAGTAGCGAAGCGAGTCCATCACCATCCGCAGCACCATCGGATGCGTCAGGTTCAGCGTGTTGCCGGTGCCCGCATCATTGGCATAGGTCCGCCCGCCACCGGTCAGCCGGTAGTAACTGGCGTTGTCGAGGCCCCGGAACGATAGCGTCGGCCCCCATTCGTCGCCCTCGGCCGTGTGGTTGTAGACCACGTCAAGGATCACCTCGATGCCGCCCGCGTGGAAGCGGCGGACCATCGTCTGGAACTCCCACAGCGCGCCTTGGCTCATGTAGCGGGGTTCCGGGGCGAAGAAGGCCAGCGTGTTGTAGCCCCAGTGGTTGCGCAAGCCCTTCGAGACCAGGAAGCGGTCGTCGATGTAGGCCTGCACCGGCAGAAGCTCGATCGCCGTGACCCCCAGCTTCTGCAAGTGGTCGATCATCGGGTCGGAGGACAGGCCCAGGTATGTGCCGCGCAAGCCCTTCTCGACGCCGGGATGCAGCATGGTCATCGACTTGACATGCGCCTCATAGATCACCGTGTCGATGCGCGGCGTCCGCGGTGCCTGGTCATTGCCCCAGCTGAAGGATGGATCCGCCACCACCGCTTTCGGCACCGCAAAGGCACTGTCCCGCGTGTCGAAGCTCAGATCCCCGCGCGGGCTGCCGATCTTGTATCCCATCAGCGCGTCCGACCACTTCAGCCGCCCCTCCAGCGCGCGGGCGTAGGGGTCAAGAAGCAGCTTGTTCGGATTGAAGCGATGCCCCTGCTCGGGCGCGTAAGGGCCATGCGCGCGGAAGCCGTAGACCGTCCCCACCGTCAGGCCGCCGACATGGATGTGCCAGATGTCCCCGTCCCGTTCGATGATCGGCAGGCGGCACATCTCCTTCCGGCCGTCAGGGGTGAAGAGGCAAAGCTCGATCCGTTCGGCATGGGCCGAGAAGACAGCGAAGTTCACCCCGTCGCCGGTAAGGGACGCCCCCATCGGCCAAGGACGCCCGGCACTGACCGCATGGCCCTGAAGCCGTGCGGGCAGCGAGACGGTCTGCGGTGTCACGCGGTCAGCCTTTCGTAAAGGCTGGCATAGGCAGCGGCACTGGTTTCCCACCCCACCGGATGCGCCATCGCATTCGACCGCAGCTTCGCCCAAAGCTTCGGCTGGCGGTAAAGGTCCAGCAGCTGTCCCAGCGCCCGCCCGAACGCCAGCGCATCGACCGGGTGGAACGACACCCCCGTCGCCGCCCCCGCAGCCAGCGTAGCCGGATTCGCCCCGATCACCGTATCGGCCAGCCCGCCCACCATACTGACCACGGGCAAGGTCCCGTAGCGCAGGCCGTACATCTGCGTCAGCCCGCAAGGCTCGAACCGGCTGGGCACCAGCACGGAATCGGCGCCCGCGAACAGCCGGTGGCTCAGCCCCTCGTCATAGCCGATCCGTACCGCCACCCGCCCCGGGAAGCGGTCGGCCAGGTGGCGCATCTGCGCCTCCATCCCCGGATCGCCCGAGCCAAGCACGATCAGCCCACCGCCACCCAGGATGAAATCCGGGATCACCGCCGGCAGCAGGTCGATCCCCTTCTGGTCGGTCAACCGGCTGACGACGATGGCCAGTGGCCCCGGAACCTCCAGCCCGAACTCCTCGCAGATCCGCGCGCGCGAGGCCGCCTTGCCCGCCATCGTCTTCGGTCCGAACGGCAGATCCTCGGCCCCCGGATTCCAGGCCGAGGTATCGACCCCGTTCAGGATGCCCGAGACGACCGATGCCCGGTTCGCGATCACGCCTTGCAGACCCATCCCGAACTCTTCGCGCATGATCTCGGCCGCATAGCTGGGCGAGACGGTGGTGATCCAGTCCGCCGTAACCAGCGCCGCCTTCAGGCTGGAAATCCCGCCGTAATACTCCAGCGCGTCGGCATGGAACGCATGACCCGGCAGGCGCAGCACCCCCAGCATGTGACCCGGAGCCCAGCCCTGGAAGGCGATATTGTGGATGGTGACGACAGATTTGCATCCGCCGTTGCCGTTGTAGGCCAGATAGGCCGGGGCCAGCCCCGCCTGCCAGTCATGCGCATGCAGGACGTCGGGCTTCCACCCCTCCAGGCCCTCGCGGGCGATGCGCGCGCCCACCCAGGACAAGGCGGCAAACCGGATCGCGTTGTCGGGATGCTCGCCTTGCGGCCCAGAATAGGGCCCGCCCTCGCGGTCATAAAGATGCGGCGCATCCAGCAGCAGAAGCGGCACCCCCGCCTCCTCGCCCGCCAGCACGCGGCCCGTCCCGCCCCAAAGATCCGGCTCCTCCCAGACCACCGGCCAGTCCTTCGCCCGCGCCCGCAAGGCCCGGTAGGCCGGCAGCAGCACCCGCATGTCCCAGCCGGTCGGGCGCAGCGCCGCGGGCAGCGCGCCCACCACATCGGCGAGGCCCCCGGTCTTCACAAGAGGCACACATTCCGAGGCCACCGACAGCACTCTGCCCATTCGCCTTGCCTTTCCGTCACTTCCCGCCCGGAGTTAACGTAGCCCCCCGGCAAGGTCCAGTCAGCCCGAGGCCTTGGCCCGGGCGTCCAGCATGTCCTGCGTGATCAGCACGATCCCGCTGTCGGTCCGGCGGAACCACTTGGCATCCGCCTCAGGGTCCTCGCCGATCACCAGGCCTTCGGGGATCACCACGCCCCGGTCGATCACGCAGTTCTTCAGCCGCGCCTTGCGGTTAACGCAGACCTGCGGCAGCGCAACCACGTATTCCAGGCTGGAGAAACTGTGCGTCCGGACACCGGTAAAGAGAAGGCTGTTCGACACCGAGGACCCCGACACGATGCAATCCCCGCTGACCAGCGACGACACGGCAGACCCCCGCCGCCCGTCCTCGTCATGGATGAACTTCGCTGGCGGCACGATCTCGGCATAGGTCCAGATCGGCCAGGCGCGGTCGTAGATGTCGAGTTTTGGGATGAAATCCGTCAGGTCGATGTTCGCCTGCCAGAAGGCGTCAATGGTCCCCACGTCCCGCCAGTAGGGTTCCGTCTCCAGCCCGCTCATCACGCAGCTGTCGGCGAACTTGTGCGCCACGGCCTTCCCGTTCTTCACGATGGCCGGGATCAGATCGAAGCCGAAATCGTGGGTCGAAGTGTCATCCTGCATGTCGCGGATCAGAAGGTCGCGCAGGAAGGCCCAATCGAAGACATAGATGCCCATGCTGGCCAGGGCATGATCCGGGTCGCCCGGAATCGACGGGGGATCCTTCGGTTTTTCCAGGAAGTCGGTGATCCGCATGGTCTGGTCGACATGCATCACCCCGAAGGCCGAGGCCTCGGCCCGCGGCACGGTCAGGCAACCGATGGTGACGTCGGCCGCCTGCTCGACATGCTGGCGCAGCATGACCTCGTAATCCATCTTGTAGATGTGGTCGCCCGCCAGCACGATCACGTATTTGACGTTGTAGCTGTCGATGATGTCGATGTTCTGCGCGATGGCATCGGCCGTGCCGCGGTACCAGTTGACCTCATCCATCCGCTGGCTGGCGGGCAGGATGTCCAGGTATTCGTTCCGCTCGGCCCGGAAGAAGCCCCAGCCCCGCTGGACGTGGCGGATAAGGGAATGCGCCTTGTACTGCGTGGCGATCGCCATCTTGCGGATGCCCGAGTTCAGCGCATTCGACAGCGCAAAGTCGATGATCCTGGTCTTTCCGCCGAAGTAGACCGCCGGTTTCGCCCGGCGGTCGGTCAGCTCTTTCAACCGGCTGCCGCGCCCGCCTGCCAGCACGAAGGCCATGGCCTGAGACGACAGACGCTGGTTCGGTCTTGGTTGCATCCTCTTCCCTCCCCTTTGGCGGTTTGCCCCGCCGGTCTTAGTCCTGTTGCAGATAGACTGCCGACAAGGGCGGCAGCGTGACAAGCGCCGATTGCACCTGCCCGTGCCAGGGGGTCTTCTCCGTGGCTACGCCTCCCAGGTTGCCACGGTTGCCCCCGCCGTAGATCTCGGCGTCGGTGTTCAGGATCTCACGCCACTTGCCTGCCACCGGCAGGCCCAGGCGATACTGCCGCTCGATGGGTGTCACGTTGACCACGGCCACGACCTGCTTGTCAGAGGCATCGCCCTTGCGGACCCAGGCGAAGACTCCGGCCTCGGCATCGTTCGACTCGATCCAGGCGAACCCTTCGGGCCTCGTGTCATTGACATGCAAAGCCCGCGTTTCCCGGTAGACCCGGTTCAGGTCGCGGACCAGGCGCTGCATGCCCTTATGTTCAGGGATATCAAGCTGATGCCAGTCGAGGCTCTGGTTGTGGTTCCACTCGGCGCCTTGCGCGAACTCCTGCCCCATGAACAGAAGCTTCTTGCCCGGATGCGCCCACATGAACCCGTAATAGGCGCGCAGGTTGGCGAATTTTTCCCACGCGGTGCCGGGCATCTTCGACAGCATCGACCCTTTCCCGTGCACAACCTCGTCATGGGAAATCGGCAGGATGTAGTTCTCCGACCAGGCGTAGACGAGGCCGAAGGTCATCTGGCCGTGGTGATACTTCCGGTAGACCGGGTCCTTCTGCATGTAGGACAGGGTGTCGTTCATCCAGCCCATGTTCCACTTGAACCCGAAGCCAAGGCCGCCCCAGTTCGCCGGTCGGCTCACCCCCGGAAAGGCCGTCGATTCCTCGGCCACTGTCATGATCCCGGGCACTTCGCCATAGGCCGTGATGTTCATCGACCGCAGGACGTCGATCGCCTCATAGTTCTCCCGGCCGCCGTCCTTGTTCGGGATCCACTCACCCTGCTTGCGGCTGTAATCCCGGTAGAGCATCGACGCCACCGCATCGACCCGCAACCCGTCGACGTGGTATTCCTCCAGCCAATACAAGGCGTTGCTGACAAGGTAATTCTTCACCTCGACGCGGCCGTAGTTGTAGATCAGCGTGTTCCAGTCCTGGTGGAACCCCTCGCGCGGGTCGGCGTGTTCATAAAGCGCGGTGCCGCCGAAGCGTCCCAAGCCATCCGCGTCGGTCGGGAAAAGCCCCGGCACCCAGTCCAGGATCACCCCCAGCCCCTTGCGGTGCGCCGCATCGACGAAGGCGCGGAATTCCGACGGCGTGCCGTGCCGGATTGTCGGCGCGAACATGCCCACCGGCTGATAACCCCAGGAGCCGTCGAAAGGATACTCGCTGACGGGCAGGCATTCGATATGGGTAAAGCCCATGTCGGCCGCATAGTCCACGAGCTGCTCGGCCAGTTCCAGGTAGCTCAGCATCCGGTCGCCCGGCGCGCGCCGCCACGAGCCCAGATGCACCTCGTAGACGCTGATCGGCGCGTCGATGGTATGGCGCGCCGCGCGGCCCTGCATCCAGTCACCGTCATGCCAGTCGCCGCGGATTGTCCTGACAACAGAGGCATTTGCGGGCGGATGTTCAGACCCGAAACCGACCGGATCGGCCTTCAGCGGCAACACCTGTCCGCCCGGTCCCTTGATCTCGTACTTGTAGGTCGTACCCTCGCCCAGGCCCGGAATGAAGATTTCCCAGACACCCGTCCCGCCCCGGCGACGCATGGGGTTGCGGCGGCCGTCCCAGACGTTGAAGTCGCCCACGACCGAGACCCGTTCCGCATTCGGAGCCCAGACGGCGAAATGCACCCCCGCGACGCCCTCATGGGTCATCACATGCGCGCCAAGCGCCTGCCACAGGCGCCGGTGGCTGCCCTCGCCCAGCAAGTATTCGTCCACCTCACCCAAGACCGGACCGAAGCGATAGGGATCCTCGAATTCCCAAGTATTTCCATGCCCTTCCGCGCGAAACTTGTAGTTCGCCTTCCGAGCCATCTGGTGCGTGAAGAGGCCCGGCAGGCCGGGATAGGGCACCGCCTCGACCTCGGTCTTGCCCGAGACCACCCACAGCCGATCCGCCCCCGGCACGAAGGCGCGGACTTCCCAGCCCTTGCCCGCCTTGTGCAGCCCCAGCACCCCGAACGGATCACCATGCCAGCCCCCGGCAATCGCCTCGGCCGCGCCCCTGTCGAGTGTCGTCTCGGCCATGCTTCCCCTCCCGTGGGGTGTCAGAGCGCGGATGTCGCCTGCCAAATATCTTCCATGTAGCTGCGGATCGTCCGGTCAGAGGAGAAGAATCCGCTCCGCGCCGTGTTCATCGCAGCCATTTTCCACCAGCGGTCCGTGTCGAGATAGGCCTTGTCCACCTCGCCCTGCGCCGCGTGGTAGGCGGCGAAGTCGGCGGCCACCAGGAAGTAGTCGTGGTGCCAGACCCGGTGGACCAGGCCGTGGTAGCGGCCGGGTTCGTCGGGCGAGAAGCGCCCCTCGGCGATCATCTGCAGCACGTCCATCAAGGGCTGGCTCGCCTCGATGGCCTTCTTGGCGTGATCGGGGTCCTCCCGGCGCTTGGCGACGTCCTCGGCGGTGAGGCCGAACAGGAAGAAGTTCTCTGCCCCCACCTCCTGCAGGATTTCCACGTTCGCACCGTCCAAAGTCCCGATGGTCGGCGCGCCGTTCATCATGAACTTCATGTTGCCCGTCCCCGACGCCTCTTTCCCCGCCGTGGAAATCTGCTCGGACAGGTCCGCAGCCGGGATCACCCGCTCGGCCATCGTGACGTTGTAGTTGGGCGGATAGACGATCTTTAAAAGGTCCCCCGTCACCGGGTCCGCATTCACAACCTGCGCCACATCATTGATAAGACGGATGATCTCCTTTGCAACCGCATATCCGGGAGCAGCCTTACCACCGAACACCTTCACGCGGGGAACCCATCCCCCCTTCGGGTTCGACCGCACGCGATGCCAGTGCGCGATTGTCTCCAGGATGTTCAGAAGCTGCCGCTTGTATTCGTGGATGCGCTTGATCTGCACGTCGAAGAGCGCGTCGGGCGAAACGGAAATGCCCATCTCGCGCCCGATCCAGTTCGACAGCGCCACCTTGTTCACCCGCTTCGCCGCCGCGAAGCGCTCGCGGAAGCCCGCGTCCGGGACATGCGCTTCCAGCTCGCGCAGGCGGTCAAGGTCCGCCTCCCAGCCCGGCCCGATGCTTTCGGTGATCAGCGCCGACAGCGGACGGTTCGCCATCCGCAGCCAGCGGCGCGGCGTCACCCCGTTCGTCTGGTTGACGATCCGCCCCGGATGCAGCGCGTTCAACTCGGGGAACAGCGTCTTCTTCACCAGGTCCGAATGCAGCGCCGAGACGCCGTTGACTTTGTGCGACATGATGAAGGCCAGCTCCCCCATCCGCACTTCCTGGTGTTTGACGATGCCCACGTAGTGCGGCCGGTTCGGATAGGCGCGGCGGTGCCAGCTGTCGATCCTCTCGACGATCTGCATGTGGCGCGGCAGGACGTTGCCAAAGGTGAACGTCGCCCACCGTTCCAGCGCTTCCGGCAGAAGCGTGTGGTTCGTATAGCTCAGGCAGGCCCGCGCGATGGTCAGCGCCTCGTCGAAGGGCAACCCGTGGTCGTCCGAGAGCAAACGGATTAGCTCCGGCCCCGCGATGGCCGGATGCGTGTCGTTCATCTGGATCGCCACATGCCGCGGCAGGGCGCGCAGGTCGGAATGGTTCGACAGGTAGCGCCGCAGGATGTCCTGCAAGGCGGCCGAGGTCAGGAAGAACTCTTGCTTCAGCCGCAATTCCTTGCCCTGGTAGGTGGTGTCATCCGGATACAGCACCCGGGACAACGTCCGTGCCAGGGTCTCCGGTTCCGCGGCGGCCGTGTAATCCCCGCGGTTGAAGCGTTCGAGGTCGAAATTCGTCGTCCCCTTCGCCCCCCAAAGCCGCAGCGTGTTGGCCCATTTCCCCTGCCAGCCGATGACCGGAGTATCGAAGGCCTCGGCCGTCACGGTTTCCTGCGGCACCCAGACCTCGCGGCCATCACGCACCTCTACATGACCCTTGAAGCCGATCGTATAGGCACTTTCGGGACGCGCGAATTCCCAGGGGTGGGCCTGCGCCAGCCAGTTTTCGGGCGTCTCGACCTGGCGGCCGTGATCGAAGTGCTGGCGGAACAGCCCATGCTCATAGCGGATGCCGTAGCCATAGGCCGGACAGCCGAGCGTCGCCATCGACTCCATGAAACAGGCCGCCAGCCGCCCCAACCCCCCGTTCCCCAGCGCCGCGTCGGGTTCGTCGTCGATCACCGCCCGGATGTCCTGACCGAAATGCGCCATCGCCTCGGCGGCCATGTCGTAAAGCCCCAGGTTGATCGTCGCGTCCTCCAGCAGCCGGCCGATCAGGAACTCCATCGACAGGTAGTAGACCCGCTTCCTGTCCTCGGCCCATGTGCGGCGGGTCGAAGCGAACCACGGCTCGACGATCTGGTCGCGGATCGCGTGGGACAGCGCCATCCGCCAGTCATGCGCGCTGGCGTGCGGAGCGTCCTTGCCCACGGTGAAGGTCAGGTGGCGCAGGATGCTTGCCTGCAGGATGTTCGGGGTCACGCTCAGATCAGTCACGGGTTTGTCCAGCAAGGTCTTCTCCTCGGAGAGCCTAAGCGCCGGGGGGCGGCGGTCAAGCGAGCTTTCGGGGGGCGGGATCGGAAAGCCCCTGTTACCGCAAACAATAAGTCTGTCTAAGTGATTTAAAGCGGTTTGGAAATCTGATTCGTCGAATTTTGCAGCGGATCGGCACGGATGTCGCATTTCCGCGACGCCCTCTTGACGCGGGACGCGGGCTCTGGACCAATCGCAGGCAGCATGAGGCCCGAAATGACCACACTTTCCGTTCCCGACATGAGCTGCAACCACTGCAAGGCCACGGTCGAAGCCGCCCTTGCCACCGTTCCGCAGGCCGGCGCCGTGACCGTCGACCTGACCAGCCGAAAGGTCCAGGTCGCAGGCCCCGCCTCTGTCGAGGCGCTGCTCCAGGCGCTTGACAAGGCAGGCTATCCGGCCAGCGTGGCCTAGATTCCCGGGCCGGGCCCGCGGCTCTGGCCGTCACGAAAGCGGCCCAGGCGGAAGCGGCTCAGATCGTGACCCGTGGGCCGACCAAGGACCAGATCCGCGACGACCCGACCCATGCCGGGTCCGATGCCGAAGCCATGTCCGCTCATCCCCGTGGCCAGCGTCAGACCCGCGATGGGCGCATGGTCGATCACCGGAACCACGTCCGGCATCGTGTCGATCATCCCGGCCCAGGCCGCGGCCAGCCTCGGCCGGCCAAGCGCGGGGAAAGCCGCGGCAAAGCTGTCCTGCACCTGACTGATCATCCTCATGTTCGGGGCGGGGTTCAGGATGCGCTGGCGCTCGAACGGGGTTTCCGCCTCCAGCGACCAGCGACGCGGCGTGGTCCAGGCGTCCGGAAATCCCGGCGGCGCGGCAGGGCGGAACTTTGTCGACCAGAAATCCTGTTTCAGCACCGGCAGATAGGCGCCAAAGCTGGCAAAGGCATCCGGGCCGATGAAGAAGTCGTGTCGCACCCGCGGGGCGATGGAATAGCCTCCATCCGACCTCCTGCGAAAGGCAAAGTCGCTGTCTGCAGCCTGGCCAGGAAAGATCTCGGGCATCGGTTCGGTCGCCGCGACCGAGGCCAGCACCGAAAGCTGCGGAATGCGGATGCCATGCTGCGCAAGGAGCAGCCGCGACCAGGCCCCGGCCGCCACGACGACATGGTCGCAGGCGATCCGTCCGGCTTCGGTCACCACACCCGCCACCCTACCCGCGGCCAGGTCAAGGCCGCGCACCGCGCAAGCCTCGCGGATCGCCACCCCCTTCTGCTCGGCCACGGCCGCCAGTGCCGGGACGGCCACCCAAGGCTCGGCCCGCGCGTCCGAGGCAGTGAACAGCCCGCCCTTCCACGGGGCGACCGCCCCTTTCAGCATCGCCATCGCCTCAGAAGCCGTCAGAAGCCGCGTGTCCAGCTGCTGTGCGCGGGCATGTTCGATCCAGGCTTCGTACCCTTCGATGTCCTTCGCAGTCTTGGCCAGATAAAGGACGCCCGTCTGCCGGAAGCCCAGCCCGTCGCCCATCTCGGCGGCCAGCTGCTTCCAGATCGACAGGCTTTCGACCATGATCGGCAGTTCGGCCGGGTCCCTGCCCTGCTGGCGCACCCAGCCCCAGTTACGACCCGATTGCTCGCCCGCGATCCGCCCCTTTTCGCAGACCACCACGGACAGGCCGCGCTCGCGCAGGAACCAGGCCGTCATGATCCCCATCACGCCGCCGCCGATCACCACCACATCGGTGCGCGCGGGCAATGCCGCCCGGAACCGGACCGGGGTCGCCTCCGAAATCGGAAAGCTCATCCCAGCCGCTCCAGCAGCCGCTCCATGAAACGGTGCCCGGCCTGGAACTCGCTCACTTCCAGATATTCGTCCGGCTGGTGCGCCTGGGCAATGTCGCCCGGCCCGATCACCACCGCCGAATATCCCGCGTCCTGGAACTGCCCGGCCTCGGTGCCATAGGACACGACGCCCGTCGCATTGTCCCCCGTCAGCGCGCGGGCCAGCGCCTCCGCCGGCCCGTCCACCTCGGGCCGCAGCGGCGAGACGTCGAAGAACTTGTCCAGATGCACCCCCGCCTCGGGCCGCTTTGCCTTCAGCGCCCTATCCAGCGCCAGCGCGGCATCGCGGAACGCCCCGGCGTGCGCCTCGATGTCGTCGTCCGGGACGCAGCGCATCTCGACCGCAAAGCGGCAGTCGGCCGCCGTGATGTTGTCCGCCGTCCCGCCCTGGATGCGGCCGACATGCAGCGTGGTGAACGGAGGATGGAACCGCGCGCCGATCGCGCCCGGCGTCCGCGCCTGGATCTCGTCGTTGTGGTCATTCACCCACTGGATCAGCCGCGCCGCCTCCATCACGGCCGACACCCCCTCGGGCAGAAGCGACGAATGCACCTCGTAGCCCTTCACATGCACCGCATAGCCCGTGCCGCCCTTGTGCCCGGTGATCACCTTCATCCGCGACGGCTCCCCGATCAGCGCGATCTCGCCCTTCGGCACCACCCCCTGCATCGTGCGGATCATCGGCGGAGCGCCCGTGCATCCCACCTCCTCGTCATAGGACAGCGCCAGTTGCAGCGGCCGCGCGACGCCCCGAGCCTGGGCCTCGACCAACGCCCAGACGGACAGCGCGACGAACCCCTTCATGTCGCAGGTCCCGCGCCCGTAAAGCCGCCCGTCGCGTTCGACAACCGTCCAGGGGTCCGAGGTCCAGGCCTGCCCGTCCACCGGCACCACGTCGGAATGGCCCGACAGGACCACCGCCCCCTCGACCCAAGGCCCCGCATGCGCGATCAGCGCCGCCTTCCGCCGGTCCTCATTCCAGTGCCGGAAGCACTTCACGCCCTGCCCGGTCAGATACCCCTCCAGCCAGTCGACCAGGTCCAGGTTCGATTCGCGGCTGACGGTGGGAAAACTGACCAATCGGTCCAGAATCTGACGCGGCGTCAGTTTCGTCATCGCTTTTTTCCTTGCCAGAGCTAGATTTGGTAGCCAGCCTGTCTCTGCGGCCTGCCGTAGTCAATATCTGGCAGAATGTCGTGCAAACCGGTCAATCTGCCGGGGCAAGCCTGTAGAATCGCGCCGTAAATCGGGATTGATAGAAGGCCGAGAATCGTAAAGAGTTGACCACAACGGGCAGCCAAAGGTTGTCAGGCTGGAAAATCAGCCAACAATAACAAGAACTAAGAAACGTCGCGGGGAGAACTGAATGGCCGAACCGGCCGCGCATGTCCTTGAAGTCAGGGACCTCAAGACCGTTTTCCGCACCCGCGGCGGCGAAGTCCATGCCGTGAACGACGTAAGCTTCCACCTCAAGCCGGGTGAGCTTCTGGGAGTCGTTGGCGAAAGCGGGTCTGGCAAGTCCGTGACCATGATGTCGCTTCTGCGGCTGCTGCCCGCCCCCCCAGCCGAAATCCGCGGCGGGAAGGCGTTTCTGAACGGCAAGGACCTGCTGGCGATGACCGACGACCAGCTGCGCAGCGTGCGCGGCGCCAAGGTCGGCTTCGTCTTCCAGGACCCGATGACCAGCCTCAATCCGGTGTTCACGCTGGGCAACCAGATCATGGAGCCGCTGATCAAGCACATGGGCATGTCCAAGGCCCAGGCCGAGGCCCGCGCCGTCGAGCTTCTGGAGCTTGTCGGCATCCCCGGGGCGAAGCAGCGGCTGCACCAGTATCCGCACCAGTTCTCGGGCGGGATGCGCCAGCGGGTGATGATCGCCATCGCGCTGGCCTGCGACCCCGATGTCCTCATTGCCGACGAACCGACCACCGCGCTGGACGTGACGATCCAGGCGCAGATCCTGGAACTGGTGAAGGACCTCCGGCGCAAGCTTGGCATGGCGATCATCTGGATCACCCATGACCTTGGCGTCATTGCCGGCATCGCCGACCGCGTGATGGTGATGTATGGTGGCCAGATCGTCGAACACGCCCCGGTGCGCGAACTTTTTGCCAACCCCCAGCACCCTTATACGCGGGCGCTCCTCCAGACGATCCCCCGCATCACCGGCCCGCGCGAGGCCCGGCTCAAGGTGATCGAAGGCCAGCCCCCGATCCTGACCGGCCCGCTGACCGCCTGCCCCTTCCGCGCCCGCTGCGAATACCGCTTCGACACCTGCGACGCGGTGAACCCGCCCCGCCGCGCCATTGACGGCCTGCCCGTCGGCCAGGGCCACGACGTCGCCTGCCATTGGCACGCCCCCGCGAAGGCAGAGCCCGCCCATGCTTGACGCGCAGCCCCAGCCGCTGGTCCAGGTCCAGGACCTGAAGATGCACTTCCCGATCTATTCGGGCATCTTCCGCAAGCACACCGGCGACGTGAAGGCCGTCGACGGCGTTTCCTTCGACATCCTGCCCGGGCAGACCCTGGGTCTGGTGGGCGAATCCGGCTGCGGCAAGTCCACCGTCGGCCGCGCCATGTTGCGGCTTTACGAACCCACCGCGGGCCGCGTGATCATCGACGGCGACGACGTCGCGAAACTCGCGCCCGAGCCGTTGCGGAAAAAGCGCCCGACCATGCAGATGGTTTTCCAGGACCCGCAGGCAAGCCTCAATCCCCGGATGACCCTGGCCGAGATCGTCAGCGAGCCCCTGGACGAACACACCAACTGGACCCGCGACCAGAAGCTGGAACGGGTCTACGAGCTGATGGACCAGGTCGGCCTCAATCGCCGCTTCGTGAACCGCTTTCCGCATGAATTCTCGGGCGGCCAGCGCCAGCGCATCGGAATCGCCCGCGCCCTGGCGCTGAAACCCCGCTTCATCGTCTGTGACGAACCCATCGCGGCCCTGGACGTGTCGATCCAGGCCCAGGTCGTCAACCTGCTTGAGGACCTGCAGGAAAAGCTGGGCCTCACCTACCTCTTCATCAGCCACGACCTCTCGATGGTCCGCCACCTCGCGCAGCGCGTGGCCGTCATGTACCTGGGCCGCATCGCGGAACTGTCGCCGTCGAAGGACCTCTACGCCCGCCCCCTCCACCCTTACGCCGAGGCGCTCCTCTCCGCCGTGAACGAGCCCGACCCCGAGCTGGCGGCGCGGCGCAACCGCATCATCCTCAAGGGCGACGTGCCCTCTCCGGCCAATCCGCCCAAGGGCTGCAACTTCTGCACCCGTTGCCCAAAGGTGATGGACATCTGCCGGACCGTGAAACCAGACCTGCTGGAGGTCGAACCCGGCCGCCTGGTCGCCTGCCATCTATACACTGCCGCCGGATCAACCGGCGCTTCCGAGGCCAACGAGCGTAACCAACAAGGAGAGACCCGATGAAAATGAGAGCCGCCCTTCTGGGCGCCGTGGCCGTGATGGGGCTTGCCCCCGCGGCCTTCGCAGAACGCGGGACCGATGGTGAGGTGAAGCTCACCTTCCCGCAGGCCGTCTCGATCATGAACCCCTACCTCACCGGGGGGACCAAGGACATCTACGCCTCCTCGATGGTGCTCGAGCCGCTGGTCGGCCTCGACCCGCAGGGCGTGATGGTGCCGAAGCTCGTCACCGAAATCCCGACCAAGGAAAACGGCGGCATCTCCGAGGACATGACCTCGATCACCTGGAAGCTCATCCCGGACCTGAAATGGTCGGACGGCACGCCTGTGACCGCAGATGACGCCGTCTTCACCTGGCAGTATTGCACCCATCCGGAGGGCGGCTGCTCGCAGGCCACCAAGTTCGAAGGCATCGCCTCGGTCGAGGCGGTCGATCCGCAGACCATCAAGGTGACCTTCAACGGTCCGAAGGCGAACCCCTACACCGCCTTCGTCTCGGCCCTGTCGCCGGTCCTGCAGAAGAAGCAGTTCGAAGCTTGCCTCGGCGCCGCTGCGCCGACCTGCACCGACGCCAACAACATGCCGATCGGCACCGGCCCGTTCAAGGTGACCGGCTTCACCGTCAACGACACCGTGTCGATGGCGATGAATGAAAACTACCGCGATCCGGCCAAGCCCGCCTTCGCCTCGGCCGTGATCAAGGGCGGCGGCGACGCCGAGGGCTCTGCCCGCGCCGTGATGGAAACGGGCGAATTCGACTACGCCTGGAACACCCAGATCCCGCCGGACACCCAGGCCTCGATGCTTGCGGCGGGCAAGGGCCAGTTCGTCGTGGCCTTCGGCACGCTGGTCGAACGGATCGAGATGAACATGACCGACCCCTCGGCCGAACTGCCCGAGGGCGAGCGTGCGACCGCCAAGCATCCGCACCCGATCCTGTCGGACATCAAGGTGCGCACCGCGCTGTCGATGGCCATCGACCGTTCGGTCCTGGTCGAAGTCGGTTACGGCGCGGGCGGCAAGCCCACCTGCAACGTGATCCCCGCGCCCGATGACTGGGCCTCGGACAACACCGCCTGCCTGACCCAGGACATGGAAGGCGCCAAGAAGCTGCTCGACGAGGCCGGCTGGACCGACTCGGATGGCGACGGCATCCGCGACAAGGACGGCAAGAAGCTGCACCTGTTGTACCAGTCGACCGTCAACCCGATCCGCCAGGACTTCCAGGCGCTCGTCAAGGACTGGTGGACTGAACTCGGCGTCGAGGTCGAGCTCAAGGCCATCGACCCGGGCGTCTTCTTCGGCGGTGACCCGGGCTCGCCCGACACCTTCCAGAAGTTCTACGCCGACGTCGAGATGTACGCCAACAACTCCGACAGCCCGGACCCGGAAGTCTACCTGGGCCAGTACCAGTGCAAGAACGCCCCGAGCCCCGAAACCCAGTGGCAGGGCGAAAACATCAACCGCTTCTGCAACCCGGACTACGACAAGCTCTATGCCGAGCTTGGCGGCGTGACCGACGTGGCGAAGCGCCAGGAAATCGCCAAGAAGCTGAACGACATGGTGACGAAGGACTCCATGGTCGTGGTTCCGCTGGTTCACCGCGGCACCCTCTCGGCGCATTCCAACTCCCTGGGCGGCGTGCAGATCAACGCCTGGGACTCGGAAATGTGGAACGTCGCGGACTGGTTCCGCGTGAAGTGACCTGACACGGGCGGGGCCGGACCACCGGCCCCGCCACCCCCTCCTTCATCCCTAGGCGAGAGCCCGAATGCTCACCTTCACGCTTCGCAGGCTTCTGCTGGCCATTCCGACCCTGCTGGTCATCTCGCTGGTGATCTTCCTGCTGGTCGACCTGGCCCCCGGCTCGCCCATGTCCGAGATCCCGCTGACCGTCCCGCCCGAGACCCGCCAGAAGATGATCGAGGCGCTCGGTGCCGACCAGCCGGTCTTCGTCCGCTATTTCCTGTGGCTCCGCCAGTTCTTCTGGGTCGAACCCGCCTATGTGATCGACCACTGGTTCGGCACCTCCTGGGCCGAGGGCGAACAGCGCATCCTGTCCTGGCAGTCCCGCAGCCCAGTCTTCACCATCATCGGCCAGCGCCTGCCGCAGACCATGATCGTGATCGGCACCGCCTATCTCGTCGGCATCCTGATCGCACTGCCCATCGGCATCTACTCGGCCTACCGCCAGTATTCGCTTTTCGACCAGGGCGGCACGCTGTTCGCGATGATCGGCTTTTCCGTCCCGACCTTCTTTTCCGGCACGCTCTTCATCATCATCTTCGCGGTCTGGCTGGGCTGGTTCCCGACCAAGTACGACACCACGCTCAACGTCACGGACTGGGACAGCTTCCTGAAGCAGATCCGCCAGATGGCCTTGCCCGTGATGACGCTGGGCCTGGCCAACGCCGCCACGATCAGCCGGTACATGCGGTCCTCGATGCTGGACAACATGACCCAGGACTACGTCCGCACCGCCCGCGCCAAGGGCATGACCGAACGCATCGTCGTGCTGAAACACGTCCTGCGGAACTCGCTGATCCCCGTCGTGACCGTGATCGCCCTTGGCATCCCCTCGATCTTCGGCGGCGCGATCATCACCGAGAACCTCTTCGGCGTGAACGGCATCGGCGCCGCACTCATCGGGGCGATCCACGCCTCGGACCTGCCGATGGTCCAGACGCTCGCCTTCATCTTCGCCGTGCTGATCGTGCTGTTCAACCTGATCGCCGACATCCTCTACGGCTTCCTCGATCCCCGGATCCGCTATGACTGACGCGACCCCCGCCCCCCAGACCGCCGCACCCCCCAAACCCGCAAGCGCCGCGCGCGAGATCTGGCAGCAGTTCCGCACGCACAAGGGCGCGCTCTTCGGCCTGATCGTGCTGAGCTGCCTGATCCTCTTCGTCCTCGTCGGCCCGCTCCTCTGGGACCCGCCGCAGCGGCTGTCGGACACGATCCGCATGAAGAACCAGGGGCCGTCGCTGAAAGCACCCTTCGGCACCGACCAGCTTGGCCGCGACATGCTGTTGCGCATGATGCAGGCGGGCCGGGTTTCGCTGGCCGTGGGCCTGGTCGCAATGACCATCGCCATCGTCTTCGGCACACTGATCGGCACGCTCGCGGGCTACTTCCGCCGGCTCGACGGTCCGCTGATGCGGCTGACCGACATGTTCCTGGCGCTGCCGCTGATCCCGCTCCTCCTCGTCATGGTGATGCTCTTCCGCGACAGGATCGCCAGCCTGATCGGACCCGAGCTGGGCGCCTTCACGCTGATCGTCTTCGCCATCGGCATCACCTCCTGGATGGCCACCGCCCGCATCGTCCGGGGCGAGGTGCTGACCCTGAAGGAACGCGAATACGTGCTCGCCGCCCGCTCCATCGGGTCGCGGCCGAACCGGATCATCCGCCGCCACATCCTGCCCAACGTCGTCTCGCCCGTGATGGTCGCCGCCACCCTGGGCGTGGCCGAGGCGATCATCACCGAATCCGTCCTGTCCTTCCTCGGCCTCGGCTTCCCGCCCGACTTCCCGACCTGGGGACGCCTCCTTTATGACGGTCTGCAATACATGCAGGTCTACCCCGAGCGGGTGGTCTGGCCCGGCGTCGCAATCTCGCTGACCGTCCTCAGCGTGAACTACATCGGCGATGGTCTGCGCGACGCGCTCGACCCCCGGATCCGCGGTCGCTGAACGTCGATTTTTCGCAGAAAAATCGTCTAGTGCAGCGTCTTGCGAATCCGGCGCACCATCAGCCAGACGCCCAGCACCACGACCGGCACCAGCCCCGACAGCAGAAGCCCGTGGCCGATGTGGAACCGCTCGGCCAAGGGCTCCAGCAGATAGGCCGCCAGGTTCACCGCGTAATAGCTGATCGCGACCGTCGACAGCCCTTCGACCGTCCGCTGCAACCGCAGCTGCAAATCCGCACGCTGGTCCATGCTTTCCAGCAGCTTCTGGTTCTGCGCCGAGCGTTCCACGTCGACCCGGGTTCTCAGCAGTTCGGCCGCCCGTTCCGCCCGCTCCGCCATCGCGGCCAACCGGCTCTCCGAGGATTTCACCGTCCGCATCGCCGGGTCGTAGCGGCGCATCATGAACTCGGCAAAGGTCTGCCGCCCCTCGATCCGCTGCTCACGCAGGACCTCGATCCGCTGGGTGACGATAGCCTCATAGGCCGCCGTCGCCCCGAAGCGGAAGGAAAACTGCACCGCAAGGCTCTCAAGCTCGGCCGAAATGGTCAGCAGGTTGTGCAGCGCCACCTCCGGTGCGGGCTCGGCATTGTCCAGGCCCGAGACCAGCGCCGACAGCTTCGGGTCCAGCGCATTCAGCCGTCCCGACAGGTCGCGCGACCGCATCAGCCCCAGCATCGACATCGCGCGGTAGGTCTCGATCTCGCAGAGCCTTTGCACGATCCGCCCGACACGCCGCGGCCCGGTCCCCGGCGCCACGAACACCGCAAAGCGCATGTGCCCCGCCGGATCGATCCGGAAATCCCCCGCCACCACCGCCGCCCCGTCGACGACACGGCTGACCGCGAGGCTTTCCGGCACGAACCACTCGTCGAGCCTGCGCAAAAGCTCTTCGTCCGTCGCTGGCATCGCCTCGACCCGGATCAGGACCGAGGTCAGCCGTTTCCCCGGCGCCTGCGCCAGCCAGTCCTCCGGCAGAATCTCCGCCTCCGCCGGATCGAAGGGCCGGGCCGAGACGCCGCGGGTGAAGGCGGTGTAGGTCACGAACTCGGTGTGGCTCTCCCATTTCAGGTCCGCCCGTCCGATGGGTCCCTGGAAATGCGTGGCCCCCGGCTGCGGATGCGCACTGCCGTGACGGTCAAGCAGGTCAAGAAGATGCCCCAGGTCCCTGCCCCGGTCCCGGTTCTGCGCCTGCACGGGTTCCTTGATCGCCACATAGACCGCGGTGGATGGCACCTCCAGCGACGGGAAGGGCCGCGCGTGCAGCTCGTTCACGGTGGCATAGCGCAGCGGGTGGTCAGGGATCGGCATCACGGTCCTCGGGCAAACTTCGCCGACAGGTAGGCCGCCCGGTCGCAGCTTTCCAGAAAAATACCGGAATACAAGGGTATGCCGCCCGGGTGTTGCCCAATCGCCGATGTGGCAGCCCTTTGCCATCGGTCCCGCAGGCGATCGGCGCGGGCGCGAGAAAATCCTAAGATTTCCCTAACGCCCGCGGCCAAGTCATTGATTTCGCGAACGGTCTGGCGATTGTCCACCGTGGACACATCGCGGATGGGTAGGGTGGGCGGATCGCCCACCCTACGCCCGGTCTCACTCGATCATCGGCAGCAGAGCGTCGAGGCTCTTCTTCGCGTCCCCGTAGAACATCCGGGTGTTCTCCTTGTAGAAGAGCGGGTTCTCGATCCCCGAATACCCGGTCCCCTGCCCGCGCTTCGACACGAAGACCTGCTTGGCCTTCCAGCACTCCAGCACCGGCATCCCGGCAATGGGGCTGTTGGGGTCCTCCTGCGCCGCCGGGTTCACGATGTCGTTCGACCCGATGACGATGGCGACGTCGGTCTCCGGGAAGTCCTCGTTGATCTCGTCCATCTCCAGCACGATGTCGTAGGGCACCTTCGCCTCGGCCAGAAGCACGTTCATGTGGCCGGGCAGACGCCCCGCCACGGGGTGGATCGCGAAGCGGACGTTCTTGCCCTTGGCGCGGAGCTTCCGGGTCAGCTCCGACACCGACTGCTGCGCCTGCGCCACCGCCATGCCGTAGCCCGGGATGATGATGATGCTGTCCGCATCGTTCAGCGCCGCCGCCACGCCTTCCGCGTCGATGGCGATCTGCTCGCCCGTGACTTCCATCGCCGGGCCCGTGGTGCCGCCGAAGCCGCCCAGGATCACGCTGATGAAGCTCCGGTTCATCGCCTTGCACATGATGTAGGACAGGATCGCACCCGACGAACCCACCAGCGCGCCCACGACGATCAGGAGGTCGTTGGACAGCGAGAAGCCGATCGCCGCCGCCGCCCAGCCGGAATAGCTGTTCAGCATCGAGACCACGACCGGCATGTCCGCCCCGCCGATCCCCATGATCAGGTGATAGCCGATGAAAAGCGCGGCCAAGGTCATCCCGATCAGGGCCAGCGAAGATCCCGACTGCAGATAGACCACCAGCAGCACCACCGAGATGATCGCCGCCGCCGCGTTCAGGAGATGCCCGCCCGGCAGCTTCTTCGCCTTGCCGTCAACCTTGCCCGCCAGCTTGCCGAAGGCGATGACCGAGCCGGTAAACGTCACCGCCCCGATGAAGACACCGAGGAACGTCTCGACCCGCAGGATCGAGATCAGCGCGCCCGACTGAGGGTCCTCCAGCTTGTGGACCAGCGTCTGGGCGAACCCCGCCGCAGCCGCCCGCGCGGCCTCGTCCATGCCCTGGACGGCGGCCAGCTCGATATGGGTGTTGTAGCCGATGAAGACTGCGGCCAGACCGACGAGGCTGTGCATCGCCGCCACCAGCTGCGGCATCTCGGTCATCTGGACGCGCTGCGCGACGATCCAGCCCAGGACGCCGCCGCCCGCGATCAACACGATGGACAGCCACCAGAGACCCTCACCGGGGCCGTAGAGCGTCGCGGCGACGGCGAGAGCCATGCCGACGATCCCGTACCAGACCGCGCGCTTGGCGCTTTCCTGGCCGGAGAGACCTCCCAGAGAGAGGATGAACAGAACAGCCGCAACGACGTAGGCAGCCGTGGTAAATCCGAATTCCATGACGGCCCCCTCCTTACGACTTCTGGAACATGGCAAGCATCCGGCGCGTCACCATGAAGCCACCGAAGATGTTGATCCCGGCCATGAAGACCGACAGCGCCGCGAGGATGATCACCAGGAACGACCCCGACCCGATCTGCATCAGCGCGCCCAGGATGATGATCGACGAGATCGCGTTTGTGACCGCCATTAAGGGCGTGTGTAGCGAGTGCGAGACGTTCCAGATCACCTGGAAGCCCACGAAGACCGCCAGCACGAAGACGATGAAATGGCTCATGAAACTGGCCGGAGCATACAGCCCCGCCAGCAGCATCAGGCCACCGCCGATCGCCAGAAGGCCCACCTGGTTCCGCGTCTGCGCCTTGAACTCGGCCACTTCCTTGGCGCGGCGTTCCTCGGGCGTCAGCTCCTTGGCCTTCTCCTTCGGCTTCGCCGCCGCGATGGCCGCGATCTTCGGCGGTGGCGGCGGATAGGTGACCGCCCCCATATGCGCCGCGGTGGCACCCCGGATCACGTCATCCTCCATGTTGTGCGCGATGACCCCGTCCTTCTTGGGCGTGAGGTCCGACAGCATGTGACGGATGTTGGTCGAATAAAGCGTCGACGCCTGGGTCGCCATCCGGCTCGGGAAGTCGGTGTAGCCGATGATCGTCACGCCATTGTCGGTCACGATCTTCTGGTCCGGCACCGTCAGGTCGCAGTTGCCGCCCCGCTCTGCCGCGAGGTCGACGATGACCGAGCCCGGCTTCATCATCTTGACCATGTCCTCGGTCCAGAGCTTCGGCGCGGGCCGGCCCGGGATCAGCGCGGTGGTGATGACGATGTCCATCTCGGGCGCAAGCTCGCGGAACTTGGCCAGCTGCTTTTCCCGGAACTCCGGGCTGGAGGGGGCCGCATAGCCGCCCGTGGCCGCGCCGTCCTGGGTCTGCTCGAACTCCAGGAAGACGAAGTTCGCGCCCATCGATTCAATCTGTTCGGCGACTTCCGGGCGTACGTCGAAGGCGTGCACGATGGCGCCCAGCGAAACGCTCGTCCCGATGGCCGCCAGACCCGCCACGCCCGCGCCGACGATCAGCACCTTGGCCGGGGGCACCTTGCCCGCCGCCGTCACTTGGCCGGTGAAGAAGCGGCCGAAGTTGTTCCCCGCCTCGATCACGGCCCGATATCCGGCGATGTTCGCCATCGACGACAGCGCGTCCATCTTCTGCGCGCGGGAAATCCGCGGCACCATGTCCATCGCGACGATGGTCAGGTTCTTCTTGGCCGCCGCTTCCAGAAGCTCGGGGTTCTGCGCCGGCCAGAAGAACGAGATCAGCGTTTGCCCGTCCTGCAGCGTCGCCAGTTCGGCCGCATCCGGCCCGCGCACCTTGACGATCACGTCCGCCGCCGCGATCACCGCCGCCGCATCCGGCAGAACCTCGACCCCCGCCGCCGCATAGGTCGCGTCCGAGAACCCGGCCTTCGCGCCCGCGCCCGACTGGATGCAGGACGAATGTCCCAGCTTGGCCAGCTGCGCGGCCGAATCCGGCGTCATTGCGACCCGGTTCTCACCGGGAAAAACCTCTGTCAAAGCGCCTATCTTCACCCTGGTCCCCCCGGTTTTTGCAGCTGCAGTATTAAACTGACCCGTCGCACATAGCATTGCGCAACATTATTTCAAACCCTACTTTTTTCGCCATGCCATTGCGTCATTTCCGCCCCACCCAACGCCGCACCCGCGCCGCCCAGAGGTCGAACTCCGGCCCGAAGGCCAAGGTAAGGCGCGCCTCTTCGTCACGAATGAAGCGGGTCTGGATCAGCCAGACGAAAACCGCGACCAGCGGAAGTGCAAGCACCGCGTCCAGCCACAGGATCGCTCCGGTCAGGATCAAGGCATCCGCCAGGTAGATCGGATTGCGCGACAAGGAGAAAAGCCCGCCCGTGACCAGCGCCGAGGGGCTGCGGCGCGGAATGACCGTCGTCCGCGCCAGCACCATCTGCCCCGCCGCGGCGGCCATCAGCACGAGGCCCAGAAGGACAAGCCCCTGCCCCAGCACCCGGCCCCAAGCGCCGAACAGGGGCGGCGAAACCGTCGACGCCAGCCAGGCCACTGCGAGGTGCAGCGCAAGCCAGCTGGGCGGGATGTCGATTTCGCGAAGCAGGAAACGCAACAGAGGGGCCTCCTTTCCGGCCCCTCTAGACGCTACGTCAACCTGCTGCAAGCCTATCGTCCGTAGGTCGCCGTCAGTGTCGCATGTGCCAGCGACATGGCCTTTGCCTGAAAGCCGAACATCGCGCCGGATGCATTGCCGTCCAGGGGCATCTTCGCCTCGGGCATGGCATAGATCGTGAACACGTAGCGGTGCGGCGCATCACCTTGCGGCGGGCAGGCCCCGCCAAAGCCCGGAGCGCCGAAATCCGTGCGCCCCTCGACCGCACCGTCCGGCAGAGCCGCCGGGCTCGCCCCCGCCGCAAGACTGTTCACATCGGCCGGGATGTTCGCCACCGTCCAGTGCCACCAGCCGGACCCCGTCGGCGCATCCGGGTCGTAGGCGGTCAGAAGAAAGCTCTTCGTCCCTTCGGGCGCGCCCGTCCAGGCCAGTGCGGGCGAGATATTGGCACCCGAACAGCCGAACCCGTTCAGCACCTGCGCCTCTGGCAAGGTGCCCCCGTCGGCAAAGTCGGGTGAGGTCAGCGTCAGCTCGGCATGGGCAGGACAGGCCAACGCGGCCAGAACGAGGGCAATACGCATCTGCATGACAGTCTCCTTCCAGATTGCACGACGACACTGGCCCACCGCCTTAGCTGAAGCTGTGCCGCGCCGGTCAATCCTGGTGCCGGGCCGGTCAGCCCCGCCGGATCTCGCCCGGAGCCAGGCCGAAGCGCGCGCGGAACCGCACGGCAAAGCGCGAGGCGGATGCATATCCCACGTCCTGCGCGATGACGCCGACCGGCTGGTCCGTGGTCTGCAAAAGCCCCAGCGCGCGGTTCATCCGCAGATCGGTCAAGAGCGCGGCAAACCCCGTGCCCTCGCCCGCCAACCTGCGCCGAAGGGTCGCTTCGCTGGTCGCAAGCGCACGGGCCAGGTCTTCGGCAGTCCAGTCCCGGGCAAGGTCCTGCGCCAGATGCGCACGCACGCGATCGACAAAGCGCGGCGGACCGGGTGGCGGCAGCCGCACCCCCGCTGCGTCAAGCCAGAGCAGCACCTCCAGCACGGCGTGGTCGCGGATGGACTGTGGTACGGCCGCCTGGCGCTGCACCTCGACCGCGCGCGCGAAGGCGGCCCACGCTCGGCTGTCCCCGGTGCCCAGGCCGCTTGACGGCCCCGTCGGCGCGGCAAGATGCGGCAGCACCAGAAGACCCGTCGCCCGATAGGGACCGTCCGGCGCGGGGTGATTTTCAACGTCCAGTGCCAGATGCGCCGGAAGCAGAGCGAGACCGCCGGCCGCCACCTCACCTGCAACCGCGCCCCGGACCACCTTCCGCCCCTGCTCGACCCGCAGGATGACCGGCACCTCGCCCACCACCGCGCGAAACTGCGCCCGCACCGCCTGTCTCAGCCGGATCACGCCCGGCGCAAGGGGGTCGGGCCGCAGACCATCGGCCAGGTTTGCAGTGCGGTCATGTTTCACGCCCGCAGTCTTGCGCAGCCGCGCCGGCTCGGCAAGTCGAACCATTTCAAGCTTGAAATTTCTACCTGATCCCGGCATAAGGTCCGAAATTCCCAAGGATGCACTCATGCCCATCGATTTTGCCGCCAAGAAGGCCCTGTTCCACCTGCCCGAAGGGGTCGTCTACCTGGACGGCAACTCGCTTGGCCCGATGGTCAAGTCTGCTCCGGCCCGAATGGACCGCGTGATGCAGGACGAATGGGCCGAGATGCTGATCCGCGGCTGGAACAAGGCCGGATGGATGGCGCAGCCCGCGGCTCTTGGCGATCGGATTGGCAAGCTGATCGGCGCGGCGCCGGGGACCGTCGTGATGGGTGACACTCTGTCGATCAAGGTCTACCAGGCGCTCGCCTCGGCGCTGGAGATGAACCCCAAGCGCCGGGTGATCCTGTCCGACACCGGGAACTTCCCCTCCGACCTCTACATGGCCGAGGGTCTCTGCCGCACGCTGGGCGGGCAGTACCGCCTGAAGACCGTTGCCCCGGAAGAGGTGATGTCGGCCATCGACGACAGCGTCGCCGTGACCATGATCACCGAGGTCGACTACCGCACCGGCCGCCGCCACGACATGGCTGCCCTCACCAAGCGCGCGCATGAGATGGGCGCGCTGACCGTCTGGGACCTGGCCCACAGCGCGGGCGCGATCCCGGTGGACCTGACCGCCGCAAACGCCGATTTCGCGGTGGGCTGCACCTACAAGTACCTGAACTCCGGCCCCGGCGGCCCGGCCTTCATCTATGTCGCCCCCCGCCACGCCGATACGGCCCGCCCGGCGCTGTCCGGCTGGCTTGGACATGAAGCCCCCTTCGCCTTCGACCTGTCCTACCGCCCCGGCGCAGGGATCGAACGGATGCGTGTAGGCACGCCCCCCGTCCTGCAGATGGCCGCGCTCGAGGCCGCGATGGACGTCTGGGAGGGCGTCGACCTGGCCGAGGTCCACGCCCAGTCGCTGCGCCTGCAAGACCAGTTCATCAAGGGCATCGAATCCCGCGCGCCGATGCTGCAACTGGCCACCCCCCGCTCGCACCAGATGCGCGGCTCGCAGGTCAGCTTCCGCCACCCCGAAGGCTATGCCATCATGCAGGCGCTCATCGCCGAAGGCGTGATCGGCGACTTCCGCGCGCCCGACATCCTGCGCTTCGGCTTCACGCCGCTTTACATCGACGAGGACGACGTGGCCCGCGCCGTCAACATCCTGGCGAAGATCATGGACTATGGCACCTGGGACAAGCTGGAGTTCAAGCAGCGCGCCCGCGTGACCTGACGGACCGCCCGATGCGCCCCGGCCTCACCCTCGCAACGTCCCTGGTCCTCGTGGCCGGTCTTGCCGGGGCCGAGCCGGTGGCGCTGAAACGCGGGGTCAACGGCGACCTGTGGAACAACTGGGGCTCCATCGCCGAGCTTCGGGCCGACCCCGAGGCCCTTGCGGTCTTCCCCGACTGGCGGCGGACCGTGACCCCGGCCATGTTCCAGGCGCTGACGGATCAAGGGTTCGACTTCATCCGCCTGCCGATCGATCCCGGCCCGGCGCTCGCCGCCGGACCGGGACCAGAACAGGACCGCCTGATCGAGGGGATGCACGCGGCCGCGCAGCTTGCGCTCGACGCGGGGTTGACGGCGATTGTCGACCTTCACCCCCTGCCCCGCGGCGGCGAGGTCGGCGGCATCGAAAGCATCCTCGGCAGTCATTTCCCCGACTATGCCACGCTTGTAAGCCGTATCGCCGCGCGGCTCTCCGACCTGCCCGCCGACCATGTGGCGCTGGAACTCCTGAACGAACCGTCCTTCGACTGTGAGGGCGTCTATGCCGGGGCCCCGCCGAAATGGCCTGCGATGCAGGCGCAGCTTCACGCCGCCGCCCGGGCCGCCGCGCCTGACCTCACGATCATCCTGACCGGCGCCTGCTGGTCGCAGGCCAATGCGCTGGTCACGCTCGACCCCGCGCTGATCCCCGACGACAACGTGCTCTGGACCTTCCACAGCTACGAACCCTTCGCCTATTCGCACCAGGGTGCCACCTGGACCGACGCGCCGGTCAAGTACCTGCGCGACCTGCCCTTTCCGCCCTCGCTTTTGACGCCCGAGATGACCGCGCAGATCGCCGAGGCAACCCGCGCGCGCATGGCCGCGGCCGAGGGGCAGGCCGATGCCGCCGCGATCGACCAGACGCTCCGCGACTACGCCTCCACGCCTGACGGCAACGCGACCTATGAAATCTCGGTCGCCGCCGGCTGGGCTGACGCCCAGGGCATCCCGCGCGACCGCATCCTGATGGGAGAGTTCGGCGCGCTGCACACCGCAGACGGGATCAGCCAGCCGATGGAGTGGTATCACGCCTTCCTGTCCACCAAGCGCAAGGCGGCCGAGGCGGCGGGCTTCAGCTGGGCGGTCCTCTCCTGGTCGGGCGACATGGGCATCGCTGCGCCCGACGCGGCCGACCGCCGCATGACCCCCGACACCTGCCGCGCCCTGGGCCTGCCATGCGGCAACTGACCCTTCCTCCCCTCTGCCGCCCGGCTGGCTGGGTCGCCCTCTGGCGGCGCATGGGCAACCTGTCGATCCTCAACCGAAAGACCCGTCTCTCCGCCTGAAAACCCTTTTCATATTGGAGACGACCATGACCACCTGCCCCTTCAACCCCGCCGATGACGGCGCCCAGATGACCTTCGATGGCCGCATGTCCTACGGAGATTATCTGCACATCGACCAGATCCTGTCCGCGCAGACCCCGCTGTCGGACGCGCATGACGAGATGCTGTTCATCATCCAGCACCAGACCTCCGAACTCTGGATGCGCCTCGCGCTGCACGAACTCGACGCCGCGCGCCGGATGATCGCGGCCGACCGCGCGCAGGAGGCGTTCAAGATGCTCGCCCGCGTGGCCCGGATCTTCGAGCAGCTGAACTCGGCCTGGGACGTGCTGCGCACCATGACGCCGGCCGACTACACCACCTTCCGCGAAAAGCTGGGCCAGTCCTCGGGCTTCCAGTCCTGGCAATACCGGCTGGTGGAATACGCCGTGGGAAACCGCAACCTGGCGATGCTGAAGCCCCATGCCCACCGCTCCGACCTTATGGCAAAGCTGGAGGCCGAACTCGCCCGTCCCAGCCTCTACGACGAGGCGCTGCGCCACCTGGCCCGGCAGGGACTGCCCGTGCCGCAGGACGTGCTGACCCGCGACCTGCGCCAGCCCTGGACGCCACACCCCGGCGTGCAGGCGGTGTGGGAGACCGTCTACCGCGACCCGACCGCGCATTGGCAGGCCTACGAGCTGGCCGAGAAGCTGATGGATTTCGAGGATTACTTCCGCCGCTGGCGCTTCAACCACCTGACCACCGTCGCCCGCGTCATCGGGATCAAGCGCGGCACGGGGGGCACCTCGGGCGTCTCGTACCTGAGAAGGATGCTGGACGTAGAGCTTTTCCCCGAGCTTTGGGCGCTGCGCACGACGCTTTGAGGCCCCTCTCCCGCGCGCCGGACCTGAGGCGCGCGGGCAACTATGCCCGGAAATCCGACGATCTCACGGCGCCGTGATCGCCGTCGGTTCCCCGCACGGTTTGACCTGCTCCTGACGCTCGGTTAGCGTGCATGAGATTGCCCGCCGCCCGTCGCTGACGGGCCTTTTCAGGATGTGGACCCTTCGATGCCGACGACTTCCCGCCGCTTTCTCCGCCGCGCCGGTCTTGCCCCAGCCGCCCTTGCCCTGGCGCTGCTTGCCGCCTGCGTCGATCCCGCTGCCGGTCCCACCGCCTCGACACAGCCACTGCCGAAGTCCGGCGAGAACGTCTATGTCGCCACCATGGACTCGGGGATCGAGATCCCGGCCCTTCCGGTCGACAAGATTCCGGAAACCCACCGCCGCCAGGTCGTCGCCTATGAGACCGACCAGCCCGCCGGCACGATCATCATCAACCCGAAGACCAAGCTGCTCTACTATGTCTTGGGCAACAACAAGGCGATCCGCTACGGCATTGCCGTCGGCAAGGCCGGGTTCGAGTGGTCGGGTGAGGCCATCGTTGCCGACAAGAAGCCCTGGCCGCGGTGGATTCCGCCGAAGGAAATGATCGCCCGCAAACCGGAACTGGCCAAGTTCGATGAAGTCGGCCAGCCCGGCGGCCCGACCAACCCGCTGGGCGCCCGCGCGATCTACCTGACCTCGGGCGGCCGCGACTACGGCTATCGCATCCACGGCACGCCGGAATGGCAGTCGATCGGCCGCAACGCCTCGTCCGGCTGCATCCGCATGATCAACCAGGACGTGCTCGACCTTTACAGCCGCGTGAAGGGTGGCGAGAAGGTCATCGTGCTGACCGCATCCGGAGAGATGCCCAAGGGCCTGTACATTCCCAAGCCCGTTGCGCCGAAAGCGGCTGCGAAGCCCAAGGCCGAGGTCGTGGTTCCCGCCGGTGCCGTCCCGGCGCTGAAGGTCCTGCCGACCCCGTCCTTCGCAACCGGCACCGCGCCGACCCCGGCCGTCGCGCCTGCGACGCCCGCACCGGCCGCGTCCACGGCCACCCCAAGCGCGACCGCCCCGGCGACCACCGCTCCGGCCTGCAAGGTGCCGCTGGTGAACGGCACCTGCCCGCCCGGCAACTAGGCCGCCCGACCAATGACAAAGGGGGCGCTGGGTGGCGCCCCCTTTTCTTCATGCCCGCACTGCCGTTACTTCAGCCAGCGGTCGTAATCGCTGACCAGCAGATGCCAGGGCACCTCGTCCTCGTCGATCTCGGCAAAGCGGCCGATGGGTTCGCGGAAGATGTTGTCGGTCAGGTCGTCGTTCACGGTCGAGACCTCGCCGATCAGCACGTCGCCGCCCTCGCCCCAGAAGGCGTGCCAGTCGCCCGGCATCAGCGTCACGCTTTCGCCCGGCTTCAGCTTCAGCTTGGTCCCCGGGCCATAGGGCGTGTCGATCCCGTCGCAGCGCACCATCCCGCCCTTGTCCCAGGCGAAGTTGCCCTTGTCGTCGCTGCCGTAAAGCTCGATCACCAGCGTGGCGCCGCCCCGGTTGATGATGTCCTCGGCCTTGATGACATGGGTGTGCATCGGGGAAAGCTGGTCCTGGCGGCTGATCAGCAGCTTCTCGGCATAGCACATCCCGCCCCCACGCTGCAGGTCGGCAAGACGCCCGTTGCGCAGCGTGAACAGGAACAGCCCCATCTCGTCGAACTTGCCTTGGCCGTAATCCGTGATGTCCCAGCCGCACCGCGCCTCGATGATCGCGCTTACGTCCCGGCGCGCCTTGAACTCGTCCGGGGACCAGTTGGCGAAGGGCGGCAGCACGAAGCCGTAGTGCCGGATCATGTCATCCGCCGCGCGCATGATCTCGTTGATGCGTGACCGTTTCATCGCTGTCTCCTCCCGCGTGTGCGGCGACTATAACGATGACGAAGCCAGCCTCAACCGCTAGCGCTTGCCAAAGATCGACCCCAGGATGCCCCGCACCAGGGCCTGCCCCGATTTCGTCCCCAGTTGCCGCGCGAAGCTTTTCGCGAAGGCGGTGCCGATCGAATCCGACCGGCTGGAGCTGGTGGTCCGCTTGGGCGCGTCTTTCGTGTCATAGCCGTTGCCATCGTAGCGGCGGGCGCGTTCGAATTCGCGCTTTTCCTCGGCCTGGCGCTGCTCCAGGTCGGCCGCATCCTGCGCCGCCTTCTCGGCCCGCGCCCGCAGCTTCTCGAAGGCGCTTTCCCGGTCCATCACCGCGTCGTACTTGCCCCTGACCGGAGACGCGGCCATCACCGCCGCCCGCGCGGCCGGGTCCAGCGGACCCAGCTGGCTGGAGGGAGGCCGCACCAGCGTTCGCTCCGCGATCCCCGGCACGCCCTTTGCCTCCAGAAGCGAGGTCACGGCCTCACCCGTCCCCACGTCGCGGATCGCCTCGTCGATCTTGAACCGCGGGTTCGGACGATAGGTCTCGGCCGCCTTGGCCAGGTCCTTCTGGTCTTTCGCCGTGAAGGCCCGCAGCGCGTGCTGCACGCGGTTGCCCAGCTGGCCCAGGATGTCGTCCGGCACGTCGGCCGGGTTCTGGGTGATGAAATAGACCCCTACCCCCTTCGACCGGATCAGTCGGGCAACCTGTTCGACCTTCGCCACCAGCGCCTTCGGGGCGTCGTCGAACAGCAGATGCGCCTCGTCGAAGAAGAACACCAGCTTCGGCTTGTCCGGGTCCCCCACTTCGGGCAGCATCTCGAAAAGCTCGGACAAGAGCCACAGCAGGAACGTCGCGTAAAGCCGGGGAGAGTTCATCAGCTTGTCCGCCGCAAGGATGCTGATGCGTCCTGCGCCCGAGGCATCCACCGTCATCAGGTCCGCAAGGTCCAGCGCCGGCTCGCCGAAGAGCCTCCCGCCGCCCTCGTTCTCCAGCACCAGAAGCCGGCGCTGGATCGCGCCAACCGATTCCTTCGACACCAGCCCGTAGCGGGCCGAGATCGCCTCGGCATTCTCGGCCACGAAGGTCAGCAGCGCCTGCAGGTCCTTCAGGTCCAGAAGCGGCAGCGCCTCTTCATCCGACAGGCGGAAGGCCACGTTCAGCACGCCCTCCTGCGGTTCGGACAGCTCCAGAAGCCGCGACAGTAACAGCGGCCCCATCTCCGCCACCGTCGCGCGGACCGGATGGCCCTTCTCGCCGAACAGGTCCCAGAAGATCACCGGGAAGGCACGATATTGCAGGTCCAGCCCGATCTGGGCAGACCGTTTCGTGAAAGCCTCGTGCAACTTGCCCTCGGTCGAACCGGCAACCGCGATGCCCGCAAGATCGCCTTTCACGTCGGACAGGAACACCGGTACGCCCGCGGCCGAGAACCCCTCGGCCAGGACCTGCAGCGTCACCGTCTTGCCGGTCCCCGTCGCCCCCGCGATCAGACCGTGGCGGTTGCCGTACTTCAGCAAAAGCCGCTGCGGCACACCATAGTTCTCGCCGCCACCGCCCACGAAGATGCTGTCCGCCACGCCTGCCTGATCCGTCACTTGCTGACCCCCACAACCCTTGGTTGAAAACAACGACCCGCCCTCTCCGGCTCATCGTCCGGGTCAAACATACATCGTTAACCCCATTGCGCCAGACTCAACTGGTCGGACCATGCTCTCGGGCTGGTCTGGCGGTGACTTCCTCCCTGTCCACTGGCCGCGCCCTTGAAAAGGCGCGGTTTTTTTCTGTCATGTTCCCCGAAAGAACCCGTTGACGGGCGTAAAATTCCACCGTAGCGTCCCATGCCATGAAGTCGGCCAGTCCGACAGGGAGCAAAAAACAAGTTGCGAAAAGGGCCGGCCTTACCGGCCCTTTTTCATTTGTCGCGGCACCCCAAGCAGAAGCGTGCCGGGCACGCATTTCTGACCTGACTCGGGCTGGACCCCATGCTAGAGACCCAGCCAAACAATCGACCGACCAAAGGACATGTCGAACATGGCAAAGACCCCGAGCACCGCGCTGGCCCTGATCCTCGCGCTTGCAGCCGCCCCGCTGATGGCGCAGACCGAAGGCGCGCCCGCCGCCGACACCACCGCCCCTGCCGACGCGGCGACCGCCGACAACCTGGCGATGGGCCAGGAAGTCGGCGGCGGCGACGGGCCGGGCAGCACCTATACCGCCGCCAACTTCGAAGCCTGGGAGCAGAAATGCGTCCGCACCGAAACCGGCGTCGATCCGTGCCAGCTTTACCTTCTGCTCAAGGATCAGCAGGGCAATTCGGTGGCCGAGTTCACGATGTTCAACCTGCCGGCCGGCGGTGAAGGCCCTGCTGTTGCGGGGGCGACGTTCATCGCGCCGCTGGAAACCTTGCTGACCGCGGGGATGACGCTGCAGATCGATGCTGCCAAGGGCAAGATCTACCCCTTCACCTTCTGCGCCCAGCTGGGTTGCGTGGCGCGCATCGGCTTCACCGCCGAGGAAGTGGCGGCGATGAAGTCCGGGGCTAATGCAAAGATCACCATCACGCCCTTCGTCGCACCGGACGAGAAAGTCGAACTGAGCATCTCGCTCAAGGGCTTCACCGCGGGCTATGACGCGGTGGCTGCGGCGAACGACGCGGCCGACGCCGCCGCCAAGGCCGCCGGCGCTGCCGCCCCGGCAGAAGCTGCGCCGGCCGACGCCGCACCGGCGGAAGCCCCGGCCAATCCGTGATCTAGGCCATCTGGCTGACCTACGGCCGGCCCCACCGGGCCGGCCGTTTCATGTTCAGGCCTGACGGAAGGCCAGCACGGCGTTCAGCCCGCCGAAGGCAAAGGCGTTCGACAAGGCGGCCGTCACCCGCACCGGTCGCGCGACATGCGCCACCACGTCCAGATCGCAATCAGGGTCCGGTGCCTGCAACCCGATCGTGGGGGGCAGGATGCCCTCGGTCAGCGCCAGGATCACCGCCAGCGCCTCCAGCGCGCCGGTCGCGCCGATCGCGTGGCCGTGCATCGCCTTTGTCGAACTGACCGGCGGAGGTTGGGGAAAGACCGCGCGGATCGCCGCAGCCTCGGCCCGGTCATTGGCCAATGTCCCGGTGCCATGCGCATTGATGTAGCCGACGTCTTCCGCCGCAAGCCCGCCGTCTGCCAGCGCCGCGCGCATCGCCTCCGCCGCGCCCTCCGGGGTCGGCGCCACGATGTCCCGCGCGTCCGAGGTCATGGCAAACCCCGCCACCTCGGCCAGGATGCGCGCGCCACGTGCCCGCGCATGCTCTTCCGCTTCGAAGACCAGCACGCCCGCGCCATCGCCGATCACCATGCCCTTGCGCCCCAGACTGAACGGGCGACAGGCGTCCGGTGCCAGCACGCGCAACCCTTCCCAGGCCTTGATGCCGCCGAAACACAGCATCGCCTCGGCGCCACCCGTCAGCATCACGTCGGCGGCTCCCAGGCGGATCTGCTGCAACGCCAGTCCCATCGCATGATTGGCGCTGGCGCAGGCTGAAGAGACCGACAGGACCGGTCCCGTCAGGCCATGCCGGATCGACAGGTGCGACGCCGGCGCATTGTGCATCAGCCGCGGCACAACCAGCGGAGACACACGGTTCCGCCCCTCCTGAAAGACGGCGCGGTAATTGTCCTCCCAGGTCTGGATCCCCCCCGCGGCTGTCCCAAGGATCACACCGCCCCGCGCCCCCAGACCGCCGGGAAGTTCCGCCATCGCCACCGCCTCGGACCCGGCCACCAGCGCATACTGCGTCACCCGGTCCAGAAGCGGCAACTCGCCCGCCGCGAAGTGATCCTCCGGCCGCCAGCCGCGCACTTCGGCCCCGATCCGCACCGACAGTCGGTCGGCATCGCGAAAGCCCAATGGACCGATCCCGCAGCGCCCCTCGCGAAACGCCCGAAAGGTGCCCGGCACATCCTTGGCCAAGGCGTTCACCGT
The DNA here is from genome assembly GCA_027489355.1 of Paracoccaceae bacterium. Lineage (GTDB taxonomy): Bacteria > Pseudomonadota > Alphaproteobacteria > Rhodobacterales > Rhodobacteraceae > Tabrizicola. Next base: position 185,439 of record JAIXZY010000066.1, on the reverse strand, counting down.
GCCGACGCCGGTAACGACGACGCGCCTCATTCGGTCTGCTGGGCGATCAGGCGCTCGACACCGGCCACGATGCTGGGGACGCTGGAAAAGTCGAAATCCGGCTGGTCGGGCTCATTCGCGTTGAACGGGACATGGATGTCGAAGCGTTCCTCCAGCGCAAAGATCGCCTCGACCTTGCCCAGGGAATCCAGCCCCAGCTCGGCCACTGTCGCGTCCGAAGCAATCTCCGACGGCGGCAACAGAAGCTGCTGCGCGAGGATCGCGATCACCCCGGCCTCGATCTCGGCACGCTCCACCTATTTCCCCTCGGTCTCGCGCTGTTCCAGCGCCGCGACCCGCGCCGCAAGCCGCGGCAAGCGCCGCAGGGCTTTCTGTATCTCGACATGGCTTTCCATTTTCACTGCCGGATAGCCCAGCAACACCCGCCCCGCCGGAGCATTGGTGAAGATCTTCGTCGCGCCGCCCGCGATCACGTCGTCTCCGACGAAGATGTTGTCGTTGACCCCGCACTGTCCGGCCAGCACCACCCGGTCGCCGATCCGGGCCGAGCCCGCAACGCCGACCTGACCGCACAGCAGGCAGTCGCGCCCGACCTGCACGTTGTGGCCGATGTGGACCAGGTTGTCGAGCTTGGTCCCCGACCCGATCCGCGTGTCGCGGATCGTCCCCCGGTCAATGCAGACGTTGGCGCCGATTTCTACGTCATCCCCAATGGTTACGGCGCCGAGTGAATGTATGCGGGTCCAGGTCTGGTCCTTGATCTCGGCGCGGCTGCCCAGCGTCTCGCGGATTTCCTCGACCCCGGATTTCTCGGGCGTGACAAAACTGAAGCCGTCCGCGCCGATCACCGCGCCCGGCTGGCAGATGAAGCGGTCGCCGATGGTGACCCGCGCCCCGATCCGCGCGCCTTGCAGGATCAGCGGCTCGGCCCCGATCCGCGCGCCCTCGGCGACAGAGACATGGCTTGCGATGCGCGCACCCGGCCCGATCCGCACGCCCGCGCCGATCACGACGAAGGGACCGATGGCTGCGCCCGCGCCGATCTCCGCCGTCGGGTCCACCAGCGCCATCGGATGCACGCCCGGAGCGATCGCCGGCCCCGGGTCCATCAGCCGCGTCAGCCCCGCCATCGCCAACCGCCCGCGCGGGGCGAAGATGGCCGCCTTAAGCCCCATCGCCCGCCAGTCCGCGCCCGGCCAGACCACCGCAGCCCGCGCCCGACCCTTGCCGATCCCGTCGGCATAGCGCGGGTCCATCGCCAGCGCGAGCTGGTCCGGCCCCGCCGCCTGCGGCTCGGACGCGCCCGTGACCGTCAGGTCAAGGTCCCCCTCGGCCTCGGCCCCCAAAGCGCGCGCGATCTCCCCTATCCTGTGGGCCATGACGTCCTCGGCTGTTCGGCCCAGACTTACCCCTGAACGCCCGCCAGTTCCACCCCGGCCTCGGCCAGGGCACCCCAGAGCGCCGCATCCCGCCCATAGACGTCGCGGCGATAGGTCATGCGTCCCTTCGCATCCGGGTAGGCCGTGAAATAGACCAGATGCACCGGCAGATGCTGCTTCAGCTTCACCATCGTCTCGCGGCCCGACTCCAGCGCCGCCTCGAACTCGGCCTCGGCATTGTCGGTCTGCCAGGACAAAAGCTCATGCGCCAGGTCGAATGGGTCGGCCACGCGGATGCAGCCGTGGCTGTAGGCGCGCACCTCCTTGTCGAACAGGGATTTCGACGGAGTATCATGCAGATAGATGTTGTACTGGTTGGGGAACATGAACTTCACCTTCCCCAGCGCGTTCCCGTCCGATGGCGGCTGGCGCAGCGCGTAAGGGAAGTTCCGTGCATTGTAGGCGGCAAAGTTCACCGACCCTCGCGACACCACCCGGCCCCGCCCGTCCACCACCTGCAGATGCCCCACTGCATTGGGGTTCTTCTGCAGAAGCGGCAGGTATTCCTTGACGATGATCGACCGCGGCACCCCCCAAGACGGGTTGATGACCATATGCTCCATCTCGTCCGAGAATTCGGGGCTGCGCTGGTCCGGCACGTTCTTCCCGATCACCACGCGCGTTTCGAAGACGGTCTTGCCGTCCTCCATGATCTTCGCGCGGAAGTCGGGCAGGTTGACCCAGATGTGCTTGACCGAGCGGTCGATGTGCATCCAGCGCTCGCGCTCCATCGCGACGATCACCGATTTCAGCCGCTCTTCGGGTCCGAGGTTGATCTCCGCGACCGTCCCTTCGCCCGCCGATCCGTCCGCGGTCAGGCCATGGTTCAGCTGGAACGAGGTCACCGCCGCCTGCAGCGCGCGGTCGTAGCTCGCCACCGCCGTCGGGGCGAGATAGCCCATCCGCACCAGCCGGTCGCGCAGCGCCACCACCGCCGGGCCGCTGTCGCCCGGCGCCAACGAGGCCGCCGGAACCGTCTCGCCCCAACCGCCGTTCGCGATCTGCGCCTCAAGCGCCAGCTTCGCCTTCATCAGCTGCACATATTGCGGCGAACTCGGCAGCAGCCAGTCCAGCACCGCCTCCGGGTCGCCGTTAGAGATGCGCGTCAGCAGCACCTTCGGCTCGATCCGGTTGATCTCGCGCACGATGCCCGCGTCCACCGCCTTGGGGTCCAGCGCGCCCGAGGTCAGGTCCCGCGCCCAGGCCAGATAGGCGCGCGTCATCTCGACCTCGACCCGGCCGCGGTCGCCCTCGGTCTCGGCCGACTGCAAGGCCGCGGTCAGCGCCCGCGCGTCATAGCGCGGCACCGGCAGGCCGTGGTCCCTGGCGGCACCGATCGCGTTCAGAAACGCCGCCCGCCGGGACGCGTCGGCCGGCCCCGTCCACAGCGTCTGATAGCCTGTGCTGCGATACCATTCGGCAATATCCGCGTCGGACGAGGCACTTGCCGCCAGCGACTGGGTGAAGGCCGAGGTCTGCGCCCTTGCCGTCGAGGCCAGGATCGGTGCCAGTGCAAGCGACAGCAGGAGCGACCGGCGCGACAGCCCGCGCGGAACGGAAAAATGCATTCAGGCCTCTATTCCAACGACTTGACCCCTTTCTGGCATCTTTTCGCCGATCTGCAAACCCTGTCCAATCACAAAGCCGATTGGTGGCTTGACGCCCCTGCACTGTGTTCGCTTTCGCAACAATCCGGCCACAAACCGATGCAGTTCCACAACACTTGGCGGAATTCGGGCGCGTTCAGCAAAAATTTGCCGATTCAGGTTGAGCATCCCGAGCTGTGGACAATCGGCGCTTGGGCTTCGATTCCCTTTGTGCAATAACAACGCTGCACTTGGGGAAGAAGTTGCACGAGAGCTGCGAAACGGCAGTCAAAGACAGCACGGGGACAGGCGTTAGAATGACGGACAACAAGCTTATCGGCGTCTCGCGGCGCGGCCTTCTTGGTGCGTTCGCGGCGACAGCCCTGGTGGCCGCACCGACCTACTCGAACGCGTTCGGACTTCTGAAGGGCGCAGGCGACATCCGCCGCATCCGCATGTACTCGGGCCGCACGGGTGAGGCCGTCGATACCATCTACTGGATCGAGGGAGAGTACATCCCGGAAGTCGTCAAGGAAATCAACTACTTCATGCGCGACTGGCGCTCGAACGACGTCACCAGCATCGACGTTCGCACCATCGACATCATGGCCGCCGCGCACCGGCTGATGGACGTGTCAGAGCCCTACATGCTTCTCTCGGGCTACCGCTGCCCGAAGACCAACGCGATGCTTCGGTCCAAGTCGAAGGGCGTTGCGAAGAACTCGCTCCACATGAAGGGCCAGGCGGCCGACCTGCGGCTCCAGTCGCGCTCGGTGGGCCAGATGGCCAAGGCCGCTGCGGCCTGCTCGGCGGGCGGCGTCGGCAAGTACTCGCGGTCGAACTTCGTTCACATGGACTGCGGCCCGGTCCGCAGCTGGGGCGGCTGAAAGCTTCGATCTTCCTGAAACAGGGCGCCTTCGGGCGCCTATTTCATTTCCGATTACAAGTAACCTGTGCGGCTCCGCGCGTCCGTCAGCCCAGAGGCCCCGCCTCGGGATCTGCTTGCCCCGCTCCGCCCTCGATCTCGCGGCCACGGTAGCCCATCGCCACCACGAATTTTTCGGAACTGTCCGACCGGCTGGCGGGCGGCTTCACATTGGCCACCTTGCGGAAGTTGCGCTTCAGCATGGCCTGCATCTCGTTCTCGGCACCCCCGGCCAGCACCTTGGCAACGAAGGTCCCGCCATCCTCAAGCACGTCGAAGGCAAAGGCCAACGCCGCCTCGACCAGCGCAACGATTCTCAGGTGATCGGTGGCCTTGTGACCCGAGGCTGCCGCCGCCATGTCCGACATCACCACATCGGCCCGGCCGCCCAGCCAGCCCTTGACCTTCTCGTCCGCATCGTCGGACAGGAAATCCAGCTGGTGGATCTCGGCCCCGGCAATCGGCTCCACCTCCTGCAGGTCGACGCCCAGCACGGTGCCCTGCGGCTTCTTCGGGTTCTGCCCCAGCGCGTTCACCCGGACCACCGCCACCTGGCACCAGCCCCCCGGAGCGCAGCCCAGGTCCACGACGCGCGCCCCCGGCTTCAGGAAGCCGTACTTGTCGTCCAGCTCCAGGATCTTGTAGGCCGCCCGGCCCCGATAGCCCTCGCGCTTTGCCCGCTGCACGTAAGGATCGTTCAGCTGCCGTTCCAGCCACAGCGTCGAGCTGAGCTTCCGCCCCTTGGCGGTCTTGACCCGCACCCGCAGCTCGCGCTGCCCGCGCCCCGAATTCGGCTTTTCCGTCATTTGTAAGGCCCGTCTTCCAGCACGCCATCCGCGCTCATCTGCGCATAGAGAAGCCCCTCCCTAAGGCCCCGGTCGGCCACCGACAAGCGGTCCGTCGGCCAGATCCGCATCAGCGCCTGCAGGATCGCCGCGCCGGACATGATCAGCGCATGGCGGTCGCGCCCGATCCGCGGATCGGTCCGCCGCCCCTCCGGTCCCAGTGCCAGGTATTCCCGGATCACCAGGTCGATCTGGTCGCTCGTCATCTGCAATCCGTCGACCTTGGTCCGGTCATAACGCTTCAGGTTCAGAAACGACGCTGCCACCGTCGTCACCGTCCCCGACGTCCCGATGATCTGAAACCCCTCGCGCGGGTTCTCTGCATTGTAGGGGCTGAAGCTGGCAAGGTTCTCCTCGAAGAACCAGCTCATCAAAGCGAACCGCGCCGCATCGTCGTCGACGTCGATGAACTGGTCCTTCAGCGTGGCCACCCCCAGCGGCACGCTGATCCAGTCCACCACCCGCGCCACCGGGCCCTCGCCCTGCGCGTTGAACCCCATGTGCAGCCGCATGATCGCCTTCGGCCGGTCGGCCGGCGGCACCGCGCTCAGGTCGATCCAGACCAGCTCCGTCGAGCCCCCGCCAATGTCCACCACCAGAAGCTGCTCGGTCGTCGTGTTCACCAGCGGCGCGCAGGAAATGACGGCAAGCCGCGCCTCTTCCTCGGGGGCGATGATCTCCAGCGCGAGCCCCGTTTCGCGCCGGACCTGGCGGATGAAATCCTTGGCATTGCGCGCGCGCCGGCAGGCCTCGGTCGCCACCAGCCGCATCCGCTTGACGCCGTGCTTCTCGATCTTCTTCTCGCAGATCCGCAGCGCCTGGATCGTGCGCACCATCGAGGCCCGCGACAACCGGCCCGAGGCCTCAAGCCCCACGCCCAGCTGCACCGATTTGGAAAAGCTGTCGACGATCGAAAACTGACTGCCCAGCGGCTGGGCAATCAGCATCCGGCAACTGTTGGTGCCCAGGTCCAGCGCCGCATAAAGCGGGGCCGACCCCGGACCGGATAGGGCTGACGGTTCATTCGCGCGGGAAACGGCCTTCGGCGTCTCGACCGGCGCGTCTGTCGCGTCCGCCCTACGGGGACGCTCGGGCGTCATGACCGCCCTCCATCTGTGGTTGGATCCAAGGGTAGTCGGCTTTTGCGGCCCTGACAAGCTTGCCCGCCCGGCTTTTGCATGTGGCAATCCGGTCTCGCACCCCGTGCAACTGCCTGCGGCCGGCCCGGTAAAGCGTTGACGGCCCCGCATCCCTGCCCCACCCTGCGCAAAAAAGTTTGAGGCAGTCATGAGATACGGACCAGATTTCCTTTCCGCCGCCCTGCTTGCGCTTGCCCTGTGCAGCCCCGTACTGGCAAACGAACCTGTCGGCCACGGCGATCCCGCGCCCGACTGGACGGGCTTCTATTTCGGCGCGGCGCTGGCAACGCCGCAGGGTGACAACTTCTGGTCGGTCACCACCCTCGCCGATCACGACTTGGTTCCGGACCGCTGGGACGGCGAGGCGGCGATGCTGACGCTGGGCCACGACTGGCAGCGCGGCCGCCTGACATTTGGGGCGTCGCTGTCGGTCGGGCATGGCGCGATCACCGCGACACCGGCAAATGGTCTTTATCTGACCTGCGTCTCCTGCGACACGCGCGTAAGCAAGCTGGTCTCCCTCCGCGGCCGGGCCGGCATCGTTTCGGGGGAAACGCTGTTCTTCGCCAGCGGCGGCTTTGCTCGGGCACATGTCGAAGCGACGAATGTCGGCGGCCTCGTCCCGGTCAACCACGCCAAGCTGAGCGGCTGGACCGCCGGACTGGGGATGGAGCACCGGATCGGGGACACCCTTACTCTGGCGCTGTCCTACGACCACGTCGACCTCGGCGCGCTGGACCTTTCGGCTTATGTGCCGTTGACCAAAACCGACATCACTTTCGGGCTGATGCAGGTCGGGATGAACCTCCGCTGGTGACGGCGGCCTGCGGGCCGCCGAACTTCAGCGCGGCTCATGCAGAACATGAGAACTTCTCCGGTTCCCTCGGCTGGCGGCAGCAAGTCGCCTCGGCTAGCCTGCCGCCGCCACGACCGCACCGTGGCAGGTCGTATCCTCGCACTGCCATGTCGAAAACCGACACCGGCTGTCGGGGATCGGCGCATATCAACAGGGTCAAGACAGGCAAGGGGAATCACCGCATCATGGCCGAAGTCACCATCGTCTACTGGCGCGACATCCCGGCCCAGGTCATCGTCGGCAAGGGCCGCCGCGGATCGAAGGTGCAGCTTCCCGAACGCTTTGAGCAGGCCATCGACCGCTGCGCCATGAAGATCGGCGCCAAGGATGCCGACGCCTATCTCGCCGAATGGCGCAAGGTCGTCGTCGCGGACCTGGAGGGCGAACCCGACGCCATCGCCGCCGATTACGCCGCCAAGCTCGAAGCCGAATTCGACACTGCCCGCATCAAGACCCTGATTGACGCCGAAGGCTGGGCCAAGGCCTGACGCCCTGATGACCCCGCCCAAGCCTTTCCCCCTCAAGGAGACCGTGATGGCCCTGTTCAATTTCCGCCGCAAGGAAGAAGCCGCCCCCGCCACGGACGCGCTGGAGGCCTTCCTGAAAGGCTACTCCATCGAGGTCATGCCCCGCACCGCCGAGAAGGTGGAAAGCTTCCGCGACATCCTGCCCACCGGCACCCGCGTCTACATCGCCAACATCGAAAGCCCGATCGAGGAGATGACCGCCACCGCCAAGCGCATCGTCGACGAAGGCTTCGACGTGATGCCGCACTTCCCCGCGCGCATCATCAAGGACAAGGCCACGCTCTTCGACTGGGTCGCCCGCTACAAGGACGTGGGCGTCAAGCAGGGCCTGATCCTGGCCGGCAACCCCGCCGCGCAAGTGGGCGACTTCAGCTCCTCGATGGAACTCCTTGAATCCGGAGCCTTTACCGGGTTCGAGCGCCTTCACGTCGCGGGCCACCCGGAAGGCAACAAGGACATCGATCCCGACGGTTCCGACCGCATGGTGATGGAAGCCGCCCGCTGGAAATCCGCCTTCGCGGAACGCACCGACGCGCAGATGGCGATGGCCACCCAGTTCTGCTTCGAAGCGCAGCCCGTCATCGACTGGGTCAACCGCCTGCAGGCCGAGGGCATCAAGCTTCCCGTCCACATCGGCATCGCCGGTCCGGCGAAGCTGCAAACCCTCATCAAGTTTGCCATTGCCTGCGGCGTGGGGCCGAGCCTCCGCGTCCTCCAGAAACGCGCGATGGACGTGACCAAGCTCCTCCTGCCCTACGAGCCGACCGAAATCCTCACCGAGCTTGCCGCCCACAAGGCCGCGAACCCGGAGTTCGGCATCGAGCAGGTCCACTTCTTCCCCCTCGGCGGCATCAAGACCAATGCCACCTGGGTCACCGAACACGGCGGCGCCTCGGGCGTTCCCGCTTCCGCCACCGCTTAAGAGAAAGCTTCAAGAATGACCCGTACCGTCGTTGAATCCAAAACGAAAACCGTCGTCATCGGTTTCGATGAACCCTTCGCCGTCATCGGGGAACGGATCAACCCCACCGGCCGCAAGAAGCTTGCCGCCGAGATGGAGGCCGACAATTTCGAGACCGTCATCAAGGATGCGCTCGAACAGGTCGCCTGTGGTGCCACGATCCTCGACATCAACTCCGGCGCGGTCTTCACCAACAAGATGGCGCAGGACCCGCGCTACGCCGACAACAACTTCGTCGAACCGCCGCTGATGAAGAAACTGATCGAGATCGTGCAGCAGACCGTCGATGTGCCGCTCTGCATCGACTCGTCGGTCCCCGGCGCTCTCGAAGCCGGTCTCCAGGCCTGCGAAGGCCGCCCGCTCCTGAACTCGGTCACCGGGGAAGAGGAACGCCTCGAACTCGTCCTGCCGCTGGTCAAGAAATACAACGTCCCCGTCGTCGCCATCTCGAACGACGATACCGGCATCTCGCCCGACCCGGACGTCCGCTTCGCCGTCGCCAAGAAGATCGTCCAGCGCGCCGCCGACCACGGCATCCCCGCGCATGACATCGTCGTCGACCCGCTGGTCATGCCCGTGGGCGCGATGGCCTCGGCCGGCCAGCAGGTCTTCACCCTCGTCCGCCGCCTGCGCGAGGAACTGGGCGTCAACACCACCTGCGGCGCCTCGAACATCTCCTTCGGCCTGCCGCACCGCCACGGCATCAACGGCGCCTTCCTGCCCATGGCCATCGGTGCGGGCATGACCTCGGCGATCATGAACCCGGTCCGCCAGCAGGAGATGGAGGCGATCCGCGCCGCCAACTTCCTGATGAATCACGACGCGAACGGCGGCGAATGGATCCGCTTCGCCAAGGTCCTGGAAGCTGTCGAAGGCGGCATGACCTTCGCCGAAGCCTCCGCCGCCGCCTCCCAGGCTGCCGGTGGCCGCCGCGGAGGACGGCGCGGACGGGCGTAACCCCTTCGGACTGCCCGCACGCCGGGCAGTCCATCCTGTCGCCCGGCCCACACAAAAGGCTCGCGCCGGACCCGCGATTTCCCGAAACTGCACAGACGGCAGAGTGCAGGGAGACCGGGAATGGCACGATTCGTCTGCAGCATGAACGTCTCGCTCGACGGCTACGTCGACCATGATCGCATGGTTCCCGACGCCGATGTCTTTCGCCACTGGATCGATGCAGTCCGCCGCACCCCAAATTCCCTATATGGCCGAAAGACTTACGAGCTGATGCGCTACTGGGAACCCGATCAGCCCGACTGGGACGAGGCGGAACGCGAATTTGCTGAGTGTTGGCGCGCCCAAAGGAAATGGGTGGTCTCGGAAACCCTGACCGAGGTCGGACCGAACGCCACTCTGGTTTCCTCCGACATCGAATCCACAGTCCGCGACCTCAAGCAGCGCCTGCCGGGGCAGGTCGATGTCTCCGGCACGATCCTTGCGCAAAGCCTGGCCGACTGGGGCCTGATCGACGAATACCAGCTGGTCCTGCACCCCGTCGCGCTTGGCTCTGGCAAGCCGTTCTTCGCCGGTCCCCGCCCGCCGATGCACCTTGAAGCCAGCGACCGGATCGGGCCAAAGGCCATCCGCCTCGTCTACACAGTTGCCCCCTGAACGCCCTCCGACCGGCCTATCCCCGCGCCAGCATGATCAGCGCAAGCAACAGGACCGAGGCAGCAATGGCGACACCGACGGGAACGTGACGCTGTTCCGTAATGCTCGACCAGCCGATGCGCCGGAACGCGGGGCTGCGCTGCACGACCAGCGCGCCCACACTGACAACCGCCAGCGCAACGGCGAACAGGCGCAGGAACAGCACCAGTTCGACCGGCGGAACGAACAGCAGCACGGCGGGCAGCATCTTCGCATCCCCACCCCCGATCACCCGCATCGCGAACAGGACAAAGCAGATCGCAAAGCCCACCCCCGCCGCCAGCAGCCGCGCCGGAAGCTCTTGCAGGTCCAGGAAGACGGGAGCCAGAACGACGAATACTCCAACGGCCGCAAGCACCTGCAGGTTGCGGATCTTGAGATGCCTCAGGTCCGACAGCGCGCTTGCCACCACCACTGGCACCAGCGCCAGAAGCAGGATGATTGCACCCGGCATCAGGCCAGTCTGGCCCGTCGCGCCGAACCCTCCTGCCCAGAGACCGAGGAGGCAAGGCAAAACACCAGTTCGCTCAGGTTGGCGCAGTTGGTCTTCGCGTAAAGGCTGCTCAGATGAGACCGCAGCGTGCTGTCGCGGATATGCAGCTCTCGCTTGACCTCCTCGATCGTCATCCCGCGCGACAGTAGCAGCGAGACGCGATACTCGGCCCGGCTCAGCCGCATGGGGTTCTCGGCGCTGAGGATCGGCGCCACATTTTCGCGGTCCGCCCTGGGCACGGCGCGCAGCAGCGCCTCGGTGAACAACCCCTCGGCCCGGTTGCGCCAGGTCCGCGCCAGAACCGGGGCCAGCGCATTCAGGATCACCTGCTGCTGGCTGCGCAGACGTTCGGCGAAATGGATCTCGAAACAGTCGATCACCCGATTTCCGGCCTGAAGCGGGATCACCGCAAGCTCGCGCAGGTGGCGCGCGGCGTGGAACTCGGCAATCGAGGAGGCGCCGCCACTTTCCACCGTGGACCGGAACCACAGGCTCCCAGGACGCGCGGCCTCGAAATAAGCGCCGATCAGGGCCTTGGCAAAGCCCCGGTCGACGGACATCCGGTTGCCAGCGCTGCGATCCCAGACCACCGTCCGGGCCGCGCCCTTGCCGTCATGCGGGTAGCGGGCCAAGGCCACGATCTCTGCGTTGAGGCCGAACCCCAGCACTTCCAGCGAACGCAGCAGCGGATCGCGGCCATGCAGGCATTCGCACCATTGCGCGACGGCCCCGATCATACCCACCTCGGCAATCAGGCTTTCATCGGATTGCTCGCCGCCTGTGGTCCGGTGCATCACATTGGGTGGCACGGCATTTCACCATCAATTTCACAAGGACAATGGGCTGATTGTGACCCATCGCAGCCCCTTCGCAAGGAATTTACTTGGGCGTCGCCAAAGGAGCGAAAGTTTCAATTCCCGGTTGCGGGAGCAGCCGGACTCCGTCGGACTTATCCACAATCGCCCCATTCAAGTCCGGCTCTCCGCCTAGAAATTGCGAAGATAGCGAATCACCACCGGCCCGATGGTCATCATGACCAGGGCCGGCAGCATCAGCGAGGCCATGACCGCCGACATCTTCACCGGCAGTTTGTTGGCCATTTCCTGCGCCCGCAACTCGCGCGTCTGGCGCAATTCCTCGGCATAGGTGGTCATCGCCTGGGCCATGCTGGTGCCGAACCTGATCGACTGGGTGACCACCGTCGCGAATGAATGGATCGAGTCCAGCCCGATCCTCTCGGCCATGTCGCGCAAGGCCAGCTCGCGCGGGCGACCGGCCTGGACCTGATACTGAACCGTCAGGAATTCATGGGCAATCTCCGGCGACGGCCGCTTCAGCTCGTTGCCGACACGGGTCATCGCGGCGTCAAAGCCAAGCCCGGCCTCGATCGACACCTGCATCAGGTCCAGCGCGTTGGGGAAGCTTTCCTCGATGCGCAGCTTGCGGGCGCGGACCCGGGATTCCAGCCAGTAGGTCGGGACGAAATACCCCGCCGCGACCAGGACAGAGAGCGTCTGGTAGATCCGCAGCGTGCTCAGGCCCTGAAGCAGTTCGGCCAGCCTGGCGGGCAGGATCGGGTCGGACATCCGCGCCAACCCCAGAAGAGCCAGGAACAGCGCCGGCAGCCCGAAGGCAAGTCCGATGCGCACCAGGGTATAAAGCTGGATGGCATCGGGATTTGTCATCCCGGCCTGAATCAGCTTGCGTTGCAATGTGCTGCGCTTTTCCTTCTCCGAGGGAATGAACGCCTTCATCAACGCGCCCGGCCCCCGGTCCGCCGGCATCAGGAAGACGCGATCCCGCCGGTCCTGGCCGCGGCTTCGGGAAATCGCGGCAATGCGCGCCACCGCCGGGTCAGGACGCCGGACCGCCGCAACCAGGCCGAAAAGCAGCAGCAAAACCCCAAATCCGACCGCACCGGCCAGAAGCGTCTCCAGCGGCACATCCAGCCGCAGCGCGATCCGTTCCAGATAGTCCAGCATGGCCGGCTTCCCTCAGACGTGAAAATTGACCAGTTTCCGCAGGATCAGCGCGTTTGCGATCGTCATGACGACGATCGCCGTCGCCATCGGCACGAAGGCCGGATCGTCATAGACACCCGCGTAATAATTCGGCGACAGGACCGAGGTCGCCCCGAACATCACCAGCGGCAGGCAGGACAGGATGATGGCCGAGATCCGCCCCTCGGCCGAGATCGCCTTCACCTTCTTGCGCAGCATGATCCGCGACCGCACCACCTTGGCAAGAAGTTCGATCACATGCGCCAGGTCGCTGCCGGTTCCGTGCTGGATACCGATGCTGGCCGAAAGGTAATGCAGGTCCTCGACATCCATCCGCTCGGCAAAGTCCTGGAAGGCCTCGGGCAGGTCGTCGCCATAGTTGATCTGATCGAAGATGATCCCGAACTCGCTGCCAATCGGGTCCGGCATTTCCTGCGCGACACTTGCGATCGAGGTGTTCAGCGGATGCCCCACCCGCAGTCCCCGCGCCATCAGCTCCAGCGCGTCGGGCAGTTGCGCGATCAGCGCCTTGGTCTTGCGGTCGATCCGCATCTGCAGGACGGCAATCGGCACCAGCAGGCCCAGCGCCAGCGCCACCGCAGCCGACACCGGCACGATCAGCGGCGTCAGCAGCAGCCCCGCAAATAGCGCCAGTCCAAACACCACGCCCCCCGCCACAAAGGCCGCGGGCGAGATCGTCAGGTCCGCCCGCCGCAGCATGTGCGTAAGCCGGGCCCAGGGCCGAAACCCGCCCGCCTCGTCGACAGACGGCGGTTTCAGCAGCGCCAGCCGCTCTTCCAGCGACCGGCCCTCACGGATCATCCGCAGCCGTCGCGACCGGACCTCGCCCGTCGTCTCGCGGCGGCTGGCCAGCGTGACCAAGGAGGTGAAGGCGATCAGCACACCGACCGCAACCCCGCAGTAGATCAGGAAGATCAGCGTCTGCTCCGAGATCAGCGTCCCCACGGCTTAGCTCCTTCCCACCACGAAATCGGCCGGGTCGAAGGGGATGCCGGCGCTGGTCAGCGTCTCGGCGCATTTCGGACGGATGCCGGTGGGCAGAAGCTCGCCCAGGATGCTGCCATCCTCGGCCCGGCCGGTGCGGCGGAACAGGAAGATGTCCTGCATGGTGATCACCGATCCCTCGACCCCGGTGATCTCGCTGATCGAGATCAGCCGGCGGGTGCCATCCGACAGGCGCGCCACCTGCACCACGATGTTCACCCCCGAGGCAACCTGCGACCGGATCGCCGACAGCGGCAGGTCCAGACCGATCATCGTCACCATCTGCTCGATCCGGCCCAGCGCGTCGCGCGCCGAATTGGCGTGTACCGTGGTCATCGACCCGTCATGGCCGGTGTTCATCGCCTGAAGCATGTCGAAGGCCTCAGCACCACGCACCTCTCCGACGATGATCCGGTCCGGACGCATCCGCAACGCATTGCGCACCAGATCGCGCTGCAGGATGGTCCCCTGCCCGTTCGGGTTCGGCGGCCGCGTCTCCAGCCGCACCACATGCGCCTGCTGCAACTGCAGCTCGGCCGCATCCTCGATGGTGACGATCCGGGACCGGTCGTCGATCGAGGCCGAGATCGCATTCAGCAGGGTTGTCTTGCCCGACCCCGTCCCCCCCGAGATCAGGATGTTCAGCCGGGCCTGGACCAGCGCCTGCAGGAACCGCATCGCGGGTTCGGTCAGCGTCCCTATATCGACCAGCCGGCGCAGGGTCAGCGGGCGGCGCGCGAACTTGCGGATCGACAGGCTGGGCCCGTCGATTGCGCAGGGCCGGATGATCGCGTTGACGCGGCTGCCATCTTCCAGCCGCGCATCGACCCAGGGGCTGCTTTCATCCACCCGCCGCCCGACACGAGAGACGATCTTCTCGATGATCCGCAAAAGGTGCCGCTCGTCGCGGAACCGCGCACGCGCGCGTTCCAGGACACCATTGCGCTCGACATAGACGTTGGCGTGGCCGTTCACCAGAATGTCGTTGACCGTGGGGTCGGCCATCAGCGGCTCCAGCGGACCCAGGCCCAGCACCTCGTCCATCAGCTCGTTGACCAGCTTGCGGAACTCTTCCGCCCGCAGCGGCCGCCCGGACTGGCGCAACTCCTCGTTGACCAGGTCCGAAACCTCGCGGCGCAGTTCCTCGGGGTCAACCTTGTCGATCACCGCAAGGTTCAGGCGGTCCAGCAGCAGCTCGTGCAAGCGGCTCTTCAGCTCCAGCGATTGCAGAAGCTCGCGGTCCTCCGGCTCGATCACGGCCGGGACCATCGGCCGTGGCGCCTCGGCCCCGATGAATGGCACCACCTTGTCGGTCTTGGTGCCACGGCGCGACAGATCGATGAAATCCTTGAACATGGCTTACCTTCCCGGCCGGTCGGCGCTTGCGGTTCTGTTGAGGGTGCTGACGCCGATCGATTTCACCAGATCGGCGGCAATCTGGGCGATTTCCTTCGTCAGGGCCGCGCCACCCGCCGTCTCGGACAGCGGCCGTCCCCGGTCCATGGCGTCCTCGGCCACCTTCGCATCCGGGGGCAGCCAATGGCGGAACTCGGTCTGCAATGCCTTCGCCGCTTCGACATGACGGCGCGAGCGGATAAGCGGCTTCTTCTCCTGCCCCACGATGACCTCGATCTTCAGCGAGGGGTTCTGGTCCTTGAAGAAGTCGATCAGCCGCCGCGTCTGCTGCACGAAGGGGACCGAGGTGCCACTGACGATCAGCACATGGTCTGCCGCCTCCAGGACGGGGGTCAGCCAGTCCACCATTGCGGGAGGCAGGTCGACGACGACGAAATCGTACATCTTGCGCAACCGCCCGATCAGAAAGCGCATCTGGTCGGGATGCAGGGCGGTCAGCGGCATGAACCCCTCGGGCGCGGCCAGCACCGACAGGCCCGAGGGCGTGGTGACGATGGACTGCTGCAGGAATACGCTGTCCGGCTCAACCCGGTCGCGCGCCATGCTGTAAAGCGCATCGTTCGGCGGCAGGTCCAGGAAGCCCGCCACCGCGCCGAACTGCAGGTCCAGGTCGACCAGGATCACCTTCCGCGTCTCGGACTTCCCGAAGCGCCGCTTCTTTCCGCACAGCTGGTCGGCCAGGTTCACCGCCAGCGTGGTGGCCCCGATCCCTCCCCTTGCCTTCGAGACGGCAATCACATGCCCCTCGTGCTGGTCCTGCGCGGTCAGCGTCAGACGCCGCGGCATCGACAGGCGCCCCACGACCTTGGCCAGTTCCGCATCCTCGATCGTGTCCGGCACGACCTCGGTTACGCCGACCCGCAGCAGCCCGTGCGCCACCCCGAACGGGGTGCGGCTGTCGCTGACCGCCAGGATCCGCGCATTCCCGCCCGACGCGATCAGCGCCCGCAGCGCATCGGCCTCGTCCAGCGCATCGGGGGTTGCCTTGAAGACGATCAGCTCGGACACCTTCGCCAGGTCCGAAGCCTTCCCGTTGATCCGTGCCAGCGAGGCGTCGCAGCGCGTCACGGCAAATCCCGGCTGGCCCGCCAGGATGGCCCCCAGCCGGTCGTTGAACGCCGCGTCCTCCGAGATCAGCACGATATCCTTGTCGCCCTGCGCCATCTTCTCTTCCCTTCCCGCGGCCTAGCCGTCCTGGCCCTGCGCAAGATCCTCGCCCGGAAGCGAGACGCTCATGCTTGGCAGCGTGATTGAGGTTGCAAGCGACGATCCCCCCGACACGCCCGCGACTGCGGCTAGCCCGGCCAGCGGCGTCACGAAGTCGAAGGTCACGTCCTCCATTTCCACGGTGACGACGGGGACGTAGGGTCCGCCCAGAAACCCCAGCCGCGCGTCGTAGGTGTAGCTGAACCGCAGGTTCGACACGTCGCTGCCCGGCGGCATCACGGCACCGACGCTGGCCCAGACCTCGGCCGCCGTCGGGTTCGCAAGGTCCCCCGTGCAGGACACCGGACCGGGGTCCTGGCAGATCGACCCGCCCGCATTGCAGCTTGTCCCGTAATCGGTCGAGGCCGGCGCGCCGGTTGCCAGCGCGATGGTCAGCGGCACGCCTGGGCAGGCTGGCGGCCGCACTGCGGCGATCCGCGCCCCCAGATGCATCGCCCGCTCGGTGGTCACGATGTGGTAGGCCAGACGGCCAAAGTCGATCAGCCCGAAGAAGATCAGCAGGAACAGGCTGATCACCAGCGCGAATTCGACCAGCGTGGCCCCGTCCTCGTCCCGCATCAGGGTGCGCGCGCGGGTCATGAACCGTAGACCCTGCTCTGGTCCGCAACGCTGGTCTCCAGCGTCGGACGGCTGCCCCCGACCAGGCTGAACAGCCCCGCGAAGGGAAAGGTCACCTGCACATCCGCGCTGACCGTCACCACCGGCACCACATCCGCGCGAAAGTCGCCCTCGGTGCAGGTCAGGCTCGACAGGACCCCGGTCACCGCCACACCGCTGGGCAGGACGGAGCTCCCGTCGTTGTCGTTGCGGATCATCCCGATCAGCAGAGAGTCATAGGCCGTGACCGCGACCCCAGTGTCGCAGATGTCGCGCGGCGTGACCCGCGCCAGGAAGCGCGCCGCATCGCGGACACCGGCCACCACGGTCTGATAGGACCACATCATCCGCCCGCCCTCGATGATCACCCCGAAGATCAGCAGCATCATCGGCAGCACCAGCCCGAACTCGACCAGCTGAGTGCCGGATTCGTCGGCCT
Source organism: Paracoccaceae bacterium (assembly GCA_027489355.1). Classification (GTDB taxonomy): domain Bacteria; phylum Pseudomonadota; class Alphaproteobacteria; order Rhodobacterales; family Rhodobacteraceae; genus Tabrizicola. The sequence goes on along the minus strand of JAIXZY010000066.1, from coordinate 168,334 downwards.
TGAGGCGGCGAAGCTGGCGGACGATGCGGTGAAACAGCCCCTGCATCCCCATCACCTGTAAAGCTGCACGACATCGCGGACGATGCCGCCCACACCCTCGGCCCCGGTCCCCACCTCGCTGGCCGAGCCGACGATCTCGCCATAAATGTCAAAACTTGGCGGGTTGCTCCCCGTCTGTCGGACAGGTTCCGTCAGGAAAATCTTGAAGAACTCTCGAACCGGGACGTCAAGTGTCCGACCCTGGATCGGATTGGCGGCACAGTCGATGCCTGCCACGGTAATGACCCTACGCTCCGGACCTGCGCGATGGGGGGAACAGGTGGGTCGGCCCGTCTCGGCTCGGTTGGTCAAAATCGGTGAAGTGGGTGCGGCGGCTGCAATTTCCGCCAGATAATACTCGTAGCGCGTGGTTGCGCCCGGATGCGGATCAGCTGTGCCCGCGGCGCCGGGCGGAGTCCCGTAGTTGGTATTGACGTAGGTCGTTCTGCCTGCTGCCCAGTTGCCGTCCCCGAAACGAGAGCACGCTCCGGTGTTGAAGCAGGTGTCGCGCGGCAGCGGCAAGGATGGAGAGGTGGGCGGCGGTGAATTGTTGTTATTGCCGAAGCAACCATTGTTGTTCGGAACCATGCCTTTCACGACATTCGGCGCGGGCGCATAGTTTGGATCATTGCGCCGGTTGTTCAGGGCAGAGCGATAGATGTCGAACCGCACGTTGAACATGGCATCATGCGTGCCGACTTTCTGCCCCGGCTCGGTGTCGACGCCTCTCTGGTTGAAGCATTGCGTTATGTTGTCGACAGCAGCGATCTGGCAGATCTTGAGATTGGCACCGGAAAGCCCAGCGCACGGACCTGCAGGGTCGACAGCGATGCCGTTGGGGTCAAGAAAGCCGAAGTCTCCCGGTCCCCAGGCTGCTCCCTGACGGCCAGCGCGCAGCAGGACCATGTCGCCGATGTTTTCCTCGGCTCCGTAGTCGGGGCTGGGCAGACAGAACATCATCGGGGTGATGTCGCAGGCATAGATCGACAGCCCCGCCACTGCCGAGGCCCCCAGGTCGTAATCCCGGTTCTCCTGCCCCGTCAGCGCCGCAAAGGCCGCGCCGAAGGTGCTTTCCACCACGGTCGGTGTCACCTCGACCCGGACAAAGGCGGCCTCTGCCGGGTCGGTGGTTTCGTCCGAAAGAGCCGTGCCGTCATCTGCGGGCAGGCTGGCGTAATAGGTCAGGGTAAAGCTCAGGTCGCCGTTCAGCTCGCGGTCGGTGTTGCCGAAGCTCTGGCTGTCGAAGATCAGGTTCGCCGCCTCGGCCGCGCGGTCCAGCGCATCGGCGTTGCCGTCCAGCTCTCCTGCCGCGGCCAGCGCCACGCTGTCGGCAAAGGACTGCAGTTCCGACCGGGTGATGCTCGCGCGGCCCAGATCGAAGGACAGGGCCACGAAGCCCAGGATCACCCCCAGCACCACCGCCCAGAAGACCAGCACCGCGCCGGCCTCGTTACGCGCGAAGGTCAGAAGACTTGCCCGATACCGCATCGCCCCCTCCCCGTTCGCCCTCAGTTCAGCTCGTCTTCCGTCTCGTCGATCCCGCGGCGCACCACGACTGACCGCACGGTGACCTCCTCGGGCGCCACCGCCTCGACCGGCTCGGGCTCCTGCAGCACGTCGCGCAGGCTGATCGCCTCCAGCACCTTCTCGTCCTCGTTCTCGATGGTGCGCAGCACCAGGCTCAGCGTTCCCGCCTTCTGCGCAAGCGCGAGCTTCTGGCTGTCCTCGGCCGTCACCTCCAGCGTCACGGTCTTCGCGACGCCGGGCTTTTCCTTTTCTGCATCGGCCTCTTGGTCGACCCCGATCACCCGCACGTTCTGGATGATGGTGACCGTCTTCAGGTTCTCGGCCTTGCCGTGGGTCAGGATCACGTCGACCTTGTCTCCGGGCGTCACGAAGCCGCCCACGCCGGTATCCGCCGTCACCTTGATCGAGATCGCCCGGCTGTCCGGTCCCAGCGACTGCACGATGGTGACCTTCTCGCCGAAGCTCGACACCTTCGAGGCCAGCAGGATCTCGCCCTTGGCAATCGCCATCTTCGCCCGCCGCGGCTCGGCAGAGCCGGTGGGAAGCAGGTCCTGAACGCGCGTGAATCCGCCCGGCGGCACGGCCGAGGCGGGCCAGTCGATCGTGTCCAGCTTGGCCCCGTCGATCACCCGGCCAAAAGGAATGTCCTGCGTCGCGACCACGACGCGGACGAGCTCATTGGTGCATTGCTTGACCTCGCCCTGCGCGTATTTCGTCTCAAGCAGGTCGCGCACCAGGTAGGCGGACCCGCCCGCGATCCCAAGTCCAGCGACAAGGCTGAGAAGCGATGAAAAGCGCATGTATATCTCCTGGTCCGGCAGTCGGAAAAAGTCTCGATTATGCCGACAGAATGGGCGCCCGTTTTTCGCGGGCGCCTCAGAGGGTTAATCGCAAGTACCACCGTTAAGACAAGCCGTAGCATCGTCCATCTGAGTAGTGACTGCGTCACCCAACGTACCCAAAGCGATAGTCCCTACAGCCACCGCCAGCGTGAGCGCGATGCCGTATTCGACCAGGGTGACGCCGTCCTCGTCCTTCCGCAGGCGGGCCAAGGTCTTCTTCAGGAAATTCATCATGATACACTCCATCTGGTTGCTCTGGCAGAAACCTGTCCAGTCCTGGCACCCGGCGCGGCACTCTGGGCGGGTCCATTAAGGAAAGGTTAAGCTGGCGAGAGCGCAGGCCGCATCCTCTGAACCAAGGAAGATTGCGCGCGACGGTTGTAAGATTGGCAGGCCCAAGGCGCGATTGCGGCATTTTCGCGGCCAGCGCCGCGCCTGCCTGCCTGCCCGCTTACGCCTTGGGCGGATCGCCTGACACCGGCCGGTTCGACCCGGCGAAACCCAGGACAAGCCGCGTGACCTCCTCCAGGTCCACCGGCTTTTCGCACCGCGGGACCGACCGGTAGCGCGGCGGGATGGCCGACGCGTCATAGCCGGTGGTGAAGACGAAAGGCACCCCCCGCCGCATCAGCGCGTCCGCCACCGGAAAGGACATGGCCGAGCCGAGGTTGAGGTCCAGCACCGCCGCGTCCGGCCCCGGAAAGGCCTCGACCAGCGCCAGCGCCGCCTCGACGCCCGCCACCGGCCCAAGGACCGTGGCGCGCCGGTCGCGAAAGGCCTCGGCGACATCCTCGGCGATGAAGAAATCGTCCTCGACGATCAGGACGCGACACCCCATTCCGCCCTCCGGCCCCGCGCCTGCCATCGCTAACCCGCCTTCTCGGTCAACGGCAGCGCGATGCGGCACCGCACGCCGGCGCGCGACAGCTCATAGCTCGTTTCCGCCCCCAGCGAATAGGGCAGCGCCCGCTCGATCAACTCGCGCCCGTAGCCGCTGTCGCGACCGTTCCCCCGGTCCTCCTCGCCCCGGGACAGCGCCGTCTCGGCCCACAGCAGGTCCAGCCGGCTGCGCCCCCGCGCGTCCTCGCCCACCTGCCACACCACCTCCAGCCGCCCGTCCGGCATCGACAGCGCGCCATACTTGCGCGCGTTGGTCGCCAGTTCGTGGAACGCCAGCGCCAGCGTCTGCACGACCGAGTTGCGCAAGGCCACCTCCGGCCCGCGGATGACGATCCTGCCCCCGGCCTCTCCCGCGCCCAGCGCATCCAGCTCGCTGTGCAACAGCGCCCCGATGGTGATCTGCGTGTCGTTGGCCTGCGAAAGCAGCCCCTGTACCCGCGACAGCGCCGCCAGCCGGTCGCCGAAGGCGTGGCGGAAGCTGTCGAGCCCCTCGCTTGCCTTCATCGTCTGCTGCGCGATGGACCGCACGACCGCGATGAGGTTCCGCGTCCGGTGCTGCAGCTCGGCCACCATCACCTGTTGCCGCTCCTGCATCCGGCGCAACTCGTTCACGTCGGTCGAGGTGCCAAGCCATTCCAGGATCTGCCCGGCCTCGTCGCGCACCGGGGTCGCGCGCCACTGGAACCAGTAGTATTCCCCGTCCGCCACCCGGCAGATGCGCGCCTCCATCTCCAGCTTGCCGGTCTCTTCCGCCTCGGTCCAGAAGGTAACAGCCCCGGCGCGGTCGTCCGGATGCAGCGCCTCCAGCCAGCCCAGCCCGGCGCTCGCGTCCGAACTCAGCCCGGTGAAAGCCACCCATTGCGGACTGGCCCAGGTCCACAGGCCCCCCGACCTTGCCCGCCAGACCAGCTGCGGAATGCCCTCCATCAGCGTCTTCAACCGCAGCTCGGTCTCGCGCAGCTCGGTCAGGTCGTGCCCGATCCCGCCGATCGAGGTGACCCGCCCCCTCTCGTCGGTGATCGGGAACTCGCTGTTGCGCAGCCAGCGGACCGCCCCGTCCCGGTGCCGCTTGACCCGGAACTCGAACGTGGCATGTTCCCCGGCCCGCACCCGCCGCAGCGCGCGTGTCGCGACCGGCCGGTCTTGCGGCATCACCAGCCCCAGCCAGTCGCGGTAGTCGTTTCCGGTGACGGCCTGCGCGCGGTCGATCCCGTAGATGTCCTCATAGGCCCGCGTCAGGTACTGCCACTGCATCGACCCGGCATCGCGGATCCACAGCACATCGCGCGACGCATCGCCAAAGCGGCGGAACCGCTCCTCGCTTTCCCGCAGCGCGTCCTCCTGCCGCTTGCGGTCCGAGATGTCGTTGAACAGGATCGCCACGCGCGACTCCTCGGGCGCGCCGAAACGGAAGGCGTAGACGTCGAACCAGCGGCCAAGGGCCGCCGACCCCTCTTCGAACCGCGCCGCAACCCCGGTCATCGCCACGCGCCCGTAGACGACATACCAGTGCTCCTCCAGATCGGGTGCAACCTCGCGCATCCAGCGGCCGAAGACTTCGCTGGTGAAGCCGGTCTTGACGTAGAAGGCCGGGTTCGCCTCGACCACCCGGTAATCCAGCCGCCCCTCACGCTCGCGCACCTCGACGACGCAGAACCCCTGGTCGATGGTGTCGAACAGCGCCGCATAACGCTCGTCGCTTGCCCGCAGCGCCGCCTCCGCCCGCGCCCGCTCGATGGCGGCCCAGATCCGCTCGGCGCATTCAGCCACCAGGGCGGCCTCGGCTTCGCTCCACGACCGAGGACCAGCCGACCCGACGACCAGCGCCCCGATCATGCCCACGCCCGCCCTTTGCAGCGGAGCGACGATGAACGACCCCAGTGCAATCCTGGCCAGCGATTCCCGGTCACGCTCGCCCAGCGCCGCGGCCGTCGCCACATTCTGAACGATGTACATCCCCTCCGATGCCTTGCGGAAAGCGACCGGAAATTCCGCTGGATCAAGGCTGGTGGGAAAGGGTGGCACGACATGCCCGCTGCTTTCCCCCAGGATGGCCGCGGGAAGCTGCGTACCGCGGGTTTCGGCCAGGAAGGTCCGGTCCAGGTCCAGGTGCTCGCGCAGCATCCGCAGCGCGTGTGCGGCGATGTCGGCAGCAGTCCGTTGGGTGCGAAGCCCGTCGGACAGCGCCAGCAGGAAGCTTTCCCGCAGCGTCGTCTCGCGCAGGAGAGCGGCCGCGCGGCGCGATTCGGTTGCATCCTCGATGGCCAGCAGGATGAACTCGATATGGTCGATCCGCCGCGCGTTCAGCACCATGGTCCGCTGCCCGATGCCTTCGAAGAAATGCTCCACCACGAAATCGTCCAGCTCACTGGCCGTCAGCAGCACATTCTCCAGCAGCTCACGCAGCTGCGGCATATCCCATTGGCCGTTGCCAAGGTCGTAGATCAGCTGCCCCTCGGTGGAAACGGGATCCACTCCGAACAGATCGTAGAATTTGCGGTTCGCGCTCTTGACCCGCAGGTCCCAGCCAAGGATCAGCACCGCATCGCGCGAGGCTTCGACGATCTTCTCGGCGAACTCCTTAAGCCCTTCCAGCTCCCACAGCGCGCGTTCCTGGCGGGTGATGTCGTCGATAGCCAGCAGGATCCGGTCTGCCTGATCCTCGCGCTGCATCCGGCGGGCGTTCAGCACCATGATGCGATTGCCGATGGTTTCGAACACATGCAGCACGCGATACCCCTCAACCTGGCCGTCACGCGGCAGGATGTCCTCCAGCAGGTCGCGCAGCGCGGCGATGTTCCACTGGCCGTTGCCCAGGTGATAGATCTTCCGCCCCACGGTCTCGGCAGGTTCGACCCGGAAGGTGGCGTAGAAGGCGGGGTTCGCAAGCACCACGTTCAGGGCCGCGTCAAGCACGACCAGAGGTTGCCGCATCGTGCGCAGGATGGCATCGGAATAGCCGTTGCCGTCCACCATGACGCGGGACGGGACGGAGCCAGGCGCCTGTGGGTCCGCCATCGTCCGAAACTCCCATCCCGATGCAAACACATTGGTAACGCCCGCGGGCAGCCCTGGTTCCCAGCGAAAGCGGGCGTCGTGTCAGGACATTACCGACGGGCGCCGTTCACCTTTGCGACACCCCTGCCCGGGCGCCGTTGCACCGGGCGATCGTCCTTGGCACCTTCCGGCCAGGTCCAACCGCAGGAGAGCCGGATGAAGGCGCCCGTTCTTGCCGCCCTCTGTCTGACGGCCGCCTCCCCGCTCCAGGCGCAAGGCCTGCTCGACGGCCTCGGGGCACCCTTCGACCTGCCCGGACAGGTCGCGCTGGAGGGCGGGATCGAGATGCTCGCCTCGGCTCTTGCCGGGGCGCTGCAGGCATCCCGCGATGCGGCACGGGCCGCCGGAACGCAGCCGATCCCGCCCCATATCCACGAGGCGCTTTTCGCCTTCTACCCCCCCGAGCTTCTGGCCGGCATCGAATACCGCGTCGGTGCGACCGACGAAGCCTCCGTGCAGGGCTATGCGCTCCGCTATGGCGATGCGACCGCCGTCACGACCATCGACACGATCACCTTTGCCGATCCCGCCGACGCGGTCGCCAACCTTGCGCTCTGGGTGCACGAGGTGAAGCACGTCGAACAGTTCCGCGCCTGGGGCGTGCTCGGCTTTGCCCGCCGCTACGTCCGCGACCACCAGGCGGTCGAGCGAGAAGCCTATGATGCCGCCCGCGCTGTCCCGACCAGCGGCGGCGGGTAGGATTTCACGGTCAACGGACAGTTAACGTCCGCGGGCAAGACGTTGTTTTTGATGTGTTATCCAGATATGTCCACCGTGGACAGTCAGCCGGCGACCGACCGAAGACTGGCCGCACGGGCCGGCGGCACCTTCTCGACCTCGACGCAGGTAAAGACATGCAGCGTGTCAAGATCGCGGTCCACCACCGCATGATCCGACACCCAGCCCCCCATCCCCAGGTACGTCCGCAGCAGCGGCGGCAGCCCCGCAAGCGAAGCCCTGCGGTCCCTCACCGGCCCGACCAGCGCGGGATAGTCGACAACCTCCGCCGCCCGCCGGCCCGGAAGGTGCTCCCGCGGGCCGATGCAGCCCTCGGCCAGCAGCTCCAGCGCCGCCCGGTGCGCCTCCCACCCCGCGCCGCGGAACGAGGTGCAGCCCACGATCAGCCCCGCCTGCCCCTCATCCACGATCCGCGTCATCGCCCCCCAGGCCAGCCGCAGCACGTCCGGATGCACCCCGCCGGGGGCGACGCAGAACCGCCCCATCTCGGCAATCGGCCGAGCATAGCCCGACAAGGGGCCGACATCGTAGAACCGCGCCACATACCCCTGCTCCAGCCCCGCGCCCCAGCCGAACAGCATCACCCGGAAATACCCCAGGAGCCGCCCCTCGCCCTCGACCACCACATGCGCCGACAGCTCGTCCTGCGCGTCCTCCTCTGTCCCCGCCCGCCGAGGGAAAGCCGCCCGCCGAAACACCATCACCCGCGCCATGTCGGCCCGCCCCTGCGCCAGCCGCGCGACCAGCCCGCCCTTCCGAAGTGGCTCCACGCCCTTTCCCCCCGCGGCCTCAGCCCCTAGATTACCCGTCAAAGGAGACCCCGATGGACAAGATCGTCAAGACCGACGCCGAGTGGCAGGCCCAGCTGTCCGACCTCGCCTTCAAGGTGACGCGGAAGCACGGCACCGAACGCGCCTTCACCCACGACAATTTCCCGAAAGAGCCCGGCACCTTCCGCTGCGTCTGCTGCGGCGCGCCGCTGTTCGACCAGGCGACCAAGTTCGACAGCGGCACCGGCTGGCCCAGCTTCTACGCCCCTCTCGATCCCGAAATGGTGGGCGAGAAGGCCGACAACAGCTGGTTCATGCGCCGGACGGAAGTCCACTGCAACCGCTGCGAGGCGCATCTCGGGCACGTCTTCCCCGACGGCCCCGCACCCACCGGCCTGCGCTACTGCATCAACGGCGTGGCGCTGACCTTCGAGCCCGAGGACTGATCAGTCGGCCAGCAGGTCGCTTGCCTGCAGGCGACCGAAGCTGCCCAGGATCTGCTGGATGAAGCTCAGGCCCTTGACGTTCGGCTCGGTCACCCGGCGCGAGATCTGGATCACCTTGCCATCCTCGAGGCCATAGCGCGCAATGTTTTCCACCGTGCCGGCCTCATTGAAGGTCACCGCCAGCACCTGCCGGTCGATCTCCTGCGGCTGGCGCGGGCCGAAATGCTTGTAGCGGCTCTGGACATAGAACCAGCCCACATCGTTCAAGAGACCCGAGGTGGACGGTCGCCCGATCTTCTGGCCCACCGTGTCACGCGTGTCGACGCCGACCTCGATCAGCGCCAGTTCGTCCTCGGCCGGGACATAGCCGTGGTTGCGATAGACCGGCGCGCAGGCCGCCACGGTCGCGACCAGCGCCAGCATCAGGCACCCCTTGCGCGAAGTCTGGCAGACCGCCAGAACCGACCGCGCGAACCGGAAATCTGCCATGCCTGCCCTCATGCCCCGCTGGAACCGCTCTCTGCCGTTGCGGGTTCTTCAAAACCCTTGGCGTTCCGGATAACAGACTAAGTGCACCTTGTTCAAGAATGGAACGCCGCACCCGCCCCCGGGCCGGCGATCCCGTGAAGGCTCAGACCATGACCGACTCCGTCCAGCGACCCTCCCGTTTCCGCACCGGCGGCCTCAGCCCGCGCAAACCCACCCGGTTCAGCTATCGCCCCGAGGCCGACGAACGCGCCGCGCTGGCCCGGGACCTGGACCTCCTCGCCCTTTACGCGCTGGAGCTGGTGGGCGAGATCCGCCCTGTGGGCCGCGACGAGCTGCTGCTCGAAGCCCGCCTGACCGCCCGCGCAGACCAGCCCTGCAGCGTCACCCTGGTCGCCGTGCCGGCCACCGTCAACGAACCCGTCCGCCGCCGCTATGTGGCGGGACTCGAGACGCCCGAGGGCGACGAGGTCGAGATGCCCGAAGACGACAGCGTCGAGCCCATGCCCGAGGTGATCGACCTGGCCGACATCGCCGCCGAGGCGCTGGCGCTGGCGCTGCCGCTTTATCCCCGCGCGCCGGGGGTGGACTTCGGGCAGGCCCTGCACGCGGGCGACGGCGTGACCCCGCTTTCGGACGCGGATGTCAAACCCTTCTCTGCCCTGCAGGGTCTTGCCGAGAAGCTGAAAGCAAAGGACAATTCCGATCCCGAGGACGCGCAATGACCCGGCCCGCACAAGCCCGCTGCACGCGCGAAAAGGGGCTTGCGCCGACCGCAAATCCGAGTATGTTCCGCGCCTCATTCAAGCTGTGAACCAGCATCGGTCCCGCTTTGCCGAATCTTGCTGGACCACGCTGAATCACAAAGGAAATCCGGGGCATGTCCCCACTGCCCGAAGGTTGAGACATGGCTGTCCCGCAGAACCGCACCACGAAATCCCGCCGCAACATGCGCCGCGCGCATGACGCCCTGGTTGCCGCCAACCCGAACGATTGCCCGAACTGTGGCGAGCTGAAGCGTCCGCACCACGTGTGCAGCTCCTGCGGCCACTACGATTCGCGCGAAGTCGTGTCGATGGCCCGCGAAGTGGATATCGACGAGGACGCGGCGTAAGCCGCTTCTTCCACGCGCGTCCCGATGGCACTCGGACCCGAGTCTGCATCTGCCCCGGCGTCCACGCGCGTAGTCATTTCCGTTGACGCCATGGGTGGTGATCGCGGGCCGGCAGCCGTCGTTGCCGGCCTGATCGATTCGCTTGCGCAGCACCCCCGCATGGATGCGATCCTGCATGGCGATGACGCCGTGCTGCGGCCGCTGCTGGCCCGCCATCCCGACTTTGCCTCCCGCATCACGCTTCGCCACGCCGAACGCGTGGTGAAGATGGAGGACAAGCCCGCCCAGGTCATGCGCCACGGTCAGGGAACCTCGATGTTCTCGGCAATCGACGCGGTCAAGGACGGCGAGGCCGCCGCGGCGGTTTCTTGCGGCAACACCGGCGCGCTGATGGCCGTGTCCATGCTGCGGCTGCGCAAGCTGCCGGGCCTGAACCGCCCCGCCATCGCCAGCCTGTTTCCGACGCCCACCCCCGGCAAGACGAATGTCATGCTGGACATGGGCGCCGACGTGAAGGCCGATCCGCACGACCTGCTGCAATACGCCTTCATGGGCGCCTCCTATGCCCGCAATGGCCTTGGCATCGCCCGTCCGCGGGTCGGGCTGCTGAACGTCGGGACCGAAGAACACAAGGGCCGGGCCGAGCTGCACGACGCCCATGCCCTTCTTGCGCGCAACGCCGGCGCGGGCGGTTTCGACTATGTGGGCTTCGTCGAAGGCACCGACATCCTCTCTGACCGCGTGGACGTAATCGTGACCGACGGCTTCACCGGCAACGTGGCGCTGAAGGCGATCGAGGGAACGGCGCGGCTGGTGGGCGACCTGCTGAAGCAGACGCTGACCTCGACGCTGCTGGCGAAGCTGGGCGCGCTGCTGGCGCGAGGGGCGTTGAAGCGGCTGCAGATGCGCATCGACCCGCGCCGGGTGAACGGGGGCGTGTTCCTCGGGCTGAACGGCACCGTGGTCAAGTCGCACGGCTCGGCCGATGAGACCGGCGTCGCGGCCGCGATCGGGCTGGCCTACCAGCTGGCACAGGGCGGCTTCCTCGAACGTCTCGCGGCGCGGGTTGCATCCGCCGAAGCCGCGGGGCAGGATGCGGCACAAGTGGGGGCCGAAAGGCTCGGGACCGGGAGCAATCCGACCGAATGACGATACGCGCCGTAGTCAGGGGCGTCGGGCATTATCTACCCGACCGTGTCGTCCCCAACTCCGAATTCGAAGCCATCGTGGAAACCTCGGACGAATGGATCCGCTCGCGCTCGGGGATCGAGCGGCGGCATTTCGCGGCCGAGGGACAGATGACCAGCGACCTTGCCACGCGCGCCGCGCAGGCCGCGCTGGCCGATGCGGGGCTAGCGGCCGACCAGATCGACGCGATCATCGTCGCCACCTCGACCCCCGACCTCACGTTCCCCTCGGTCGCCACCATGGTACAGAACGCCCTTGGCATGACCCGGGGCTTCGCTTTCGATGTCCAAGCCGTCTGCGCGGGATTCGTCTTCGCGATGGCCAATGCCAATGCGCTGATCCTGTCCGGCCAGGCCGCCCGCGTCCTGGTGATCGGGGCCGAGACCTTCAGCCGCCTGATGAACTGGAAGGACCGCGGGACCTGTGTCCTCTTCGGGGACGGCGCGGGCGCCGTCGTGCTGGAGGCCGCGGAAGGCACCGGCACCACCGCCGACCGCGGCATCCTGGCGACCGACCTGAACTCGGACGGGCGCTACAAGGACATCCTCTACGTCGACGGCGGCACCTCGACCGGGACCACGGGGCATCTGGTGATGGAAGGCAAGGAAGTCTTCCGCCATGCCATTGAAAAGCTTGCCGAAACCGCCCACCGCGCTCTGGACAAGGCGAGCCTGACGCCCGAGGATGTCGACTGGATCGTCCCCCACCAGGCCAACATCCGCATCATCGAGGGGACCGCGAAACGCATGCAGGTCCCGATGGACCGTGTCGTCGTCACCGTCCAGGACCACGGCAACACCTCCGCCGCCTCGATTCCGCTGGCGCTCTCCGTCGGCAAGGCGCGCGGGCAGATCAAGCCGGGCGATCTTGTCGTGACCGAGGCGATCGGCGGCGGTCTTGCCTGGGGCTCGGTGGTCCTGCGCTGGTAAGCGCCTTTAAGCACGCTTTCCAAGTGCTTGATATTGACTCGTAAATCCATCCGGCCCAATCTCGCCCCACAACAACTCGTGGGGGACGAGATGAGCGAGAAGACCCTGACCCGGATGGACCTTTCCGAAGCGGTGTTCCGCGAGGTTGGTCTCAGCCGCAACGAATCTGCCAATCTCGTCGAAGCGGTCCTGCAACACATGTCCGACGCGCTTGCCCAGGGTGAGACGGTGAAGATCTCCTCTTTCGGGACCTTCTCGGTCCGGTCCAAGACCGCCCGCGTCGGCCGCAATCCCAAGACCGGGGAAGAGGTTCCGATCTCGCCCCGCCGGGTGCTGACCTTCCGTCCGTCGCATCTGATGAAGGACCGCGTCGCGGCCGGGAAGAAGCGCTAAGGGCGCAGAATGGACAAGTCGCCCGACGCCTTCCGCACGATCAGTGAGGTTGCCGAAAGCCTGGACACCCCGGCGCATGTGCTGCGCTTCTGGGAAAGCCGCTTTCCGCAGATCAGGCCGGTGAAACGCGCCGGGGGCCGCCGCTATTACCGGCCGTCGGACGTGGCTCTCCTGACCGGGATCAAGCGGCTTCTGCATGACGAGGGGCTGACGATCCGCGGCGTGCAGAAGATCCTGCGCGACCAGGGCGTGCGGCATGTCGCCGGCCTCTCGGACGATTCGGTCAGCCTGGATGAGGTTCTGTCAGCCGAAGCGCTGCCCGACCTTGCACCGACCGACCCCGAAGAGGTTCCGGAAGCCGGGTTCATCGCCGTGGACGACGATCTGCCAGAGCCGGAACCTGCCCCTGTCCGCCGGATCGACCGTGCAGCCTCCGCCCAAAGCGAGCTGCCACTGTTCGACACCCCGCCCGCTTTGGCCCGCGCCGAAGCCCCGGCCAAGCCGGCCCCGGTGACACCGCGCAAGCCCACGCTGCGCGACGATGCGACATTTGCCAGCCTGATCAGGGCTTTGCCCGCCGGAAGTCTGAAATCGCACCGGAGCCAGCTTCAGGCGCTGGTCCATCGCCTGTCCGCCCTGCGCGCCGAAGTCGCTGCCCGGGCAGAAGGTGGCGCCGGCTGACGCCGCCATGCGCTTTCCCGCTTGCACCGGCCCGGAATACCGGTATGTATCGCCCCGTGTCGGGCCGTAGCGCAGCCTGGTTAGCGCGTCCGTCTGGGGGGCGGGAGGTCGAGAGTTCGAATCTCTCCGGCCCGACCATCGAAAACCCGCCCGCCTGCCACCCGGCAGTGCGGGCGGTTTCATATCCAACCCTCGGGGGGCGTTGATGACTGCCGGAGTTCTGCCCGCTCAAGCTCTGCGTCAGCTGATCGCCACCGGCGCGCTGGCGGCCAGTCCCGACATCCGGGCCGACCAGATCCAGCCCGCCAGCCTTGACCTGCGCCTCGGCCCGGTCGCCTACCGCGTCCGTGCCTCATTCCTTGCCGGCCACGGCCGCAGCGTGCAGGACCGGCTGGCCGAATTCACCATGCACAAGGTGAACCTCGCAGAGGGTGCCGTTCTGGAAAAGAATTGCGTCTATGTGATTCCCCTCGCTGAACGACTGGCTTTGCCGCCCGGCATCACCGCCGTCGCCAACGCCAAAAGCTCCTCCGGCCGCCTCGACCTTCTCACCCGCACGATCACCGATGGCGGCACCGAATTCGACCGCATCCCCGAAGGTTACACCGGCCCGCTCTACGCCGAGGTCTGCCCGCGCAGCTTCTCGGTCCTGGTGCGCGAAGGCCAGCGGCTGAACCAGATCCGATTCCGCCGGGGCCAGGCGGTCCTGACCGACGCCGAGCTTGCCGCGCTCCATGCCGCCGACCCGCTCGTCTCGGGCGAGGCGGTGATCTCCGAGGGGCTGGGCTTCTCGGTTGACCTCAGGCCCGCCACCGGCACGCTGGTCGGCTACCGCGCCAAGCCGCACACCGGCGTCGTGGACCTCGACCGGATCGGCTTCTATCCCGCCGCGGACTTCTGGGAGGAACTCCACTCCGACACCGGCAAGATCATCCTCGACCCCGGTGCCTTCTACATTCTCGTCAGCCGCGAAGCGGTGACGATTCCCCCCGACTACGCCGCCGAGATGGCCCCCTATCTGGCGATGGTCGGCGAATTCCGCGTGCATTACGCGGGCTTCTTCGATCCCGGATTCGGCCATGCCGCCGCCGGGGGCGCGGGGTCGCGGGGCGTGCTGGAAGTGCGCTGCCACGAGGCGCCCTTCGTTCTGGAACACGGCCAGGTCGTGGGCCGCCTGGTCTATGAAAAGATGTCCGAACGGCCCGAGACTCTGTATGGCGCCGGGATCGCTTCGAACTATCAGGGCCAGGGCCTGAAGCTCGCCAAGCAATTCCGCACGACCTGACGCCCGATCCGTGCTAGGCTGACCCCATCACCCGTCACCCGTGGAGGGGGCGATGCGGGGCACGTTGGCCGGACTGCTGGCGCTCTGCCTTTCCGCCTTTCCAGCGGCCCACCCTGCCCTTGCCAACCGCGTCACGGTCGAAGTCTGGCCGGACAGCTCGCCCGACCATGTGATGTTCTGCAGCTTTGCGCTGGACGATGGCTGGATCAGCATGGTGCGCGTCAAGGGAGTGGGAATGCCCGGCCCCGGCCCCATGCGCTGGCGGGCGTCCCGGACCGAAGTTGATGCGATGTCGGCCAGCCTGCAGGCCTTCGTCGCGGGTGAGCTTGGGTCGGTCGATCCCTATGCGTCGCGCACCCCGCCCGCGCCCTTCCTGTCGATCACCTGGATGACCCGTCTCGACGACCGGCTCGCAACTGGCCTTTACCTGCAGCAGGGACTTGGATTGCCCGAGCCGCTGCTGGATACGCTTGCCTCGCTGGGTATCGACCAGCCCTGCGGCCTTACCGCCAAAGCCGGCGAGTGACCTTCGAGATGTCCTTTGCCCGCCGCGCCAGGTTGCGCGCCGTCTTCGCCTGCTCGCGTTCCTCGGGCGTGAGCTTTCCCTCGGGCTTGCCGCGCCGCGCCGCATAGTCCACGCCCGCGTCCACGGCGCTGCGGACGAACATCTTCACCAGCCTGTTCAGCAGTCCGTTCAGGTCCATCTCAATCCTCGAACAGCTCGCTCTGTCCCGCCGTCGCTTCGTCCTCATCGTCCGATGCGGCGCCCTGCCCCGGCACGGGCCGGCTTTCCAGCAGCCCCGCTGCGCGCAGTTCCTTGAGCCCCGGCAGGTCGCGCGCCGATTCCAGGCCGAAATGGTCCAGGAACTGCTCTGTCACCACGAAGGTCACCGGACGCCCCGGAGTCATCCGGCGGCGGCCGAAGCGGATCCATTCCAGCTCGATCAGCTGGTCGATGGTTCCCCGGCTGACCGCCACGCCGCGAATTTCTTCGATCTCGGCCCGCGTCACCGGCTGGTGGTAGGCAACGATCGCCAGCGTCTCGATGGCGGCGCGGCTCAGCTTCCGCACCTCCACGGTCTCGCGCCGCATCAGGAACCCAAGGTCCGCCGCCGTGCGCATCGCATAGGCATCGCCCACGCGCACCAGGTTCACCCCCCGCCCCTCATAGCGCTTCCTCAGATGCACCAGCGCCTCGGCCGGGTCCGCGCCATGCGGCATCCGCGCGACCAGTTCCGCCAGCGTCACCGGCTCGGCCGAGGCAAAGAGGATCGCCTCCACCATCCGTTCCTGCTCGCCCATCGGGGGGGCGTCGAAAAGGCTGTCTTCCTCCATCATCCGTCCTTCCGCCGCAGTTCGATGGGGGCGAAGGTCTCCCCCTGCCGCAGCACCACCTGCCCGCGCTTCGCCATTTCCAGGATCGCCGCGAAATGCGCCGCCAGCGACGACCGCCGCGCCATCGGTGTCGCGTCCCAGCCCTCGGGCAGGAAGCTGACCAGCGTCGCCCAGTCGCCCACATAGCCGATCAGGCCCCGCATCCGCTCCAGCGCCTGCTCCATCGTGTAGACATGCTCGCGGTCCAGGACGAAGGGCCGGAACTCGTCCTTCGTCCTGATCTGCGCATAGGCACGCATCAGGTCCAGCAGCGTCGCCGTGTACTGGACCTTGCGGTGATGCGTCAGGTCCTCGGGGATACCGCGGGCAAAGAAATCCCGACCCAGCTGGTCGCGCCCCATCAGTCGCGCCGCCGCATCGCGCATCGCCTGCAGCCGCTCCAGCTGGAAGGCCAGGTGCGCGGCCAGATCCTCGGCTGACGGCCCCTCATCCCCCGGTTCGGGAGGTAACAAGAGCCGCGACTTCAGGAAGGCAAGCCAGGCCGCCATCACCAGGTAATCCGCCGCCAGCTCGATCCGCAGCGTCTGTGCGCGCTGAACAAAGCCCAGGTACTGTTCGGCCAGCTGCAACACGGAAATCTTCCGCAGGTCCACCTTCTGCGTCCGACCAAGCGTCAGCAGCAGGTCCAGAGGCCCCTCGAACCCGTCCACGTCGACGATCAGCGCCTCGGCGGCCAGCCGGTCCTCGGGCGAGATGCGTTCGGGCTGGTCCCAGGTCTCCTCAGCCATGCGCCAGCTCTGCCAGCGCGGCCTTCAGGTCCACCGTCGCCGACCGCCGCGCCGCCACTGCCGCCTCGGCCCGCGCCAGCGACGCAGGCCCCATCCGCCCCGCCGCGCCGGCGACCGCCACCATCTCGTCCATCTCGCCGCTACAGTGCAGCGCCACGTCCACCCCGGCGGCGAGCGTCCGCGCCGTCCGCTCGGCCAGCGTCCCCGACAGGGCCTGCATGTTCAGGTCGTCCGACATGAGAAGGCCCTTGAACCCGATCTCCTCGCGGATCACCCGGATCATCCGGGGCGATTGCGTGGCGGGCCGCTCGGCGTCCAGCGCCGCAAAGACCAGATGCGCCGTCATCGCCATCGGCAGATCCGCCAGCGCCCGGAACGGCGCGAAATCCACTGCCGTCAGCTCGTCATGCGAGACCTCTACCCGCGGCAGGTCGTGGTGCGTATCCACATGGCTCAGCCCATGCCCCGGCATGTGCTTCATCACCGGCAGGACCCCGCCCGCCATCAGCCCCTCGGCGACCGCCCGCCCGATCCGGTTCACCACCTCGGGTGAACGCCCGTAACAGCGGTTCATCAGGAAGGGATGCGTCTGGGGCCGCACCACGTCCAGCGTCGGAATGCAATCCGCGTCGATCCCCACGTCGCGAAGCTCTGCCGCGATCACGGCAGAGCGCAGCCGCATGATCCGCTCGGCCGCCTCGACCGACCCGGCCCCCTCCACCGTATCCAAGGGGGGCGTCCACTCGCGCCAATGCGGCGCGCGCAACCGCTGCACGCGCCCGCCCTCCTGATCGACCAGCACCGGGGCCTCTCGACCCACCGCCTCGCGCAGGTCCGAGGTCAGGCGACGCAGCTGATCCGGGTCCTCGACGTTGCGGGCAAACAAGATGAAACCGAACGGATCGGCATCGCGGAAGAACGCCCGCTCCTCGGGCAGCAGCACCGGACCGGCGCAGCCGAAGATCGCCGCCCCCTGGCCCACGGTCATTTCTGCGGCACCGGGATGCAGACCGCATTCTCGCTGACGAAGGCCGAGCAGAAGCGGCGCGCGTCATCCTCGCCGTCAAAACCATGCGCTCGCAGGCGGTAGAAGGTCCGCCCGCCGCTTTCCGCCGGCTGCACCACCAGCGACTTGTCGGCCATGATCTCGCCGAACCGACCCTGCAGCCGCACCCATTCCGCGCGGGCCTCTTCGGCCGTGTCGAAGGTGCCGAACTGCACAAGCCGTGTGCCCGGCGCGATGGTCGACGGATCCACCTCGTTCGGCGCGGCCATTGCCACCGCTGCCTCGGCTGGTGCAGCAGCCACTGCGGCAGGCCGCGATCCCGGACGCGCCCTGGGCCGGACCGAGACGGTGATCGCTCCTTCGGGCGCAGGTTCCAGATTTGGGTCCAGCAGCACTTCGTCAGTCAGCACATCATCCGCCGGGATTTCGCCCAACGCCTCGGACAGGGCCGCGTCGATTGCGACATCCATCGCAACCCCGGTCGGAGTCGCGCTTTCCACCGGTGGCTCGGCGGCCAGCGCAAGGTCCGCATTTGCCGTCAGCCCCGGAACCGGGGCCGCTGCCGTCGCAAGCTCGGGCATCGCCGTGCCACCCAGCCCGGCGGTGTCCTCGGGCGCAAGCTCGACCGGGCGTGGGGCCAGGACCAGTTTCTCGGGAGGAGGCGCCGCCGTCCCGACTGCCGCCACCGCGTTCACCGCAAGCCCCTGGTGATCGGCAATCTCGCCGCCCGGATCTTCGGGTGCGATCCGCATCGGGCCTTCCATCGCCTGGATGACCGGTACGCCCCGAATGTCTCGCACGGCAAGCTTGTAGCCCCAGACGCCCAGCCCGACCACCAGCGCCAGCGAAGTCACGGCTCCGGCAAGGTTGACCGTCCGCTGCACCTTCTGCGCTGCGGCGAGTTCCCGCACGCCGTGCCGCGGCCTCTCCTCTCGCGAGGAGTAGCCGCCGCCGAAGTCATAATCCGCGTCCGCCATCTGCTGCCCCTGCCTGCGGGGAGGTTGATCCGACCCTCGCATTCACGCCTGCCCTCGGGCCGGGGCGCCTGTCGTCAGCGCATTTCCTCGACCGGGGTTACGCCAAGGATACCAAGGCCTGCGCAAATAACAACGCCCACCGCCCGGGCAAGGGCGATTTTCGCCGCAGAAATTGCGGTATCCCCCTGGATGAACCGCAAGCTGTCGTCGTCGTTGCCCTTGTTCCACAGCCCGTGGAAGTCCGAGGCCAGCTCGTACAGGTAGAAGGCCACCCGGTGCGGCTCGTGCCCCTTGGCGGCGATTTCCACCAGCCGCGGCCATTCGCCCAGCTTGCGGATGACCTCCAGCTCGGCCTCATGCCCAAGGTGCGCCAGATGCGCCGCAGAGAGGGTAGCGTCGCCCACGTCCAGCCCGGCGTCGCGCGCCTTGCGCAGAATGCTGTTCACCCGGGCGTTGGCATACTGGACGTAGAAGACCGGGTTGTCCTTGGACTGTTCGGTCACCTTGTCGAAGTCGAAGTCCAGCGCCACGTCGTTCTTGCGGGTCAGCATGACGAAGCGGACTACATCCGGCCCTACCTCGTCGATCAGGTCGCGCAGCGTGACGAAGGTCCCCGCGCGCTTGGACATCTTGACGATCTGTCCGCCCTTCAGAAGCTTCACCAGCTGGATCAGCTTGATGTCCAGGCTGACCTTGTTCTCGGACAGCGCACTGACAACGGCCTTCAGCCGCTTCACATAGCCCGAATGATCGGCGCCGAAGATGTTGATCAGCTCGTCGAAGCCGCGCTGCACCTTGTTGTAGTGATAGGCGATGTCGGGCGCGAAATAGGTCCAGGACCCGTCCGATTTCTTCACCGGACGGTCCACGTCATCCCCGAAATCGGTCGACCGGAACAGGGTCTGCTCGCGCGGCTCCCAATCCTCGGGCGCCTTGCCCTTCGGCGGCTCCAGCACGCCTTCGTAGATCAGCCCCAGACCGCGCAGCCGTTCGATCGCCGTCTCGATCTGCCCCGTGCCATACAGCGCCTTCTCCGACGAGTAGACATCCATCGTCACGCCCAGCGCCGCCAGGTCGTCGCGGATCATCGCCATCATCATGTCGGTCGCAAAGACCCGCACATCGGCCAGCCAGTCGCTCTCCGGCCGGTTCAAGAGGCTGTCGCCGTACTTGTCCTTCAGCGCCTGCCCCACGGGGATCAGATAGTCGCCGGGATACAGCCCCTCGGCGATCTCGGGCGACAGCCCATGCGCCTCGCGGTACCGCTCATAGGCCGAGCGGGCCAGCACGTCGACCTGCCCGCCGCCGTCGTTGATGTAGTATTCCCGCGTGACCGCATAGCCGGCAAAATCCAGCAGCGCCGCCAGCGCATCGCCCACCACCGCGCCCCGGGCATGGGCCACATGCATCGGCCCCGTCGGGTTCGCGCTCACGAACTCCACGTTCACCTTCCGGTCCCCGCCCATCGACGACCGCCCGTAGCCCGTCCCCTGCTCCAGCACCGCGCGCACCAGACCCTGCCAGGCCGCAGGCTCAAGCCGCAGGTTCAGGAACCCCGGCCCCGCCACATCCGCCCCCGCGATCCGGGGATCCTCCATTAGCCGCGCCGCCAGCGCATCGGCAATCGCCCGCGGAGCCATCCCCGCCGGCTTCGCCAGCACCATCGCCGCGTTCGTCGCCATGTCGCCATGCCCCTTGTCGCGCGGCGGCTCCACCGCCACGGCGGCCAGGTCCAGCCCCTTGGGCAGCACGCCCTCGGCCATCAGCGCCTCCAGCTCGGCAACCACAAGCTCACGGATATCGGCGAACAGGTTCATTTGATCACATCCTCTGATGGCCTAGGCCATGCCAGAGGCCCGATCAGAGGTCAAGGACGGCGGGATCACTCCCGCCGCCAATCCTCCAGCGCCGCGTTCTCCTCGCCCCCGGCCGCCGCCCCGGCGAACGGGGATGCCACCGACCGGCTGCGGAAATAATGCGTCTCCCGCGCGCCGAAATAGAAGGCCACGATCGCGCCCAGAAGCCACCACAACGGCTCTGGCACCGCATTCAGCCCCACCATGCGGTAGGCAAAGGCCTGAGGGTCCACCATCGCATAGACGAAAAGCCCGATGGTCCCAAAGGCCAGGAACGGCCGCGGCAGCCGGTTCAGACCGTTGACCAGCCGGTCGAACCAGCTCAGCGCCGGGTGCTGGTACTCCTCGCCCAGCTGCTGCAGCGCCGCCATCTGCGCCTCGGCCGAATACTCCATCCGCTTGGTGGCCGACGGCACGAAGACCTCCGCCACCCCCTTCGCCGCCTCCCCAAGCGCCGTCACCGCGGCCGGAGCGCCCACCAGTTTTCCGATCATCCCCATGCTGCCACCCGCGCAAGATGCTGCGCCTCGGTCAGGTGATATTTCGGGCTGATGAACTCCTCTGCCCGCTTGATCCAGCCGCCCTTGCCCCCGTCCCGCGCCCGGGCGAACTTCCGGCTCGCCGGACGCTTGTCGGCCAGCGCGTAATAATAGTTCCGCCGCGCGATCCCGTAGGCATCCACCAGATGCGACGGAGCCGCCTCCCACGCCATCTGCGCCGCGCGGATCGTCTGCGGCCCGATCTCGCCGTCAGGGTCGCAGGGAAACCCCATGTCCGACAGCAGCCGCTGCAGGATCTTCACCGCATTGCGGCCCGCGTTGACATACATGTCGAAGACGCTCGCCTGCAGCGCCTCGGGCAAAGAGGCAATACCCGGCGCCTCGTAGTAATGCCTCAGATAGATCTCGACCGCCTGCTTGCGCGTCAGCGCCCGGACATCCGCCACGTCGATCCGCGTGTCGCGGTTCACGTCGATCCCCAGCCGCCGCAGCGTCCCGATCGTCACCCCGTGGTTCGTCGCGCCCCCCGGATCATCCGGGTCGTTCACGAACCCGCCCTCGCGCCCCACGATCTCTTCGGCAATCTGTCGCACATCCGGCATCGGCACCCCCGCTCAAGCCCGGGGGAAGCCTCGCAAGTCGCCATTAACGCCGGCTTGCCTCGGCGTACGCAGGCTCAGCTTTCGGGCTTGGCGTTGGGATCGACGTAGACCCCCTGCTCCTTCAGCGCGTCCACCACTTCCTTCGGCATGTAGGTCTCGTCATGCTTGGCCAGCACCTCGGTCGCCACGAAGGTCTCGTCCTGCATCTGGCCCAGCGCCACCACGCCCTCGCCTTCCTTGAACAGGTCCGGCAACACGCCCGTGTACCGCACCGGGACGGTGGCATTGGTATCCGTGACCTCGAAGGACACCTCGGTCCCCTCGCCCCGCTTCAACGACCCCTCGACCACCAGACCGCCGATCCGGAACGTCTCGCCCTCGCGCGGCGGCTCCGACAGCACCTGGCTGGGCGAGCGGAAGAAGTTGATCCCGTCGCGCATCGCATAGCCGACAAGGCCCGTCGCGCCCAGCAGCGCCACCGCGGCCAGCGCGACGATCTGGATGCGCCGCTGCTTCTTCAGCCCCTTGAGACCCCGGAATTCCTTCTTCTCGCTCATCGCTTGCGTCCTTTGCCCTCAGGCGGTCTCTGCCACGCCCAAGGTGGGCATGCCTTGACCCGCGTCAAGCGCTCACGGAAAGACCGGAGCCAGCATCAGCCCTTCGGTCTCGGGCAGGCCCAGCATCAGGTTCGCGTTCTGGATCGCCTGTCCCGACGACCCCTTGGTCAGGTTGTCCAGGACCGAGACCACCACCGCGCGGCCCGGAATACGGTCGCCGATCACGCCCAGATGGCAGAAGTTCGACCCGGCGATGTCACGCGTTGACGGCAACGCGCCGAAGGGAAGAACCTCCAGGAACGGCTCGTTTTCGTAAGCCTTCGCAAGGGTTTGGTGAATGACCTTCGCGTCGCCCTTCACATAGACCGTCGCCAGGATGCCCCGGTTCATCGGCAGAAGATGCGGCGTGAACTGCACCCGCACCGGCCGCCCCGCGATCTTGGAAAACTCCTGGTCGAACTCACCCAGATGCCGGTGCTTGCCGCCCGCCGAATAGGCATGCGTGCCGCCGGACAATTCCGCGTGAAGCAGGTTCTCCTTCAACGACCGCCCCGCGCCCGACACCCCGGCCTTCAGGTCGATCAGGATATCGTCCAGGTCGATGCAGCCCGCCGCGATCAAAGGCCGCAGGGCGAACTGCCCCGTGGCCGCGTTGCAGCCCGTCCCGGCCACCAGCCGGGCGGACCTGATCTCGTCGCGGTAGAACTCGGTCAAACCGTAGACCGCTTCCTTCTGGATCTCCACCGCCGTGTGCGGCTGGCCATACCACTTCTCGTATTCCGCCGGGTCGCGCAGCCGGAAATCCGCCGACAGGTCGACGATCCGCAAGCTCTTCGGCAGTTTCGCGATCACCTCCTGCGTCGTCGCATGCGGCAGCGCGCAGAAGCACAGGTCCACGCTGGAAAAATCGATCTCGTCGATCTTCTGCAGCTTTGGCAGGTCCAGATGCCGAAGGAACGGAAACACCTCTGCCATCGCCATGCCTGCCTTGCGGTCCGCCGACAGCGCCACGATCTGCATCGACGGATGCGTCGCGATCAGTCGGACAAGCTCCGCCCCCGTATAGCCCGAGGCCCCGAGGATGGCGATGCGATGGGTCATGGCGTGGCTCCCACAGAAGAAACGCGCCCTCATTGCGCCCCAAGCGCCTCCAATGCAAGACCGCCGAATGTCACCGGCACAATTCGGGCAAGCCGCTTGCTCTTTTCAAAAATACTCCCGCCGGAGGCATCCGCCATCAATGCGAGGCGCTGCAGATCCAGCTAAAGCGCCGACGCCGAAGCCAAGCGCCTCCCCTCCCCCTCCGTGGGGAGGGGCCGGGGGTGGGGGGCTGGCGGTCCATATCCTTTCCAGACAGTAAACGCCCACGGCCATCCAACTGATTTCAATGATGAATCAGAAAATGTCCACCGTGGACAAACCTAGGGCACCGGCGTCCACATCACATCATCAATCCGCGGCGCCCCGGTGGCCAGCATCACCACCCGATCGAACCCCATCGCGATCCCCGCCGCCGCAGGCATGATCTCCAGCGCCGCCAGAAAATCCTCGTCCAGAGGATACTCCTCCCCATAGACCCGCGCCTTCTCCGCCATCTCCGCCTCGAACCGCCGCCGCTGCTCGCCCGCGTCAGTCAGCTCGCCGAACCCGTTCGCGAGCTCCACCCCGCAGGCATAGACCTCGAACCGCTCCGCCACCCGGTCATCCCCCGGCACCTTCCGGGCCAGCGCCGCCTCGGCCGACGGGTAGCGGTCCAGGATCGTCACCCGACCGTCGCCCAGCTTCGGCTCGACCTTCTCGGACAGGACCCGGCTCAGCATGTCCGACCAGGTGTCATCCCCCGCCCGTCGCACCCCGATCCTGTCCAGCTCCGCCCCGAGCCTGCCCGCATCCGTCGACCCATCCGCCCGGATCGAGGCCATCAGGTCCACCCCCGCGTGAATCTCGAAAGCTTCCGCCACCGAGACCCTCTCCGGCTCAAGAAACGGATCGCAGGCCCGATCCCGGAACCGCAACACCGAGGCCCCCGCCTCCCGCGCGGCGGCGCGAAGGAAGGCCATCACGTCCGCCATCAGGACCTCATATCCCTCCCCCACCCGGTACCATTCCAGCATCGTGAACTCCGGGGAATGCAGGGCCCCCCGTTCCCGGTTCCGCCAGACATGGCTGAAGGCGTGGATCCGCGTCTCTCCGGCCGCGAGCAGCTTCTTCATCGCGAACTCGGGCGAGGTATGGAGGTACATCTGGCGGGGCAGCCCGTCGTTCCCGATCGCCTGCGTCCCGAACCCGTGCAGGTGCGCCTCGTTGCCCGGAGAGATCGCCAGCGCCGCGGGGTCGACTTCGGTGAAACCCTCCGCCGCGAGCCACCCCCGGATCGCCGCCTGGATGCGGTTCCGGGTCAGAAGGATCGGGCGACGGTCGGCGTGGCGGGAGGGGCTCCACCAGGGTGATGCGGGATTCATCTGGAAATTCCGGTTCGGATCGGGTACGGGCGCGGGCAGATGCCGGTCGATTGGGACCGCTCCCCGTTACAACAAGGACCCGACCTTTGAAAGTCATCGCCTCCTCGCTCCGCAAGGGCAACGTCGTCGAGATGGACGGCAAGCTCTACGTCGTGCTGACCGCCTCGAACTTCCACCCCGGCAAGGGGACCCCGACCACCTCTGTCGACATGCGCCGGATTTCGGACGGGGTGAAGGTCTCGGAACGCTGGCGGACCACCGAGATGGTGGAGAAGGCCACCGTCGACGAGCGGGAATATGACTTCCTCTACGAGGACGGCGAGGGCTTCCACTTCATGGAGCCGACCACCTACGAGCAGGTCGTCGTGACCGAGGACGTGATGGGGGCCAACAAGCCCTACCTTCAGGAAGGGATGAAGTGCTACGTCAAGACCTTCGACGGCATCCCGATCGCGCTGGAAGTGCCGCAGAAGATCACCGTCGAGATCGTGGAGACCGAGCCGGTCACCAAGGGGCAGACCGCCTCGTCGTCCTACAAGCCGGCGATCACCGACAACGGCCTGCGGGTCATGGTTCCTCCCCACATCGGGCCGGGCACCCGGATCGTGATCAACACGGACGACGACAGCTACGTCGAGCGCGCCAAGGACTGACCTGTCCACGGTGGACAATCGCCGCGATCCCTGACTTATCAAACGCTTGGTCGCGGACGTTAGGAAAGTGGAAAGCATGGAAAGGCACGTCTTCGGGCGTGCCTTTCTGCTTTGCCGGAGGCCGGAACGGGCTATGCTGCCGCCAAAACGGGAGAGCGGAATGTCCGGGGAACACGACGCCTACAAGCCTGCCGAGGTCGCGGCGCTGATCGAGACGGCGGGGGTGGCCAAGGCCGCCCTGCCGCTCCACCGGATGGCGACGCTGGCCATGCTGGCGGGGGCCTTCATCGGCTTTGGCTCGGCCTTCTGGTGCATGGCGATGGCGGGGGCGGACCAAGGCTTCGGGCCGCAGCGGGTGCTGGGCGGCGTGGTCTTTGCGCTGGGGCTGATCCTGGTGGTGGTGGGTGGCGCGGAGCTGTTCACCGGCAACGCGCTGATGGTGATGGCGGCGGTGGACCGGCGGATCACCCTGATGCAGCTCTTGCGGAACTGGGGCATCGTCTACGTCGGCAACCTGATCGGTGCGGTCGGGCTGGCGCTGGCCTTCGGGCTGTCGGGGCTGCTGGACGGGCCGATGGGAGGGGTGGCGGCCAAGGCGGCGGCGGCCAAGGCCGCGCTGCCGCCGCTGGAGGCTTTCGTGCGCGGCGCGCTGTGCAATGCGCTGGTCTGCCTTGCCGTCTGGCTGAGCTTCGCCGCACGGACGGCGACGGACAAAATCCTGGGCGTGCTCTGGCCCGTGGCCGCCTTCGTGACGCTGGGCCTGGAGCATTCGGTGGCGAACATGTTCCTGTTTCCGGCCGGACTCTGGGCCGGGTCGGAGGCGGCGGCGAGCGGCGTGGCGGCGAACCTGCTGTGGGTCAGCCTTGGCAATGTCGTCGGGGGCGCGGGCGGGGTGGCGCTGGCCTATCGCTTTGCCTATGGCGCGATGCGCGCCTGACGAGGGTGGGCGGATCGCCCACCCTACGCGGGACGGAAGGCCGACCCGGCGCGTCCGGCGGCAAGGGCGGAGGCCTCCGGCGGGAGTATTTGGAAAAAGAGCAAGAGAGGCCGGGCGGCCGGTCTATTTCAGCCGCCGGATCAGGCTGGAGGTGTCGTTGCGCCCGCCGCCCATCAGCTGGACGTCCTTGTAGAACTGGTCCACCAGGGCCGTGACGGGAAGCCTGGCGCCCATCTCGTCAGCGGTCTGCAGGCAGATGCCGAGGTCCTTGCGCATCCAGTCCACCGCGAAGCCGAAGTCGAACTCGTCCTTCAGCATGGTCTTGTGCCGGTTGACCATCTGCCAGGAGCCTGCCGCGCCCTGGGAGATGACCTCGACCACCTTCTCGCCGTCGAGGCCCGCCTTCTGCCCGAACGCCAGCGCCTCGGAGAGGCCCTGCATGAGGCCCGCGATGCAGATCTGGTTCATCATCTTGGCCAGCTGCCCTGCCCCGCTGTCGCCGATCCGGCGGCAGATCCGGGCATAGGCGGCCATCACCGGCTCGGCCCGGGCATAGTCGTCTTCCGGGCCGCCGCACATGATGGAGAGCTGGCCGTTCTCGGCCCCCGCCTGCCCGCCCGAGACCGGCGCGTCGACGAAATGGAGGCCGAGGGCCTGGGCCTTTGCCGCAAGCTCGCGCGTGATCTGGGCGGAGACCGTGGTGTGATCCACGAAGACCGCGCCCTTGGACATGCCGGAGAAGGCCCCGTCTGGGCCGGTGCAGACTTGGGCGAGGTCGTCGTCGTTGCCGACGCAGGCCATCACGAAATCGGCACCCGTCGCGGCCTCGCGCGGGGTGGGCGCGGCGCGGCCCTTGTGTTTGGCGGTCCAGGCTTCGGCCTTGGCGGGGCTGCGGTTGTAGACCGTCACCTCATGCCCCTTGGCCGCCAGATGCCCGGCCATCGGGAACCCCATGACTCCCAAGCCGAGAAATGCCACTTTCGCCATCTGCGCCGCCCTCCTGTTGCCCTTGACCGGCGCTTCGACTAGGAACCGATCCGCTTCCCGCCGTCAAGGACAGGGCTCTTTCATGCTCACCGCATTCCGCTGGCTGATCCGGATCGTCTCGGGCTTGATCGCCCTGGGCGTCGTCGCGGCGCTGCTGGTCTATTACATCCTGTCGCGGTCGCTGGTCGACTATAACGAGGATTTCACCGTGGCGGGGATCACCGCGCCGGTCGAAATCGTGCGGAACAACGACAACGTGCCGCATATCTTCGGCAAGACCGACGAGGATGTGTTCTTCGCCCTGGGCTTCGCCCATGCTCAGGACCGACTGTGGCAGATGACCATGCTGCGGCGGACGGCGCAGGGGCGGCTGTCCGAGCTGTTCGGTCCGGCGACGGTGAAGGTCGATGAGCTGATGCGGCGCTATGACTTGTACGGGCTGGCGCTGCAATCGGCCGAGGTCCAGGACGAGCAGACCACCCGCGCGCTGGAGGCCTATTCCCGGGGCGTGAATGCCTGGATCGAAGAGGTCAACAAGGGCGCGCGCGGCCGCGGGGCGCCAGAGTTCTTCCTGTTCGAGCCGGAGATCTCTGCCTGGGCGCCGGCGGATTCGATCGCGATCCTGAAGCTGATGGCGCTGCAGCTGTCCAGCGCCTTGCAGACCGAGGTGCTGCGGGCGCGGGTATCGCTTCTGTTGCCGAACGATCGGCTGGCCGACATCCTGCCCGACGATCCGGGACAGGGGGTCATCGCCCTGCCCGACTATGCAAGCCTGGTGCCAGGGGTGGCGCCGCTGGTGGCTCCGGTCCGGTTTGCCCAAGGGCCGTTCTCGCCGGTGGCGGACCCGGGGATGGCGGGGGCGTCGAACGCCTGGGCGGCGATGCCCGAGCGGTCGGCGGCGGGGGGAAGCCTGCTGGCCAACGACCCGCATCTGGGCCTGACGGCGCCGACGATCTGGTACCTGGCGCGGCTGGAGCTGGCCTCGGGCGGGGTGATCGGCGGGACGATCCCGGGGGTGCCGCTGGTGCTGGTGGGGCGGTCGGACAAGCTGGGCTGGGGGCTGACGACGGCCTATGTGGATGATCAGGACGTGGTGATCGAGGAGCTGAACCCGGACAATCCCGAGGAATACCGCACGCCGGACGGCTGGGCGAGGTTCGAGAGCCGGCAGTCCATCGTGAAGGTCAAGGATGCCGAGCCGGTCACGCTGACGCTGCGCTGGTCGAAGAACGGGCCGATCCTCCCGGGGGGGCATTACGACCTGGGCTCGATCACTCCGGCGGGGCATGTGGCGGCGATCAGCTGGACCGCTTTGTCCGGCGAGGACCGGTCGATCAGCGGGGCGATGGCGCTGATGCGGGCGCAGGGCCTGGACGCGGCGCTGGAGGCGGGGCGGATGGTGGTGGCCCCGGCGCAGAACGTGATGCTGGCGGACGAGACCGGGATCGCGATGCAGGTGATGGGGGCGCTGCCGGCGCGCGATCCGGGGCATCCCTCGCAGGGGCGGCTGCCGGCGCTGGGGTCGGACGCGCGGGTCGGGTTCAAGGGGGTGCTGCCCTATGAGGACAACCCGCGCGAGGTGCGGCCGGTCTCAGGGCTGCTAGGCAACACCAACAACAAGACGGTGGACCGGCCCTTCCCCAAGCATGTGAGCTTCGACTGGGGCGACACGCAGCGCATCCAGCGATGGCTCACGCTGATGAAGGCGCGCGAGGTGCATACGCGGGAAAGCTTCATCGAGGCGCAGCTGGATACGGTGAACCCGACGGCCCGGGCGCTGTTGCCGCTGATCGGGGCGGACCTGTGGTTCACCGGCGAGGCCGCGCCGGAGGGGACTCCCGAGAGGTTGCGGCAGAAGGCGCTGGTGCTGCTGGCGGAATGGAACGGCGAGATGAACGAGCATCTGCCCGAGCCGCTGATCGCGGAGGCCTGGCTTCGGGCGCTCATGCAGCGGCTGATCCAGGACGAGCTGGGGGCGATGTCGGAAAGTTTCACCCATATCTCGCCGGTCTTCATCGAGCGGGTCTACCGCAACGTTGGGGGCGCGAGCGTCTGGTGCGACGTGATCCAGTCGGCGGCGGTGGAAAGCTGCACCGACATCGCGCGGATCGCGCTGGACGAGGCGCTGTTGCAACTGACGGAACGCTACGGGGACAACATCGAAAGCTGGCGCTGGGGCGACGCGCATCAGGCGACACATGACCACCCGGTGCTGGGAGAGGTGCCGTTCCTGAAATACTTCGTCAACATCCGGCAATCGACCAGCGGCGGGGACGATACGCTGATGCGGGGCGTCACGCGCGGCGAAGGGCCGGAGCCCTATCAGAACGTCCATTCGGCCGGCTACCGCGGCGTCTATGACTTTGCCGACCCGGACAGCTCGGTGTTCATCACGGCGACCGGCCAGTCGGGCCATCCCCTGTCGCGGCACTACGACGACCTGGGCGAGCTTTGGCGTCGGGGGGAATACATCCCGATGTCGCTGGACCCGGAACTCGCGCGGGCGGCGGCGGCGGGGGTGATGGTGCTGACGCCGGAGAGCCAGTGACCGGACTCGCCCCGATCCGGACGGCGCGGCTGGTGTTGCGGCAGGCACGGTGGGACGATCTTGAGTCCGTGCACAGGTTGATGTCGGACCCCCGCGTCATGCGCTACTGGTCGCGGCCCGAGCACGAGACGCTGGAAGAGACGCGGCACTGGCTGGGCTTTCTGGTGGACCAGGCGCCGGACAGCCGCGACTGGCTGATCGAGAAGGACGGGGCGGTCATCGGCAAGGCGGGGGCCTGGAAGCTTCCTGAAGTCGGCTTCCTACTGGCGCCGGACCATTGGGGTCAGGGCCTGGCCTTCGAGGCGATGACGGCGGTGATCGCTGCGCTGGAGGCCGAGTTTCCGGGACTGGCCGCCTTGACTGCGGAAGTCGATCCGCGCAACGCGGCCTCGTTGCGGCTGCTGGACCGGCTGGGTTTCCGCGAGACGCACCGGGCTGAGCGGACGCTTCTGTGGCGCGACGAGTGGTGCGACAGCATCTATCTGGCGCGGCCGCGCGGCCAAACCGACCCGCCGCGCCGTCAAGATTAGTCGTCCACCCCAGGGTCCCGCCAAACTTCAGCCTGCCAAAGCCAGGGCATCGGCCCCCGCCGGATAGTGCTGCTTTCCAGGAGCATCCGTGGCAGCGTGCCAGACGGCCTGGGCCACGTCCGATTCCCTTGTCGTCGCGGGTGGACGCGCGAAGCCGGCAAAGATCGGCCCGGCGAAATCGGCATAGGCCTGTGGGATCAGGTCGGCCACATTCAGTCCGGTATTCTGGGAAAAGCGCGTGGTCGGGCCATAGCCGGGTTCCACCAGCCGGGCGAGGATTCCGAAATGCGCAAGCTCAAGCGCCAGCGATCCGGTAAAGCCCTGGATGGCCTGCTTGCTGGCCGTGTAGGCAGAGGCAAGCGGCATCGGCGCCAGCGTCACCGAGGAGGTCACGTTCACGATGACGCCCGAACGGCGTGCGCGCATCTGGGGAATGACTGCCTGGCACATTGCCATGACGCCGAACGTGTTGGTGTCGAACACCTTGCGCACCTGTGCCATCGGCGTGGCTTCAAACGCGCCGACGATGCCGATCCCGGCATTGTTGACCAGCACGTCGATCGGGCCTGCGGCTTCGACCGCCGCGGCAATGCTGTCCTCGCGCGTGACATCGAGGGCAAGCACACGCGCGCCCTTTTCGGGGAGAAGTCCTGTGCGCGGCTCGCGCATGGTGGCGATGACGCTCCAGCCCTGGGCAAGGAAATGTCGGGCGGTCTCCAGCCCGTAGCCGGACGAGCAGCCGGTGATGAGTACGGTCTTCATTTCAGTCTCCTGTCCTTGTTGACGTGCCGGGTGTAACCTGCAAGGACAAGACTTTCATAAGCTGCGATCCAGCATTCATTTGCGAAAGTCCGAAACATGACCGATCCCCTGGCTGACGTCATCCAGCATCTTCGGCCACGGGCCGTCGTGTCGAAAGGCATCAGCGGGGCGGGTTCGTGGGCGGTGCGCTACACGGCCTTCGGCTTGCCGGGGTTCTGCGCGATGACGCTGGGCACATGTCGCCTGATGGTCGAGGGGAGTTCTGGCATCGAACTGCGCGAAGGCGACTTCGTGTTGTTGCCCGCGACGCCGGCGTTCACAATGTCAGGCGGTGCGCCGCTGGCCCCGCAACGGATTGATCCCGATGCGGCGGAAGGCACGGGCGGAGTTCGGTATGGAAGACGGGACGGACCGCCGGACATGCAGCAGATCGGCGGCTGGTTCCGATTTGCGTCGGAAGATGCGGCGCTGATCGTCGGACTGCTTCCGAGCATGATCCATCTGCGCGGGATCGACCGGCTGACCCTGCTGGTCCGCCATCTGGGCGAAGAGGCCGCCGGTGATGCACCGGGCCGTGAGCTTATCCTTCAGCGACTTGTCGAAATCCTGATGATCGAAGCTCTGCGGGCGACGCCTGCGGATGCCTCTCCGGGGCTGCTGCGCGGCCTGGCGGATGCCCGGATCGGCAAGGCCTTGCGCGAGATGCATGCAGACATCGCCCGTCCGTGGTCGGTAACGGACCTTGCGCGCGCGGCCGGGCTGTCGCGCTCGGCGTTCTTCGAGAGGTTCACGCGACAGGTCGGCAGGCGGCCGATGGAGTACCTGCAGTCCTGGCGGATGGCGGTCGCGCGGGACCTGTTGCGACGCGGTGGCCTGTCCTTGGACGAAGTGGCCGAACAGGTGGGCTATGGGTCGGCCAGCACCTTCTCGACCGCCTTCAGCCGACATGTCGGGTCCCGGCCGGGCCGCTTTGGCCGGCAGGTGGGAAACGAGGCGGCGCGGTCTACAGCCGCTTGAAGCGCCGTTCCTGACGCGCCGTCCACTGGACTGTCACGGTCCAGCCGTCCTCGCCCTCGGACTCCTTCTGGACGACGTTCTGCTCGTGGAGCCAGGCGCGCTTGCGGCCCTGGTCGAACGGGATGGCAAACGTGGCCTCGGTCCGGTCGGCGTCCAGGGTGGCGGAGACGATGGCGAGGAGCTTGTCGACACCTTCGCCGGTCAGGGCCGAGACGGGCAGGACGCGGGGACGTTGCGCGGCTTGCGCGGCAAGCGCCTCGCGCTGGGAGGCGTCGACGAGGTCGAGCTTGTTCCAGACCTCGATCTGGGGCGTGTCCTCGCCCACGCCGAGGGAGGTCAGGATGTCGGCCACGTCGGCGGCCTGTTCGACCGTCTCGGGGTGGGAGATGTCGCGGACGTGGAGGATGAGGTCGGCGGAGAGCACTTCCTCCAGCGTGGCGCGGAAGGCGGCGACGAGCTGGGTGGGCAGGTCCGAGATGAAGCCCACGGTGTCGGACAGGATGATCTTCGCGCCCGAGGGCAAGGTCACGCCGCGCATGGTGGGGTCGAGCGTGGCGAAAAGCATGTCCTTGGCCAGGACCTCGGCCCCGGTGATCCGGTTGAAGAGCGTGGACTTGCCGGCGTTGGTATAGCCGACGAGGGCGACGATCGGGAACGGCACCTTGGCGCGGGCGGCGCGGTGGAGTTCCCGTGTCTTGACCACCTGGTCGAGCTGCCGGCGGAGTTTCACCACCTGGTCGTCGATGGCGCGGCGGTCGCTTTCGATCTGGGTTTCGCCGGGGCCGCCGACGAAGCCGAAGCCGCCGCGCTGGCGTTCAAGGTGGGTCCAGGCGCGGACGAGGCGGGTGCGCTGGTAGGAAAGCGCGGCGAGTTCCACTTGCAGGACACCCTCGCGCGTCCGGGCGCGGTCGGCGAAGATTTCCAGGATCAGCGAGGTCCGGTCGAGGAGCTTGACGCCCCACGCCTTTTCCAGGTTCCGCTGCTGGACGGGCGAGACCTGGCCGTCGATCAGGACGAGGTCGATCTTGAGGTCGTGGAAGCGGGTCTTGAGTTCCGCGACCTTGCCCGAGCCAAGGAGCGTGGCCGGCGTCACGCGTGACAGGCGGACGACCTCGGACCCCTGGACGTCAAGCTCAGGCAGCGCGGCGGCAAGCGAGACCGCCTCGGCCAGACCGTGTTCTGGCAGGCGGCGGCTGCTTGCGGATTTCAGCGCGGGGTGCAGGACATAGGCGCGCGTGGCCGCCGCAGCGGTATCGCGCAGGCGCTGGCCTTCCCGCTTCGCGAGAAGGTCGTCGTCGTCCTGGGGATCGCGGGAGATCAGTCTTCCCCTTCGTAGAGGCTGATCGGCGCGCCCGGCATGATGGTGGAGATCGCATGCTTGTAGACAAGCTGCGACTGGCCATCGCGGCGCAGGAGCACGCAGAAATTGTCGAACCAGGTGATCACGCCCTGCAGCTTGACGCCGTTGATCAGGAAGATCGTGACCGGCACCTTTGCCTTGCGAACATGGTTGAGAAAGGCGTCTTGCAGGTTTTGCTTGTCAGCGGCCATCGTTGTTGTGCCTTGTTTTTCTATCGCTTCACTGTCGCGTCGTGGTCGTTCTTGTTGCCCTGTCGCAGCCGGACGATGCCGGCTGGGTGGAGTATGATGCGGGCGCGCGGGAGTTTCCAGCGCAAAAAATCAGGCTGTTAAGGGGGTCTAGCGCCGGCCCCGGCCGGGCAGGACGAGGGCAAGCAGCGCCAGGGTCTCGAGCCGGCCGACCACCATCGCCAGACCCAGAATGACCTTCACCCGGTCCGCAAGGTCGGCATAGTAAATCGGATCGTCCGCCCCGAGTTCGGCGAGCTGGCCGGTTGTGGTGAGGCTGGCGATGGCAAGGACCATCGTCTCTTCAAAGTCCACTCCCGCCAGCAGCAGAAGTGCCGAGACGACCGCGATCGAGGTGGCAAACAGCATGAAGAAGACCCAGGCGAACTGGGCGCCCTCGCGGCGGAGACGGCGGGCCTCGGCGCCACCACGGCCGATGGAATTGGGGTGGATGATCTTTTCAAGCTCGCGTTCGCCGTGACGCAGGAGCGCGTAGACGCGCAGGAGCTTAACCCCGCCCGCCGCCGTGGCCGTGCCGCCCCCGATGATGGCGAGGCCGAGGAGGACAAGGCCGGGGGTGCCGATGCCCGACCATCCGGCTGCGGTTTCCCAGTCGGCGGAGACATAGCCCGTCGTGGTGAGGAAGGAGGTCGCGGTGAAGAGGATCCCCCAGAACGAGGGCAGCGCGGAGGTCACGTCGCCCTGGGTCTCTCCGGCGACGAACCAGTGGCGCAGGAAGAGGATCAGGGTCACGGCCAGCACCAGCAGCGCGGCGAGGCGAAGCTCGGGGTCCTGGAGGAGCGGACGGCGGTTCTCGGCCAGCCTGACGCCGGGCAAGGCGCGGCGGGTGATGGCGAAGACGAAGCAGAGGAAGATCAGACATTCCCCCGGGATGCCGGCGGCGGAGGTCTGGAACGGGGTCCGGCCGGTGATCCCCGAACTCGACAGGGTCCCCATCGCATGGATCAGCGCCGACACGCCGCTTTCGCCAAGGACAAGAAGGCCGCACCAGAGCAGAAAGGTCAGCGACCCGTAGACCGGGAACAGCATCAGCGCAAAGCGGGTCAGCCGCTGGGCGGGGTCGGCAGTGCGGGCGACCTGGGCCGTCCCGACCGCGCCGCGACCGGGCACGCGCCCCGAGGAGACCTCGGTCCCGCCAAGGTTCAGCGGCGCAAGGATGGCGTAGGCTGCGAGAATCACCAGAAAGCCGCCGAACCAGCCAACGGTGGCGCGCCAGAGATGCACCGCATCCGCCAGCCGATCCGGCCCATAGACAGACGCCCCGGTGGTGGTGAAGGCCGAGATCATCTCGAACCAGGCGTTCAGAAGCGTGGTATCCGGCAGCGCCTCGCGCAGGGGAAGCGCAAAGGCGAAGGGCAGGACGGCATAGGCAAGGACCAGGGCGGCCAGGTGGCTGCGCGCCGGGTCCCTGGGCGAATAGGCCGCGGTGGCAATGCCCAGCATCACGGTGACCACCAGAAGGATCAGTGCGGAATAGAGGAAATCGCGCGCATTGGCGTGGTCGTTGACCCCCAGCGCATAGATGGCAGGCACCAGCGCCAGGGCCCCCGACAGACCGAGGAGCACGACGAGAAGCGGCAGTTCTGCCAGCCGCGCGAACATCAGAAGAAGTCGATCGAGACTTGCAGCAGGCGCTCGACCTCGGGGACATCCTTGGCCATCGCGAAAAGCGCGATGACGTCCCCCGCCTCGATCCGAAGGTCGCCGGTCGGTTTCAGAACCTTGTCGCCCTTCATCACCGCGCCGACGAGGACGCCTTCCGGGAACTCGATGTCGCGAACGAGGCGGCCGGCAAGGGGCGAGGTGGAGAGCACCTGCGCCTCGATCATCTCGGCCTCGGCATCGCCGATGGAATAGACGGCACGCACGCGGCCGTGGCGGATGTGGCGCAGGATCGAGGAGACGGTGGTGGCACGCGGGTTGATGTAGGCGTCGATGTCGAGCGGTGCCATCAGCGGCGCAAGGGTCGGGTCGTTCACCAGCGCGATGGTCATCGGACAGCCCGCCTGCTTGGCACGGACCGCGACAAGAAGGTTGGTCTTGTCGTCGTCGGTGACGGCCAGGATCGCGTCGGCCCGGTCGACCGAGGCCTCCATCAAGAGGTCGCTGTCCATCCCGTCGCCATTCAGGACGATGGTCCGCTCCAGCGCGTCGGCGGCGGCCTCGGCGGTGGGGCGGTGCTTTTCGATGATCTTGGCGCGGATGCGGTCGGTCCTCGTTTCTAGCGCGCGGGCCACGGCAAGGCCCACGTTGCCACCGCCGACGATCACCACGCGTTCCTGCTTTTTCGTTTTCTTGCCAAAGATTTCCAGCGCGCGGTTCACGTCCTCGATATGGGTGAAGACGTAGATCTGATCGTCGGCATAAAGCTGGTCGCCGGGATCCGGCGCAAAGAGCCGATCCTCGCGCCGGATGCCCACGACGATGGCGCGGAGGGTCGAGAAAAGCTCGTTCAGTTGGCGCAGCGGCGTGTTCAGGACCGGGCAATCCTCGGTCAGCTGGATGCCCAGAAGCTGGGCGCGGCCGCCCATGAAGCTTTCGGTGTCGAAGGTGGCCGGCGCGGCCAGGCGTTGCAGCGCGGCCTCGGCCACCTCGCGTTCGGGCGAGATCACCACGTCGATGGCCAGGCCGTCCTGGTTGGTCAGGTTGCCGTAGAGCGGGTCGAGGTAGTTCTGCGCCCGGATGCGGGCGATCTTGCGGGTGACGTTGAAGACGGAATGGGCCACCTGGCAGGTGACCATGTTCACCTCGTCGGAATGGGTGGCGGCGATCAGCATGTCGGCATCGCGCGCCCCGGCCTTGGCCAGCGTGTCGGGGTGGCTGGCGAAGCCCACGACGCCCTGCACGTCAAGCGTGTCCGTCGCGCGGCGGACGAGATCGGCGTTCATGTCGACGAGGGTGACATCGTTCCTCTCGCCGGAGAGGTGGCGGGCGATCTGCCAGCCGACCTGTCCCGCCCCGCAGATGATGACCTTCATCAGTTTCCCCGCGATCCGTCGTCTGCGTCTGAATGTCAGATCGGCGCCGGGGGGTCAATCTTCGGGGGGCCGACGGGGACGCTACTCCTCGAACTCGCCGAAGCCCCTGCCCCCGCGTGTCGAGCCGACCACGCCCAGAGACTTCAATTTCCGGTGCAGCGCGGAACGTTCCATGCCGACGAAGCTGGCCGTGCGGCTGATGTTGCCGCCGAAACGGTTGATCTGGGTCAGCAGGTATTCGCGTTCGAAAAGTTCGCGCGCCTCGCGCAGGGGAAGCGTGGCGATGGTGCCGGACAGGGCCAGGGCGCTTTCGGTTTCGACCTTGGGTTCCGTCCCCGGGATTTCCGTGGCTTCAATCGGCCCGGTCGAGTCGCCCAGGATCAGGATGCGTTCGATGACGTTCCTGAGCTGGCGGATGTTGCCGGGCCAGGGCAGAGTCTGCAGGACGGTGTCGGCCTCTTCCGACAGGGTGCGGTTCGGCAGGCCTTGCGTCTTGTGGAACCAGTCGATGAAGTGCCGGGTCAGTTCGGGCACGTCTTCGCGACGGGCGGCGAGCGAGGGGACGGCGATGGGGACCACGTTCAGCCGGTCGTAGAGTTCCTGCCGGAAGCGGCCGAGGCCGATCTCGTTGCGCAGGTCGCGGCAGGTCGAGGAGATGACGCGCAGGTCGACCCGGACCTTGTCGGCGCCGCCGACACGGGTGAACTGCTGTTCGGTCAGCACGCGGAGGATCTTGGACTGGGTGCCCAAGGGCATGTCCGCGACCTCGTCGAAATAGACGATCCCACCGTGGGCCTGTTCGAGAAGGCCCGGTTCCACGCCGCGCTCGGGTGTTTCGCGGCCGAAGAGGACCTCTTCCATCCGTTCGGGCTCGATCGAGGCCGAGGAGACGGTGATGAAGGGCGCGGCGGCGCGGTTCGAATGCATGTGGATGTAGCGCGCGGCCATTTCCTTGCCGGTGCCGGGCTCACCCGTGAGCATCACGCGGGCGTTGGACTTTGTGACCTTGTCGAGGTTCGCTTTCAGCGTCTTGAAGGCCAGCGAGGACCCGACCATCTCGGCCGAGGTGACGTCGCGGCGGCGGAGTTCCTGGTTTTCGCGGCGCAAGCGCGAGGTTTCCATCGCGCGGGCGACGACGACCATCAGCTGGTCGATGTTGAACGGCTTTTCGATGAAGTCGTAGGCGCCCTGCTTGATGGCGGCGACGGCGATTTCAATGTTTCCATGACCAGAGATAATCACCACCGGAATGTCGGGATTGTCCCGCTTTACGGTCTTTAGAATGTCAATCCCGTCCATCCGGCTGTCCTTGAGCCAGATGTCCAGGATCATCAGTGCTGGGGGATCGGCGTTGATCTCGGCCATGCAGTCGTCGGAGTTCGCGGCAAGGCGGGTCTGGTAGCCTTCGTCCCGCAGGATGTCGCCGATCAGCTCGCGGATGTCCTGTTCGTCGTCGACGATGAGAATGCTCATGACTGAACCTCCTTGTCCTTGGGCGCGGCGCCCAGGGGGATGTGCGTGCGGGGCCGCTTGCGGAGCGTCCGCGGCAAGCGGATCTCGGCCAGGGCGCCGGGGTGGTCGTTGCCGTCAAAGACGGGCGCGTCGAGGAGCGCGAGCGTGCCGCCGTGTTCCTCGATGATCTTCTTGACGATGGGCAGGCCCAGACCGGTGCCCTTTTCGCGGGTGGTGACGTAGGGCTCGAAGAGCCGGGCGCGGTCGGGGGGAAGGCCGGTGCCGTTGTCCGCGATGCGGATCACGGCCTCGGTGTCGTCGGTGGAAAGCGAGACGCGGATTTCAGGAGAGAAACCTTCCGGCTTCTGCTTTTCCTGATAGCTTTCAATAGCTTCCCCGGCGTTCTTGATCAGGTTTGTGAAGGCCTGGCCAATCATCGTCGCGTCGAGGTCGAGGTGGAGCTCTTCGGCCGGGATGTCCTTGACGAAGCGCACGCCAGGTTGGCCGTTTTCCTGCAGCAGGACCGCGCCTTTCAGAAGCGCCGCCAGGTCGCAGTCGCGGCGGTCGGGTTCAGGCATCCGGGCGAACTTGGAAAATTCGTCGACGATCCGCCGCAGGTCGTTGGTCTGGCGGACGATGACGTCGGTGTACTGTTCAAGGTCCTCATGGTCGCGGACCTGGGTGGCGAACTTGCGCTTGATCCGTTCGGCGGAAAGCTGGATGGGGGTGAGCGGGTTCTTGATCTCATGCGCGATGCGGCGCGCGACGTCGCCCCAGGCGGCCATGCGCTGCGCGGAGACGAGGTCGGTGACGTCGTCGAAGGCGACGACGTAGCCTTCCAGATCCCCGGCCTCGGACCGGCGGGTGGACATGCGGACAAGCAGGCTTTCCAGCTTGCCGCGGCGGGTCAGGCGGACCTCTTCCTGCACGGCGTTGCTGCCGTTGTCGCGCAGCCGGTCGAAGAGGGCGGCAAATTCCGGAACGGCTGCGGCGAGCGGGGTGTCGACCTGACCATCAGCCAGGTCGAGCAGTTTCTCGGCGGCGCGGTTGACGAAGTCGATGTCGCCGTCCGGATCGAGGCCGATGACGCCCGCGGTGACGTTCGACAGCACCGAGTCGAACAGCCTGCGGCGGCTTTCGGTCTGGGCGTGGCTTTCCACCAAAGCCTCGCGCTGGCCCTTCAGCTGGCGGGTCATCTGGTTGAAGAGACGGCCGAGCGAGGCGATCTCGTCGTCGCCCTCTTCTTCCGTGACCTGAACGTCCAGGTCTCCGCCCCCTACCCTTTCGGCGGCCCCGGCAAGACGGCCCACGGGACGCGATAGGCGTTCGGCGAACCACAGGCCCAGCCAGATCGCAGCCAGGATCAGGATCAGCGCGAAGCCCAGGTAGATCAGGCCGAAGTTGAACAGCAGCCGCCCGCGTTCGGATTCAAGCTGGTTGTAAAGCTGGACGGTCTCCTGCGTTTCGTCGAGGAGCGACAGGATCGAGCCGTCCACCGTGCGCGTGACGTAGAGGTAGCGGTCGGTATAGGCGTCCAGCAGCACCAGCGCCCGGAATTCGTTGTTCGACCAGTCGGGTATGAGGACGGTGTTGCCTTCCCGCGCAAGGGTCAGGTGTTCCTCGGTCAGCGGCTCGAAGTCGAAGAGGTAGGACCGCTCTCCCCGGGTCTTGAGCGCGCCGGTGCCGTCGACGAGATAGGCCTCTTTCAGCCCGCGCTGGATCACCTGCTGGGCCTGCGACAGCAGCGGCCGCAACTGGTCGTCGCGCAGGAAGGGAGTCCGGCGCTTGGCGTCGTTCAGGTAGCCCGCGAGCGTCACCACATCAGCGGCGAGGTCGTCCTTCTGCACCGCCTCATAGGCCTGGGCGGCCGAGAGCGAGGAGCCGACGACCGACCGGACGCGGTCAGAGAACCAGCCTTCAAGGCCGATGTTGATCGACAGGACGGCGAAGACCGCGACAAGGACGGTCGGGATCAGCGCGATCAGCATGAAGACGCCGGAGAGGCGCAGGTGAAGGCGTGAGCCGGCGGATTTGGACCGGCGGTCGGCGATCAGCCGGACGACGCGGGCCAGAACGAGGGCGGCGATCACCAGGACATAGATCAGGTCGGCCAGCAGGATCAGCCGCAGGACCGGCGAGGCCGCGCTCTGGTTGATCGATCCGAGGGCGAGGAAGGTCGCCACGGCCAGCACCGGGCCAAGGAACACAAGTCCAAGCGTGAGCGCGGTCTGCACCCGGCGCTGCCGGCGCAGGCGTGCAAAACGCAGCCAGACATCCCTGTGTACCGCCCGTTCCACCCTGCCCTATCCGCCAGCCGGTGGTTCGCCCACCTTGCGCCACTATATCTAGCTGCGGGCGCGGGTGAAACCGGAAAGACACATTCAATGTTGCCGATCTACATCAACTTGCGGCGACGGGTCACGCGGATGTCGAGATCGGTGATCTTCTTGCGCAGCGTGTTGCGGTTGATGCCCAGAAGATCGGCGCATTTCGCCTGGTTTCCGGCGGTGGCATCCAGCGCGATCTCGATCAGGGGCAGTTCCACCTCGCGCAGGATGCGCTGGTAGACGCCGGGCGGCGGAAGCTGGCCGCCATGCAGGTCGAAGTAGCGTTTCAGGTGACGCGCGACCGAGGCGGAGAGCTTGTCGCCTTCGCTGACCCCGGTCAGGGGTTCGGGGCTGGGCTGCTGGCCCAGGACCTGCTCCATCTCGGCGCGGGAGATTTCGGTTTCCGAGGCGGTCACCAGAAGGCGGCGGATGGTGTTTTCCAGTTGGCGCACGTTGCCCGGCCAGGAATAGGCGCGGATCAGGTCGGTCGCGCCCTGCGACAGGCGCCGCACCGTGCCAAGTTCGCGTTCGCCCTTGGTCAGGAAATGCTCGGCCAGAAGGGGGATGTCCTCGACCCGTTCGCGCAGGGAGGGAACGTGCAGGGTCACGCCGCCGAGGCGGTAGTAGAGGTCCTGACGGAACTGGCCGGATTCCATGCGTGCGGAAAGGTTGCTCTGGCTGGTCGCCATGACGCGGGGGGCCTTGTCGCCCAGCATGTCCAGCATGCGGACCACGCGGGCCTGGGTATCGGCGTCGTAGTCGGCGACCTCGTCAAAGACGATCGAGCCGCCGCGGGCCTTCGACAGAAGCGTGGCGGGGCCGTCGATGCCGGCAAGGTCGGCCGCCTGGGCCACGACGAAGGGCAATGTCCGACGGTCCGAGAAGTCATGGATCGCGCGGGCGATCAGCGACTTGCCGGTGCCGGATTCGCCGGTGACAAGGACGGCGAGCTCGGTGTTCATCACGCGGGCGACAAGGCGGTAAAGCGCCTGCATCGCAGGGGTGCGGCCCACCAGCGGCAGGTCGTCACCGGGGTTGCGCGGCGTGACGACCTGGCGGGAAACCTGGCGCTTCTGGTCCAGCGCCTTGGCCGACCGCTTCATCAGGTCGGGTAGGTCGAAGGGCTTGGGCAAGTAGTCGAAGGCCTCGGCCTCGGCCGCCTGGATCGCAGTCATGATGGTGTTCTGCGCCGAGATCACGATGACCGGCAGGCCGGGGCGCATCTTGGAAATCCGGGGCAGCGCGTCGAGGCCGTTGCCGTCGGGCATGATGACGTCGGAGATGACGAGGTCGCCCTTCCCCTCCTCGACCCAGCGCATGAGGGTCATGAGGGATGAGGTCGCATGGACCTTGCACCCCGCCCGGGTCAGTGCCTGGGTCAGGACGGTGCGGATCGTGCGGTCATCGTCGGCGACAAGGACGGTTCCATCCATCAGTTCGCTTCCTTCTTCTTCTCACGCGGGGCCATCGGGAGGGACACCCGGAATACGGTGCGGCCGGGGGCGGAATCGACGGTGATCCATCCCTCGTGGTCGGTGACGATCTTCGAGACGAGCGCGAGGCCGAGGCCGGTGCCGTTCTCGCGGCCCGAGACGAAGGGCTCGAAGATGTTGGCGGCGATGTCGGGCGGGATGCCGGGGCCGTCGTCGATGATCTCGACGTTCAGAGGCAGCGCGGCCGAGGGCCCGTCCTTGCGGCGCAGACGCAAGCTGAGGT
Organism: Paracoccaceae bacterium; assembly: GCA_027489355.1. GTDB lineage: Bacteria > Pseudomonadota > Alphaproteobacteria > Rhodobacterales > Rhodobacteraceae > Tabrizicola. Next base: position 126,341 of record JAIXZY010000066.1, on the reverse strand, counting down.
CGTAGAAGGTGTGGAGCCGGATGGTGCCGCCGTGCTTGCAGGCCTCGGCCGCGTTCTTGATGAGGTTCAGGAACACCTGCATCAGCTGGTCGCTGTCGGCGTAGGTGGGCGGCAGCGAGGGGTCGTAATCCTCGACGATGGTCATGTGGGCGGCGAAGCCCACCAGCGCGGACCTGCGCGCGCGGTCAAGCGCGTCGTGGATGTTCACGGGCTTGCGTTCCGGCGGGCGGAGGTTGCCGAACTGTTCGACCTGTTCCAGAAGCTTCACGATGCGGCGGGTTTCCTCGACGATGAGGTCCGTCAGCTCCTGGTCCTCGGGCGTGAGGTTCATCGACAGAAGCTGCGCCGCGCCGGAGATGCCGGCGAGCGGGTTCTTGATCTCGTGCGCCAGCATCTCGGCCATGCCGATGGCGGACCGGGCGGCGGTCTTGGCGCCCATCGAGCGGCCCAGGCGGTCGGCAAGTTCGCGCGGCGAGAGCATCAGCATCACGATGCCGGGGTTGTCATGCATGGGCGCGAGGTGGAGCGTGCATTGCACCGGGGGCCGCTCGCCCGTGGTCACGTCCACGTCGTTGATGTTCAGCGCGGACTGGTTCGCGCGGACGCGCGCCAGCGCCTCGTCCATCGGGGCGTCGATGGCCAGACGGTCGAACACGGGTTGGTCCTTCAGAGCCTTGGCCGAGGCATTCAGGAAGGTCTCGGCCGCGGGGTTGGCTTCCAGGATGCGGCCTTGCGCGTCGATCAGGAGCGTGGGGAGGGGCAAGGAGGCCCAGATCACCCCCGGCACCGGATAAGGCGCGCGGTAGGGGGTCATGCGGCAAGCTCCAGTTCGGCGAAGGCCTGTTCGATGAGTTGGATCACCTCGGCCGGGTCGGTGGAGGTCAGGATCGCCTCACGCGCATGGGGGAGGCCGGCTTCCTCAAGATACCAGCCCAGGTGCTTGCGCGCCATGCGCAGGCCAAGGTCGCGGCCGTAGAAGGTGAGCATGTCCTCATAATGGTCAAGGATCATCCGGCCCCGCGCGCCGCCGTCGGGGATCTTCGGGGCGGGGGTGCCGTAGAGGTCATGGGCTACTTGCGCCAGTTTCCACGGTGCCCCTTGCGCGCCGCGGCCGATCATCACGCCATCGGCGCCAGACAGGCGCAGGGCTTCCTTCGCGGTGGCGGTGTCGGTGATGTCGCCGTTGGCGATGACGGGGATCGTCACGGCCTCCTTCACGGCGCGGATGGCGGACCAGTTGGCGTTGCCCTTGTAGAACTGGCAACGGGTGCGGCCGTGGATGGTGATCATTCGCACGCCCGCGTTCTCGGCACGCCGCGCAAGTTCAGGTGCGTTGTGCAGCGTGTCGTCCCAGCCGAGGCGGGTCTTCAGCGTGACGGGGACCTTCACGGCCTTCACCACCGCCTCGATCAGCGTCAGCGCCAGGTCGAGGTCGCGCAACAGCGCCGAGCCGCAGAGGCCGGTCGTCACCCGCTTCGACGGGCAGCCCATGTTGATGTCGATGATCCGCGCGCCCTGCCCTTCGACAAACTTCGCGCCCTCGGCCATCCAGTGCGGATCACGGCCCGCAAGTTGGACGGAGGTCGCCTGTTCGCCGAACCCCAGTTCCGCCCGCGCGCGCGCCTCGGGCTGGGCGCGGACGACTTCGGCGCTGGCGACCATCTCGCTGACGACGAGGCCGGCCCCGAAGCGCGAGACCAGACGGCGGTATGGCAGGTCGGTGATCCCGGCCAGCGGGGCCAGGAAAACCGGAGGGGTCAGCGACAGCGGGCCGAGCGGCAGGAACACAGCCTTATCCTTGTGCAGTTGATGAAGTGCTAGCCCCGTCCCGCGACGCCACCAAGGCAGGGCCGGATGATTATGACTGAAAAACATGCGATGCACAATTTTTAGGCATGCGCCAGGGACAAGCGCCAGATTGTCATGCATGTCGGGCTGGATTACGGAAAGAGCAAAGGAAAGGCCAGCATGGAAACAGCCGTCATCATCGTCGCCGCAGGTCGCGGAAGCCGCATGGGCGGCGCGGTGCCGAAGCAGTGGCAGATGCTTTTGGGCAAGCCGGTGCTGGCGCATACGCTGGCAGCCTTCCGGGGGATGCGGGTGGTCCTGGTGATCCACCCCGACGACCGCGCGCGGGCCGAGGGATTGGGCGTGGACCTGGTCGAGGGCGGGGCGACGCGGGATGCCTCGGTCCTGGCCGGGCTGCGGGCGCTGGAGGGGTCGGGGATCGAGGCGGTACTGATCCACGACGGGGCGCGGCCCCTGGTGTCGCGGGCGTTGATCGACCGGCTGGTGGCGGCGCTGGAGAGCCACGCAGGCGCAGCCCCCGCCCTGCCGGTGGCGGATGCGCTGTGGCGCGGAGAGAACGGCTTCGTGGCGGCGGCTGTGGACCGGACCGGCCTCTGGCGCGCGCAGACGCCGCAGGCCTTCCGCTTCGCGCCCATCCTTGCCGCGCATCGCCAGCATCCGGGCGGCGCGGCGGACGATGTCGAGGTGGCGCGCGCGGCGGGGCTTGACGTGGCCATCGTCGAGGGCGAGGAAACCAATCTGAAGCTGACCTGGCCTGCGGATTTCGCCCGGGCCGAGGCGATCCTGAAGGGACGTGCGATGGACGTGCGGATGGGCAATGGCTACGACGTGCATGCCTTCTGCGAGGGCGATCACGTCTGGCTCTGTGGCGTGAAGGTGCCGCATGGGAGGGGGCTTCTGGGCCACTCTGACGCCGACGTGGGGATGCATGCGCTGACCGACGCGATCTATGGCGCGCTGACCGAGGGGGACATCGGGCGGCACTTCCCGCCCAGCGATCCGCAGTGGAAGGGTGCGGCGTCGCATATCTTTCTGAGCCACGCCATCGGTTTGGCGCGGTCGCGGGGCTATGAACTGGGGAATTGCGACGTGACGCTGGTCTGCGAACGGCCGAAGATCGGCCCGCATGCTCTTGCGATGCAGGCCGAGCTGGCGCGGATCATGGGGGTCGATGCGGGCCGGGTCTCGGTCAAGGCCACGACGTCGGAACGGCTGGGCTTCACGGGGCGCGAGGAAGGCATCGCGGCGCTGGCGACGGCGGTTCTGGTGCAGGCATGAGCACTCTGGTCGCCACCTTCTTCTGGTCGGGGTTCCTGAAGCCTGCCTCCGGTACCTGGGCCTCGGCGATCACGGTGGCGCTGGCGGTGGCGGCCTATCAGGCGGGCTGGGCGCTGGCGGTGCCGGTGGGCTGCTTTGTGGCGACAGCCTTGGGCTTTTGGGCCGTGCCGCAATATCTGCGCGAGACCGGCGGAAAGGACCCTTCGGAGGTGGTGATCGACGAGGTTGCGGGGCAGCTTCTGGCGCTGTCCTTCACGGTCATTCCGCTGTGGCGGCATGGGGTGGACCTTCTGGCCGCCTGGCCGGGCTGGGTCGCGCCGTTCCTGCTGTTCCGTCTGTTCGACATCTGGAAGCCCTGGCTGGTGGGTCGGGCCGACCGGGTAGAAGGGGCGAAGGGCGTGATGCTGGACGACCTCTGGGCCGGGCTGTTCGCCGGGGTGGTCTCGGTCGCCCTGGCGGGGCTTTATCACGGGGTGGTGCAGCCGTGGCTGGGGTAGACGTTCCCGATCTGCTGGCGCAGGCGCGCTACTGGGGCCTTCGGATCGCCACGGCGGAAAGCTGCACCGGCGGGATGGTAGCGGCGGCGCTGACCGATGTTGCGGGATCCTCGGAGGTGTTCGAGCGCGGCTTTGTCACCTATTCCAACGCCGCCAAGGTCGAGCTTCTGGGCGTCTCGCCCGAGACGCTATCCGCGTGGGGTGCCGTCTCGGAACAGGTGGCGCGCGAGATGGCCGAAGGGGCGCTGCGCCATTCGGCGGCGGACCTTGCGGTCTCGATCACCGGGATCGCGGGACCGGGCGGGTCGGAGTTCAAACCCGAGGGCCGGGTCTGTTTCGGGCTGGCCGGCAAGGGGCGCGAGACGCGGGTCGAGACGGTGGAGTTCGGCGCCCTGGGGCGGGCCAAGGTGCGCAAGGCCGCGACCGAGCATGCCTTGGGGCTGCTGATCGCGGCGCTGCGGTAGGCTGCGAAGTCCTTTTGATGAATGCGGTACGCGGACGCTACGGGCGCGCCGCGAAGAAGCGCAGGATCTCGGTGTTGGCGTCGATCTCCTGCGTCTTGCCATCGTCAAGCCGGGCCTTGCGGCCGCCGGGCCAGTGATGTGCGCCGCCCTCGATCGTCATCAGGCGCACAACGACCCCGCCGCCCTTCTGGTAGTCGGTCACGGTGACCGAGGTGCCGTCATCCTTGCGGTCGATCACGCGCGAGGTTTCGGCCAGCCCCCCGCCCCAGGGCGCCAGGAAGGCGTCTACCACCGAGGCGACCGAGGCGAAGTCGGTCCGGGTCAGGCTGGTGTCGCCCTGCCCTCCGTTGTAGGGCACCATCGTATCGGCCGTTCCGTGGATGATCAGCGCCGGGACCTTGCCCCTGACGCGGAGACGGCTGGTGTCCATCGAGCCTGAAACACCCGCGACGGCGCGGACCAGACCGGGGTTTCTAGCCGCAAAGGTCTCCGACATGATCGAGCCGTTGGACATACCCGTCAGGTAGACGCCGGTGCCATCGACACCGAAGCGGCGGGCGGCGTCGTCGATCACCTGCTTCAGGAAACCGATGTCATCCACGCCCCGGCGCGACGCATAGCCGCAGCAATATCCGCCGTTCCAGGTGAGAAGCCTGTCTCCACGACGCCCGCTTCCGGCGGGGAAAGCCACGGCAAAGCCCGCATGCGTTGCGGCGCGGGCGAAGCCGGAGGCCTTGGCGAACTGGTCGGGGTCCCCGCCCCCGCCGTGCAGCGCCAGGATCAGGGGCGCGCCCCTGGCCTTGGCGGGCAGCGCGATCTCGTACCAGCGGTCACCGAGGCGGACGGTCTCGGCCGCAACGGACTGGGAGAAGAGGACGGAAAGGAGGAGTATGAAAACACGCATTGAAAGCTCCCGGTTGCTCGTGAAGCTTCACGCCGCCGTGAGAGGTTTCCGTCGCGTCAAAGCGGGGCCGGCCCGTACAATTCCGCCGCTCGGCGTTCGAAGGCGCGGACCACGCGCAGCATGGCGTCGTTGAAGACCACACCGATGATTCCTTGCAGGATGGCATTGCGGAATTCGAAGTCGACGTGGAAATCGACCTCGCAGCCGCCCGGAATGTCGCGGAAGGCCCAGTTCGACCGCATGTGGCGGAAGGGTCCGTCGAGGTATTCGGTATCGATCTTCTTCGCTTCCGGCCAGAGCGTCACCCGGCTGCCGAAGCGTTCGCGGAAGACCTTGAAGCTGATCACCAGGTCGGCCTCCATCACTTCTCCCGCGCCGTGGGCCCCCGCAGTGATGGGCGTGCGCGAGCGGATGCGGGCGGCCGAGTTCCAGGGCAGGAACTTCGGGTAGGAGGCCACATCGGCCACCAGATCGTACATCTGCTGGGCGGTGTAGGGCAGGCGCTTGGTTTCGGAATGGGTCGGCATCGCTCTCTCTTCCCCCGACATGTGGCCCGAGGCGCAGCCAAGATCAAGCAGGCGTCATGTCACGGCCTAGGCAACTGTGGCTTTGGGCGCTAGGAAGGGGCGAAGCAACCCGGATGACCCTCATGCCGACCCGCCCCTATGTGATCGACCAGATGATCAGCGCCAAGGCCATCGCGGCCCGGGTCGAGGCGCTGGCGCGCGAGATCACCCAGCATTTCCACGGCACCGACAAGCTGGTGGTGGTGGGCCTTCTGCGCGGGTCCTTCGTCTTCATCGCCGACCTCGTGCGCGAGATCGAGCTGCCGGTGGAGGTCGATTTCCTGGAAGCCTCGTCCTACGGCGATGCGATGCATTCCAGCCGTGAGGTCCGGATCCTGAAGGACCTGCGGGGCGAGATCGCGGGACGCGACGTTCTGGTGGTCGAGGACATCATCGACACCGGCTTCACGCTGAGCCACGTGCTGCACCTCTTGACCGCGCGCGAGCCTGCCCGGCTGAAGACCTGCGCGCTTCTGGACAAGCCCTCGCGCAGGGAGGTGCCGGTCAAGGCCGACTGGACCGGCTTCGAGATCCCCGACGAATTCGTCGTGGGCTACGGTATCGACTTCGCGCAGCGCAACCGCAACCTGCCCTTCATCGGCAAGGTGCGCTTCACCGACCCGGCATGACCCAGCTGCACTGGCTTTTGCGGGCGAAGCGGTGGGTGCAGAATCCGCCGTCCGAAGGGCGCGTCAGGCTGGTTCTTGCGGTTCTGGCGCTGTGCCTGGCGCTGGTCGCGGTCGAGTCCCTCTTTGGCTGGCCGGAGTGGATGACAGTGGACGGCCTGCGCCAGAAACCGTGATTGGACGCGGTCCCGGTTCTGCGTAGGGTCGCCGAAAGGTTGCAGACGGAGATTACGATGCGGATCATGCGCTGGCTGGTTGTCCTGGCCCTGGTGGGGGCCGGGGGACTTTACCTGATGGCCCGCCCGCAACCCCTGTCCGCCGCCGCGGTCGCCGATCTGACGGGCGACGCGGTCCGGGGCGAGCAGGTCTTCTGGGCGGCGGGCTGTGCCTCGTGCCACATGGCCGCGGATGCCGAGGGCGGCGCCGAGCTGGTTCTGTCGGGCGGCCAGAAGTTTCCCTCGGACTTCGGCACCTTCGTGGCGCCGAACATCAGCCAGGACCCCGAGCACGGGATCGGCAACTGGTCGCTTCTTGACCTCGCGAATGCCATTACCCGGGGCGTGAGTCCCGAGGGGGAACATTACTATCCCTCGCTGCCCTATGCCTCCTACGCGAAGATGGAGCTGCGGGACGTCGCGGACCTTTACGCCTTTCTCAAGACGCTGCCCGCCGATCCGACGCCCAGCCAGCCGCACGAGCTGGGCTTCCCGTTCTCGCTGCGCGACAGCGTCGGGCTGTGGAAGATCCTGTTCCTGTCCGACGACTGGGCCCTGCCGGGCAACCTGACGCCGACCGCGGCGCGGGGTCGCTACATCGCCGAGGCGCTGGCGCATTGCGGCGAATGCCACACGCCGCGCAACGCTCTGGGCGGCATGGACACCGCGCGCTGGCTGGGCGGGGCACCGAACCCGTCGGGCGAGGGGCGGATTCCGAACATCACGCCGGCGAAGCTTGGCTGGACGGCGGGCGACATCGTGCAGTACCTGACCACCGGCTTCACGCCCGAGTATGACAGCGTCGGCGGACACATGGCGCATGTCGTGGAGAACATGGCACGGTTGCCCGAAACCGACCGGCAGGCCGTGGCTGAATATCTGCTGGCCGTGCCCGACGTCGAATGACAGCATTAACCCGCCGGTAACCACCCTTGTGCGAATGCTGGGGGCATGCCTTGTCCCCTGCCCCGCCATCACCGCACTTCGGACCCGGACGCCTGGATCGACCTTGTCTTTTCCGCCAAGGCCGCGCAGGGCGGCGTGGTGCGCCGCGCCGTTGGCTGGGTGGCAACAGAAGTCGGGCATGACCGCTTCGTCGCCGAGGTCAGGCGTCGTGGCTTTCACCTCCTGATGACCGAGAACCAGTACATCGTGGTCTGCAACACCGGTCCGGTGCGCATGATCTTCTGATTTTCGCAGAAAATCAGTGGACGAGTTTTCTGCGAAAACTCGCGGCTCAGCCCCGGCCCGTCTGGCGCGCGGCGCGCATCCGGGCGAAGTCATCGCCGGCATGGTAGCTGGAGCGCGTCAGCGGGGTCGCCGACACCATGAGGAACCCCTTGCCCCAGGCGGCGGTCTCATAGGCCTTGAATTCCTCTGGCGTCACGAAACGGTCGACCCGGTGATGCTTGGGCGTCGGTTGCAGGTACTGGCCGATGGTCAGAAAATCCACGTCGGCCGACCGCATGTCGTCCATCACCTGCAGGACGGCCTGCCGGGTTTCACCCAGACCCACCATGATGCCGGACTTGGTGAACATCATCGGGTCCAGCTCCTTGACCCGCTGGAGAAGCCGCAGCGAATGAAAGTACCGGGCGCCGGGCCGCACCTCGTGGTAGAGACCGGGGACGGTTTCCAGGTTGTGGTTGAAGACATCGGGCCGCGACTCGACGACCTTTTCCAGGGCCGAGGGCGGGCATTTCAGGAAGTCCGGGGTCAGGACCTCGATCGTCGTGCCGGGCGAGCGGTGGCGGATCGCACGGATGGTCTGGGCGAAATGCTCGGCCCCGCCGTCATCAAGGTCGTCGCGGTCGACCGAGGTCACGACAACGTGGTTGAGACCAAGTTCCGCCACCGCATGGGCGACCCGGCCCGGCTCGAAGGCGTCGAGCAGCTGCGGTTTGCCGGTGGCCACGTTGCAGAAGGTGCAGCCGCGGGTGCAGATCTCGCCCATGATCATCACGGTGGCGTGACCCTGGCTCCAGCATTCGCCGACGTTGGGGCAGCCCGCTTCCTCGCAGACGGTGACGAGCTTCTTTTCGCGCAGGATGTCGCGGGTCTGCTTGTAGCCCTCCGAGGTCGGGGCCTTGACGCGGATCCAGGCAGGCTTTTTCGGCTGCGCATTGTCCGGGCGATGCGCCTTTTCGGGGTGACGCTCTTCGGGAAGCTTGAGGTCGCGCACGGAAAATTCCCCCTCACCGTATGGCTCTCCTCCAGATAAGCCCCTTTTGCGCCCAAGGCAACGCGGCCGGACTGCCGTGGCGTCTTGCACCGGCCGCATGAGACAGCGTCCGGCGCGTCGCCCGACAACCGGATGTCGGCGCGCCAACCGGGGACGGGGAAGCCCCGGTCGCGGGGGGAGGTCCGTCGTGGCCTCCCCCTGTCCGCTTGATGCGGATCAAGGCCCGGCTCTTGCGGAACGGGCATGACCGTCCCAGAACCGGGGGTGATGATGTCCTTTGCCGAACTCGCGCTGGCCGTGCTGGTCCTCTTGCTGACCCCCGGGCCGACGAATTCCCTTGTCCTCCTCGCCGGGGCGGAACGCGGCCTTGCCGGGGCGATGCGGCTCATCCCGGCCGAGCTTGCGGGCTATGTCGTGACTGTCGTGCCGCTGGCGCTGGTCGGGGCATCGCTGCTGGAGGGACAGGCGGGGTTGCAGGGCGCGGTGACCCTGGCGGCCGGGGCCTGGGTGGCGGTTCTGGCGCTGAGACTGTGGCGCACGGGGGCCACTCCGAAGGACCTGTCCGTCGGCCCGCGCGCGCTTTTCGTGACAACGGCGCTGAATCCGAAGGGGCTGATCTTCGGCCTGGTCCTTCTGCCCTCGCCCGACCGGCTGGCGGCAAACCTTGCGCTTTTCGCCGGGCTGGTGGTTGCGGTGGCGACGCTGTGGGCCCTGGCGGGCGCGGCCCTGCGCGGTGGCGGGACGGGCCAGCCGCGCGCGCTTTTCCTGCTGCGGCGGCTGGCCTCGCTCTGGCTGGCGGCGATCTCGCTGGTGCTGATCGCCCGGGGCGTCGGGGCCTAGCCGATCAGCGGCCCGGACTTGCCGTAGGTCTCTTCATAGTGCCGCCGCAGCCGCATCAGCGCGATGCGCAGGACGATCTTCCCCGACCGCGCGGCCCAGCCCATCCGCTTTTCGGCGACTTCCAGCCCCTCCAGGAAGCAGCAGCAGCGCAGCGCCATGTCGCCAAGGCCCGGCCCCAGGTCGCGCAGCGCCGCAGCCACCCTGCCCCGCGCCGAGGACGGACCCTCGCCCAGCCCGCTGTCGGGCTGGAAGGCACCCCGGTCGCCCCCGGTCAGGAACCGGTCCCAGTTCTGCGCCACGCGCGGCCCCATCTGGGCCAGTTCGAAATCCTCGCGCAGGCGTTCGGCGGCCGCGACCAGTTCCGGCTCCAGGAACGGCTTGCCATCCCGGTCCCGCCTGCGCCCCAAGAGCGCCACCGGGCTTTCGGCCAGGTTGTAGCGAACCCGGCGCGGGCCGCCATCGTCCATCACATCGCGCTCACCCCAGACGCGGTGCTGTTCGCCGAACGGGGTGGCGGCCTCGGCCATGCCGTGGCGGCGGCGGTCCTCCTCGTCCACCATCCGCTTCAGCGCGGCCCGTCCGGCCGAGGTGATCTCGTAGGTCGAGACCCGGCCCGGCTTGCGGCAGCTGACCCAGTCCTTCAGCACAAAGGCATGGGCCACCGAACGGTCCAGTACCGCCGTCCGCAGGCTTTTTCCGCCCGGCAGGTCGCGGATCACCACGGCCTTGTCCAGGTCGGGGGCGATGGCCATCACCGCATTCGGCTCGGCCATGCGCCGCAGCACGCGCATCCCCTCGCGCACCAGGGCCTGTTCGTCGCAGAGCGGCTGATCGCCCGTTTCAGAAAGGCGCGGGTGGACTGACATTGCAGGATCATCCTTTCGGGCTGGGTCATCGGACGGGCGAAGCGCATGGCGGGACAGGACCGACAGCGCCTCGTCCATCAGGGGGTCTTCGCGCCGGTTCTCGAACCGGCGCACCTGACGCAGGATGGTCGAGGCGTGCAGACCTTCGCGCCGTGCCAGTTCCCGCAGCGATGTGCCTTCTTCGGTATGGTCGATGTAGTGACGCACGGCGGCAGGAAGCCAGTCTGGCAGGCTGGCAACAGTCAATTCTGTCAATTCAGTCGTCCCGTCCTTGTCCACCTGGGCCGCAATACGTCCAGCCTCGGACATCCGCAACCTTGGGTGGAATTGGTTACCTGATCGTTAAGCTTTCGCCCGACCTCAACAATTCGACGGATTTCTTAAACTATTCGGTAACCAGCGCGCGCTGCAACCTGAGGTTGCGCAACGCCAGGTTGTATTGCGGCAGGATGCCTCCAAGCAGAAACGGAGGACCCGATGACCGACTGTCGCACCATGCTTGAAACGCTGCGCCGCCCACGGCTGCTGATGCGCGCGGCCCGCTTCGGGCTGGCCGAATACCGGCGCGAGCGGGACCTGCGGCGCCATGTGGCCGAACAGGCCTCGCCCGAGGCCACGGTCTCGTCGTTGATGTCGGTCGAGGCACGGCTGGAGGCGACACGCCTTGCCGGGGATGCGGCCTATTCGGTGGCCCGCCATATCGAGGTGTTGATCGCGCTTCTGGCCGAGGCGCAGCTTTTGCGCCGTGGCACTGCCTGACAGGCACTGAATGGAAGAAGGGGCGGCTGCGACCGCCCCTTTTTCGCTTTCTGCAACCTGACTTGCGCCTTAGATGAAGGCGTCCGGCATCGCGGCCTTGCGCTGTGCGACGAAGGCTTCCAGCGCCTCGCGGGTGCCGGGGTCCATGTCGGGGGCCTGGTAGTCCGCGAGCTGCTTGCGGACCCGTTCGTTGGCCAGCGCCTGGGTGTCCCGGCTGCCTTCCTCGGCCCAGGTCTCGAAGGGCTTGTAGTCCAGAAGGTCCGACCGCCAGAAGGCCGACTTGAAGTTGGCCTGGGTATGCGCGCAGCCCAGGTAGTGACCTCCCGGACCGACCTCGCGGATCGCGTCCATCGCTTGACCGTTGGTGTCGATCTGGATGCCCTGCGCCAGGTGGTGCAGCGTGCCAAGCTGATCGGCGTCCATCACGAACTTCTCGTAGGACGACACCAGACCGCCCTCCAGCCAGCCGCAGGCGTGGAGCATGAAGTTGACCCCGGCCAGCAGCGCCATGTTCAGGCTGTTCGCGGTTTCATAGGCCGCCTGCGCGTCGGGGAGCTTGGACCCGCAGAACGACCCGCCCGAGCGGTAGGGCAGGCCCAGACGCCGCACCAGCTGGCCTGCGCCATAGGTGATGTGCGCCGCTTCCGGCGTCCCGAAAGTCGGCGCGCCCGAGTTCATGTCGATCGAGGTCACGAAGGCCCCCGCGATCACGGGCGAGCCCGGACGGACGAGCTGCGAATAGCTCACGCCCGCAAGGATTTCCGCCAGCACCTGGGTCAGCGTCCCGGCCACCGTCACCGGCGCCATCGCGCCGCCGACGATGAATGGCGAGACGATGGAGGCCTGGTTGTTGGCCGCATAGACCTCGAGCGCGCCCATCATGATCCCGTCGAAGACCATCGGCGAGTTGATGTTGATGAGCGAGGTCATCACCGTGTTCTGCTGGACGAACTCCTTGCCGAACAGGATCGAGGCCATGTCGACCGAATCCTGCGCGCGGCTGGGTTCGGTCACGGACCCCATGAAGGGCTTGTCCGACAGCGTCATGTGGGCCAAGAGCATGTCGAGGTGACGCTTGTTCACCGGCACGTCCGTCGGCTCGCAAACCGTGCCGCCGGAATGGTGCAGCCACTTCGACATGTAGCCCAGCTTCACGAAGTTCTGGAAATCCTCCAGCGTCGCATAGCGGCGACCGCCTTCCATGTCGCGGACGAAGGGCGGGCCGTAGACCGGGGCGAGCACCAGGTTCCGGCCGCCCACTTCCACGTTCCGCTCGGGGTTCCGGGCATGCTGGGTGTAGGTCTTGGGCGCGGTGGAGATCAGCTTGCGGGCCAGGCCGCGGGGAATGTGGACCCGTTCGCCCTGCACGTCGGCCCCCGCATCGCGCCAGCGGGCCAGGGCGGCGGGGTTTTCCACGAAGTTGACGCCGATCTCTTCCAGCACCGTCTCGGCGTTGTGCTCGATGATCTGGAGCGCTTCCTCGTTCAGGATTTCGAAGTTCGGGATATTACGCTGGATGAAGCGTGCGGTTTCGAAGCTGATCGCAGTCCGCTCTGCCCGACGGCTGGCGCCCCCACCACTGCGCGACCTGCGCCCTGCAACTTCGTTCATGTCTGCCTCCGGGAGATGTTTGCGTCCTTATGCCGCCAAAGCGACAGGCTCCGTCCCTCGAAACCGTCCAATCCTTTCCAAAACCGACATCCGCACCCGTCGCAAACGACACGGCCCCGCGCGCGCTATCTTGCGCTTCGGCCCGTCCCGGCCTAATCGGACGCATGAGCCAGACACACGACCGCCTCCTCATCATCGACTTCGGGTCCCAGGTGACGCAGCTGATCGCGCGCCGCCTGCGTGAGCTGAACGTCTACTGCGAAATCCACCCCTACAACCGCATCGACGAGGCCTTCCTGAAGGCCTTCTCGCCCAAGGCGGTGATCTTCTCGGGGGGACCGGCCAGCGTCTACTGGGAGAACGCCCCGATGCCGCCGAAAGGGGTGTTCGAGATGGGCGTGCCGATCCTTGGGATCTGCTACGGACAGCAGGTGATGATGCATTGCCTGGGCGGTCATGTCGAAGGCGGCCACGGCACGGCCGAGTTCGGGCGTGCTTTCGTGACGCCCACCGACCTCACCCACCCGATCCTCGCCGGCTGGTTCCCGCCCGAAGACGGCCCCCAGGCGCGCGAGCAGGTGTGGATGAGCCACGGCGACCATGTGTCGAAACTGGCTCCCGGCTTCCAGGTCCTCGGCACCTCGCCCAACGCGCCCTTTGCCATCACCGCCGACCCGGCGCGGCACTTCTACGCCGTCCAGTTCCACCCCGAGGTGCACCACACCCCGAAGGGGGGCAAGCTTTACGAGAACTTCGTCAAGCTTGCCGGGTTCAAGGGCGACTGGACGATGGGCGCCTACCGCGAGGAAGCGATCCGCAAGATCCGGGAGCAGGTGGGCGACGCAAAGGTGATCTGCGGGCTGTCGGGCGGGGTGGATTCCTCGGTCGCCGCCGTCCTGATCCATGAAGCCATCGGCGACCAGCTGACCTGCGTCTTCGTTGACCACGGGTTGCTGCGGCTGGGCGAGGCGGAGCAGGTCGTGACCATGTTCCGCGATCACTACAACATGCCCTTGATCCACGCCGACGAAAGCGAGCTCTTCCTCGGCGCGCTGGAGGGCGTCTCGGACCCCGAGGTCAAGCGCAAGACCATCGGCAAGCTTTTCATCGACGTCTTCCAGAAGCACGCGAACGAGGTCGGGGGCGCGAAGTTCCTCGCGCAGGGGACGCTTTACCCCGACGTGATCGAAAGCGTTTCCTTCAGTGGCGGGCCGTCGGTCACGATCAAATCGCACCACAACGTCGGCGGGTTGCCGGAGAAGATGGGCCTCAAGCTCGTCGAACCCCTGCGCGAGCTTTTCAAGGACGAGGTCCGCGCGCTCGGCCGCGAGCTTGGCCTTCCGGCCAGCTTCATCGGTCGCCACCCCTTCCCCGGCCCGGGCCTTGCCATTCGCTGCCCGGGTGAGATCACCAAGGAAAAGCTCGACATCCTGCGCCGGGCGGATGCGGTCTACATCGACCAGATCCGCAAGCACGGCCTTTACGACGAAATCTGGCAGGCCTTCGCCGCGATCCTGCCGATGCGGACGGTGGGCGTGATGGGCGACGGGCGGACCTACGACTACGCGCTCGCCCTGCGCGCGGTGACAAGCGTCGACGGCATGACCGCCGACTACTATCCCTTCACGCATGAGTTCCTGGGCGAAACCGCCACCCGGATCATCAACGAGGTCAAGGGCATCAACCGCGTCTTCTACGACTGCACCTCGAAGCCGCCCGGCACGATCGAGCTGGAGTAGACCCGACCCTCTCCCTTCCGCAGAGACCCGCGAAAGGGAAAGGATCAAACCGGTGCTAGAAGCGCCCGTGCCGGCTGATTTCCTCGACCGGCTTGCGCTGACTGGGGATCTCGCGGGCTCGAAGGTCGTCCGGCAGGGCCTCGGCCGGACCCTGTTCGCCGACCGCGACCACACAGTGAAGGGTGTGGTCCTCGGGCAGCGCGATGGCGGCGGCAAGCTTGTCCTTGTCGAAGCCCCCCATCGCATGCGCGAAAAGTCCCATGCTTTTCGCCTGCAACGCCAGGCTCATCCAGGCGGAGCCGCTGTCGAAGCCCGCAGTGCGGTTCGCGACCTCTTTCCCGTCGCGGTTCGTGACCGTATCCTTCGAGACTACGGCAAACAGCACCCCCGCCTTCCCGGCCCAGACCGGGTTGTTCCCCGTCAGCGTATCGCGGATCGCGGCAAAGGCGTCCTCTCCTCGCCGCGCCCAGACAAGACGCCAGGGTTGATGGTTCGACGCCGAGGGCGCCCAGCGGGCCGCTTCCAGCAACGACATCACCTCGGCTTCGCTGACCGCGCGCTCGGTAAAGGACCGGGGCGACCAGCGGGCGGTAAACTGGGGCGCGACGGGGTGGTCGGGGTGGCGACCCACGGGTTGATCCAGGCTCATGGCACATCCTTTCTGTTGCGATGACAGATAGGCCGGAGCCGGCCGCTCGACAACCGACCGACCTGCCAACGGGCTGTTCGGTCACGCACAACATCCGCGACAGTCCGCCCCTCCCATGCCATGATCGGCGCCCAGATGGAGGATGGGATGCGCGCAGTCCGGCTGCAGGCCGTGGGCAGGATCGAGCTGGCAAAGGTCCCTGACCCCTCACCCGGGCCGGGGGAGGTCCTGGTGCGCGTCGAGGCGGCCGGAATCTGCGGCACCGACAGGCATCTTTTCAAAGGTGAGTTTCCCTGCGCCCCGCCTGTCACCCTGGGCCACGAATTCGCGGGTGAGGTCATCGGCTGCGGAGAAGGCGTCACCCTGCCCCTCGGCACCCGCATCACCTGCGACCCGAACATCGCCTGTGGCGCCTGCGATCATTGCCTGCGCGGGCGGGTGAACCTTTGCGCCCGGAACATCGCCATCGGCATCCACCGTGACGGCGGCTTTGCCGAACGGGCCGTGATCCCAGCCCACCGGGCGATTGCGGTCCCGGACCTGCATCCGCACCACGCCGCCTTTGCCGAGCCGCTGGCCTGCACGCTGCATGGGATAGACCTCGGCGCGCCCGTCCCCGGTCACAGGGTGCTGATCCTTGGTGGCGGGGTCATTGGCCTTCTGGCGGTGCAACTGGCGCGGAATGCCGGAGCAGAGGTCACACTTGTCACCCGTCATCCGGCGAAGCGCGAGACGGCGCAACGGCTGGGTGCCACTCACACCGCCGCGACCGAAGCCGAAGCGCGCGCTCGTCTGCCGCAAGGGGCTGACCTGGTGCTGGAATGCGCAGGCGTCGCCGCAACCGTCGAGATGGCGCCGCGCCTGGCCCGCTCCGGCGGCAGGGTGGTCGTCCTGGGCGTCCTGCCGCAAGGCGAGACCGTGCGGATCGAGCCCTTCGACCTTCTTTTCCGCGAGATCCAGCTTCTGCACAGCTTCATCAACCCCTTCACCCAGGCCCGCGCTGCCGCGATGCTGACGACGGGACAAGTGGACGTCGCCCCGCTGATTTCCCGGATCATCCCTCTGTCCGAGGCCCCGGAGGCCATCGCCCGTCCCGCCCTTCCCGGGGACGTGAAGGTCCTCGTCGTCCCTGACTAAAGCCCGCCATGCGCGCCCTGCACCGCCCCTGCGACCGCCAGCGCGGACAGGGCCAGAAGCATGCGGTGCAGCCGCAGGACAAGCGCGAAGGTGCCTTCCGGGTCCCGCACGGCGCGGGCATGGAACCAGCGGTGCAGGACCAGCGGTTCCAGCACGAACAGGACCAGCGTGAACACCGCCCAGACCGCGACCATCAGGTGCAGCCACCAGTAGTCGGGCTGAAGAAACAGCCCCCAGCCATCGGTCCGCCACACCATCCACAGACCCGACAGCCCTGCGACCAGGGTCGAAAGCTTGGCTTGTCCGCCGAACCGGCTTTCCAGCCGTTCGAACATCGCGATCCGCTCGCCCGCGGGCAGCGCCTGCATCTGCGGCAGGATCACCAGCGTCACCATCGCCACCCCGCCGATCCAGTGGACCACGGCCAGGACGTGCAGAACCCGCGCCAGCACATAGGTATCCATCGCGGCACCTCCGGTTTCTCCCCTCGCACGGCCCCGGCAGACGGGCCTTGACGTCGGTCAAGCGCGCCTCCGTATTCGCGCCACAAAGCGGCGGCACACTCTGCCCGATAGGAGGTCCGCTATGCAGATGATCCTCGGCATGGCCGTCATGCTCTGCCTGCCCGCCTATGTGGTGGCGCAGGTCGCCGCGCTGTGGCGCTGGCCGCTGCGCCTGTCGGCCGTGCCGCTTGTCGTGATGGCGGGCGCACTGGCCTCGACCGTCGTGGGGTTCCAGCAGGGATCGAACCTGGCGCCGATCTTCCTTGTGCTTCTCGCGCCCTTCTGCCTTGCCTGGCTGGGGGTGACCTGGCTCCTGCGCCGCTGAACCGCTCTGGACATTCCCCGCCCGCCCGGCAAGGTACGCCCCATGACCCACCGCCCGCTTGCCGCCGCGCTCTGGATGATCGGAGCCATCGCCGCCTTCACCGCGATGGCCATCGCCACGCGTCAGATCAAGGGCGTGCACGACACCATCGAGATTCTGGCCTATCGCTCGATGATCGGCTGGGTGATCGTCGTGGCGCTGGCGGCGGCCCTCGCCCGGCTGCGCGACATCCGCACCGAGCGCCTGCCAAGTCATGTGGTGCGCAACGTCTTCCACTTCACCGGCCAGTCGCTGTGGTTCTGGGCGATCACAATGATCCCGCTGGCCCAGGTCTTCGCGCTGGAGTTCACCTCGCCGATCTGGGTGATCCTGCTGTCGCCGATCTTCCTGGGCGAACGGCTGACCCGCCGGAAACTGGCCGCGGCGACCCTCGGCTTCGTCGGCGTCCTGATCGTGGCCCGTCCGGACTTTGGCCATGTCGAGGCCGGAGTGCTTGCCGCCGCCGGGGCCGCCTTCTTCTTCGCTTCGACGACGCTGATGACCAAGGCCCTGACGCGCGGAGAGCCGATCCTGTCGATCCTGTTCTGGCTGACGCTGATGCAGGCGGTCTTCGGCACCGTCGCCATGACTGCCTTCGGCAGCGTGACCCTGCCGACGCTTGCCACCCTGCCCTGGCTGATCCTGATCGGCATCTCGGGCATCACTGCGCATTTTTCGCTGACCACGGCGCTCTCCCTCGCTCCGGCCAGCATGGTCGTCCCCGTCGATTTCGCCCGCCTGCCGATCATCGCCGTCGTGGGGGCGCTGTTCTATGCCGAACCCGTCGAACCAAGCCTTCTTGCCGGGGCTGCACTGATCTTCCTTGGCATCTGGATCACCCTGCGGGGTGGCACCCCGGGGACACAGGCACCCAACGTCACAAAACCGTGACGCGGCGTCATTGATTGACGCAAAATGTCGCAGGGCCTAGCCTCAAAGAAGGGGGAGTTCCCGGGTCGGGAATTCAATTCAGGGATGAGGACGATGAGACAATCTGCACTGGTCACGGTGGCGATTCTTGCCGCCAGCTCGGGCGCCCACGCGGGGGGCGTCGAACGTTCCACACAATCCGTGGCTATCCTTTTCGAAGAGGGCCGCTATGCCGAACTGAGCTTCGGCCGCTTCGCACCGGATGTGAGCGGGACCGTCGGAGGCGGGGCCATCAGCTCGGGCGACATGGCGGGCGACTACAATTCCTGGAGCCTCGGCTACAAGATGGACATCGGCGACCGCATGGCTTTGGCGGTCATCCTGGACCAGCCCATCGGCGCCAACGTGAACTATCCTGGCGTTCCCGCCCTTGGAGCGTATCCGCTTGCCGGTTCAACCGCGACGCTCACCTCCAGCGCCATCACTGCCCTTCTGAAATACCAGTTCGAAAACAACATCTCGGTCTATGGCGGCCTGAGATACGAGACGGTGCATGGCGAGGTAAGCCTGCCATCTGTCGGCGGCTACACCCTGGACACCAACCATGACTCCGAACTCGGCTATGTCATCGGCGTCGCCTGGGAAAAGCCCGAAATCGCCGCCCGCGTGGCGCTGACCTACAACTCGGCGATCACTCATACGCTGGAATCTCTGGAATTCGGCGCGGCGCCGGGGACCTTCGAAACCGAGGTTCCGCAGTCGGTCAACCTTGAGTTCCAGACCGGCATCGCCAAGGACACGCTGCTGTTCGGCTCGATCCGCTGGGTCGACTGGACGGCCTTCGTCATCGACCCGCCGTTCTATCCCGCGCCGCTGGGGAACCTGGTCGACTATGCCGGCGACCGGACGACCTACAACCTGGGGATCGGACGCAGGTTCAACGACAACTGGGCTGCAGCCGTGACCGTCGGTTACGAAAAGGCCGATGGCGCGCCGACCGGCAACCTCGGTCCGTCGGACGGGATGAAAAGCATCGGCCTGGCCGCAACCTACACGATGGACAACATGAAGATCACCGGCGGCGTCCGCTATGTGGACATCGGCGACGCAACCACCAACCCGCCGATCAGCGGCGTCTTCACGGACAACTCCGGCGTCGGCGTCGGGATCAAGATCGGCTACACGTTCTGAGCTCAGGCCAGTTCGGCCCGTGGACCCCGCCTCCGGGCGGGGTTTTTCGTTGTGGACCGGCCAGCACGCGGCTAACAGAAGTCGCGAAGAGGTGATGCGATGATCTACAGTTCCGGTTCCGACTACCTGAAGGCCCAGGCCAAGCGCGTCATGCTGTTCGGCATGTCGGGCCTTGGCAAGACCTATCTGTCGAACCTTCTGCGCGACCACGGCGACTGGTTCCACTACTCGGTCGATTACCGCATCGGCACCCGCTACATGGGCGAATACATCGCCGACAACTTCAAGCGCGAGGCGATGAAGGTCCCGTTGCTGCGTGAGCTTCTGATGACCGACAGCGTCTACATCGCTTCGAACATCACCTTCGACAACCTTGCGCCGCTCTCGACCTACCTTGGCAAGCCCGGCGACCCGCAGAAAGGCGGCGTCCCCTTCGCCGAATACATGAAGCGCCAGGAACAGCATCGTGCCGCCGAAGTGGCGGCGACGCTGGACACTGCCCGCTTCATGGAAAGGGCCGAGGAAATCTACGGCTATCCGCATTTCGTCTGCGATACGTCCGGGTCCATCTGCGAGGTGGTGGAACCAGAAAACCCGACCGACCCGGTGATGACGCAGCTTTCCGGGACGCTGCTGATGGTCTGGATCAAGGGGTCCGACGCCCACACGGCTGAACTTGTCCGCCGCTTCGACCGCGCCCCGAAGCCGATGTACTACCAGCCGCACTTTCTTCACGCGGCATGGGAAGAATACCGTGCAACCCATTCAGTTACCGAAGAAACCTGCGATCCCGACCACTTCGTGCGCTGGACCTATGCCCGCGCGCTGGCCCATCGCCAGCCGCGCTATGCCGCGATGGCGCGCTGGGGCGTGACCGTCACGGCCGAAGAGGTGGGCGAGGTCGCCAGCGCCCAGGACTTCGACGCGCTCATGGCCCGCGCCATCGACCGGGCCTGACCTTGCAACCCGAAGCATAACCGCCTAGCTCTTCCCCTTCCGAAGATCCAAGGACCCCGACGATGCCGATCACGCTTCCCGAAACCCTGCCCGCCTATGACGTGCTGCGGTCCGAGGGCGTCATGGTCATGTCGCCGACCCGCGCCGCGCATCAGGACATCCGGCCCCTGCGGATCGGCCTCCTGAACCTGATGCCGAAGAAGATCCAGACCGAGAACCAGTTCGCGCGGCTGATCGGCGCGACTCCCCTGCAGATCGACCTGCAGCTGATCCGCATGACGTCGCACGAGACAAGGAACACCGCGGCCGAACACATGGCCACCTTCTATCGCCCCTTCCAGGCGGTGAAGGACGAAAAGTTCGACGGCCTGATCATCACCGGCGCCCCCATCGAGCATCTGCCGTTCGAGGAAGTCACCTACTGGGACGAGCTTTGCGAGGTCATGGACTGGACCCAGACCAACGTGCATTCCACCTTCGGCGTCTGCTGGGGCGGGATGGCGATGATCAACCATTTCCACGGCGTGCAAAAGCACATGCTGGACCACAAGGCCTTCGGCTGCTTCCGGCACCGGAACCTTGCGCCCACCTCGCCCTATCTGCGCGGATTCTCGGATGATTTCGTGATCCCCGTGTCGCGCTGGACCGAGATGAAGCAGGCCGAGATCGACGCTGTCCCCGGGCTGCGCACGCTTCTCGGCAGCGACGAGGTCGGCCCCTGCCTGGTCGAGGATGCGGCGCACCGGGCGCTGTATATCTTCAACCACTTCGAATACGACAGCGACACGCTGAAGCAGGAATATGACCGGGATGTCGCGAACGGCACCCCGATCAACGTGCCGCAGAACTACTACCCCGATGACAATCCCGCGCTTCCCCCGCTGAACCGCTGGAGAAGCCACGCCCACCTTCTATATGGCAACTGGATCAACGAGATTTACCAGTCCACGCCATATGACATCGAAGAGATTGGCCGCTAGCCTCTTCATCGCCCTCGCAACGCTCGCCGGTGTGACCCACTGGCGGGCCTCGGCCCGCGAAACCGCCGCCGAGGCCGCCTATCCGGCCAGCGGGGACTTCGTGACGGTCGACGGCAGGCGCCTGCATTACGAGATGCGGGGCGAAGGCCCCGACCTTGTCCTGATCCACGGTGCCTCGGGCAGCTTGCGGGACATGACCTTCAGCTTGCGCGACCGCCTGACCGACCGCTACCGCGTGATCGTGGTGGACCGCCCGGGCCTCGGCCACTCGGACGTTCTGGACGAAACAAGCCTGCTGGCCCAGGCGAGGTTCATCAAGGCGGGTGTCGCGCAGCTTGGTGTGACGCGTCCTGTCGTGCTTGGACAAAGCTACGGGGGGTCGGTCGCGCTTGCCTGGGCGCTGGACGGGGGACCAAAGGCGCTGGTGCTCGTCTCAAGCCCCTCGATGCCCTGGCCCGGCAAGCTGGACATCTGGTACCGCCTGACCTCGAACCCCCTGGGCCGTGCGCTGGTGGTCCCCCTCGCCTCGGCCTTTGTGCCGGACAGTTATGTGCGATCCGCCATCGACGCCGTCTTCGCGCCCGACCCCGTTCCCAAGGGTTACGACGCATTCCTTGGCACGCCCCTGACGCTTCGCCGCGAAACGCTCAGCGCCAATGTCAGCCAGGTGAATGCACTCCGGGCCGAACTGGTGACGATGGAGCCGCGCTACCCGACCTTGTCCCTGCCTGTCGAGCTGGTCCACGG
Source organism: Paracoccaceae bacterium (assembly GCA_027489355.1). Taxonomy (GTDB): domain Bacteria; phylum Pseudomonadota; class Alphaproteobacteria; order Rhodobacterales; family Rhodobacteraceae; genus Tabrizicola. Next base: position 104,587 of record JAIXZY010000066.1, on the reverse strand, counting down.
CAGCGCAGACACCATCGTCCCGCTGCGAATTCACTCCAGCCCTCTGTCGCAGCTTCTTCCCAACGCAACCCTGACCGTCATCCCCCGCGCGGGGCACATGCCCCACCATTCCCATGCCGACACCGTCATCGAGGCTATCGACCGGGCCAACCAAAATTCGTGACACCATAAGTTACATCAATTGACAGGCCCGCATATTGATGGCACACACAGTGTCACCAAATGCGAGGCGACGATGTCTGATTCCCCCCGGCCCTACAAATCCGCCGTCCGCGAAGAGCAGGCCAGGGCGACCCGCGACCGGATTCTTGCTGCGGCGGTCGAGCTGATGCAGACCGAGGAAGACGCCTCGATGGATGCGATCGCCAAGGCAGCGGGAGTCGAACGCCGCACCGTGTTCCGGCATTTCGAAACCCGCGAGGCGCTTCTTGGTGCGGCGTTCCGCTGGCTGAACGACCAGCTGGGCGTCGTCGTTGCCCCCGGCGACCCGGCTGCGCTGGTGCAGGCGATCCGCGACGGGTTCGCCCGGATGGACAGCCTGGAAGGCGCGGTGCGGGCCGGTCTCCACTCCCGCGCGGGCCGCGACATGCGGCTTGCGAACCTGCCCCGGCGTCGGGCGGCCTTTGCGGCCAGCCTTGCGCCGGTCACTGCCAGCCTACCCCCTACCGAAAAGGCGCGGATCGAGGCACTGGCCCATCTGCTTTACAGCGCCTCCGCCTGGGAAGTGCTGAAGGACTACGGCGGATTGACCGGCGCGGAAGCCGGCCAGACCGCCGCTTGGGCGCTGGAGCGGCTTTTGTCCGCAGCCGCCAGCGCCCCCTCTGACGCGGACTGATCCATACCGTAGGACCATAATCATGACGATCACCATTACCCCGCGCGAGCGGATCGAGACCCATTGGGTCGTGACCGACCACCTGCGTTTCCTGGGCCAGCTGCCCGGAACCGCCAACCACCTGATCGAGGTCGAGGCCCCGCCCGGCGCGGTCACCCCGCCGCACACCCATGCCTCGCCCGAGCTTTTCGCGGTTGTCGAAGGCCAGCTCACCGTGCGCAGCTTCGGCCCCGAGGGCGTGACGACCATTCGGCTGAACCCCGGCGAAAGCGCCGCCGTCAGCAGCATGGAGCCGCACAACTATGCCAACGAAGGGGACAGGCCGGTGCGCTTCCTGGTGATGCTGGACGACAGCATGATCGCCTTCTTCCGCGACGTGGGCCGGGACACCCCCCTCGCCCCCGGCGAGATGCCGGACTTTCCCGCGATCGCCGCGGCGATGGCGCGGCATGGCATCGGCATGGTCACTCCCCCCGGCTGATCGTGCCCGCTTCCTTCTGCCCGGCGATCCCTCTACTCTGCCTGGCAGGAGGACCAGTGCATGACCCAGCTTCCCTTCGACGGCGCGATCAGCCGCTACTTCCGCGAAGGCGCGCCGAAATCGGTGCGCGAAGCCATCGAAAAGGCGGGGAAGGATGACATCCTCACCAAGTCCTACCCCTACCGCGAGGAGCTGTCGGGCAAGGAGTATGACACCCACATGGACGCCCTGCAGATCGAGCTTGCGAAGATGCAGGCCGGCCTGAAAGCCTCGGGAAAGCGGCTTCTCGTCGTGTTCGAGGGCCGCGACGCCGCCGGTAAGGGCGGGACGATCAAGGCGGTGACGGAAAACCTGAACCCGCGCCAGGCCTATGTCGTGGCGCTGCCCAAACCAAACGAGCGGGAAAGCCAGCAATGGTACTTCCAGCGTTACGTCGACTGGTTTCCCGCCAAGGGCGAGATCGCGCTTTACGATCGCAGCTGGTACAACCGCGCGATGATCGAGCATGTCTTCGGCTTCTGCACGCCGCAGGAGCGGACGAAGTTCTTCCGACAGCTGCCGGAGTTCGAGCAGATGATCGTCGACGAGGGGATCGTCTTCCTGAAGATCTGGCTGGAGGTCGGGCGGGCCGAGCAGCTGAAACGGTTCCTCGACCGCGAGGGGGATCTGTTGAAGCAGTGGAAGCTCAGCCAGATCGACATCGACGGGCTGGCGAAGTGGGACGACTACTGCACCGCCATCGACGAGACGATGGAGAAGACCCACTTCAAGCACGCGCCCTGGACGGTGATCCTCTCCGACGACAAGAAGCGCGCGCGGATCGCGGCGATCCAGACGATCCTGGGGGCCGTGGACTATGCCGGGAAGGACGAGAAATCCATCGGCAAGGTCGACGACAAGATCTGCGGCGGGCCGAAGTTGCGGGGATGAAGCGGGGATACCACCACGGCAACCTCCGCCAGGCGCTGGTCGAGGCGGCGCTGGCGCTGATCGCCGAGAAGGGGCCGCAGGGCTTCACCCTGTCCGAGGCCGCGAAAGCGGCTGATGTGACGCCGGCGGCGGTCTACCGGCATTTCGCGGGGCGGGATGATCTTCTGGCCGAGGTCGCGCGGCAGGGGTTCGACATCTTCGCGGCGCTTCTTGAGTACGCCTACGACGAGGGGCGGCCCTCCCCCCTTGCGGCCTTCGAGGCGACGGGGCGGGCTTACCTGGCCTTCGCCCGGAAATATCCCGGCCACTACCAGGCGATGTTCGAGAGCGGTCTGCAACCGGGACAGCACCCGGACCTCGCCTCGGTCGCAGCGAAGGCGCGGGCGACGATGGACCGGGCGGCGGAAGGGCTGGTCCGGGGGCTGCCCGAAGGGCGGCGACCGCCGGCCAGCATGGTCTCGGCCCATGTCTGGGCGGCCAGCCACGGGGTTGTGGAGCTGTTCCTGCGGGGCAACGGGGGCGTGCTGCCCTGGCCGCCGGAGGACCTGCTGGAGACCGGGATCGGCATCTATTTGCGCGGTCTGGGGCTGATTTCGCCGGATCGATGAAAAGCCTGTCCACAGTGGACAAACTCCAAGTCGCCTTTAAGATCAAGGTGTTGGCTGCGGGCGTTAACTTTTGCTTAACCCCGATTCACCGGGGCGCGGAGTTTTCACAAACTCCGCATCGGAGCCTTTGAAGGCTCCGGTCCGATTACTTCGAAGAAATCGGCAAGCGCGCGAACGCTAGCGGAACAGGACCAGCGCCGACGGACTCCAGGCAACCCGAACCTTCGTCCCCACGTCCAGCACCGGGCGGCCCGGCACGTTGCGCATCGACAGCCGCACCTCGACATCCGTTCCGCCCAGGTAGACGTCGTAATAGGTCATGTCGCCGAAGTAGATCACCTCGTCGATGATGCCTTCCGTCTCGCGCTCGGTCGCGGTCTGGCCGTCGTAGAGCAGCGTCAGCGTCTCGGGGCGCAGGCCCACCACCGGGCTTTCGCCGCGCGCAGGCGGGGCCATCGACGCATCGATGGTGACGCGGCCCAGGCCCTTGGCGTCGATCTCGAGGGTGTCGCCGGTCTCGGACAGGACCTGGGCCGGGATGAAGTTCATCGTGCCGATGAAGTCGGCCACCTTCTTCGAGTTCGGCCGCCGGTACAGCGTTTCAGGGTCCGCAAGCTGGGCGATCTCGCCTTCGAACATCACGGCGATGCGGTCGGACATGACCAGCGCCTCTTCCTGGTCGTGGGTGACGAGGATGAAGGTGATCCCGACCTGGCGCTGCAGCTTGATGAGCTCGACCTGCATGTGTTCGCGCATCTTCTTGTCCAGCGCAGAGAGCGGCTCGTCCAGAAGCAGCACCTTGGGCTTCAGGATCAGCGCGCGGGCCAGCGCCACGCGCTGCCGCTGGCCGCCCGAGAGCGCATGGGCCGCGCGCTTGCCAAAGCCCTTGAGCCCCACCATCTCCAGCGCCTCGGCAACGGCCTTGGCCTTATCCTCTTTTGACCGCGGGTCCTTGCGCAGGCCGAAACCCACGTTTTCCTCGACGCTCATGTTCGGGAAGATTGCGTAGGACTGGAACACCATGTTCGTCGGCCGCACGTTGGCGGCGACGTTCGCCATGTCCTTGCCATCGATCATGATGACGCCCGACGAGATGTCCTCGAACCCGGCGATGGTGCGCAAAAGCGTGGTCTTGCCGCAGCCCGAGGGACCAAGGAGCGAGAAGAACTCCCCCGCCTTGATCGTCCCGTTGATCCCCCGCAGCGCGTGGTAGTCGCCGTAGTATTTGTGGACGTCCTTGAACTCGATCATCGTCGGACGGTCAGCGGAAAAGGTCACAGGAAGCCTCCGGAATCTTTGCCCCCCGCTTTGGCGATGCCGCGGCGGCGCATGTACTCGGCGAAGCCGAGCAGGATGATCGACATACAGACCAGCACCGTCCCCAGGGCAAGCATCGAGGGCACCTTTGCGGGGAAACGGAACTGACCGAAAATATAGACCGACAGGATCGGCTGGCCCGAACCGAGGAAGTTCGAGATGATGAACTCGTCGAACGAGATGGTGAAGCAGATCAGGAAGGATGCCATGATCCCGGGCATCACCAGGGGCAGCACGATCAGGCGGAAGGTGCTCCACGCGGTTTCACCCAGGTCCATCGCCGCCTCTTCCAGCGACTTGTCAAGGCTCTGGAAAGCCGAGGTCAGGATCGCGACGGCAAAGGGGGTGCAGATCAGGACCTGGCCGATGATGACGGTGAACAGCGACAGCGGCACGCCCATCGACAGAAGCACGACCAGCAGCGCCATCGCGACGATCATCTCGGGCAGGACCAGCGGCAGCATGATCAGCCCCATCAGCGGGGCCTTTCCGGGGAAGGCGTAGCGCACGCTGGCGCGCGCGGCGAAGATGCCCAGCACGGTGGACAGGGTGGCCACCGACAGCGCGATGATCAGGCTGTTCTTCGCGGCGATGCGCAGGTTCTGGTCGGCGAACATCTCGCTGAACCAGCCGGTTGTGAAGCCCTGCAGCGGGAAGGCCACGACCTTGCCATCGTTGAAGGCGAAGATCGGCAACAGCAGGATCGGCCCGTAAAGGAACAAGAGGTAGACCAGCGTGTAGCTGCGCAGGATCGGGGCCTTCTTCATTTCTGGCCTCCGATGAAGCGGCGGTTCCACAGCACGAAAGCGACCGAGACGATGCCGACCATCAGCATCGAGGCCACGGCGAAGGCCGACCCCTGGGGGAAGTTCTGCAGCTTCAGAAGCTGGGTCTCGATCAGGTTGGCGATCATCGGCTCCTTGCCGTCGCCGACAAGCTCGGGCGTCACGTAGTCGCCGACCGTCGGGATGAAGACGATCAGCGCCGCGGCGATCACGCCTGGCATCGACAGGGGCAGCGTCACACGCAGGAAGGTGACCCACCGGGATTCGCCCAGGTCCTGCCCGGCTTCCAGCAGCGAGCGGTCTACCTTTTCCAGGCTGACGAAGATCGGCAGCACCGCGAAGGGGGCATAGGCATGGGCAAGCACGATGATGATCGACAGGATCGAGTGGCTGGCCACGTTGAGAGGCGGCAGGCCGATCGTTCCAAGCAGCGAGTCGAGGATGCCTCCGTAGCCCAGGATCACGAACCACAGGCTGACGCGGATGATGTAACTGGTCCAGAACGGGATGGTGATCAGGAACAGCCACAGGCTCTTCCGCTCGGGCTTGACGTGGAAGCTGACGAAATAGGCCACCGGATAGGCGAGGACCACGGTGATGGCTGTCACCACCAGCGCCACCATCAGTGACTTGACCATGATGTAGCCGTAGACCGACTTGGCCCAGAGTTCGGAGTAGTTCTCGATCGTGACGGGAAGCGAGACGTTGCCGCGCCCGCCGGTCAGCACCGAGTAGATCAGCACCGTGGCCAGCGGCACGGCGAGAAGGAGAATCACGTAAACAGCTGTCGGAGAGATCAGCTTGAGGCCCGTTCTGGCCTCGGATCCCGGCGTTTGCGCCATCTTGCCCCCTGTTCGGCCGCGCTACCGGCAGCCTTGTCATTTGATCAAATTAGACCGAACGACCCGTTCGTGGCAAGAGGGGCATCAATCCGGGGGGAAATCAAGCGGGCATGGCGGACGGGGCCGCAGGGACCCCGCCCCGGTGTTCAGCCGGCGATGCGCTCGATGGCGATCGCGCGTTTTTTCAGCTCGTCATAGAGCGTAGGGACGACACGGACTGAACCGACGGCCACGCGCAGCGCCTCGGCGATGCGGGCTTCGGAGGGGTCGTCGGTGGCAACGCGCCAGACCATGCGGCGGGTCACGCCGTCATCGTAGACGATTTCGGTGGCACCCTGGCGCGTCTTGCGCCAGCCAAGAAAATCCGCGCCGCCGTGCGGCGCGTGGAATGCATGCTGAAGTCCCATTTTTCGGGCTCTCTTATTGACTGCTCGTGCGCGGAATCTGGGCCAGGGGTTGCCGGTCGGTCAACTCCCGATCCGGGCGATTCCGCGCGGGGCGAGTCCCAAATGCAACAGGTCGGGATCTCTAGACCAGAAGGTCCTGCGGCGGGCGGGCCAGAAGGTCGGCCAGCGTGCGCATCGCCGTCTCGAACGCCTCGCGCGGGAGGCCCGCGGCGATGGCGATGCGCACGGCATTCGGGGCGCGGCCGTGGACGACGGCGTATTCGTCGGCCGAGCGGACCAGGACCCCCCGTGCCTCGGCGGTGCGCAGGAAGGTCGAGGCGCGCCAGCCGACGGGAAGCCGCAGCCAGGCGAAGGGAACGCCGGGTTGCCAGCCAAGGTCGAAGGCGCCAAGCTGGTTGACGAGGATCTGCTGGCGGGCAGCGAACTCGGCCTGGACGCGCTCGCGGATGCGCTGTGCGGCGCCGGACTGGAAGAGCCGCAGCATCAGCTCGGCCACCGGGCGCGAGAGCGCGAAGAACCCGTGCTGCGCGGTCAGGCGGCCCGCCTCGCCCATGCCGGCGGGGCAGATCACGTAGCCGAAGCGCAGCGCCGCAGAGAGGGTCTTGGAGACGCTGCCCACCAGCCAGACCCGCTCGGGTGCCAGGGCGCGCAAGCTGGGGATGTCCGAAACGGCGACGGAGTAGCAGTCGTCCTCGAGGATCTGGAGATCGTAGGCCCGGGCGATCTCGGCGATCTGCTGGCGGCGCTTCACGGGCATGCGGCCGGTGGTGGGGTTCTGCGCCTCGGTCGTCAGGCACAACACCTGGGCGCCGTGACGGCGGCAGGCGGCTTCCAGCGCGGCGGGGACGATGCCCAGTTCGTCGATCTCGACCTGCACGACTTCGGCACGGGCCGCGCGGGCGGCATAACGGAAGCCGGGATAGGCCAGATCCTCGATCAGCACGACCGGGCGTTCGCCGCGCAGACAACAGTCGAAGATCAGATGGATCGCGTTCTGCCCGCCGTGCGTCAGGGCCACATCTTCCGGTCCGATGGGACCCAGGATGCGGTCGCCCATCCAGGCCACGACCTCGGACCGCAAGGCGGCCTCGCCCAGCTGGCTGGTATAGTCGAGCCAGCCCTGCCCCGTCCCCTCGGCCATTTCCAGCAACGCCTGCCGGAAGGCCTCGGCCTGCCCGACCTCGGGCACCTGCGGCGCGCGGAGGTCGACGAGTCCGGTGGATCCGCCGGTGATGCGTTCAGCATACAATGGCTGGGTCGGACCAAGGCGCGGGGATTGTGCCGCTACAAAGGTCCCGCGCCCTACCGTCGCGGCCAGAAGACCCTCCTGCGTGGCCAGCTGATAGGCCCGCGCCACTGTTCCGGGGGTCAGATGCAGGCGCCAGGCCAGATCTCGCACCGTTGGCAGCCGAGAATTCGCCGGCAAATCCCCGCTGCGGATCGCATCCCGCAGGGCGCGGGACAGCGCCAGGTACTTCGGTCCGGGGAATTGAGTCAGATCGGGCGCCCAAGTTGTATCAGTCACAATAATCCTCTGGCGACTCATTCGGTGGTGAGAGTACATTGTTACTACCGAAACAGGCATTTTGTATCAATACAAATCGAAGGAGGCAGAAATGCCCCAGACCCATATCGACACCCTTCCGCTGCGCGCCCGCTCCGGGCTTTTTGCGCGCTTGCTGACGTCCCTTTCCACCGCCATGACCCGCACCCGCGAACGGCAGCGCCTGGCCCATCTGGACGCGCACCTGCTGCGCGACATCGGCCTTGATGCTCAGCAAGCCCGCCGCGAATGCGCCAAACCCTTCTGGCAACCCTGAGCCAGAATCCCCGAGCGATTTCTTCGCTCTTACCCCTGACTGGGCCGGGTTTTCCCGGCCCTTCTTTTTCAGCCGGGCTGGAACAGCTCCACCAGGTTGCCGGAAGGGTCCTCGACCAGGCACTGCCGCCCGCCGCGGCCTTCGACCGTCTCGCCCCGGAAGGCCGCCCCCTGTCCCGCAGACTTGCGACCAGCGCGTCCAGGTCGTCGGTCGCGATCTGGAAGCGGTTCCAGCCACCCGGCTGCGGCGCACCGCCGGCAACCCCGGCCCCACCCTGCCCCGGCGCGTTCAGCAGCAACCGGAGGTCGCCCCGCGTGAGGGCTGCGAAACCGGGGCCGGGGTGCATCTCGACGGCAAAGCCAAGCACGTCGCGGTAGAAGGCGACGCAGGCAGCGACGTCGTTCACGATGTACCGAACCGAAATCATCTCGACCTCCATCGTTGGAAGGCGCCAGTCTAGCGCGGATCGCCGGAGGGCGGGCAGGTTCGCTTGAAAGGCCGGCCCGCGGCGGCGGCAAATGGCCCAAAGCAAAAGGCCCGCCGGTGGGGCGGGCCTTCCGGGCAAGGTGCGCCGAAGCGTACCCTGCGAGAGCTGTTAACGCTTCGAGAACTGGAACGAGCGGCGGGCCTTCGGCTTGCCGTACTTCTTCCGTTCGACGACGCGGCTGTCGCGGGTCAGGAAGCCCGCGGCCTTGAGCGCACCGCGCAGGGCGGGCTCATAAAGCTGCAGCGCCTTCGAGATGCCGTGCTTCACGGCGCCAGCCTGGCCCGAGAGGCCGCCGCCAGCGACGGTCGCGTAGACGTCGAACTGGCCTTCCACGTTCGCCACGGTGAAGGGCTGCTTCAGGATCATCTGCAGCACGGGACGGGCGAAGTAGACCGCCATTTCCTTGCCGTTGACCACGACCTTGCCCGAACCGGGCTTGACCCAGACGCGGGCGACCGCGTCCTTGCGCTTGCCGGTCGCATAGGAGCGGCCGAGCTTGTCGCGGACGGGCTGACGCGGAGCAGCTTCGACGGCGGCGGGTGCGGAACCCACGGCCGACTTCAGGTCATCGAGGGATTTGATATCGGCCATGATCACGCGCTCCGGGTGTTCTTCGGGTTCAGGACCTTGACGTCCAGAACGGTCGGCTGCTGCGCCTCATGCGGATGAGCGGCCCCGGCGTAGACGCGGAGGTTGGTCATCTGCTGACGGCCCAGGCGGTTGCGGGTGATCATGCGCTCGACGGCCTTTTCGACCACACGCTCGGGGTGGTTGCCTTCCAGCACCTGCCGCGCGGTGCGCTGCTTGATGCCGCCCGGATGGCCGGTGTGCCAGTAGTAGACCTTGTCGTCGCGCTTCTTGCCGGTCATCTGCACCTTGTCGGCGTTGATGACGATGACGTTGTCACCCATGTCCATGTGGGGGGTGAAGGTCGGCTTGTTCTTGCCGCGCAGGATGTTGGCGACGATCGTGGCGAGGCGACCCAGAACGACGCCCTCGGCGTCGATCAGGATCCACTTCTTCTCGATGTCCGCCGGAGTAGCGGTGAAGGTTTTCATCGTGGTCCCTAACGAAAAGGAGGCCTGACGGCCCCCGACAATCTCGGATGCGGGCTTATCGCCGAAGCCGCACGACGCGTCAAGCACCAGAAACAAGATTTTCTATATGTTTATCAGCACCTTGCCAGAACGGTATCATTATACCCCAAAAGTGCGCTTGCTCTTTTCCCAAATACTCCCGCCGGAGGCTCCGCCCGCCGCACCCGGAGCTACCGCAGTTTCGGGGGCCGCGACGGGTCCATCCCCGGTGCGGCGGGGGAAAGATCCTGCACTTCGGGCGCGGGGAGGTCGAACTTCAGCGCGACGCGTCCCATCGACCGGGCGACGGGCGCGACCGAGGGCAGGAAGACCACGTCAAGTTCCCCCGCCTCGATGCCGGAAAAGACCAGCGCCTCGTTCATCGCCCGCGCGAGCGCGCCTTCCGCGCCCTCGACGGCATCCAGCAGGGCCAGAAGGTGGCCCCGTCGCCCCCCCTTGTAGACCACGCCCGCCAGCAGCGCGGCCACGGCCAGCCCGCCCGCCCGCGCAAGCTTGGCATCCAGCGCCGCGATCACCGCTTCGGGGACCGAGGGCGGCAGGAACTCCTGCGGAAGCGCCTCGACCTCTTCGGGTGCCTCTTCCAGCGTCTCGGCCAGCCAGTCCATCGCCTCGGGGGGCAGCAGCATCGAAGAGGGTGCGACGCCGAGGTTCACCCCCATCCCGATGCCCTGCCCCTTCAGAAGCCCCGCGATCACCCGGCCCGGCAGTGCTGCATAGGGGGCGATTCCGCCGGTGAAGCTGGCCAGCCGCTCCTCTCGGTCGAAGACCAGGACGACCGGGCCGTCCTCCAGGTCGAAGACCTTGGGCTCCAGGCTTTCCCCTTCGGCCTCGCGCTCCAGCAGGAGGACCATCTCGCCATCGGCCAGCCGCTCGAAGAAGCGCAGCCGCAGCGCCTCGTTGCCGGGATCGGCCGAGACGGCGGCGTGGGCCGCATCCAGCAGGGTGACGACGTCGGACATCTAAAGAACCTCCCGCACGCGCTGGCGGAGAACCGGAAGGAGATCGGCCTCGAACCAGGGGTGACGTTTCAGCCACCCCGTATTCCGCCACGAGGGATGCGGCAAGGGAAAGACGCCGCGCGCGGCGGGGATGCGCCAGTCAGCCACGGCCCGTGTCACGTCGCGCAGGCCCAGATGCCAGCGGATCGCCGCGCCGCCGACCAGAAGCGTCAGCGGCACCTCGCCCAGTTCGGCCATGACCCGCCCGCGCCAGGTGGCGGCACAGGACGGCGGCGGCGGAAGGTCCGCGCCCTTCGCGTCGTAGCCGGGAAAGCAGAAGGCCATCGGCACCACCGCCACGCGCGACAGGTCGTAGAACTCCGCCTCCGTCACGCCCATCCAGTCGCGCAACCGGTCGCCGGAGCGGTCGGTGAAGGGCCGCCCGCTTTCGTGCACCCGCAGGCCGGGCGCCTGCCCCGCCACCAGCACCCGGGCACCGGGGCGGAACCAGACCACCGGCCGCGGATCGTGACCCGTCGCGGTCCCGGCGAACCGGGTGGCGCAAAGCCGGCAGGCCCGAATATCCTCGCTCAATCCCATCGCCTCAAGCTGGCCCCTCCAGCCCCGCCGGGCAACCCCGCACCCCGCTTTCCCTTCCAGAAATATCCCCGCCGGAGGCATCCGCCGCCCGTGACAGGGCACACCGTCCGACCCCGCTCCGCGGCAGCGCCGTCGGCGGGGGTTCGATGCCCCCGGCGACGGCTCCCCCGCCGCCAGAGGCCCATTGCGGACCGGCCAGTTCCCGGCTCAAATGGCGAAAATCCTGCCGAGGGTCCGCATGTATCGCGTCTCCAGTTTCGTGCCCCGTTTCGCCCAGGCCCTGCTCGGCGGCGCCTCGGCGGCGACGCTCTGGGTCAACGTCGCGCCCGCCAGCTATTACGACGCGGTCGAGTGGCGTCTGCTCGACCTCGCACTGCCCTCCTGGCTCGCCCCGCTGCCCTTCAGCCTCACGCCGCTGAACATTGTGGCGGACGGGGCGATGGCGCTCTTCCTGTTCTTCATCGGCAAGGAGCTCTGGGAGGCCCTGACGCTGGAGCACGGCTCGCTCAAGGGACGGCAGGCCGCGCTTCCGGCCGGGCTCACCCTTGGCGGGCTGGTCGGTGCCGCGCTGGTCTGGATCGCAACCGCCGCACTGATCGAGACCGCCGAGGAGGCTGGTTTCGCAACCGGATGGCAGGTGCCGCTGGGAAGCGACGTGCTTCTTTGCTTTCTCGTCGGACGTGCGGTCTTCGGGCCCGGCCACGCCGCACTGCACCTTTTGCTGCTTCTCGCCATCGCCACGGACATTCTTGCCCTGCTGATCGCGGGGCTCACGCATCCTTCCGTGTCCCTGCGCCTGGTCTGGCTGCTCTTGCCCCTTGCGGCGACGCTGATCACCTGGGCGTTTTTCGGCCGCACCCCCGATCCTGACGCACCCGAGACGCAGCGGCGCGCAAGCCAGCGGCTTCTGCCCTATGTCGCCGCCGGACTTCTGTCCTGGATCGGCGTCGCCGCCTCGGGCCTGCCCCCGGTCCTGGGCCTGCTGCCGGTGATCCCCGCCATCGCCCATGCCGACCGCAGCTTCGGCCTTTTCGCCGAGGCCGAGGAACTTCTGCACGATCCGCTGAACCGCCTGACACATGCGCTTGCCTGGCCGCTGACCGCGATCCTGTTCGTGTTCGGCCTGACGCGCGGCGGGGTGGACCTTTCGGCCTTCGCCCCAACCACGCTGACCACGCTGGCCGCGCTCTGGATCGGCCGGCCGCTGGGAATGATCGTGATCGGGCTTGGCCTTGCCGCCATGCTGGGCCTGCGCCTGCCGTCCGGAATCTCCCTGCGCGACGTGCTGCGGATCACGCTGATCATGGGCATGGGCTTCACCCTCCCCGTCCTGAGCCTTGCCACCGCGCTGCCCGGCGGCGCCATGCAGGAGGCCGCGCGGCTGGGCCTGGCGATCAGCCTGCTTGCCGGACCCGCCGCCCTGCTTCTGGCCCGCCCGCGCGCCCGGCAAGGCATCGCCTGACCGGCCCCACCACGGAAAACGCGCCACCTCGGCCCTTTAAAGGCCACAAACGCGATGTTAACGGTATGGCCGTACACCAAGAGACGGACGCCCGATCCACGGGTGCCGAGGCGGCGGATGATCGAGTTTCGGGACGTATCGAAATCCTTCTGGACGGGAACGCAGCGCAAGGTGATCCTTGACCGTGCCTCCTTCCGCGTCGAGCTGGGCAACTCGCTTGGCATCCTGGCCGGCAACGGCACCGGCAAGACCACGATCATCAACATGATGGCCGGGCTGGAGAAGCCCGACGAAGGCTCGATCCGCAAGACCTCGCGCGTGTCGTTCCCGCTGGGCTTCATGGGCGGGGTGAACAACAAGCATTCCGCCAAGGAAAACTGCCGCTACATCGCCCGGCTGTACGGGCTGGACCCAGATTACGTGGAAAGCTTCTGCCGCTGGGTCTGCGGCCTTGGCGAATATTTCGAGATGCCGCTGGCCACCTATTCCTCGGGGATGCGCAGCCGGTTCTCGTTCTCGCTCCTGCTGTCGATCGAGTTCGACATCTACCTGATCGACGAGGGGATGCCCGCCACCGCGGATGTCGAATTCAACCGCAAGGCCGGCAACATCCTCAAGGAACGCCTGAAGAATTCGACCGTCGTGATCGTCTCGCACTCGCCCAGGACGCTGGAGAAGTTCTGTCGCAGCGCCGCCGTGCTGCGCAATGGCCAGCTCTACCAGTTCGAGACCCTTGAAGAAGCGAAACGGCTTTATGACTACGACGCCTAAGGTCGCCCGCTATCACACCCGGCCGGTTGACCGCTCGGCCCTTGGCGCCGGGGACAGCGGCCAGATGTTCGACACCGGGGATGACGGGTTCGGCAACATGGACTTCCGCCGCCCCGAGGACCGGCCCGCGTCCGGCCCGGACCTCGAAGCTACGGCCGCCACTGCCCCCGCGGTCCAGCGCGCCGTCACGCCCGAAGAGATCGCCGCCGTCAACGCTGCAATCCTGGCCGAGGGGCTTACCGAACGCCAGCTGAAGCGGGCCTTCCTGATTGCGCAGAAGAACCGGCTTGCCCCCGCATCCGAGGCCGATGCCGTCCGCCTTCTGCGCGAGGCCGGGGTCGACCCCTTCTCGCGCGCCTCGATTCTGCGGGTGGTCTCGCCCTCGCCCGCCCCGGCAGAGTCCCCCGTCCGCGCCCCCGGCCGCGAACTCGCACGCCTGCCCGGCGACGGCGTGCAGCTGCCGAAGAAGGCGAAGCCGGTCCAGCTGCCCTCGACCGAGCAGCGCGCCGAGGTGAACCAGGCGGCCGAAATCCTGCGGATGCAGCAGGACATCGCCCGCCGCCGCCGCCGCCGTCTTGCCCTGCTGGCCGCGCGGCTGTTCGCCTTCGTCATGCTGCCGACGCTGCTTGCAGGCTGGTATTTCTACATGATCGCGACACCGATGTATTCGGTCCGGTCCGAGTTCGTGATCCAGCAGGCGGGGCCGGCCTCGACCGGGGGATCGCTTGGCGGGCTCTTTTCGGGCACGGCCTTTGCCACCTCGCAGGATTCGATCGCCGTCCAGGGCTACCTGCAATCACGCGAGGCGATGGCGCGGCTGGATGAGGATCTGGGCTTCCGCGCCCATTTCCAGAGCGAGACGATCGACCCCTTGCAGCGGCTGGAGGCCGATGCCGGGCTTGAGGCGGCCTACAAGGTCTACCGCAAGTTCCTGAAAATCTCGTTCGACACGACCGAGGGCGTGATCCGCATGGACGTGATCGCCGCCGACCCGCAGGTTGCGGCCGCCTGGTCGAAGCAGCTGATCGCCTATGCCGAGGGACAGGTCGACCATCTGACACAGCGGCTGCGGGCCGACCAGATGAAGGATGCGCAGGCGGGGTATGACGCGGCGCAGGCCTCACTGGCCGAGTCGCAGAAGAAGCTCATCGAGCTGCAGGAGAAGTTCAAGATTCTCTCGTCAGAGACCGAAGTCGGGCTGATCGTCGGCCAGATCTCGGGGCTTGAAAACCAGCTGGTGCAGGAACGCCTGGCGCTGGCGCAGATGGAATCGAATGCCGAGCCGAACCAGGCCCGGATGGAGCCGATCAAGCGCCGCATCGCCACGCTGGAGTCCCAGATCGCCGACCTGCGCGCGCGGATGACCGAGACGAACGGGGGCGAGACCAGCCTGGCCGAGGTCCAGGGCCAGCTTCTGGTCGCGCAGGCCGATCTGCAGACCCGGCAGATGCTGCTGGCCCAGGCGCTGCAGGCGATGGAGACGTCGCGGATCGAGGCCAATCGTCAAGTCCGCTACCTGTCGCTGTCGGTCAGCCCGATTCCGCCGGACGAACCCGCCTTCCCCCGCGCATTCGAGAACACGCTGGTGACCATGTTGATCATGCTGGGAATTTACCTCATGGTCTCGATGACCGCCGCGATCCTGCGGGAACAGGTCTCGTCGTAAGGGCAAGCGCATGACGGATGTGACGATCGGCGGGCTGACCGTCGGCAATGACCGGCCACTTCTGGTGATCGCGGGTCCCTGCCAGCTGGAAAGCCAAACCCATGCCCAGATGATCGCGGGCCGGATGGCCGAGGCCTGCGCGGCGGCGGGGGCGCAATACGTCTTCAAGGCGAGCTACGACAAGGCCAACCGCACGTCGCTGTCCGGCAAGCGCGGCATGGGGATGGAGGCCGGCCTGAAGGTGCTGGAGGCCGTGCGCGCGATGGGGATGCCGGTCCTGACCGATGTCCACGACGCGGGCCAGGCGCGCGAGGCGGCGACGGTGGTCGACGTGATCCAGATTCCGGCCTTCCTCTGCCGCCAGACCGATCTTCTGCTGGCCGCCGGCGAAACCGGGGCGGTGGTGAACGTGAAGAAGGGCCAGTTCCTCGCACCCTGGGATATGGCCAACGTCGCGGCCAAGGTCGCAAGCACCGGCAACGACCGGATCCTTCTGACCGAACGCGGTGTCAGCTTCGGCTACAACACCCTCGTCGCCGACATGCGCAGCTTGCCGATCATGGCAAGGACCGGCTACCCGATCATCATGGACGCCACCCATTCGGTGCAGCAACCGGGGGGACAGGGCAATTCCTCGGGCGGGCAGCGCGAGTTTGCGCCGGTCATGGCGCGCGCTGCGGTAAGCCTTGGCATCGCAGGCGTGTTCATCGAGACGCATGAGGACCCGGACCGCGCCCCCTCGGCCGGGCCGAACATGATCCCGCTTGAGCAGATGCCGGCGCTCGTCGCCAGCCTGATGCAGTTCGACCGCCTGGCCAAGGCCGACCCCCTGCGGGTCTGAGCCTTGGCGAAAGGTCTGGCATGCCCCCCGGGCCTGATTCCTGAACGGCAACCCGATGGTCGGCTCCGTGACATTGAAGGGCAATCCATTTCGGCCCCAGCCTGATCCCCCTAGGCAGGATCAACGCGGCCGAGGCGCGCTTTCGGCAGGTGTCAGGCATCGACCCGCGGGGTTCGGCCTGGCTTGGCGCGCGGGGGGAACGGGGCTACCGGAAGATCGCGCGGAACACGGGCCGACTGGACCGTCGGGTATGAGTCGCAGCTAACGCCGGGTTAACGTCCGCCGGTAACCCATTGATCGGAAACAGGATGCGCTGTCTGTCCAGCGTGGACAGGCAAACCGGCAAGCCGTGCGATCCATTCCGGGGAAGGATCAGATCGCCTGTCCCGCCGCCCAACCCGATGACCAGGCCCACTGGAAATTGTACCCCCCCAGCCAGCCGGTCACATCCACCACCTCGCCGACGAAATGCAGGCCCGGAACCGCCTTCGCCTGCATCGTCCGGCCGTCCAGTGCCCGGGTATCGACGCCCCCCAGCGTCACCTCGGCGGTCCGGTAGCCTTCGGACCCGACCGGCACCAGCCGCCAGTCGCGGATCCCCGCGCCGATCCGGTCGAGGGTGGCCCCCGGAAGTTCGGCCATCGACCCCGTCACCCCGGCCGCCTCTTCCAGATGACGGGCCAGTCGCTCGGGCAGCCAGCGTCCCAGGACCGTCCGCAGGGCAAGCTTGCCCCGCGCGGCGCGCAGCTCTGACGCGACGTCCCAGCCCGGCAGCAGGTCGACATGGATCGCCTCGCCCTCACGCCAGTACGAGGAGATCTGCAGCACCGCCGGACCGGAGAGTCCGCGATGGGTGAAGAGCACTGCCTCGTCGAACGCCGTCCGCCCGCAGCTGACCCGTCCCGGCAGCGACACCCCGGCAAGGGGCCGCATCCAGGCCAGTTCCTGCTCGGCAAAGGTCAGCGGCACGAGGGCGGGGCGGGTCTCGACCACCGGGAGCCCGAACTGCTCGGCCAGCCGGTAGCCAAAGCCGGTCGCCCCCATCTTCGGGATCGACTTGCCCCCCGTCGCCACCACGACGGCGCGCGCCCGCTGCACGCCCCGGGCCGTTTCGACCTCGAACCCATCGGAGCTACGCCGAACTTCGCCCGGCGCGCAGTCAAGCCAGAGCACCACACCCGCCCGCTCCATGTCACGGACCAGCATGTCGACGACCTGCGTTGCCGAACCGTCGCAGAAGAGCTGGCCCAGCGTCTTCTCGTGCCAGGCGATCCTGGCTGCATCCATCCGCGCGATGAAGTCCCACTGGGTGAACCGCTTCAGGGCCGAAAGCGCAAAACGCGGATTTTGCGAAAGAAATCGGTCCGGCGCGATGTTGAGGTTGGTAAAGTTGCACCGCCCTCCGCCCGAGATCCGGATCTTCTCGCCCGGCGCCCTGGCGTGGTCGACCACCAGCACCTTGCGACCGCGCCGCCCCGCCTCGATGGCGGCCATCATGCCGGCGGCTCCGGCCCCAAGGATCACTGCGTCCCAGATCATGCCCCTCTCCTAGCTCGCGGCCCGAACCCCGGCAAGCCGCGACGGCGGAGCGAATTTTTCGCCGAAGGCCCCTTGCACGCCCCCAGCCCCTTCGCTAAACACCGCCGCACGGTTGGGGCGTCGCCAAGTGGTAAGGCAGCGGTTTTTGGTACCGCCATACCTAGGTTCGAATCCTAGCGCCCCAGCCAACTTTCCTCTCACACGATCGGCAGAGTGACGCGCAGGGACAGACCCTGGCCTTGCGGACGCCGGTCCAGAGCAATCTCTGCGCCAAGGGCCTGGGCGATCTCGGCCACGATGTGGAGGCCAAGACCGCGGGTGCCCGAGCGCATCTCGTGGCCGGGCTGCAGGCGGCGTTTCAGGTCGGTGAACTGTCTTTCGGTCAGGTGGGGACCCGTGTCCGCCACCGCGAGCACAAGTCCTTCCGGCCCGTGGTCCTGCAAATGCAGGGTCACCACCGTTCCCGCAGGGCAGTGGGTCAGGGCGTTGCCGACGAGATTGCGGAGGAGTTCGCCCAAAAGGACGTCCTCGGTCCTGGCCAGCGCGGTTTCGGGGCCGTCATAACCAAGGTCCTGGTCAAGCCGCAGCGCAAGCGGCATCAGGTCGGCCGTGACGCTGCGGGCAAGGGCCGCGACGTCGACTTCACGCAGAGCCGGGCGGGTGCCCGAGGCCTCGACCCGGGCAAGGAGGAGAAGCTGTTCAAGCACCCGCTCGATGCGGATCAGCGCGGCATCCGCCTTCTCCAAGGCATTGGCCGCGTTGGATTTTCCTGAAACCGCAATCTGTGTCCGTGCCACCGTCAGGGGCGTGCGGATCTGGTGGTTCGCGTTGCTGGCAAAGTTCTGCAACGCCGCCATCGCGCGGGAGAGCCGCTGGAGAAAGCCGTTCAGGGCCTCGACCACCGGGCGCAGTTCGTCGGGCGCGTCAGCCGCAACGGGGGTCAGGTCGTGCGGGGCACGGGCGGCGATACTGCGCGAGAGACGGTCGAGAGGGCGGAGTGCGTAGGTCGCGACGGTCCAGGCAACCAGGGCGGCCCCGGCGATGAGGCCCGCGATGCGGAGGGCGGAGCGTGCCAGGATGGAGCGGGCCAGTGCCTCGCGGGCTCGGGTGGTTTCGGCGACGGTCACGGTGAAGGGGAGCGTGCCTTCGCCCGTGGTAAGTTCGCGCGAGAGGGTCGCTGTGCGGATCGGCATTCCCTTGTAGGTCGCATCTGCAAGGGCAGTCTCTTGCCCCGCAGCGACGGAAACGGACGCAAGATCCTGATATCCCGTCAAAATGCCCTGCGGCCCATCGACACGGTAGAAGACCTGGTCCTGCGCCGTCGACGACAGCATGTCGAGCGCGGAGAAGGGGATGGTGATCGCGAGGCCGCCTTCGGCGTCGACGCTGACGCCTTCGGCAATGGCCATCGCCGAGCCGATCAGCACGCGGTCCGAGACGTCGCGCGCGGTCCTCCGCGCCTCGATCCGCGTGTCGAGAAGGGCGAGGGCACCGATGGCGGCGGTGGCGGGGACGAGCCAGAGAAGGATCGTTCGGCGAAGGGACGACGGGCGGTCAGCCACCGGGGCGTTCCAAAAGATAGCCAAGGCCGCGGGCGGTGCGCAGGGTCAGGCCGTGGGGCTGAAGGCGACGGCGAAGGCGGCTGACATATTGCTCGATCGCGTTGTCGGACAGGCTGTCATCAAGTGATGTAAGGGATTGAACGATCGCTTCCTTTCCGACAACCCGACCGGCGCGGAGGAAGAAGAGCTCCAGCAGGGCCAGTTCGCGCGGGGGCAGGTCCAGTGCCTCGTCCCCGACCGAAAAGCGGCGGGCGGCCATGTCGAAGGTGACGGCGCCGATCTGCAGGTCCGAGGCGTGGTGGCCGGCCTGGCGGCGGAGGATCGACCGGACGCGGGCCTCGAACTCTCCCACATCGAAGGGTTTTACCATGTAGTCGTCGGCCCCGAGGTCAAGTCCGGCGATGCGCTCGGCAGGTTCACCGCGGGCGGTAAGTATAAGGATCGGAACGGGATTCTTCTTCACGCGGAGGGAGCGGAGGACGGAAAGACCGTCCTTTTCCGGCAAGTTCAGGTCGAGGATGACAAGGTCGAAGCGTTCCGCGCCGATCAGGGTCTCGGCGGAGAGGCCGTCGTGGGTGACGTCGAGCGCATAGCCTGCGCCCAGGAGGAGCGTTGTCAGCGCCTCGGCCAGGGGGAGGTCGTCTTCGACGAGCAGGATTCTCATGGGCTCAGGGTAGGACAGGTGGTCGTGGTTGAGGAAGAGCGAAGGGATGTTCAGGTATAGGAAGAGCTTCAGGCCACAAGCGTCTGGAAAGGAGCCATTAATCGCCGTTCATGTGCCTCTGCGAAATGTGGCTTTCGTCTGGCTTCGGTCCCGGCGCGGGGGCCGACACTGCGGCATCAAGCATCCCGGGCGAATCGCCAGCGTGAGGCGGCAGTTGTCGGGTGGCGGGCGCTACGGCTAGGCTGGCGCCCATGTGGGTTCTGCGCGCGCTTCTTGTCTGCCTTGCCCTGCCCGTCCGGGCCGATGTCGTGGTATTTCCCGCGCCGGGCGGCGGCGAGCGGGAGCTGGTGGTCTATTCCTCGCTGGATTCCCCGCTGGCCCGGCCGCTGGTCGAGGCCTTCCAGCGTCAGGCGCCCGACGTGACCGTGCGCTACGAGGATCTGCTGACCGGAGAAATTGCGGCGCGGGTGATGGCAGAGACGGACGCGGGCCAGCCGACGGCGGACCTGGTGTTCTCTTCGGCGATGGACGTGACGGTGAAGCTGGCAAATGACGGCTACGCGCGCGAGGCCGATGTGGCGGGGGCCGAGACCTGGCCGGACTGGGCCGCCTGGCGCAGCATGGTCTTTGCGCTGACCTTCGAACCGGCGGTGATCGTGTATCACAAGCCCTCATTCCCGGACGGGCCGCCGGACACCCGGGCGGCGCTGATCGACTGGCTGGCCACGGCGCCGAAAGGGGCGATCGGGACCTATGACATCGCGCGGTCGGCGGTGGGCTATCTGTTCCTGATGCGGGACCAGGAGCATTTCGCCGATCTCTGGCCCCTGGTGCGCGCGATGGGGCGGGCGGGGGTGCAGACGTTCCCGACATCGCAGGATATCATCGACGGGGTCAATTCGGGCGCGCTGAAGCTGGGCTACAACGTGCTGGGGTCCTATGCCGCAGACCAGGCCGCGCGGCTGCCGGACCTGGGGCTGGTGCTGCCGCGCGACTATGTGGTCGTGGTCAGCCGGGTGGCGCTGGTGCCGCGGGCGGCCGTGTCGCCGGACCTGGGCGAGGCCTTCCTGGCATTCCTCATGTCGCGCGAGGGGCAGACGCTGCTGGCCGAACGGCTGCGGCTGCCGGCGGTGAGCCTTGAGGTGCGCGGCAAGGATTCGGCGGTGGCGATGCAGGAGGCGCTGGGGGCGAAGCTGCGGCCAGTGGCGGTGTCGCCGGGGCTCTTGGCCTATCTGGACGGTGCCGGTCGCGCACAGGTGCTGGCCGCGTGGAACGCGGCACTGGAGGGCGGGGAGTAGCGACGGGAACATGTCAGGTTCGTGACAGGTTGCCGTGCTTAGCTGTGGGTGTTCCGGGGAGGGAGCCCCGGCAGACCTGCGGCCCTTGTGCCGCTATTGGGAGGAAACCAGATGAAACACGCAATCCTTGGCGTGGCCTTTGCGGCTGCGCTGGCTGTTCCGGCTTTCGCGCAGGATTACACGATCATGGCTCCGGCCAACCCCGGCGGCGGCTGGGATGGCACGGCGCGGGCGATGCAGGAGGTCCTGCAGGCCGAAGGCATTGCGCCCTCGGTCGAGGTGGTCAACGTCCCCGGCGCGGGCGGCACGGTGGGGCTGGCGCAGTTCGTGGCCGACAGCGCGGGCGATCCGACGAAACTGATCGTCGGCGGCTATGTGATGGTGGGCGCGATCCTCACCAACGCCTCGCCTGTGACCTTGAAGGACGTGACGCCCATCGCGCGGCTGACCGGGGACACCGAGGCCATCGTGGTTCCGGCCGCGTCCGATATCCAGACGCTGGAGCAACTGGTCGAGAAGATGAAGGCTGACCCGGGGTCGGTCAGCTGGGCCGGTGGCTCGGCCGGGGGCACGGACCATATCCTGGTCGGTCTTCTGGCCAAGGCGGCGGGGGTGGACCCGACGAAGATCAACTATGTCGCCTTCTCGGGCGGCGGCGAGGCAATGGCGGCGATCCTGGGCAACCAGGTGACGGCGGGTGTCTCGTCCGTGGGCGAGTTCGCCGAGCAGGTGAAGGCCGGGACGATGCGGCTCTTGGCGGTCTCCTCGGCCGAGCGTCTGCCGGGAATCGAGGCGCCGACCATCAAGGAGGCGGGCTTCGACGTGGTGGTCGAGAACTGGCGAATGGTGGCCGCAGCGCCGGGGCTGACGCCGGAGCAGGTGGCCAAGATCTCGGGCGACATCGAGAAGCTGAACAGCTCGGAAGGCTGGACAAAGATGCTGGCCGACAAGGGCTGGACCAACACCTACCTGGCGGGCGACGCCTTCGCTGCACAGCTGGACGCGGACATCGCCGCGACCGAGACGGTGCTGCGCGACATCGGACTGGTCAAGTGAGCGAGGGGTTTTCCCCGGAACGCCGCCCCCGGCGGGCGGCGTTCGTCATTGCGGCGGGGCTGGCAGGGCTGGCGGCGCTGATTCTGGTCGATGCGGCCGGACTGAAGCAGGATGGCGGCTATGCGGGCGTGGGTCCGGCGGATGTGCCGCGGATCGTGGCCTATGGCTTGCTGGGTCTGGCGGTGATGACGGTCGTCTCCGGTCTGAGGGGCGACCTGCCCAGGCCGCCGCGGCAGGCCCCTGCCCCGGTCTTGTGGATCCTGGGCGGGCTTGTCGCGCAGTTGGCGCTGTTGCATGTGGTGGGCTTCGTGATCTCGGGCGCGCTGCTGTTCGGGATGACGGCGCGAGGCTTCGGGCAGCGGCCGTTGTGGAAGGCGGTGGCGGTGGGGCTGGTCCTGTCGCTGGTGATTTATGGGGTGTTCGACCGGCTGCTGAAGCTGAACCTGCCGGGCGGGCCGCTGGAACTGCTGATCTTCCGGGGATAGCGTGATGGAAAGCTTTTCGCTGCTGATGCAGGGCCTGTCCACGGCGCTGGACCCGGTGATCCTGCTGTACGCGCTGATCGGGGTGACGCTGGGCACGGCCGTGGGCGTGTTGCCGGGGATCGGCCCGGCGCTGACCGTGGCGCTTCTGTTGCCGGTGACCTATGGGCTGGACCCTGCAGGCTCGCTGATCATGTTCGCGGGGATCTACTACGGGGGAATGTATGGGGGCTCGACGACCTCGATCCTGTTGAACACCCCGGGGGAAAGCGCATCAATCGTGACGGCGATCGAGGGCAACCAGATGGCGCGGCAGGGGCGCGGGGGGCCGGCGCTGGCGACGGCGGCGATCGGAAGCTTCGTGGCGGGTCTGATCGCGACGCTGCTTCTGGCCTTCCTGGCGCCGCAGGTGGTGAAGCTGGCGCTGACGCTGGGCCCACGGGAGTACTTTGCGCTGATGGTGCTTGCCTTTGTCACCGTCTCGGCGACCTTCGGGGATTCGTCGCTGCGCGGGCTAACCTCGCTTTTCATCGGGCTGGCGCTGGCCTGTGTGGGGATCGACGGGCTGACGGGCGCGGCGCGGCTGACCTATGGCGTGCCGCAGCTGATGGACGGGATCGAGACGACGACGCTGGCGGTGGCGCTCTTCGCCATCGGCGAGGCACTGGCCGTGGCCGCGATTCGAGAGCCGCCGGACGGGATGCATCGCGTCAGGGGCAGCGTGAAGATGACGGGCGAGGATTGGCGGCGGTCATGGAAGGCCTGGCTGCGGGGGACCTTCATCGGCTTTCCCATCGGGTCGATGCCCGCAGGGGGCGCGGATGTGGCGTCCTTCCTCTCCTATGCGGCCGAACGCAAGCTGACGAAGCATCCCGAAGAGTTCGGCAAGGGAGCCATCGAGGGTGTGGCAGGGCCGGAGGCGGCGAACAACGCCGCTGCCGCCGGAACGCTGGTGCCGCTTTTGACGCTGGGCCTGCCCACGACGGCGACGGCGGCGATCATGCTGGCGGGGTTCCAGCAGTTCGGGTTGCAGCCGGGTCCTTTGCTGTTCGTGATGAACGCCGAGCTGGTCTGGGGACTGATCGCGTCTTTGCTGATTGCCAACGTGATGCTGGTGGTGCTGAACCTGCCGCTGATCGGGCTCTGGATCAAACTGCTCTCGATCCCCCGCCCGTGGCTTTACGGCGGCATCCTGCTGTTCGCCACGCTTGGGACCATCGGGGTCAACGCGTCGCCTGTGGAGTTAGGGATGCTGATCCTGTTCGGCGTGATGGGCTACGGGATGCGGCTTTACGGCTACCCCGTCGCGCCGGTGGTCGTGGGGCTGATCCTGGGACCGATGGCTGAACAGCAGTTGCGGCGCGCGCTTGCCATCGCGCAGGGCGACTGGACGACGCTGGTGTCCACCCCGGTTTCGGCCACGCTGTTGGGCATCTCGGCAGTGTTCCTGGTCGTGCCTATGTTGATGCGTCTCCGGGGGCGCGGGCAGGTCCTGAGCCAGGTCGCGGGGGACGCCGACTGATCCGATCCCCGCTAGATCGTGATCCTGGCGAAACCGTCGCGCAGGGCTGTCGACCAGGCCTCGGACATGGCGCGGAACTGGGGATCGCCGTTTTCGATCCGGCGGCGGAGGGTGACCTTGCAGGCGTCCCGTTCGATCACCGCAAGGTCAAGTGGCATGCCCACCGAGAGGTTCGACCGCAACGTCGAATCCATCGAAAGAAGCACGGCCTTCTGCGCATCGGCAAGGCTGGTTGTGGGCTTCACCACCC
Organism: Paracoccaceae bacterium; assembly: GCA_027489355.1. Lineage (GTDB taxonomy): Bacteria > Pseudomonadota > Alphaproteobacteria > Rhodobacterales > Rhodobacteraceae > Tabrizicola. The sequence goes on along the minus strand of JAIXZY010000066.1, from coordinate 80,327 downwards.
GGTCGAGGATCGGCTTGCCATACTTGTGCTCGCCGATCTGAAGGAAGGGCGTGTCCTCGGTCGCTTCGATGAAGTTGCCCTCGGGGTAGATCAGGAACAGCCGCATCGCCCCACCACGGCGCTGCCCTGCTACGATCATGGACGCCGAAGCCCCTTGCGAGGCCGAGAGCTTGTGATCGACTTCAGCCCGGACGGCGGCAAGGCGATTTCCGACGATCTCGGCCACTTTCAGCAAGGTGGGGGCCAGCATGATCGAGGTTTCCGGCGTCGCCTCGCGGTCGGCGATGGCTTCGCGCAACTGGGCGATGGTGGTCTGGGTGACTGACAGGCTGCCCGCGGTCAGGATCGCGATGACGCGTTCGCCCGGCTCCTCGAAGGTGAACATCTTGCGGTAGGTCGAGATGTTGTCGAGGCCGGCATTGGTCCGGGTATCCGACAGGAGCACCATGCCTTCGTTGAGGAGGAGGCCCACGCAGTAAGTCATCTTCGTCTGTTCCCTCGAGTCTGTCGGACCCTATTGAACCGACTGCTGGACCGCAACCGTGACATCCATGTCCTCGCCCGCCCCGCCCCGCGCTATGCCGCGGATCGGCGCGGCGTCCTGAGCGTCGAAGCCGGAGCCGAGGCGGATGTAACGGGCGTCGGGGCAGCAGCGGTTGGCGGGGTCGAAACCGACCCAGTCGAGGCCGGGGACGAAGAGTTCGGCCCAGGCATGGGCTGCTTCGTGCGGCGTTCCATCCTCGGTCGCGAAGAGATAGCCCGAGACGTAGCGGGCAGGGATGCCACGGTGGCGCGCACAGACGATGAGTGCGTGCGCGTGATCCTGGCAGACCCCTTCGCCCAGCGCCAGAGCCTCGGCGGCGGTGGTATGGGCATGGGTCACGCCGGGGCGGTAGGCGATGGCGTCCGAGACCGCGGCAGACAGCGCGTGCGCAAGGCTGAGCCTGTCGGGGCCGGTGGCCGACCCGGCAAGGTCCGCCAGCGCGACGTCGATCCGGGTCGGAAGGGTTTCGCGCAGGTAGCAGTCGGGGGCCACGGTCTCGCGGTGACCGCGCAGGACGCCGGCGAGGTCCTGGGTTTCCACCGTGCCGCGGACCCGGACGATGACCTCGGTGACAGGGCCGGCGACGGTCCAGCCCTGGACCACGTCCCCTGCCCCGTCCCGGTGCCGCGCCCCTCTGGTGCCGCCCTCGACCGTCACTTCCCAGTCGAGCACCTTCTGTCCCGCGAAAGCCGAGGGGGTGAGCCGGTGGCTTTGCACGACGGACCGGGCCGGGGCATCGTAGCGGTAGCGGGTGACGTGGTCGACGGTCAGGCGCATCAGCGCATCTCTCCGCTGAGGTAGGAGGCATGGATCGCGTTGGCGAGTTGGGCGGACTCGGCGATGTAGCGGCTGAGAAATTCGTGCAGCCCTTCGTCGAAGATCGCCTCGACGGTCGCGGCTTCGATCCCCGCGGCAAGGGAGCGTGCCTTGTCCTGGGCCTCGGTCTCGCGTCCGAAGGCTTTGGCGAGGCGACAGAGGTGGTTCATCAGCCCCGCGGTGCAGGTCGCGAGAGAGCGCGGGGACTGTGGGTTTCGGATCAGGAAGTCGGCGATCTTCATGGCGGTGACATCGCCGCCATAGGCCCAGTGGAAGGCCCGTTGCGCCCCCATCGCGCGCAGGAGCGTGGTCCACTGGTAGTTGTCAAGCCCGGAGCCGACGTAGTCGATGCGCGGCAGAAGGACGTAGTACTTCACGTCCATCAGGCGCGCGGTGTTGTCGCCGCGTTCCAGATAGTAGCCGATATTCAGGAAGTTGTACCCGTCATCGCGCAACAGCGTGGCGTCGATGGACCCCCGCAGCATCGCGGCGTGACGCATCGTCCAGTCGGTAAGCCGCGAAAGTTCGAGTCCTGAGCGTTCCTCGCGTTCCAGCTGCTTCAGCTCCTGGAAAGCGGTGTTGAGCGCATCCCAGACCTGTGAGGTCAGTGCGGTGCGGACGATGCGCCCGTTCTCGCGCGCGGCGGTGATGCAGCTGGCGATGGAGGACGGGTTGTCGCGGTCGAAAAACAGAAAGCTTTCGATGTTGCGCTGGACCGGGTCACCGTATTTTTCGGCGAAAGCACGGGCCATACCGGTGGCCTGGAGAAGGCTGTCCCATTCGCTGCGGTAGCCGTGGGCGGACGGAAGGAGACTGATGCGGGAGCCGACTTCCAGAAGGCGCGCGACGGTGTCGGCACGCTCCATGTAGCGGGCGATCCAGTACAGGTTGTCGGCGGTGCGGCTCAGCATGTCAGGACCTGCCCGTACGGCGACGATTTTTCTGCGAAAAATCGGATTTCGATGCTTGGCGGAAGACGTGTCGGACCCCGGTCATTCTGCGAGCACCCAAGTGTCCTTCACCCCCCCGCCCTGGGACGAGTTCACGACCAGAGAGCCCTCTTTCAGCGCAACACGGGTCAGCCCGCCGGGGACGAGTTCGATGCGTTCACCGACCAGGCAGTAGGGCCGCAGATCGACATGGCGGGGGGCGACGCCCTCGTCGACGAAGGTGGGGACGGTGGAGAGCGCAAGGGTGGGCTGGGCGATGTAGTTGCCGGGGTCCTCGGCGAGCTTCAGGCGGAAGCGGTCGATCTCCTCCTTCGTGGCCTTGGGGCCGACAAGCATCCCGTAGCCTCCGGAGCCGTGGACTTCCTTGACGACGAGGTCGGGGAGATTGGAGAGGACGTGCTTCAGGTCATCCTCGCGCCCGCACTGCCAGGTGGGCACGTTCTTAAGGATCGGTTCCTCGCCCAGATAGAAGCGGACCATGTCGGGGACGTAGGTGTAAACCGCCTTGTCGTCGGCGACCCCTGCCCCCGGCGCCGAGCAGATCGACACGCCGCCCGAGCGGTAGACATCCATCAGCCCGGGGATGCCGAGCATGGAGTCCGGGCGGAAGCACAAGGGGTCGAGATAGGCGTCGTCGATGCGGCGGTAGATTACGTCCACCCGCTGCGGGCCTTCGGTGGTGCGCATGTAGACGTATTCGCCGTCGACGAAGAGGTCCTGGCCCTCGACCAGTTCGACGCCCATCAGGTCGGCGAGAAGGGAGTGCTCGTAGTAGGCCGAGTTGAAATGGCCGGGGGTGAGGATGACCACCGTCGGCTCGCCCTTGCATTTGCCGGGGGCGACGCTGGAGAGGGTGCGGCGGAGTTTCTCGGAATAGGTGTCGACGGGTTCGATGCGGTTTTCCCGGAACAGGTCGGGGAACATCCGCATCATGATCTCGCGGCTTTCCAGCATGTAGCTGACCCCGCTTGGCGTGCGGCAATTGTCTTCCAGGACGTAGAAGTCGTCCGGTCCGGTGCGGACGATGTCGACGCCCACGATGTGCGAATAGACCCCCTTGGGGGGCACGAAACCGGCGACGGCCTTCTCGTAGGCTTCGTTCTGGTAGACGAGGCGGGCCGGGATGCGGCCGGCACGGATGATCTCGCCCCGGCCGTAGACGTCGACAAGGAAGGCGTTCAGCGCCCGGGCCCGCTGCTTGATTCCGCGTTCGAGTTTCGCCCATTCCGAACCCGAGAAGACGCGGGGGAACATGTCGAAGGGGATCAGCCGGTCTGGGTCGCCGCCTTCACCGTAGACGGCGAAGGTGATGCCGATGCGACGGAACAGCGCCTCGGCCTCGGCCTGTTTCAGACTGCGAAGCTCTTGCGGCATGTGGCCTACCCAGTCCTTGAGCCGCGCATAGGGCTGGCGGACGTCCACGCCCTGGTACATCTCGTTGAACTGCGTCACCCACGTCCCCCGGCACACTTACTTGTCGTCAACTAGAGCAGAGCCGCGCCAGCCTTGAAAAGGGCCACGACGCCGAATGCGACTGACGGGTGACCATGTGCCTATTTTTTCAGCAGTCGATCCGCTGCTTTGACCGGCAGGGAGGAGGATCGCGGTGACTAGAGCCGGATGCGGATCTGGCGCCGCCCGAGCACCCGGTCCTTCACGCGGCCCCTCAGCGACCGGGGCGAGAGGTGTTCGCGATCCTGCAGAAAGACCCGACCGTTGATGTCGGCCCGTCGCAATAGCGCCAGCGCCGCGCCCCATTCGGCGGCGACCGCAGGATCAACGCCGTCCGGGATGCCCTTGCGGGGGGAATGCGTGCCAGGAATCCAGTCGTTCACGACGATGCCGGGGAAGCGGTCGCCCAGGTCCGCCACCAGAGCGCGGGTGAGAATCCGCAGAGCCCCCTTCGAGACCGAGTAGCCGGCAGCAAGGGGCGCGGGGCTGATGTCGGCGAAGGTGACGACGTTGACGATCCGGCCAGAGCCCCGGGCCACCATCGCAGGCAGAGCCTCGTGGCAGCAGTTGAAGGCACCCCCGAGATTGAGGCGGAGGGTGTCCATGAACGTGTCCGGGGTTTCGTCCAGAATGTCGCGGTCGGGATAGGTCTCGGCGTTGTTGATCAGGATCGTGGGCGTGCCGAGCCTGTCGCGGATCTGGTCGAAGGCCTGGGCGACCTGGACCGGGTCGCGGACGTCGGCGGTCACGGAGAGGACGCCTTCGGCGGTGAAGGCCTCGCGCGCGATGCCGGCGACGGCGATGCCGCGGCGGACCAGCGCCAGGGCCAGCGCCTGGCCGAGGCCCCAGCTGGCTTCGGTGATGACGGCGATGTCGGTCAGGGTTTCATGCATCATGCGGTGCGCCATTCAGCTGGCTTTGCGTCTGGCGGAGACGAGACGCGCTGCGATGATCTCTCCCACCCGCAGTGCGTTGGCGGCGATGGTGAGGCTGGGATTGACGCCCATCGACGAGGGCATGAACGAGGCATCGGCGACATAGAGGTTGTCAAGGTCGTGCGCCTTGCAGTCGGCATCAAGGACCGAGGTCGCCGGATCGGAACCGAAACGCAGCGTGCCGCAGGGGTGGCCGAAGTTCAGCGTCGGGCTGAAACACAGCATCATCAGCCGGTGGCGCGACAGCTTCTGCCGGATCGCCCGGCGGAAATGCGCACGGCGCTGCTTCAGCTCGTCCGAGATGCGATAGTCGACAAGCGGGATCTCGGGGTCGTCGGGATGCGGGCGAACACGGTTCTCGGGATAGGCCAGGTCCTCAAGCACACCGACCAGCACGGTGGCCGAGCCGAAGACTTCGGCGGCGATCTTGCCGAAAAGCGTGGCAAGGCGCGGCGCGCCTGGAAGGCGGCGCAGGGCAGAATGCGCGAGCATTGACTTGAGATGGGCGGCGATCTGGCCCGCATCGGCCGAGACACCCATCGACTGCACAAGGCCGAGCCGCTGGCCCTCATGGCTGTAGAGGTCGCGGAAGGCCAGAGTGCGGGTCGCGCCGACGGTAGGGCTGCCACGAAGCGGCCAGACGGCGACCAGTTCGCTGAGGTGGAACATCAGCCCGCGCCCGACCCAACCGCTTGAATTGGCGCAACCTCGGGCCTGCGTGGAGGTCGACCGCAGGAGCAGGTTCGGAGAGTTCAGCGCGCCGGCGGCAAGGACGAAGACATCGGCCTGCAGCAGGACCTCGCGTCCGTCGGCGCGAACCCGCGCCTGGGTAATTCGGCCGCCGGATTCGATGAGTTCCTCGACCGTCGCATTGGCGAGAAGCGTCGCATTGCCGGTCTCGAGCGCAGGCTCTACCCCGGCCGAGCGGCCGTCCATCTTGCAGGGGCGCGGACATTTGCGGCCAAGGCAGTCGGTGCAGCCGGGAAGGCGGCGCAGCGCCTCATGCGCGCGGTAGGGGTGGAGTCCGGAGAGCCGGATGTCGCGGAAGAGCGCCGCCTCGGCGGGGGTGAGGTCGGGGGCAGCCAGGTGCGGCGCGGGCAGGTCCGAGAGGGGGTCGGCCTCGCCTCGGACCGAGAGGAGGTCCTCGGCCTGGTCGAACCAGGGCCGGAAGGCATCGTAGCCGACGGGCCAGCCGCCGGTGGGATGCGGCATGGCGTTGGTCGGATCGAGATCGTGCCGTTCGGGCCGTTCGGCGGCGGCGGCGTAGAAGACCGAAGAGCCGCCGACCCCGCTGCCGAGCGGCGCGAAGAAGCGTTGCGGCCGCCCGCCGTCGATGCGCGTCTCGATCGGGGTGGGCCAGAAGCCGCGGGCCTGGCGGGCGACATAGTCTTCCAGGTCGCCGCGCAGGTCCTGGCCTTCGGTCCGGTGGCCGACGGGTCCCTTCTCGACGAAAAGGACCGAGAGTCCGCGTTCGGCCATGCGCCGCCCGATGATGCCGCCGCCGACCCCGGTGCCGATGACCACGACATCCCAGTGCCGCGCCGCTGCCCTGGCGGCGAGGCCCTGCCCGACGGACGCCGGGGGCGGAGCGGACCGCTGCGCCATCACGAAATGCCCCTTGTCGACCAAATCACATGCCTGACGGCCATGTCCACCAATCCCGCCCGGAGGCCGGACAAACTGCTTCCCGTCGGCGGGACATGCCGAACCCTGCCCGGTCAGCCCCGCCCAATTTCATCGTTCCCGGGCTCCATCGGCTGCAACCGGTCCGTGGACCACCGGGTTCGCCCGCCCGTGTCCCCGGCTGCCGCCGCTGAACTTCCGTCTGCGTTGCCGCGGGACCGTTGCCTGTTTTGCGCCGTCGGGCAAGTGTTTTGTCTGAAACTGCCGCGGCAAGGACGGGAAGATGCCGGAATGGCAAGCGTTCGGGCAGGGCTTGCAGACTTCCGCCGCAAGGTCAGGGTCGCCCGGTCTGGCCCAACTGCAGATACTTCAAGAGCTTCTGCAGCGGGCGGCCGGGCGGGCTGATCTGCGGCCAGACGATGTAATAGGCCCCGTCGACCTCGGTCGGCAGTTCGACAGGCGGCACGAGCCGTCCCTTGGCAAACTCGGCCTCGGCCAGGAAGGCGGGCAGCAGCGCGACACCGTAGCCCAGGGCCGCCGCCTCGGCCATCTGCGAGAACTGGTCGAAGAGCATCCCGCGCAGGTGGCCTGCGGGACAGCCCTGCCGGGCGAACCAGTCCTCCCAGGCGCCGGGACGGGTTTCCAGGTGCAGCAGCCGGAGTGCGGGAAGGTCCTGGGGCGTGAGCGAGCCGCGCCCGGCCAGAGAGGGTGCGCAGGCGGGGATGACCTGTTCGCGGGCAAGTTCCAGATGGGTCGCCCCCGGCCAGTCGGCGCGGCCGAAGTGGATCGCGGCGTCGAAGGGTTCGCGGGTGAAGTCGAAGGGTGAAAGCCGGGTCGCGAAGTTGATGGTGATGTCGGGATTGCCCTGCGCGAAGGCGCGAAGGCGCGGCAGCAGCCAATGCGTCCCGAAGGCGGGCAGGACGGCGATGTTCAGGCTGGACTGTTCGCCCGCCGCGCGGATCTTGAGGCTGGCCCGCGCGAGGTCCTGCAGGTAGTCGCGGATCGAAGCCGCATAATCGATCCCGGCGGGGGTCAGCGTCAGCCCCTTCCCCTCGCGCCGCAGAAGGGTCACGCCGATCTGGTCCTGCAGCGTCTTGAGCTGGCGGCTGACCGCGGAATGGGTCAGCGCCAGTTCCTCGGCCGCGGCGGTGGCGCTGCCGCGGCGGTCCACCGCTTCCAGCGCGAGAAGCGAGCTGATCGAGGGCAGGAAGCGACGCGGGGCGATCATGTGAGTTTTTCTCCAGGATGATGACCAACATGTCGCTCATTTTCGCGGGCAAGGCCAGCTAGACTTGAGCGGGATGGCGCAAGGTGGGACGGCGATGACGGCGACGACGGGTTTCAGGCAGGCAGAGCGCCTGCGCGGGCTGGACGTGTCCGAGATCGTCCGCATTTCCGAAGAGGCCGCGGCATTGCGGGCGGCGGGGCGCGATGTGGTGTCGCTGTCGACCGGAGAGCCGGACTTTCCCACGCCAGCGCCAGTGATCGAGGCGGCGCATCAGGCGGCGCTGAAGGGCCAGACCCGCTATACCGCGAACAGCGGCACCCCTGCCCTGCGCGGAGCCATAGCGGCGCAGGCCGGGGTGACGGCAGGTGAGGTCATCGTCTCGACCGGCGCAAAGCAGGTCATCGCCAATGCGATGCTGGCGACGCTGGATCCGGGGGACGAGGTGGTGATGCCCGCGCCCTTCTGGACGAGCTATGCCGATATCGTCAGCCTGGCGGGCGGCCGGCCGGTCGTGGTGGCCTGCGGGATGGAGGCTGGGTTCAAGCTTTCGCCTGCGGCGCTGGAGGCGGCGATAACCCCGCGCACGCGCTGGCTGATGCTCAACTCGCCGTCGAACCCGACCGGGGCGATCTATTCCGCCGCCGAATTGCAGGCGCTGGCCGAGGTTCTGGCCCGCCACCCGGAGGTCTGGGTCCTGTCCGACGAGATCTATCGTCACCTGAACTTCGTCCCGTTCACCCCGCTGGCGAAGGCCGCGCCCCAGTTGCGCGACCGCAGTTTGACAGTGGACGGCGTGTCGAAGGCCTATGCGATGACCGGCTGGCGGATCGGCTGGGGGATCGGGCCGAAGCCGCTTGTCGGCGCGATGGGGACGGTGCAGGGGCAACTGACCTCGGGCGCGTCCTCGGTGTCGCAGGCGGCGGCGCTGGCGGCACTGACTGGGGATCAGGCGATCCTGGACATCCGCCGGACCGCCTGGCAGGGCCGGCGCGACCGGGTGGTGGCGGCGCTGAACGCGCTGCCGGGGATCGACTGCCCGCTTCCGGACGGGGCGTTCTACGTCTTTCCACGCATCACCGGGGCGATGGCGGCGACGGGCCATGCGACGGACGCCGACTTCTGCCGCTGGCTTCTGCAGGATCACGGGGTCGCGCTGGTTCCGGGCCGCGCCTTCGGCTTGCCGGGCCATCTGCGCCTGTCCTTCGCCTATTCGGACGCTGATCTGGACAAGGGCCTGGCCCGCCTCGCCGCCGCGCTGGAGGCCCGTTGATGGACCGCTGCGAGATCGTCCACGAGAATTTCCTGCGCCGCGTCGCCGCGCGGGACCTGCCGCCGGGTCGCGCCCCACAAGGCCCGCTGCCGCCGACGCTGGCCGTGTCGCTGTTCCGCTCGGGCTGCCTGAGCCGCGCGCTGGACCGGCAAAGCCGCGCGATGCAGCGCGAGGGGCAAGGCTTCTACACGATCGGCTCGTCCGGGCATGAGGGGCTTGCGGCCGTCGCAGCCGCGCTGCGGCCCACGGACATCGCCTTCCTGCATTACCGGGACGCGGCCTTCCAGATCGCGCGTGCCGAGCAGGTGCCGGGGCAGACCATGACGCGGGACATGCTGCTGTCCTTCGCCTCGTCCTCCGAGGACCCGATCTCGGGCGGGCGGCACAAGGTGCTGGGCAGCCGCGCGCTGATGATCCCGCCGCAGACCTCGACCATCGCCAGCCATCTGCCCAAGGCCGTCGGCGCCGCCTATTCCATCGGCGCGGCCCGCCGCCACCGTCCCGAACACGCGATCCTGCCCGACGACGCCATTGCCTATTGCAGCTTCGGCGATGCAAGCGCCAACCACTCCACCGCGCAGGGAGCCTTCAACGCGGCGCAGTGGACGAGCTTCCAGTCGGTGCCTCTGCCCCTGCTCTTCTGTTGCGAGGACAACGGCATCGGCATTTCCACCAAGACGCCGAAGGGCTGGATCGCCGCGACCTTCTCGAACCGTCCCGGCCTGAAATACTTCGCCTGCGATGGGCTTGACCTGTACGACACCTACGCCACCGCGCTGGAGGCCGCCGAATACGTCCGTACCCGCCGGAAGCCGGCCTTCCTGCATGTCCGTACCATCCGGCTTTACGGCCATGCCGGGGCCGACATGCCCACGACCTACCTGCCGCGCGAAGAGGTAGAGGCGGAAGAGGCGAACGATCCGCTGTTGCACTCGGTCCGGCTGCTGGACAGTGCAGGGGCGCTGTCGCCCGAGGACGCGCTTGCGATCTACCGGGAAACCGGCGAGCGCGTGGCCAGGGTCGCGGCCGAGGCGGTGACGCGGCCCCGGCTGAAAACCGCGGGCGAGGTCATGGCCGCGATCATACCGCCTCGCCGCACGTGCCGGCCGACGAATGGTCCCAGCGCCCAAGCCCGGGAGCAGGCGTTTGGCGCGGACCTGAAGGCGATGGACGAACCGCAGATCATGTCGCGCCTCATCAACTGGGCGCTGACCGACCTGATGCTGGCCCACCCCGAGATCGTCATGATGGGCGAGGATGTGGGTCGCAAGGGCGGCGTCTATGGCGTGACGCAGAAGCTGACGGCGCGCTTCGGGCCGGACCGGATGATCGACGCGCTTCTGGACGAGCAGTCGATCCTGGGCCTCGCGATCGGCATGGCGCAGAACGGCTTCGTCCCGATGCCGGAGATCCAGTTCCTCGCCTATGTCCACAACGCCGAGGACCAGATCCGGGGCGAGGCGGCCACCCTGCCCTTCTTCTCGAACGGCCAGTTCACCAACCCGATGGTGATCCGCATCGCGGGGCTGGGCTACCAGAAGGGCTTCGGCGGGCATTTCCACAACGACAACTCGCTGGCCGTGCTGCGCGACATTCCGGGCGTGATCCTCGCCGTGCCGTCGAACGGTGCCGACGGGGCGATGATGCTGCGGGAATGCGTGCGGCTTGCGCGCGAGGAGCAGCGGGTGGTGGTCTTTGTCGAGCCCATCGCGCTTTACCCGATGCGCGACCTGCATGCCGACAAGGACGGCGCCTGGATGCGGCGCTACCCGGATCCCAGCCAGCGGATCGCGCTGGGTGAGGTCGGGATCGACGGCCAGGGCGACGATCTTGCCATCGTCACCTTCGGCAACGGCTGCTACCTGTCGCAGCAGGCGCGCCCCGAACTTGAGGCGGCGGGTGTCAAGACCCGCATCATCGACACGCGCTGGTTGTCGCCGCTTCCGAAAGAGGCGCTGTCGGCGGCCGTCGCGGGGTGCCGGCATATCCTGATCGTGGACGAGACCCGCCATACCGGCGGCGTCGCCGAAGGTCTGATGGCGCATTTCCACGAGGCGGCCCCCGGCATTCCGCTGGCCCGCCTGACGGCCGAGGACAGCTTCATCGCCACCGGCCCGGCCTATGCGGCGACGATGCCGTCGAAGGACCAGATCCTTGCTGCGGCCCGCGCGCTGACCGGGGGTGCGCGATGACCCGCAGGACCGCCGTCGTCATCTGCCCGGGGCGCGGGACCTACAACGCCACGGAACTGGGCTATCTGGGCCGCCACTTCCCGGACCCGGCCCTTTTGCGGCGCTTCGACGCGATCCGGGCCGCCGAGGGGCAGGAAAGCCTTGCCGCTCTGGACGGGGCCGAGCGCTTTTCGCTGGCGCGCCATTCGCGCGGGGATAATGCAAGCGGTCTGATCTATGCCGCAACGCTGGGCGATTTCCTGTCGATCGACCGGGACGGGATCGAGGTGGTCGCGGTCACCGGAAACTCGATGGGCTGGTATTCCGCGCTGGCCTGCGCCGGGGCCGTGACGGCCGAGGACGGCTTCACCATCGCCAACCGGATGGGCAGCCTGATGCAGGCCGCGTTGATCGGCGGGCAGGTCGTCTACCCCTGGGTCGACGAGGACTGGGTGCCGCGCCCGGTACGCAAGGCAGCCCTGCTGGCGCTGGTGGACGAGATCGCGGCGCCCCGGGACCATGTGCTGGCGCTGTCGATCGACCTGGGCGGGCTTCTGGTGCTGGCCGGGAACGAGGCGGGTCTGAAGGCCTTCGAGAGCGCGGTCGACCCGGTGCAGGGGCGCTTCCCGATGCGACTGGGCAACCATGCGGCCTTCCATACCGCGCTTCAGGCGCCGGTGGCGGCACAGGGCCGGGCGGCGCTGCCCGAACGCCTCTTCGCGCAGCCCCGGCTGCCGCTCATCGACGGGCGCGGCGCCGTCTGGTGGCCGGGCGCGGTCGAGCCGGCGGCGCTGCGCGGCTACACCCTGGGCCATCAGGTGACCGAGACCTACGACTTCACCGCCGCGATCCGCACCGCGGCCCAGGAATTCGCCCCCGAACTTTTCATCGTCACCGGCCCCGGCACCACGCTGGGGGGCGCGGTGGCGCAATCGCTGATCCTGGCCCGCTGGCGCGGCATGGCCGGGAAGGCGGATTTCCAGAAACTGCAGGCCGAAAGCCCGCTGCTTGTCGCCATGGGGCTGCCCGAACAGCGCGCCCTCGCGACCCTTGAAGGAGCCAAGACATGACCCATTCTGCCACCCTCGCCGCCGCGGGCCTGACCGAGACCGACTTGACGGGCGGGACGCTGACCGTGCGTTCGCCCATCGACGGGGCCGCGCTTGCGCGCGTCCATGAGACCCCGGCCGCCGAGATGCCGGCCGTCATCGCCCGCGCCAAGGCAGCCTTTGCCGAGTGGCGCAGCGTCCCCGCCCCGCGCCGGGGCGAACTGGTGCGCCTGCTGGGCGAAGAACTGCGCGCGGCCAAGGCCGAACTGGGCGCGCTGGTGACGCTGGAGGTAGGCAAGATCACCAGCGAAGGACTGGGCGAAGTGCAGGAGATGATCGACATCTGCGACTTCGCCGTGGGCCTGTCGCGGCAGCTCTATGGTCTGACCATCGCCTCCGAGCGTCCCGGTCACCGGATGGCCGAGACCTGGCATCCGATCGGGCCGGTGGGTGTGATCAGCGCCTTCAACTTCCCCGTTGCCGTCTGGTCCTGGAACGCGGCGCTGGCGCTGGTCTGCGGCAACCCGGTGATCTGGAAGCCGTCGGAAAAGACCCCGCTGACCGCCATGGCCACGATGCGGATCCTGGAGCGGGCGCTGGCACGCTTCGGCGATGCGCCGGAGGGTCTTTGCCAGCTGGTGATCGGCGGCCCGGACGTGGGTGCCGCGCTGGTCGACAGCCGGGATGTCCCGGTCCTGTCCGCGACCGGATCGACCCGGATGGGCGGCATCGTCGGCCCCAAGGTCGCGGCCCGCTGGGGCCGGCCGATCCTGGAGCTTGGCGGCAACAACGCGATGATCGTGGCGCCTTCGGCCGACCTCGACATGGCGGTGCGCGCCATCGTCTTCGGCGCGGTCGGCACGGCCGGTCAGCGCTGCACCTCGCTGCGGCGGCTGATCGTGCATCGGTCGATCCGTGACGACCTGATCGCGCGGCTCACCAAGGCCTATGCCAGCCTGCCCATCGGCGATCCGCGCACGGAAGGAACGCTGATCGGCCCGCTGGTCGACATGGCCTCGCGCGACAGGATGCTGGCGCAGCTTGACCGCGCGCGGGCCGAGGGCGGTTTGGTCCATGGTGGCGAGCCGGTGACCGATGGCGTTCCCGGCGGGGCCTATGTGACCCCGGCCCTGGTCGAGATGCCGGGCCAGACGGACACGGTGCGCGAAGAGACCTTCGCCCCGATCCTGTACGTCCTGACCTATGACGCGTTCGACGAGGCCATCGCGCTGCAGAACGACGTGCCCCAGGGCCTGTCCTCCTGCATCTTCACGCTGAACCTGCGCGAGGCCGAGACCTTCCTGTCGGCCGCCGGGTCGGACTGCGGCATCGCCAACGTGAACATCGGCCCCTCGGGTGCCGAGATCGGCGGGGCCTTCGGCGGCGAGAAGGAAACCGGCGGCGGGCGGGAAAGCGGCTCGGACGCCTGGAAAGGCTACATGCGGCGGCAGACCTCGACGGTGAACTACTCGACCAAGCTGCCGCTGGCGCAGGGTGTCCGCTTCGACCTGTGAGCGCCAGTTGAGCATCGCGCCACCGGGTGGCACGCAGACGGAGGCGACCGGCGAGGCCGGTCGCCACGCTGCGTGGATCAGCGGTAGGGCTAGCCCGCCTTGTCCATGGTGTCTGCGTACTTCTTGAACGCCTCGACCACCTTGGCCGACCGCGGTGAGGTCGCGGCAACTTCGTCCCAGAAGCCCTTGGCATCATTGACGACCTGAGCCCATTCCTCGGCTGGAAGCGAGGTCAGCTCCATCTTTTCGCCCTCGACGCGCAGCTTGGCCTCGCCGCCCCAGTACCAGACGTTGCGGTAGTAGTGCGACTGGTCGATGGAGATGCGGAAAAGTTCCTGCAGGTGCGGCGGGACCTTCTGCCAGCTGGCCGTGTTGGCGAAGTAGCTGCCGAACCAGGCACCCGTGACCGAGTTCGTCAGCGCGTATTTGCAGACGTCGGCCCAGCCGACCTCGTAGGCTTCGGTGAAGCCGCACCAGGCCACGCCGTCAAGCTCGCCGGTCTGCATCGCAACTTCGACGTTGTCCCACGGGATCGTCACCGGCACGAGGCCGTACTTGGACAGGAACTTGCCAGCGGTCGGCACGCCAAAGACGCGCAGGCCCTGCATGTCGGCGAGGCTGCGGATCGGCTTGTCGACGGTGAAGATGTGCAGCGGGTCCCAGGCCCCGGCGGAAAGCCAGGTCACGCCTTCGACCTCGCTATACGCCTCTTCCCAGATTTCCTTCAGGCCGTAATAGCGGAACAGCGCCGGCACATCGAGGCTGTAGCGGGTGGCGAAGGGGAAGTAGCCGCCGAAGACCGCGATGTCGACGGGCGAGGCCATCGTCGCCTCGTCCGACTGCACCGCGTCGATGGTGCCGCTTTGCAGCGCGCGGAAGAGGTCAGCGGTAGGGACGAGCTGGTCGGCGTAGTAAAGCTCGATCTCCATCTCGCCGTTGGCGGCGGCGTTGAAGGCCTCGATCTGCGGCTTGATCACATGGGCCCCCAGGGGCGCGCCCGAATAGGTCTGGAGCCGCCACTTGATCGGGCCGGTCTGCGCGTTGACATAGGGCGCGGCAAGCGTCGCCCCGGCCGCGGCCCCTGCCCCCAGCACCGACTGGCGCAGGAAGTTGCGGCGAGAGGCGAGGATCTTCTCGCTTGGGCTTTCGGGTTTCTTCTCGGTCATCGGTTTCTCCTCTGTTGTCATGGGCTTCTGAAGGCCCGGGTCGTCTGTCAGCCTTTCACATTGACCTGCTCTGGCAGCCAGAGCGCGATCTGGGGGAAGATCATCAGGATCACGATCGTCAGCATCATGATGCCCACGAAGGGCCAGATCGAACGGTAGATGTCCGCCAGCGAGATGTCCCTGGGCGCAAGAGATCGCATGAGGAACAGGTTGTAGCCGAAGGGTGGCGTGATGTAGGCGATCTGGCAGGTGATGGTGTAGAGGATGCCGTACCAGATCAGCTGGTTGTCGAAGCCGAGGTCCAGGGCCCCGACCAGCGGGATGTAGAGCGGGGCCACGATCACCAGCATCGCGGTGTCGTCCAGGAACATTCCCAGCAGGATGAAGCTGAGCTGCATCATGATGATGATGGTCCAGGGCGACAGGTCCCACTGGGTGATGAACAGCGTCTCGATCGCGCGGACCGCGCCCAGCCCGTCGAAGACTGATCCGAAGGCGAGCGCTGCCAGGATCAGCCACATGAACATGCAGCTGACCCCCAGCGTCTTCATCGAGGTCTCGCGCACCAGCCGCCAGGAGAAGCGGCCCTTGGCCAGCGCCGCAAGCGTCGCGCAGGTCGCCCCCACGGCCGAGCTTTCGACGAGGCTGGTGTAGCCAAAGACGAAAAGCCCGGTCATGAAGAAGAAGATCGCGAAGGGGATGATCCCCGCCTTGGCCAGCGCGAGCTTCTCGCGGAAGGGCATGTTCAGCTCTTCCGCCGGGACAGGCGGGGCGAGCCTGGGGTTCAGCTTGGCGCGGATGACGATGTAGAGGATGAAGAGCGAGGCCATCAGGAGGCCCGGCAGGATACCCGCGAACCACAGCTTCGACACCGGCTGGCGCGCGATCATGCCGTAGAGCACCAGCACGACCGAGGGCGGGATCAGGATGCCCAGCGACGAGCCGCCCTGCACCACGCCCGAGATCAGCACCTTGTCATAGCCGCGCCGGATCATCTCGGGCAGGGCAATGGTGGCGCCGATGGCCATGCCCGCGACCGAAAGCCCGTTCATCGCCGAGATGATGACCATGAGAAGGATGGTGCCGATGGCCAGCCCGCCCGGCAGACGGCCGAACCAGACATGCATCATCTTGTACAGGTCTTCGGCGATCCCGCTCTCGGCCAGGATGTAGCCCATGTAGATGAACATGGGCAGGGTCAGCATTGCGTACCAGTTGAAGAGCTTGAACACCTGGTTATAGGGCAGCTCGATCGCTCCGTTGCCGTAAAGCAGCAGGGCTGCGCCCGCGGCGACGAAGCCGATGGCGGCGAACACCCGCTGCCCGGTCACAAGCAGCAGCGCCATCGAGGCGAACATCAGAAGCGCAATCATCTCGTAGGACATCAGATGCGCTCCCCGCGCAAGGTGGCGATGTGCTTGAACACAAGGCAGAAGGCTTGCAGCAGCATCAGCACCAGGCAGACCGTCAGAAGCGCCTTGATCGGGATGACCGAGGGGTTCCAGATCGAGAAGCGGCGTTCGCCGGTCTGGATCGCGTATTGCAGCGACGAGATCGAGCCGACCAGCATCACGACCAGGTAGAAGATGAGGCAGCCGATGGTGACAAGGTCCATCTTCGCCTTGCCACGGTCCGAGAGGTTCGCATACCAGAGGTCCATGCGGACGTGCTCGTTGTTCTTCAGCGTGATCGGCCCGCCCATGAAATAGTAGGCGGCCAGCGTGAACTGCGTCAGCTCGATCGCCCAGTGGACGGGCATCTGGATCACGTTGCGGGTGAAGGCGTCGAAGAGAAGCGTCGCGCCCATGAAAAAGATCAGCGAGGCCGCCAGGTAGCCCACGTAATCCGAAATGCGGTCGATCAGCCGCACGTATCCCTTGATCAGTTGCGGCATGGCCCAGCCATCCGCTTTGCCGTCATGTCCAAAGTTCCACTCCCCTGTCGTGCAGCGCCTCTTTGTGCGCCTTGTCCAACCTGTCGTTGCTTATGATGAGATCGATGTCCTGCGTCGCGCAGACAGCATAGGCGGCATGGCTTCCGAACTTGCCGGAATCGGCCAGAATGATGACCGAACGGGCATTCCTGATCATCGCGCGGGCGATCTGTGCCTCATCCAGGCTGGCGTCCATCGCGCCCTCGACCGGGTCAAAGGCTGCAACGGTCAGGATGGCGCGGTCGGCGCGGAAGGCCTGCAGCTGCTCGATCACCGCGATGCCGGTGGTCTGGGCGTTGTCCAGCCCGTAGCGCCCACCGAGAAGATGGATCGTGGCATCGCGGCTGGACCGGGCCAGGCGTTCGGCCAGCCGGCAGGAATTGGTGATGACCGTCAGGTCGGGGATCACCGCCAGCGCCTCGGCTGCGGCTAGCGTGGTCGAGCCGGTGTCGATGAACAGCGTCTCGCCGGGCGCTACGGCATCGACCAGGCGGCGGCCAATGGCTGCCTTGGCCGGAGCGGCAGTTGTTGCGCGTTCATCGTGGCTGGGTTCGCGGATCAGCTGCGGGCGTCGGGCGCCGCCGTGGACCTTCTGGATGCGGCCAAGTCCGGCAAGCTGGCCGAGATCGCGGCGGATCGTCTCGAACGACACGTCAAATCGTGCTGCAAGCATCTCGACGGACACTTCCCCTTCGCGCCGGATGATCGCCTCGATCTGAGGCTGTCGTTCGTGCGGCTTCATGGACTTCCCCGCAAGCAGCCGACCGCGTCAGACCGCGCCGGTCAACAGATTTTTTTACCAGCCGGTGAAATTTCCATCCTCGGCGAGGCCAGTCTTGACTGGAATGACCGAGTAGTCAATTCATGTTGAAAACCACAAGGTGACCGATGGATCAGGCCGCGCCAGGGGACACCCGCACGGGGTACGACGTGGCGGTGATCGGCGCGGGTGTCGTCGGTTGTGCCCTGGCGCGCGCCTTCACGCTGGCGGGGGCGCGGGTGGTGGTGCTGGAAAAGGCCGTCGACGTGCTGGACGGCGCCTCGAAGGCCAACAGTGCGATCCTGCACACCGGATTTGATGCCCCGGAGGGCAGTCTGGAACTGGCCTGCATCCGCGAGGGCTATGCGCTTTATCACGCGGTGCGCGAGCGGCTGGGCCTGCCACTGGTGCAGGCAGGAGCGATGGTGCTGGCCTGGAGCGAGGACGAGGTCGCGAGCCTGTCGGCTCTGATGGACCAGGCCATCGCCAATGGAGTGACAGATATCCACCCGCTGACGGGGGCCGAGGCGCGGGGGCTGGAACCGGCTCTGTCCGACCGCGTGCTGGCGGGGTTCCGCGTGCCGGGAGAGCATCTGGTCGATCCCTGGTCGGCGGCGCATGGTTATCTGCTGCAGGCGCTGGCGAACGGAGCGGTGCTGATGCGGCAGGCCGAGGTGCTGGCCGGGCGTCGGTCGGGCGAGACCTGGCATCTGGCGACGACGGCGGGGGCGGTGTCGGCGGACCTGGTGATCAACGCGGCCGGGCTTTGGGGTGACGAGGTCGACCGGCGGGTGACGGGGGAAAGCTGGTTCACGATCAAGCCGCGCAAGGGCCAGTTCGTCGTCTACGACAAGACGGCGGCGGCGCTGGCGGGGCATATCCTTCTGCCGGTGCCGACCAAGATCACCAAGGGCATCGTCGTGTGCCGCACGGCCTTCGGAAACCTGCTGGTCGGTCCCACTGCCGAAGAGCAGGAGGACCGCGACACGGCAAGCCTTGACCGCGGAACGCTGCAGGCGCTGATGCGGCGCGGTGCCGAGATCCTGCCTGCCCTGGCGGACCACGAGGTGACTGCGGTCTATGCCGGGCTGCGTCCGGCGACCGAAGAAAAGCACTACCGCATCCGCGATGACCTGGCTCCGGGTTACATCTGCGTCGGCGGCATCCGGTCGACCGGGCTGTCGGCGGCGCTGGGGATCGCGGCCCATGTGGTGCGCTTGGCGGGGCGGACGGCGGAGGCCTTGGACGATCCCGTCTGGCCGGTGATGCCGAACCTGTCGGTCGAGGGCAGGCGCGACTGGCAATGCCCGGGGAACGGCGGGGTGGTCTGCCATTGCGAGCTGGTCACGCGGCGCGAAATCGAGGCGGCGTTGAGCGGGCCGATGGCGGCGGGAAGTCTTGCCGGGCTGAAGCGACGGACCCGGGTGACGATGGGGCGCTGTCAGGGCTTCTACTGCACGGCCGAACTGGCGCGGCTGACCGAGGGACGGCTGGCTCAGCCCATGCTGGAGGCGGGGCATGGCTGATGCCGATGTCCTTGTCGTCGGCGGCGGGCCGGCGGGTCTGGCGGCGGCGACCGAGCTTGCGCTGGCCGGGACGCGGGTCGTCGTTCTGGAACGCGAGGCCGAAGCTGGGGGCATCCCACGCCACTGTGGCCACTACCCGTTCGGGATGCGCGAGTTCCACCGGCTCTTGCGCGGTCCCGATTATGCCGCGCGTCTGCGGCAGGCGGCGCTGGCGGCAGGCGTCACGATCCGCACCGGGACGACGGTGACCGCGCTGTGCCCCGGTCCGACGGTCGAGATCACCGACGACGAAGGGCCGGGCCTTCTGACCGCGCGGGCTGTGCTGCTGGCGACGGGCGTTCGGGAAACAAGCCGCGCCGCTCGGCTGATCGGCGGCGTCAAGCCGGGCGGCGTGGTTGCGACGGGCGCCTTGCAGGGGCTGGTCTACCTGAACCGCCAGCGCCCGTTCCTGCGGCCCGTGATCCTGGGAACCGAACTGGTCGCCTTCTCTGCCCTGCTGACCTGCCGCCATGCGGGCATTCGTCCGCTTGCGATGATCGAACCCGGCCTCCGCCCGACCGTGCGTGCGCCCTTGCATGGACTGGCCGCGCTGATGCGCGTGCCGATCCACCTGCAAAGCGACATTGTCGCGATCCACGGCCATGCCCGGGTCGAGGGCGTGACGCTGGCGACGCCGGGGGATCCGCTGGACCTGGCCGCCGACGGGGTGATCGTGACCGGCGGCTTCCGCCCCGACGCGGCGCTCCTGCGGGGGAGCCATCTGGAAGTCGATCCGGCCTCGGGGGGGCCGGTGATCGACCGTTGGGGACGATTGTCGGACCCAAGCTATTTTGCCGCCGGGAACTTGCTCCGCGGGGTGGAGACGGCGGGCTGGTGCTGGGCCGAGGGGCGCCGCACGGCCCGCGCGATCCTGGGCGCTCTGAAGGAGGAACTGCCCGACCCCGGCGGCGCGCCAGTGCGGCTGGGCCACCCGGCGCTGCGCCTTGCCGTGCCGCAGGTCATTGGCGACGGGAGCGCCGTCGTGCATGACCGCCTGCAGATCCGCCTGAACGCCCCGGCGCGTGGCCTGCTGCGGCTGGAGCAGGCGGGCAAGCTTCTGGCGTCCTCGCGTCTTGACAGCCTGCCCGAACGGCGCCTGTTACTGTCCCTGCCCGCGGTCTCTGGGTCCGGGCCTGTCACCCTCACCATCGAGGACCGGCCATGAGGATCGCGGCCATCGATCAGGGAACGACCAGCACCCGGGTTCTGATCCTGGACAAGGATGGCGGCTTGGAGCCGGTGCTGTCCTTGTCGCACGGCCAGACCTATCCCGCGGCAGGACATGTGGAGCAGAATGCCGAGGAACTGCTGGCGAATATCCGTCACTGCCTGGAGGCGGCGGCACCTGATGTCGTGGGACTGACGAACCAGGGAGAAAGCTGCCTGGCCTGGGATGCGCGGGATGGCCGCCCGATCTGCCCGGTGATCTCGTGGCAGGACGACCGGACGGCAGAGGTCACGGCAAAGCTTGACCGGACCGGAGCGGGCGCCTTGGTGATGGCGCGGGCGGGGCTGCCGCTCGACCCGTATTTCTCGGCCTCGAAGCTGGGCTGGATCCTGCGCCATGTGCCGGGGGCGCCAGAGCTTGCCGCAGAGGGCCATTTGCGGCTGGGAACGACGGATGCCTTTTTCCGCGACCGCCTGACGGGCCGGTTCGAGACGGACGTGGCGACCGCTTCGCGCACTTCGCTGATGGCGCTTGAGAGCGGGACGTGGGACGCCGACCTTTGCGCGCTGTTCGGGGTGCCGATGGAGTGCCTGCCGAGGATCGGCCCGACGTCGGGCGATCTGGGCACCCTGCCCAGCGGCGCTCGGCTGGCGGCGTCGATCGTCGACCAGCAGGCGGCCCTCTATGGGCATGGCTGCCACCGGCCCGGTATGGCCAAGGTGACTTTCGGGACCGGGGCATTCGTTCAGTGCCTGACCGGCGCTCTCGTGCGGCCCGAGCGGGCCGGTCCGTTGCCGACGGTGGCCTGGCAGAAGGCCGGGGAACCGATCACTTATGCACTGGACGGCGGGGTCTATGCCGCCGCCTCGGCAGTCAACTGGGCGCGGGAGCTGGGTCTGTTCGGGGAGTTCGCCGAGATCTCGGCCTTCGCGGCGCCCCCCGCCATCGACCGCGGGATTGCCTTCGTCCCCGCGCTGGCCGGGTTGGGCTGTCCGCACTGGAGCAGATCTGCCCGTGGGGCATGGCTGGGGCTGGAACTCGCGACGGGCAAGGCCGACATGATGCAGGCGCTGCTTGAGGGCGTCGCCCTGCGCACCGCCGAAGTTCTGGCGGCGATGGAGCATCTGCACCCCTTCGAGGGCGCGGTCTCGGTGGATGGCGGTCTGTCGCGGAACGGCTATTTCGTGCAGTTCCTGGCCGAAGTCGCGGGCCACACGCTGTTCCTGTCGGACGAAACCGAGCAGACCGCGGCCGGGGTGGCGTGGATGGCGGCAGAGGCCAGTTCCGACGCGCGGTTCCGCAAGCCCACGGGCCGTCCGCTGCGGGGTGAGGGCACCGACCGCGCGCGCAGACTATCCCGGTTCAACATGGCAAGGCAGGCCGTCGCAACCTTCGGGGACGCCATCGGAGAGACCTGACCCGACACCCGCCGCACACGGCGCGTCCGGGCGACCACGGCGATCAGCGCGCGGGTGGCGTCGGAGCCTTAGCCGAATGCCGCAGCCGGGGCCGTCCTGCGAGGATTCCAGCGCCTTGAGAACGGCGGCGTGCGAGCTCCGACCGCGGGCGGATTGATTCATCTTCTCGCCGCGCCGTGGTGGACAGTTCGTGCCACAAAGGGGTTCAAGCGACGCCGTCGAGGCCGAGGTCCAGCAGGCGGTCGAGAAGCGCGATCTCGGGTGCCGACAGCGTGATGCCGTCGGCCTCGCATCGGGCCCGGGCAGCGAAGCGGCGGGCCGAGGGCAGGCGGGCACCCTGGCCGGTGATCTTCTGCAAAAGCGTCTCGGCCCGTGCGAAGGGATCGCCGGGACGACCGGCCGCGAACTTCTCGGGCGAAAGCGCAAGGATCAGTTCGCCATGCCGGGGGGCAAGGGTCGTGGTTCCCAGGAAATCCAGCGCCTCGGGGCTGGTCAGGTCGCCGATCATCACGCCGGCCAGGAGTTCGATCATGGTCCCGATGGCAGAGCCCTTGTGTCCCCCGAACGGCAGCATCGCCCCCGCAAGTGCCGCTGCCGGATCGGTGGTCGGCGCGCCGGAGGAATCCACCGCCCAGCCGTCCGGAAGCGCCTTGCCCGCCCTGCGGTGCAGTTCGATCTCGCCGCGCGCGGTCACTGAGGTGGCGAAGTCGAAGACATAGGGATCGCGGCCCGGCCGCGGCCAGCCGAAGGCCAAAGGATTGGTCCCGAGCAGTGGGCGGATACCCCCGGCAGGGGCGACGGAGGCGTAGCTTGGGCACATGACCAGCGCGGCAAGGCCGTGGTCGGTAACCGCCTCGACCTCGGGCCAGAGCGCCGAGAAATGGGTGCAGTCGTTCACGACCAGCGCCGCGAGACCCAGCGTGCGGGCACGGTCAACGAGGTGCGGCAGGCCAAGCTCGAAGGCGGCGCTGGAGAATCCACCCTGGGCATTGGCCTTGACGATGGCCCCCTTCCCCGCCTCCTCCAGCGTCGGTTGCGCGTCCCCTCGGACCTTTCCGGCCTTCAGCGTCCGCAAGATACCCTCGATCCGGTAGATGCCGTGAGAGGTACAGGCATCGCGCTCGCCCGCCACGATCACCCGCGCAAGGGCTGCGGACTGGACGTCATTGATGCCCGCGCGGCAAAAGATGGCCTCGACGCGCTGGTGAAGGTCGGCGATGGAAAGTGTTGTGGTTGTCATGTTCGATTTTCCGCTCAGGAAGAGTTGACCCACCATGCATACAAGAAGAATGCAGAACAAGGCCCCAGAGGGCCGCGCGGCCTGCCTTGGATAAGTCTTGTATACTGGCTGTATTTTGCCGTTGATTTGTTGGCTTCGAGCGCCGATAAATGCAACATTCGGAATCGGAAATGTCACCCAAGGGAGGATAAGAATGAAAACGACACTCTTCACGGCTGGGGTTCTGGCGGCTGCCGCGCTGGCGCTGCCGGCTCAGGCCGACAAGCTGGACGACATCATCGCTTCGGGCACGCTGCGCTGCGCGGTGGTGCTGGACTTCCCGCCGATGGGGTCGCGGGATGCCAACAACACTCCCATCGGGTTCGACGTGGACTATTGCAACGACCTGGCCACCGCGCTTGGCGTGACGGCCGAGATCGTGGAAACAACTTTCCCCGAGCGTATCCCAGCCCTGATGTCGGGTTCGG
This sequence comes from Paracoccaceae bacterium, assembly GCA_027489355.1. Lineage (GTDB taxonomy): Bacteria > Pseudomonadota > Alphaproteobacteria > Rhodobacterales > Rhodobacteraceae > Tabrizicola. The sequence goes on along the minus strand of JAIXZY010000066.1, from coordinate 57,058 downwards.
TGGACATCGCGGTTGCCTCGACCTCGGACACGCTGGAACGCGCCAAGACCGTCGGCTTCTCGATCCCCTACTACGCCTTCGAGAACGCCGTCGTCGCCCGTGAAGGGATCGAGATGGCGACTTGGGAGGACATGAAGGGCAAGGTCGTGGGCGCCACCGCCGGGACCTATGAAGCGATCTGGCTGGAAGGCAAGGTCAAGGAATGGGGCGAGGGCGAGTTCCGGCCCTACCAGAACCAGGCAGACGTCTTCCTGGCGCTGAGCCAGGGGCAGCTTGACGCGACTGTCGCCACCGTGGAGGTGTCGGAAGCCAACGTGAAATCGGGCAACTTCCCGGGCATCAAGATCGTCGACAAGGCCCCGATGGTGCCGGACTATGTCGCGCTGATCACTCTGCGCGAGGAATATGGCCTGATCAACTACATGAACCTGTTCATCAACCAGCAGGTCCGCACCGGCCGGTATGCCGAGCTGTACAAGAAGTGGGTCGGCGAAGGCGCGCCGGCCGACCTGACCGTCCAAGGCGTCTATCGCTGATCGTGACGACATGATGCGATGCGGGGGCGGGTCCCCCGCATCGGTCATTCCTGCATCCTTCCCGGGGCGGCCATGTTCAACTACAACTTTCGCTGGAACCAGGCGCTGAACTCGCTGCCCCAGATGCTGGAGGGGGCGCTGGTCACGATGGAGATCGCGATCCTGTCGATGGCCATCGGCATTGCGGTCGCGATCCTGTTGACGCTGTTCCGGCTGTCGGGAAACCGCCTGCTTGGAGCGATCTCTGCCACCTGGGTCGAGATCGCGCGGAACACTCCGGCGCTGTTCCAGATCTACATGGTCCACTTCGGACTTGGCGGCTTCGGCGTTCACCTGTCGCCCTATCTGTCGCTGCTGATCGGGATTGCCTTCAACAACGCGGGCTACCTGGCCGAGAACTTCCGCGGCGCGCTGAAGGCGATCCCCGAAACTCAGACCCGCGCGGCGCGGTCGCTGGGGATGTCGCCCCTGCAGGCGTTCAAGAACGTGGTGATGCCACAGATGCTGCGCATTTCCTTCCTGCCGATGACGAACCAGATGGTCTGGGCAATCCTGATGACCTCGCTGGGGGCGGTCGTCGCCATGAACACCGACCTTTACGGCGTCACGAGCGAGCTGAACGCGCGGACCTTCCGCACCTTCGAACTGTTCGCCCTGGCGGCGGTGATCTTCTACGTGATCACCAAGGTCATCACCCTGTCGGCGGGCCTTCTGGCCGCCCGGCTGTTCCGGTACTGAGGGGCCAGGATGTTCGACACCTCTCTCACCGCCAACGACCTGATCTTCCTGGCGCAGGGCGCCGGGATGACCCTGGTCGTCACCGCCATTTCGGTCTTTTTCGGCACGATCCTGGGCATCGTCTTCGGGGTCTTCCGCTATCAGGTCGGCCCGTGGTGGGCCGCGCCCCTGACCTTCGTCCTGGACATCTTCAGGTCGATCCCGCTTCTGATCCAGCTGGTGCTGGCAAATGCCTTCGTCACGACGGTGCTGGGCATCCGCATCTCGGGCTTCGCGGTGGCCTGCGGGGTGCTGTCGCTTTACACCGCAGCCTATTGCGCGGAAATCGTGCGCGGCGGGATCGAGGCGGTGCCGCAGACCCTGCGCCGCGCGGCGCGGTCGCTGGGCATGACCTGGGGCCAGGACATGACCAGCATCGTTATGCCGCTGGCGACGCGGGTCGCCCTGCCCTCGTGGATCGGGCTGGCGCTGGGTGTGATGAAGGATTCGGCGCTGGTCTATATCGTCCAGGTGGTCGAACTGCTGAAATCGACCCAGATCCTGATCACGCGCCTACAGGAACCGCTGTTCCTGCTGATGATCTGCGGCCTGTTCTACTTCCTCATTTCCTTCCCGATCGCCAGGTTCGGCGGCTATCTGGAAAAGCGGTGGTCCAATGATTGAAATCGAGAATGTCCGCAAATCCTTCGGCCCGCTCGAGGTGCTGAAAGGGATCAACCTGACGGTCGCCAAGGGCGAGGTGCTGACGGTGATCGGGGGCTCGGGATCGGGCAAGTCGACGCTTCTGACCTGCATCAACGGGTTGGAGCCGATCGATTCCGGCCGCATCCTGGTGGACGGGGTCGAGGTGCATGCCAAGTCGACCGACCTGAACAAGCTGCGCCAGAAGATCGGCATCGTCTTCCAGCAGTGGAACGCCTTCCCGCACCTGACCGTGCTGGAAAACGTGATGCTGGCGCAGGTCAAGGTGCTGAAACGGTCGAAGCAGCAGGCCGAGGCCGAGGCGGCAAAGCAGCTGAACCACGTGGGCCTGGGCGACAAGCTCTCGGTCTACCCCTCGCGCCTGTCGGGTGGGCAGCAGCAGCGCATGGCGATTGCCCGTGCGCTGGCGATGTCGCCGGACTACATGCTTTTCGACGAGGTGACCTCGGCCCTTGACCCGCAACTGGTGGGCGAGGTGCTGGACACGTTGCGGATGCTCGCGTCCGAGGGGATGACGATGATCTGCGTCACGCACGAGATGAAGTTCGCGCGCGAAGTGTCGGATCGCGTGGCATTTTTCCACAAGGGCGTCATGGCCGAGATCGCTCCGCCCGAGGAGCTTTTCGGTGCGCCGAAGGACCCCGAGCTGCAGAAGTTCCTGTCGGCCACGCACTGACCCCTGTATCCAAGGACCGTCCCATGACGTTTTCGGCGCGCTTCATCCTGTCCGGTCGGGCCGAGGGAGCGGTCCTCGCCGCGTCCGAACCGCTGAGCTTCTGGGGCGGCGTCGATCCGGCGACGGGACGGGTCATCGACGTGCATCACCCGCTGGCCGGTCAGGACATGACGGGCCGCATCCTGGTGATGCCGGGGACGCGCGGGTCCTGCACCGGGTCGGGGGTTCTTCTGGACATGGTGCTGAACGGCCAGGCGCCCGCCGCGCTGGTGTTCTGCGAACCGGAGGACGTGGTGACGCTGGGCGCGATGATCGCGGCCGAGATGTTCGGACGCCCCCTGCCCGTCCTGCGCCTGTCGCCCGAGGCCCACACGCGGCTCTCTGCCTCCCGGACTGCACGGATCACCGACGGGATGCTGGAGGCCGACGGCCTGTCCCTGCCGATTGCCCCGCCGGCCACGGGTGCGCTGGACCTGACGGAGCAGGACCGCGCGATGCTGGCGGGCGCCGAGGGCGAGGCCACCGCCCAGGCCATGCGCATCCTCTGCGCGATGGCGGTGAACCAGGGCGCGACCCGGCTGATCGACGTGACCCAGGGCCATATCGACGGCTGCATCTACGCCAGCCCCGCGAACCTGACCTTTGCCGAGAAGATGGCCGACATGGGGGCGAAGGTGCGCATCCCCACGACGATGAACGCGATTTCCGTGGACCATTCCAACTGGCGCGCTCAGGGCGTGCCGCCCAGCTTCGGCGGCCCGGCGCAACGACTGGCCGACGCCTATGTGCGGATGGGCTGCCAGCCGACCTTCACCTGCTCGCCCTACCTGCTGGACAGCGCGCCCTCTGAAGGCGAGGCGATCGCCTGGTCGGAATCGAACGCGGTGATCTATGCCAACAGCGTGCTGGGCGCGCGGACGGCGAAGCACCCGGATTTCCTGGACCTCTGCAGCGCGATGACCGGCCGGGCGCCGCTTTCCGGGGTCTACCTGGACGAAAACCGCCAGGCGCGGCGGCTCATCGACATCGACCTACCCGAGGGGATCGACGACGCCTTCTGGCCGCTGATCGGTTATCTTGCCGGCAAGGCTGCGCCCGACCGCATCCCGCTGTTGCGCGGGCTTGGCCCCGCCAACCCCTCGCCCGAGGCGCTGAAGGCGCTTTGTGCGGCGTTCGGAACCACCTCGGCCGCGCCGATGCTGCATGTCGATGGCGTCACCCCCGAGGCGCACCGCGTTGCACCCGACGCGGACCGCGCCCGCATCACCCGCATCGACATGGCGGCCGGATGGCGGCTTCTGAACGAGGGGCCTGACACGGTGGAACTGGTGGCCATCGGCAGCCCGCATGCCTCGCTTCTGGAATGCCGCGCCCTGGCGGACGCTCTGGCCGGGCGGCAGGTTGCGGTGGCGACCATCGTGACGGCCGGGCGCGCGGTGATGGAGCAAGCCCGCGCCGAGGGAACGCTGGGCCGTCTGACCGAGGCTGGCGTCCAGGTGCTGCCCGATCTCTGCTGGTGCTCGATCTCGGAGCCGGTGTTCCCCCCCGGCACCCGTGCGCTGATGACCAACTCGGGCAAATATGCGCATTACGGACCGGGCCTGTCGGGCCGGGCGGTGCGGTTCGGTGGTCTTGCAGCCTGCGCGGAAGCGGCAGTGACCGGCAAGGCGCCGCAAGCCCTGCCGCGGTGGCTGACCCTCTAGATCCCAGCGCAGGCCCTAGGGATAGCGCCCGGATGCGCCGAGGGTGCGGATCACTTCCCGCGTGGCCTGCATCACCGGGACCTCGGTTTCCTTAAGGATCGCGATCCGGTCAAAGCGCGCAGGGTCCCGATTGAGGACATCGCGCAAGGCCGCGCCAAAGGCCATGCGCAGCTCGGTCCCGATGTTGAACTTGCAGATGCGGCTGGTGCGGGACAGTTCGGCCCGCTCCTGCGGTGGCACGCCCGAACCGCCGTGGATCACCAGCGGGACCGTTGTCGCGGCCTCGATGGCGCGCAGGAGGTCGAGGTCGAGTCCCGGTCCGGGGCTTTCCTGAAGATGGGTATTGCCGATGGAGACAGCCACCGCATCCACGCCGGTTTCCAGCGCGAAGCGGGCTGCTTCCGCTGGGTCGGTCCCGGCCGATGCGATCCCCCCGGCATAGCCTACGAACCCGATCTCGCCTTCGCAGGACGCCCCGGCCGCGCGGGCTAGGTCCACGACGGCGGCGGTCGCCTGGATGTTCTGCTGCAACGGAAGGCTTGAGCCGTCGAACATCAGCGAGGTGAAGCCCACCTCCAGCGCGGCCCAGCACTCGTCCAGCGAGGTGCCGTGGTCGAGATGGACCACGACGGGAACGCTGGCCGCCTCGGCGAGGTGGCGCAGCATCTCGCCCAGGACCGGAAGCGGCGTGTGTGCGCGGCACCCGGGACCGGCTTGCAGGATGACGGGCGCGCGTTCAGCCTCGGCGGCGTCGACATAGGCGCGCATGTCCTCCCAGCCCAGACAGACAAGGCCGGGCACCGCGTACCTCCCCCGCAGCGCCGGTTGCAGCACATCCGCCAGCGTTGCCACGGTCATTTGAACTTGGCCACCATGTCCATGATCCCGGGGATCGTGTGGAGTTGCGTCGCGTGGGTGGGCTGGAAATACTGCTTCAGGCTACGCTGGCTTTGGCCGCCGAGGATGGTGAAGTAGTACATTTCGTAGCCCGGGAGCGCGCAGCAGGGGTGATAGCCCTTGTCGATCAGCACGGTGGACCGGTTCATGATATGATAGGCATCGCCGGGTTCGTTATCCACCCTCTGCAGCATCTGCAGGCCGGACCCGTAATCGGGGCGGAAGCGGAAATTGTAGCATTCGTCGTGGCGTGTCTCGACAATCTCTCCCCCCAGGGCGTCCCGGCGGTCGGTGTCGTGCTTGTGGCTGGGAAAGCCGGACCAGCCCCCTGCCCCCACGGTGAAAAGTTCCGACACCAGCAGTCGGCCGACGCGGTCGTGATAGGCGGCGCCCAGGATGTGCTTGATCTTGCGATGGGTCTTGGTGTCATCCGATCCGTACTGGATCAGGTCGATCTCGGCTTGCCGCACGGCGAAGGGTTTCAGGGTTTCGGCGTATTTCGCGCCGGCGATGAACACCTCGGTATCGGTCAGGGCGGTGATCCGTACGCCGGCCTCGGTGGGAACGTACACGCCCTCGGGCTCTCCGTCCCAGACGTCGACGCCCCGGTTGCCGATCCCGGCGAAAGTCTCGCCCGCCGCTTCCACCGTGACGGTGCCGGTGGCGGGAACCACGCAGGTCTCGTAGCCGGGGGTGCGATAGTCGAACGTCTCACCCGCCTTCAGCCGCAGGATGTTGAAGTAGACGTAAGGCACCAGCGGATGATCCCGGTCGACGATGGGCTGGTTCCGGTTGTCATGAGGGGCGATGTGCATGGGAAATCCTACGGTTCGGGGCCGTCGTACGTCGTGATGAAATGGTCAAGCTCGGCCCGGGTCGGCATTGCGGGGGCGCATCCCGTGCGTGAGACGACGATGGCGGCGGCGGCCGAGCCGTGAAGGACAGCCTGGACCAGCGGAATGCCGCGCGACAAGCTGGCCACCAGGTTGCCAAGGAAGGCGTCGCCCGCCCCGGTCGGTTTCAGCGCCCGGGTCCGGAAGATGCCGGTGCGGTGTTCCCTGCCCTGGGCGAGGGTGATCGCGCCCAGCTCGCCCATCTTGTAGACGGAGATCTGGGCCTGCAGGCTGCGGGCTTTGGCAAGGCCCCGACCGGGTGCACCGGCCATGAAGTCGAACTCCACATCGTTGCCGACGATCACGTCGCAGACGGCGGCGGCGCGGGAGTAGACGTCCGACGCCTCGGCTGCGGAGGACCAGGAATAGGGACGGTAGTCGATGTCGAAGATCAGCGGCAGGCCGGCGGCGCGGGCCAGGTCGAAGGCGCGGAAGGTGGCGCTGCGCGAGGGGTCCGAGGCGAGAACGGTGCCCGTGGTGATCAGGCAGCCAAACCGGGAATAGTCCACCGCTTCGACATCGGCGGTGGTCATGTCAAAGTCGGCCGCCCCGTTGCGGTAGATGACGGACTGGCAGTTTTCCAGGCGCGTTTCGACGACGGCCAGAGAATTGCGCGACTGCCCGCCCGAGGCACGGACATGAGTGCGGTCCACGCCATAGGCATCCAGCTGCGCGAGGCAGAAGCGCCCCACCGCATCGTCCGAGACCGAGGTCAGAAGCGCCGCCTGTCCCCCGGCTTTGGTCAGGGCCACGGCGATGTTGGCCGAGGACCCTCCCAGGGCCGAGGTGAAGCGCGTCGCCGATTCAATCGTGGTGCCGGGCGGGTCGGCGTAAAGGTCCATCCCCGCCCGCCCGATCACAAGCGCAGGGCGGGCGCCAAGACGCGACAGGTCCGCCATCAAAGGCCGGGCCTCTGGCGCCCGCGTCCGGCCTCAACCTCGGCATGCTTGTCGCGAACAGACGGGGTGAGAGAGGTTTCGGGCGTCCCGATCTCCCACCAGGCGTGGCCCTGGGTGGTCCAGCCCTCGTAGGGGTCGACCTGCATGACGATGACGCTGGTCTTCGTCGCGGTCTTGGCCCGGCGGAACGCCCGGGCCAGTTCGGCCGGGTTGGCGACGGTCTCGGCATTGGCCCCCATCGCACGGGCGTGCGACTGGAAGTCCACCGCGAAGGGCGTGGCGACGGTCGGGCAGTCGGCGATCAGGTTGTTGAAGCTTGGCTGCCCGGTGTTGTTCTGCAGCTTGTTGATGACGGCGAAGCCGCCGTTGTCCAGCACCAGCACGATCAGCTTCCTGTCCGTCAGCACCGAGGAATAGATGTCCGAGTTCATCAGCAGGTAGCTGCCGTCGCCGACAAAGACGATGGTGTCGCGGTCAGGTTCGACCTCGGCCTGGGCGATCCGGGCACCCCAGCCGCCCGCGATCTCGTAGCCCATGCAGGAGAAGCCGAATTCCACATCTACCGTGCCGATGCCCAGCGTGCGCCAGTTGGCCGTGATCTCGGCCGGAAGCCCGCCGGCTGCGGTCACGATCCGGTCGCGCGGGTGGCAAAGCGCGTTCACGACGCCGATGGCCTGGGCGTAAGAGTTGGAGCGGTTGCCCGGTGCCACGTTCGCGGCGACATAGGCGTCCCAGGCCGTCCTCTCGGCCCGGGCGCGCGCGCTCCAGTCGGCCGGGGCGCGGTAGCCGGCCATCGCGGTCCCCAGCGCGGGAAGGGCCAGCTTCGCATCCCCGACCACGGGCAGGGACAGGTGCTTGGCGGCGTCATGGCGACCGACATTCAGCCCGATCAGCCGTGCCTCGGGCGCGAAGACGGTCCAGGACCCCGTGGTGAAGTCCTGCAACCGCGTGCCCACGGCCAGCACCACATCCGCGGCCCCGGCGATGGCGTTGGCACTGTCCGATCCGGTGACACCGATGGGCCCCGTGTTCAGAGGATGCCCGGCCAGAAGGTTCGCCCGGCCCGCGATCGTCTCGACCACGGGGATGCCACGCGCCTCGGCAAGGGCCGTAAGCTCCGCCACCGCGCCCGAATACTGAACGCCGCCGCCCGCCACGATGACGGGTCGCTTCGCGCTGCCGAGAAGGGCGGCCGCCTCGGCGATCTCGCGGTCGTCGGGGGGCTGGCGACGAATGCGATGGACGCGGCGGGCGAAGAAGGCGGCTGGATAATCCCAGGCCCAGCCCTGCACGTCCTGCGGCAGGCCCAGGAAGGCCGGTCCGCAATCTGCAGGGTCCAGCATGGTGGCCAGCGCGGCGGGCAGCGACTGCAGGATCTGCGCGGGATGGGTGATCCGGTCCCAGTAGCGGCTGACCGCCTTGAAGGCGTCGTTGACGCTCAGGGTCGGATTGCCGAAATGCTCCAGCTGTTGCAGGACCGGGTCGGGCAGCCGGGTCAGGAAGGTGTCGCCGCACAGCATCAGCATCGGCAGGCGGTTCGCATGGGCCAGCGCCGCCGCCGTCAAGAGGTTCGCCGTGCCTGGCCCGGCGCTGGCGGTGCAGAACATGAAGCGCCGGCGCAAATGATATTTCGCATAGGCCGCGGCGGCAAAGCCCATGCTCTGTTCGTTCTGCCCCCGGTAAAGCGGCATGTCCCGGTGCACGGTATACAGGGCCTCGCCGAGGCAGGGGACATTGCCGTGACCAAAGATGCCGAAGCCCCCACCGCAGATGCGGACCTCCTGCCCGTCGATCTCGATGAACTGGGCCAGAAGCCAGCGGACGATCGCCTGGGCAACGGTCAGCCGGAGCGTTTCGCCTGTGCTGGTCATCCGGCTTTCCTTCCACTGTCGCCATTCGGCACTTGCGCGCCTTGCAGCGGAAGGATACAGATTTTGCAACCGGTTGCAATACTGGTGTCACGGAGGGCGCGAGCGGCATGGATATCGGGATCGGGCTGGTCGGCGGCGGCTACATGGGCAAGGCTCATGCGGTGGCCTATTCCGCAGTCGGTGCGGTCTTCGACACGGCGTTGCGGCCGCGGCTGGAGATGATCGCCGCCACCAGCGCCGAAAGTGCCGAGCGCTACCGCAAGGCCTATGGATTTGCCCGCGGGACGGGCGACTGGCGCGACCTTGTCGCGGATCCGAAGGTGCAGGCGGTGGTGATCGCTTCGCCGCAATCCACGCACCGGACGATTGCCGAAGCGGCCTTTGCCGCCGGGAAGCCGGTGTTCTGCGAAAAACCGCTGGGCGCTTCGCTGGAGGACGCAGAAGCGATGGTTGCGGCGGCCGAGGCGTCGGGCCTGGCGAACATGGTCGGCTTCAACTATGTCCGCACCCCCGCGACGCAGTTCGTCCGCCGCCTGCTGGCCGATGGGGCGATCGGCCGGATCACCTGGTTCCGCGCCGAGCATACCGAGGATTTCCTGGCCGACCCCGGGCTGCCCGCCACTTGGCGCACGATGGGCCGGGCGAATGGCTGCATGGGGGACCTCGCGCCGCATCCGGTCAACTGCCTTCTGGCCCTGATGGGGCCGGTCGCCGAGCTTTCGGCACGGATCGAGACGGTCCACGCCACGCGGCCCGGGCCGGACGGCCCCGTCGCGGTGGACAACGACGATCAGGCGCAACTGATGCTGCGCTTTGCCAGCGGGGTGATGGGGCATCTGTTCGTGAGCCGGGTCGCGACGGGCCGGAAGATGGGCTATGCCTATGAAATCCACGGCACGACGGGTTCGATCCGTTTCGACCAGGAAGACCAGAACGCGGTCTGGCTGTACCGCGCCGAGGGACCCGAGGCGACGCGCGGCTTCACCCGCATCCTGACGGGGCCGGACCATCCAGACTACCTGCCATTCTGTCAGGGTCCCGGCCACGGCACCGGCTATCAGGACCAGATCATTATCGAAGCGCGGGACTTCTTGCAGGCCATCGCCACCGGCACGCCGGTCTGGCCCACCTTCCGCGACGGGCTGGCGGTGAGCCGGATCATCGACACCGCCTTCAAGGCATCCGCCGACGGCTGCTGGCACGCCGTTCCGCACGACCTTCCGCAGACATGAGGACCCCATGACCATCCGCATCGGCAATGCTCCCTGCTCGTGGGGCGTGGAGTTTGCAGACGACCCGCGCAATCCGCCGTGGCGGCAGGTCCTGTCCGACTGCGCCGTGGCAGGCTACAAGGGCATCGAGCTGGGACCCATCGGTTTCATGCCCGAGGACCCCGGCCTTCTGGGCGAGGCCCTGGCCGCAAACGGGTTGCAGCTGATCGGCGGCGTCGTGTTCCGCCCGTTTCACGACCCGTCGAAATGGGACGAGGTCTGGGACGCCGCGGTGCGAACCTGCCGGTCGCTCAGCGCGCATGGCGCGCAGCATCTGGTGCTGATCGATTCGATCTCGCCCCGCCGGGCGCCGACCGCGGGCCGCGCCGATGCTGCCGAGCAGATGGACAGCGCCGAATGGACCGCCTTCCGCGACCGGATTACCAGGGTGGCGAAGCTCGGGGCCGAGGACTTCGGCCTGACGGTCGGCATCCATGCCCATGCGGCGGGCTTTATCGACTTCGAGCCCGAACTGGAGCGGCTTTTGGACGATGTGGACGAGAAGGTCCTGAAGATCTGCTTCGACACCGGCCACCATTCCTATGCGGGCTTTGATCCAGTGGCCTTCATGCGCCGCCACATCGGGCGGATTTCATACATGCATTTCAAGGACATCGACCCGGACGTGAAAGCGGACGTCATCGCAAGAGGCACCGGATTCTACGAGGCTTGCGGTCAGGGTATCTTCTGCAATCTCGGCACAGGGGACGTCGACTTTCCCGCTGTCCGGCAGATCCTGCTGGGGGCCGGCTTCGATGGCTGGTGCACGGTCGAGCAGGACTGCGATCCGACGCTGGATGTCAGCCCCGTCGAGGACGCGCGGAAAAACCGGACCTATCTTGCGTCCATCGGCTTCTGAGGGGGACCGATCATGGCAAAACTGAACTGGGGGATGATCGGCGGTGGCGAAGGCAGCCAGATCGGCCCGGCGCACCGGCTGGGGGCCTTGGCCGACGGGCATTTCTCGCTTGTGGCGGGCGCGCTGGACCACCGGCCCGATGTGGGCCGGGACTATGCGCAGCGCCTTGGCGTTGCCGCAGACCGCGCCTATGGCGATTGGCAGGAGATGCTGGCGGGCGAGCGAAACCGTCCCGATCGGTGCGACCTGGTGACGGTGGCCACCCCGAACGCTACCCATTTCCAGATCACCAAGGCCTTCCTCGAAGCCGGGTTCCATGTGCTGTGCGAGAAGCCGATGACCGTCAGCGTCGAGGAGGGCGAAGAGATCGTCCGCATCGCGCAGCGGACGGGGCGCATCTGCGCGGTGAACTACTGCTACTCTGCCTATCCGATGGTGCGCCAGGCCCGGGCGATGGTCCGCAATGGCGATATTGGCAAGGTCCGCCTTGTGGTGACCAACTTCAGCCACGGCCACCACGGCGATGCGACCGACGCCGACAACCCGCGCGTCCGCTGGCGCTATGACCCGAAGATGGCGGGGATTTCCGGCCAGTTCGCGGACTGCGGCATCCATGCGCTGCACATGGCCAGCTTCATCTGCGACGACGAGGTCGAGAAGCTGTCGGCCGACTTCGCCTCGACGATCCCCAGCCGAGAACTGGAGGATGACGCGATGGTCAACTTCCGCATGACGAGGGGAACTGTCGGAAGGCTGTGGACCTCATCGGTCGCGATTGGTCGGCAGCACGGGTTCGACATCCAGGTGTTCGGCGAAACTGGCGGGCTCCGCTGGGCGTCGGAACAGCCGAACCAGCTGATCTACACGCCCGTCGGGGGGCGCACGCAGATCATCGAGAAGGGCGAAAGCGGGCTTTACGACGAGGCGCGCCGCCTGTCCCGTGTCGCCATCGCCCACCCGGAGGGCTTCCCGCTGGCGGTGGCGAACATCTACTGCGAGCTTGCCGATGCGATCCGCGGCACCGCCCGCGATGGCCTGCCAACGGCGCCGAACGGCCTGCGGTCGATGGCGGCGGTGCATGCGGCGGTGGCCTCGGCAAGGGCCGGGGGGCAGTGGATGGACGCGCGGCCGCCGATGTTCCGCTAGCGCAGCGTCCGCCGTTCGATGACCTCGCAAGGGAACAGCCGGGTTTCGGGCGCGCAGTCCGGGTTCTCGATCGTGGTCACGACCAGATCGACGGCGGCGTCGATGATGTGGGCGACCGGCTGGCGGATTGTGGTCAGGCCGATGATCTGCCAGCGCGACATTTCCATGTCGTTCAGGCCGATCAGGCCGATATCGCCGGGGACCGACAGCCCCGCCTCCTCGATGGCGCTGAGCGCGCCGACGGCCAGCAGGTCGTCGCCGCAGAAGTAGGCCTCGGCCGGCCCGTCCTGCAGCAGACGACGCATCTCGGCGCGGCCAGCGTCGAACGTGTAGTCGGTTGCGTAGCTTGCGCCGACGGAGATTTGCGGCTCTTCGGCCAGCGCCGCAAGAAACCCTGCTGCCCGATCCTGGGTCGAGGTGGCAGTGCTTGGCCCGCCCAGAAATCCGACCCGTCGATAGCCGCGCCGGATCAGGCTCTCGGCCGCCATCCGCCCGCAGGCGACGTTGTCGATGCCCACCACATGCACCTTGGGCGTGGCCGAATAGCGTCCGAAGGCGTGGACGACCGGCAGGCCCGCTTGCCGGAAGGATTCCGCGAAACTGGACGGCAGGGTGGACGACGCCACGATCACCCCGTCCACCGAATACTGACGCAGCATCCGCAAGGATGCCGCCGGGTCAGTGGCATCGGTGAGATTGACCAGCAAGGGCCGCAGCCCGCGGTCCTGCAGGCCACGGGTAAACAGGTCGAAGACCTCGAGGATCAGCGGATTGTGGAAGTTGTTGACGATCAGCCCGATCAGCTTTGTCCGTCCGGTCGTCAGGCTCGACGCAAGCGCATTCGGCGCGTAGCCCAGTTCGTTTGCTGCCTTTTCCACCTTGGCGCGGGTCTTGGCGGAAACGGAAGCCCCATCGGTAAAGGTGCGCGACACGGCCGAGCGCGATACCCCTGCCCGTTCCGCCACGTCTTTCAGCGTTACTGCCATTCCCTGCCTGCACCACGGGCCACCTCGCGCTTACTATCATGCTCGCCTGCCAGCGCAAACCGGCGCGGCCGAGGCAGCCTGCGCGGTCGATGCAGATCGTGCTGGGCCCTCGGACAGAGCGACACCCGCCGCCTAGGCCAGACGTCGCCCGTCTTCCGGTGAGAAGAAGTGCAGGCGCGACCGGGACAGGCTGATCAGCAAGCGGTCGCCCTTTGCAAGGGGCGCATTGCCCGGCATCCGCAGGGTCAGCCGCGTGTCCGAGCCTTCGATCACACAGTAGCCATAGGCATCCGCTCCCAGCCATTCGACGGATTGCAGCACGACGGGAAAGGCATCCGGCGCATGCGTGACCGCCTCGATATCCTCGGGCCGCAGTCCAAGGCGAATGGCCTCGGCAGGGCATGAGGCGACCGTCACGCGATGCCCGCCCGGCAGGATCAGGTCCTGCCCCTCGCACCGGGCGTCGAAGATGTTCATCGCAGGCGAGCCGATGAACCCGGCCACGAACTCGTTCGCGGGGGTGGTGTAGACCTCGTATGGCGTGGCAATCTGCTGCGCGACGCCCTTTTCCATCACGACAAGCCGGTCAGCCAGCGTCATCGCCTCGACCTGGTCATGGGTGACATAAAGCGTGGTCTGCCCGGTGCGCTGGTGCAGGTCCTTGATCTGCAGCCGCATCTGGACGCGCAGCTTTGCGTCAAGATTGGAGAGGGGTTCGTCCAGCAGGAAGGCCGCGGGCTCGCGCACCAGCGCCCGGCCCATCGCCACGCGCTGCCGCTGCCCGCCCGACAGGGCGCGGGGCTTGCGGTCTAGGTAAGGCTCCAACTCCAGCATCGCAGCGGCCCGTGCCACCGCCGCGTCGATGTCGGCCTTTGGCATCCCGGCAAGCTTCAGCCCGTAGGCCATGTTGTCGCGGACGGTCATGTGCGGATAAAGCGCATAGTTCTGGAACACCATCGCGATGTTCCGGTCGCGCGGCTCAAGGTGGTTTACCACGCGGTCGCCGATGCTGATCGTCCCCGAGGTGATCTCCTCCAGCCCCGCGACCATGCGCAGAAGGGTGGACTTGCCGCAGCCCGAGGGGCCGACGATCACCACGAACTCGCCATTGGCGATGTCGATGGTGACGCCGTGGATCACCTCCTGCCCGGCGTAGCTTTTCCGCACGTCTTGCAACTGGATGCGCGCCATTCACTTCTCCGTCTCGACCAGGCCCTTCACGAACCAGCGCTGCATCAGCACGACCACCAGGATCGGCGGCAGGATCGCGAGGACCGAGGTGACCATCACCAGGTTCCAGGGGGTATCGGCATCGGCGAAGGAGATCATCTTCTTCAGCGCGATGACGATGGTGTTCATTTCGTTGGAGTTCGTGACCAGGAGGGGCCAGAGGTACTGGGTCCAGCCATAGATGAACTGGATCACGAAGATCGCTGCGACATTGGTCAGGGACAATGGCCAGAGGATGTCCTTGAAGAACCGCCAGGGTCCCGCGCCGTCGACCCGGGCGGCCTCCAGAAGCTCGTCCGGAATGGTCATGAAGAACTGCCGGAAGAGCAGCGTCGCGGTAGCCGAGGCGATGAGGGGCAGGATCAGCCCGGCATAGGTATCGATCAGGCCGAGGTCGACCATCACCTTGTAGGTCGGTTGGATCCGCACCTCGACTGGCAGCATCAGGGTTATGAAGATCAGCCAGAAGCAGGCCATGCGGAAGGGGAAGCGGAAGAAGACGATGGCATAGGCCGAGGCCATCGAGATCGCGATCTTTCCCACGGCGATCCCCAGCGCGATCAGCGTCGTGTTGCCAAGAAGCCGCCACAGGCTGACGCCGCCGATCCGCCCGATGCCGCCCGAGAAGGCGTCGCCATAGTTCCGGGCGGCCTCGGGACCTGGAAGGAGCGGCAGGGGCGGCCGCAGGATCGTCTGCACCGAATGGGTCGAGGCGATGAAGACGTAGTAGATCGGGAAGGCGACGATGATGACGCCCAGGATCATCCACAGATGCGCCAGCGTCCGGGCTGCGCCCCGTGCGGCCAGGGGGCTGGTCGTGCCGTCATGCATAGTGCACCCGCCGTTCGATGAAGCGGAACTGGAAGGCAGTCAGGGCGATGACGATGACCATCAGGATCACCGACTGGGCGGCGGAATCGCCGATGATCAGGTTCACGAACCCGTCGTTGTAGACCTTGTAGACCAGCGTCTCGGTCGCACGGCCGGGACCGCCGCCGGTGACGGCATGGATGATCCCAAACGTATCGAACAGCGCGTAGACGGTGTTGACGACCAGAAGGAAGAAGGTCGTCGGCGCGAGGAGGGGGAAGACGATGGTCCAGAAGGCGTGCCGCCGGCTCGCCCCGTCAATGGCCGCAGCCTCCAGAAGCGAGCGCGGTATCGCCTGCAGCCCGGCCACGAAGAACAGAAAGTTGTAGCTGATCTGCTTCCATGTCGCCGCCGCCACGACCAGGGCCATTGCGTCGTCACCGTCCAGCAGCGGATTCCAGTCGAACCCCAGTTGCCGCAGCGGCCAGGCCAGCGTGCCGAAGGACGGGTTGAACATGAAAAGCCACAGCATCCCGGCAATGGCGGGCGCCACGGCATAGGGCCAGATCATCAGGGTCCGGTAGAAGCCCTTGTGGCGCACGATCTTCTCGGCCTGCACGGCGAGGAAGAGTGCGACGGCCAGCGCTCCGAAGGCCACCAGAAGCGAGAAGACAACCGTCACCTGCAACGCGTTCAGATAGGCCGGATCCCCCAACACCTTCCGGAAGTTGGCCAACCCGACGAAGGTGCTGGAGAGACCGAACGGGTCTTCCTTCAGCACCGATTGCCGGAAGGCCTGCGCGGCGGGCCAATAGAAGAAAATCAGCGTGATTGCCAATTGCGGAGCAAGCAGAAGCCACGGCAACAGCTTGTGCGGAAAGACCGTCCGGCGCATTCGCCACCCTTATGTCTGAACAGGGACGCGCTGCGGACGGATGCCCGCAGCGCCTGACATTGAAAGGGTCGGAATCAGCCGCCCGAGGCTTCCTTGATCGCGGCATTGCCGCGCTCGACCGCCGCCTTCATCGTGGCCGCGGCATCCTGCTGACCGGCAAGCATCTTCTCGAACTCTTCGTTCAGGATGTCGCGGATCTGCGGCAGGTTCGGCGCCCGGACGCCCTTGGAGTTCTCGGTCGGCGCCTTGCCCATCATCTGGGTGATCGGCACCTCACGTGCGGGGTTCTTTTCGTAGAAGCCCGAGGATTTCGACGCCTCGTAGGCCGCCATCGTCACCGGCAGGTAGCCCGACTGTTCGTGCAGGTACTGCTGCACCTCGGTCTGCGACAGGTAGTTGAAGAAGGCAGCGACGCCCTTGTAGACCTCATCCGACTTGCCGCCCATCACCCAAAGCGACGCCCCGCCCGGAATGGTGTTCTGCGGCGCGCCCTCGACCGCGGAGTCATAGGGCAATTGGCCGATGCCATAGTTGATCCCGGCCTTGATGATATCGCCAAGCCCGCCCGAGCTTTCGGTTAGGATACCGCATTCGCCCGAGGTGAAGTTCTGCTTGGCCTCGGACGTCCGGCCGCCGTAGACGAAGACGCCCTCCTTGGCGAGGTCGGCCAGCGCCTGGAAGTGCCGGACGAAGGGTTCGCTGTCGATCTTCAACTCCGGCGTGCCCGAAAGCCCGTTCTCGTTCGTGCCCCATGCGACGTTGTTCCAGGCCGCGAAGTTCTCGGTATGGATCCAGGTCAGCCAGGTCGAGGTATAGCCGCAAGGCGCAGCGCCGCTTTCCTTGATCTCGCGCGCGGCGGCCCAGACCTCGTCCCAGGTCTTCGGCGGGTTGTCGACGTCAAGCCCCGCCTTCTGGAAGATGTCCTTGTTGTAGTAGAGGATCGGCGAAGAGGAGTTGTATGGGAAGGACAGCATCTCGCCTTCGGGGTTCGAATAGTAGGCGACGATGCCCGGCAGGTACTGGCTCTTGTCGAAGGTCGCCCCGTTCTCGGTCAGAAGCTCCGCCACCGGCTTGATCGCGCCTCCGGCCCCCATCATGACGCCAGTCCCGACGTCGAAAACCTGGATGATGTCCGGGGCCTGGCCTGCGCGGAAGGCGGCGATGCCGGCGTTCAGGGTTTCCGGATAGGTGCCCTTGAAAACGGGTTTCACAACATAATCGCTTTGTGAAGCGTTGAAATCGCTGGCAATCTTGTCAACCACCTCGGCGTTTGCGCCGGTCATGGCATGCCACCACGAAATCTCTGTCTGCGCGTGTGCTGCAATGGGCAGGGCAACCAGGCCGATGGCCCAAAGGCTTTTCGCTATCATACCGACATCCTCCTTGGACTTATGGTGGGCGGACTTTTGCCCGCAAGTATGACAACCCTGCGAAGGATTGGTTCCATTCCTGTGACCAGATTTGCCGCGGTCGGTCCGGCAAGCACCGCTGGGCGACGGGTCGGACGTCGACGGCGCGGCTCAGCCCGGCAGGACGTCGGTCAGAAGCGGGTTCGGGAAACGTCGCTGCCGCGTCACGGCAAAGAAAGTCTCGGCGATCATGTCCAGACGGCTGGCCTCGACCAGTCTGCCGGACGAAAGCTCGTCCTGGACGACGATGGCCGGAATGACGGCAAGGCCGGCATCGGCCCGTGCCAGCAAGCGGATCATCGCCATGTCATCGACTTCGGCCGCAAGATTCGGTGCGATCTGAAGCCGGGCCGCCAGCGCGTCGAAGGCTGCCCGCAGGCCGGTTTGACGCGTCGGCACGATCAGCGGGTGACAGGCGAGCATCTCTCGAAGCGGCCGGAGGACCTGGCCGACCCGCGCCGGAGTGCCGATCAGGCTGACCGGCTGCTCGTCCAGCCGGTGAATCAGCCAATGACTCGTCGCATCCCGGGCAGGTGCCACGTTGGTCAGGATCACATCAAGCGCAAGCCCCTCCAGATCGCGGAGGAGTTCCTCCTGCGAGCCCGAGCGCAAAACGACCTCGACATCCAGCCGCCCGATCAGAGGACGCAGAAACTGCATCTGGAAGTTGCGCGACAGAGTGGCCAGCGCGCCAACCCGCAGGGCGCGGCGCGTGCGGCCGGTTTCGCGCAAAGTGGCAGTCAGGTCATCCGCCGTGCGAAAGATCGCCTCGGCATGGTCGAGGGCGATGCGGCCCGCCTCGGTCAGGATAAGCCCCCTGCCCCGACGCTCGAAAAGATCCTGACCGAGGGATGCCTCCAACGCCTTGATCTGGCTTGATAAGGCCGACTGGGAAAGATTCAGCTGCCGCGCGGCTCCGGTCAGGGTGCCATCGCTCGCGACCGCCCGGAACAGGCGCAGGTGATGCAGGTTCAGGGAGGACATTGTTCTATCCATTCGAACATATTTGACGAATATATGTAATTTTCTGGATGTCTGGCAAGCGCTACATCCGCAGCATTCCGTGATGGAGCCTGCCATGCTGTCCTTCCCGCTCATCGTCCTCGCGCCGCTGGCACTTCTCGCTGCCGCTACTGCATTCGTCCTGAACCCCGGTCGTCGCCCCGGTAACCTGCCGCTGCTTCCCGAAACAGCCGCCCTTGGCGCGCTTGCGGCTTGCCTGGTCGGTCTGGCCCAGCTCTGCCTCGCCGGAACGCAGACACTGACGCTCTCGGGCTACGCCGTCCTGCGACTGGATGTGATCAGCGCGACGCTGGCGCTGCTGGTGACCTTCGTCGGCTGGGTCGTGGTCCGGTATTCTCGCCGTTACCTCGATGGCGAAGCGCGAGAGGGCCGGTTCCACTGGCTGACCCTCGCCGCCATCGCGGCGGTTCTGTTTCTTGTCCAGGCCGCAAGCCTGCCGGTCCTGATCCTGACCTTTGTCGCGACGGGGCTGATCCTGCGGCAGCTCCTCCTTTTCTATCCCGAGAGGCCCGAGGCGCAGCGGGCGGCAGCCAAGTTCATCCGGGTCTGGGGCGCGGGCGACCTGGCGCTGATCACAGCTACGGTGCTTCTGTGGAAAAGCTTCGGCACGACCGAAATCCGGGCACTGACCTCTGTCCAGATGCTGCCGGGACTTGCACAGATCGCGGTGGCGCTGCTGGTCCTGGCCGCCATGCTGAAGACCGCCGCCTTCCCGCTGCATGGCTGGCTGACCGAAGTGATGGAGGCCCCGACCCCGGTCTCCGCGCTGCTGCACGCGGGGATCATCAACTCGGGCGGAGTGCTTCTGATCACGCTGTCGGACCTGGTGCAGCACAGCGCGGGCGCCATGGCGGCGCTGGTCGTCATCGGGGGGTTCACCGCGCTTTTCGGCGCGCTGGTGATGCTCACGCAAAGCGCGGTCAAGACGGCGCTGGCCTGGTCCACCGTGGCGCAAATGGGGTTCATGCTGCTGCAATGCGGCCTTGGCCTCTGGGCGCTGGCCCTGCTGCATATCGTGGCCCATTCGCTGTACAAGGCGCATGCCTTCCTGTCGTCGGGTGGCGCGGTCAAGGCGGTCAACGCAATCCGCAAGCCCGGTCCGGTGGCAGTACCAGGACTTTGGGCGGTGGCGCGGTCCTTCGCGCTTGCCCTGGCCATCTACATCGGGGTGGCGGCGGCCTTCAGCACGCTGCTGGGAGAGAAGTCGCCGCAGGCGCTGGCGCTGGGAACAATGCTCATCTTCGGCGTCTCTTACCTGATCGCGCAAGGGCTGGCCGATGCCGCACCGGGCGCCCTGACGCGGCGGACAGTGGCCACTTCGACCGCAGCGGCACTGTCCTATTTCAGCTTTCAGGTGCTGGCCCAGGTGGTCTGGGGTCCGGCATTCCCGCCCGTCCCGGTCGCAGGTCCGCTGGAATGGGCGCTGATCGTGCTGGCGGTCCTGTCCTTTGGCCTCGTCGCCATTGCGCAGGCGCTTTTCCCGCTTTGGGCGCATCACCCCTCGACCGCCGGTCTGCGGGTGCATCTTGCAAACGGGCTTTACCTCAACGCGCTACTGGACCGCATGATCGGTGGCTTCCGAACGGCTCCCAAGTCCTGACCCACGCATTCCTGACTCTACGGAGGCCAAGATGTTTCTGAAGCATACCCAGATCGCCCCTTCGCTTGCGTCGCAGCTTCTGCAGGCTGCCGAGGCCGCTTCCCGCGCCATCCCGCCCGCCTTCCCGCTGGACGCGACGGTCGCCGTGAACCCGTTCCTGGGCCAGGCGCACGAGGACCTGGCCACGGCCTCGGCGCGGCTGGCGCGGGTGGCAGGCGTCGGCCTGACCCAGCCCCGGACCGCGCTGGTCGCCCAGGTCACGGCAGGCGACATCACCGACGACGACCTTGCCGCCGCGCTGATCGCCTCACCCTCCCCGGTCAAGCCGCGTGACCTGGCATCGCTCAAGGCCCGGATGCACGTCCCCGTCCCCCTGCCGCAAGCCCTTCCGACCATTGCGGACCTTGCGGCGCAGGCCACCGGCACCGACTGGCCATCAGTGATCGCCCGCACCATCGGACTTTGGGCGGCCGGCTACTTCGACAGGGGCCAGGCGCTCTGGACGCCGCGGCCCGGGCATGGCGCCTTTGCCGCCTGGCGGGAATGGGCCACGCATGACCTGACACCCGAGATCGCGGGCCTGACCGGTTTCTGCGCCCATGTGGCCGAGGCCCCAGACACCGCCGACCGCGCCATCCTGCGCGCGGCAGATCGGCTGAACCTGACGACCGAGGCCGCCGAAACCGTTTTTCACCGGCTGCTGATCGACCTTGGCGGCTGGTCGATGCATGGACGCTGGCTTCTGTGGCAGGCCGAACTGAAGGGAGGAACCGACACCACGCTGACCGACCTCCTGGCGATCCGCCTGGTGTGGGAAGAGGCGCTTCTGGCCCATGCCGCGCAAGTCGCCGCGGACTGGCAGGGCATCGTGACCGCGCATGCCGAGCCTGTCCAACCGACGCCGAATCAGGCGCTGGACGCGGTGCTCCAGGACGCGGCCGAGCGCGCTTACCAGCGCAGGCTCGAAGGCCTGCTCTCCGGTCCCGTAACCCGGGCCGATCGGCCCGCACTGCAGGCGGCGTTCTGCATAGACGTCCGCTCCGAGGTGCTGCGCCGCGCACTGGAAACTCAGGACCCGACGATCGAGACCTTGGGCTTCGCAGGCTTCTTTGGCCTGCCCGTCGCGCACCGGCCCGCAGGAACGGACGATATTCAGGCGCACCTTCCGGCATTGCTGACACCGGCACTCGTCACGACCACCCACGGCGACGAGGCGTCAGAGTCTGCACTTCGGATCAGGGCACGGGCAAAGCGCGCATGGGGTCGGTTTCGGCAGGCAGCGGTGTCTTCCTTCGCCTTCGTCGAAGCGGCGGGGCCGATCTATGGTGTCAAGCTGGTCCGCGATGCGCTTGGCCTTGGGAAAACGGGCATCGCCGCCGGCCCGATGCCGAGGATAGAGGGCGGCCTGGCTCCGGAGCAAAAGGCGCGGACCGCTGCCGCGGTCCTGCGGGCGATGAGCTTGACCGAAGGTCACGCCCGGCTGGTCCTGCTGGTTGGCCACGGCGCGCAGGTCACGAACAACCCGCACGAAAGCGCCTATCACTGCGGAGCCTGCTGCGGCCAGACCGGAGAAGTCTCCGCTCGCCTCCTCGCCGCGCTCCTGAACGACCCGGACACCCGAGCGGGCCTGCCTGCATTGGGACTGGCACTGCCGGGGGACACGCTGTTCGTCGCCGGTCTGCATGACACCGTGACGGACAAGGTAACACTCTATCGCGACACCCCCTCCCCCGACCATGACCGCGATCTGGAACAGGCCGAGGCATGGCTTGCCGCCGCGGGAAGGCTCTCCCGCGCCGAACGCGCAAGGAGGCTGCCCGGTGCCACCGGCGAGACATTGGCAAGGCGCGCCTTCGACTGGGCCGAGCTGCGCCCGGAATGGGGACTTGCGGGCTGCGCAGCCTTCATCGCCGGGCCCCGGCAGGTAACCGCGGGCCGCGACCTGCAGGGCCGTGCCTTCCTGCACAGCTACGACTGGACCCGCGACAAGGGTTTCGCGACTCTCGAACTGATACTCACCGCCCCCGTCGTGGTCGCGAGCTGGATCAGCCTGCAGTACTACGGCTCGACTGTCGCGCCGCAGGTCTTCGGCGGCGGCACCAAGCTGATCCACAACGTCGTGGGCGGAATCGGCGTGGTCGAGGGCAACGGGGGCATCCTGCGGGCCGGACTTTCCAAGCAGTCCGTGCACGACGGCGAGCATTCCGCGCACCACCCCCTGCGGCTCTCGGTGATGATCGAGGCACCCCCCGACGCGATGACCGAAATCCTGGGCAAGCACGCTGGGGTGCGACAGCTCTTCGACAATGGCTGGCTCCACCTCTTCGCGCTGACCGATGGCCGCGTCACGGCCCGATACCGCCCCGGCCTGCTTTGGGAGCCGATCCAGTCACCGGCTCCCGGGCCGGCCGGCTGACAGGACACGAGTATGGATGCAAGTGCCGGGGGCGGGCCCGATGTCCACCCTTCTCTTGCGGAAACCGCTCTCCTTGGCAGGGTCCGTCTGACCGTGGACGCAAGCTGGCACCCGCTTCCATCGCCACGCGGCCCGGTGGCCAGTAAGGGTGAAACTCCGTTCGGTTGCGAAGCATTCACTCCGCTGATCCACGCATGTTCCTCACTGCCCTGTCGAGCGAAGACCAGCAATAAGGTCAGTGATCGTGCCGGCCGGCAAGTGTCGCGCCTGAACCGCAAAAACGGGGCGACATTGCTGCCGCCCCAGGAGAGGGAACTAGCGGGAGGGTAGCTAGCGCCACTGCTTTTCTTCCAGGGTCCAGTTGGAACCCGGAAGCGGTCCGTCCTTGATGAAGGCCTCGACCACATTGGCCAGGACCTTCGCCGCGCTGTTGTTGAACCCGTTGGCCGGGAGTGCCTGGCCGTAGCCGATGGACCCGGTGCAGAACACGGCCCCATTGTTCGGGGCGGTGAAGTAGGTCATGTCCCCCCGGATGCGGTAGTCGAGCGAGCCGACAAGCCCGGCATAGGCGTAAAGCAGTTCCTCGGTCACCAGGACGTAGTTGTCCGAATGGCCCCCCGTCGCCGCGATGATCTTGGTGTGCGGCGGCGTGCCGAGCGACAAGTCGTAGCGGTCGAGCTCGATGCCCCCGGCGGCACCATAGGCAAGGCCCTGGTCGCCGATGATTTCCCCTTCCACTCCTTCGGTGATCCAGGACACGGTCCGGTGCCAGGCATCGGGCATCTTGCGGTAGGGCGAGGCGGTTTCGAACCCCTCGCCGATGAAGCCAACGCCCGTCAGCTTCTGGGGCGCGCGTCCGCGGTTCCGCCACAACCCGCTCTTTTCGCCGGTGGTCTGAAGGTAATGCTCGCCAGGTTTCGCCGCCCAGGCGCGCATGCCGGAGTCAAGCTTGCGGACCTCCATACAGGCGGGATTGTCGCGCGAGAAGCCGACGACCCAGTAATAGCCGTTCCCGCCCATATAGATGAGCCGCCCCCCGCCGGCGACGAAGTCCTCTTGCGCGTCGAGCATGCGTTCGGACACGTATTCCGGGTGGGTGCCCGTGATGACGCAGTTGTAGGGCTTGATCGCGTCCAGCCCTTCGCGGTCCAGATCCTCGTCCGTGATGAAGTCGCAGTCGTAGCCCTGGTGGCGGATCCAGGCCGAGATCGACAGGTCGGCCGGGAACTGCCAGGTGATGTTCATGCTCGACATGCGGTACTTCGGGCGCATGTTGATGATCGGACGCAGGTACGAGCTGAAGCAGACACCGGCGCCGTCCTCGAAGTGATCGTAGGTCGACAGACCGTATTCCCGATGCTCGTAGGTCTCGATGTCGAGCTCGGTCACGACCGGAGGCTGCCCGGTCATCGGCTGGATGATGTGGGCATCGAAACTGAGGCTCTCGTTCGCGTAGGCCAGGTAGCTGGCCGTCGGCACCAGATAGCACAGCTTGGCGGACGGCTTCTTCGGGCGAACGACGAAGACGATGTACTCTTCCGTGATCCCGGTTCCAGGCCCGATGCGAAGCCGCATGGCGTAGATGCCGCTGGGCAGGTCGTCCTGGATATGGATCTGCGCGGTTTCATCCCAGCGGCAGTCGGTCACCGCGTCGGGGTGAAACTCGATTCCGCCATATTGCTCGGGCGACAGCCGGAAACAGTCGTCCCGCCCGTTCCAGTTGAACCCGGTCATGGCGCGGACGGGGTGGTTGAACCCCTCGGCATGAAGGCCGTGCGGGCCAACGTCCTGGACGGACTGACCGATCCCGCGATCGCTGTATCCCGCGGTCGTGTCCCAGTAGGCAAGGATCGCAGTCGCCTTCGGCCTCTGTCCGGTGCGGCACTGGTCAAGCTCGGCCCGGGTCAGCAGGCTGTCGCAGATCGCGGGACGGTCGATCTTCCCGGCGAAAAGGTCGTTGACGAAATTCCCCCGCAGCAGGTGGAAATCCCAGGACCCAGCAATCAGGAACGGCACCTTGGGGTCGTTCTTGGGCCGGAACCGGAAGGCCTGCCGCACATGGCTGGCATAATCGTGCGGCACCACCTTGCCCAGAAGCGAGTTGTAGCGGGTCAGCACCCCTTCCTGGTAAAGGGTCGCCTGCCCCGAGGCCGGATCATAGCTGATCCCGACAAAGTACCACATCTTCGCGACGAGTGGCAGCTCGGCGGTCACGTAGTCGACCTCCTTGCCGTCGCCGACCCAGAACTCCAGGTGACCTTCGGGATTGATGCCGAGACCATAGCCCATGTTGTTCTTGGTGTCCCAGCGCCCCATGATCGTCTGGCGCTCACCCTTCTTCGGCATGGTCGGCCAGATGTGGCAGAACATGGTGAAGGCGCCGTCGACGGCCAGTCGATTGGCCCGGTCCTCGACCTTCAGGAAGCTGCCAAGCTGGGTGAACTGCTTCTTCACCTTCCACATGCCGTTCGCCGGATGCGCGATCTCTTCCTCCTGGAAACCGGGGCCGGCCTCATGGGCATCGCCATGGATCAGGCGAACCAGCTGCGCCTTCGCCTCCTGCGCGCCATCGCAATTGACGTAGAACTTGATCTCTTCGCCCTGTTTCACGGAAATTCGGTTGGCGTACCCGAAGATTTTCTGCTGAGCCATTTTACTTCCCTGTCAAGTCTTTGATGTGGTGGAGAAACACGGCGTGCCGTGCCTCTCGGACCGTCGTGTAGGTCTGGCCCTCGAGGGGCGTCGGCGGCACGCGCGGCTTTCCCGAGAGCCGCGCCACCTGGAACGATCCATCGTTGCGGTGGATGACGACGTACTGCTCGTCCAGCGGCCGAGTGTGGCACCAGTTCAGGAACCGGGTGAGCGGTTCACTGTGATGGCCCTCGGGCTTGGTCCGGTGCTCCTCGATGATCCGGTCGTTGACCACCGACAGCAGATAGCTGCGGGTGAAGTGGTCGAAGTTGTGCCGGACGTGGACATCCGCATCCGGGACCGCGGAACCTGGGGTGGTGTTCATCTTTGCTCTCCTCCGCGCTCAGGATTCCATCAGGTCATGCACGCGGCGCATGAAGACGCCGTGGTAACCCTCGTCGACCGTTGCGAATTCGCGGTCGTCGACGATCCGGGGGGAAACCCCGCGCGAGCCGGAGAAGGCGATGATCTTGTACGGCCCGTGCGGTCCGGCGCGGTGAAGGGCGTATTTGTCCTCCAACTTGGCGCGCCGGAAATATAGCAGCACCCGTTCCAGCGCCTCGCTGTGCTGGCCCAGCGGCTGCCGTCGGTGTTCCTCGATGATCTCGGGAGTGATCAGCTTCTTGAGGTAGTCCCGTTGGATCTTGTCGAAACGCCGGAAGTAGAGCTGGTCCTTGTCGTTGGTCTCGGTCGCTTCTTCCGGAAGGGCCTCGCCGCCCTTTTCCGTCCGGGTCGAGCGCCATTCGCCCCGCTTCTTGTCACGCCAGGCGTTGAACTGCTTCTTGATCCCGAAATAACCGTTGTTCAGGAACAGCACCGCCGCCAGCATCAGTGCGCCCACCAGAAAGTGGCGGATCGGTCCCCATTCCAGCAGAACCTTGTCGAGGAAGACCACGACCAGCGTCCCAAGGACCGCGCCTTCGGCCTTGCCGATCCCGCCGATGGCCAACATCGCCAGACCAAGCAGGACGGTGTCGAAGCTGAAGATCGAAAAGGCCACGCCCCGGTACTGCGCTGCATAGAACCCGCCGATGAAGCCCAGCGCGACCGAGGTCACGATGAAGATGACGATCCGCGCGCGCTTGTAGTCCACCCCGCAAGCGGCGGCGAAGGCCTCGCGCTTTTCCGGCGCCATGCGTAGCACGCGCCCCAACCGCTTGCCGTTGATCAGTCGGAAGAGCGACAGCGATCCAAGCAGCAGCGCGAAGGCCGCGTAGTAGCCCACGTAGGATTGAACCATCGGGTCCCAGGATTCCCGAATGAAGGAATCCGCCCCGTAAAGCCCGCCGGAGGCCGAGCCGAACTCTTTCGACGTGGTGAAGAAGACGCGGCAAAGCTCGTTCAGGCCCAGCGTCAGCAGCGCATAATAGAATCCGTCAAGCCTCAGCGCTGGCAAGGCGATGGCCAGGCCGAAGACCAGGCCTATGGCCGAGCCGATGAGCGGCAGGACGTACCATGGCACTCCGTATGTGATGGAGAGCCATGAGGTCAGGAAGGCCGCTGTCCCCACAACGGCATAGCTTGCCAACGAGAAGATGCTGGCCGTCCCGATGATCAGCGTCCAGCAGACGTTGATCGCGGCGAAGATGCCGAAGATCGTGCCTGCCGTCAGCAGCGTATTCTGCATGCTGGCCGGAAAGACCAGGGGCGCCAGCGCCAGCAGGACCATGCAGATCAGCCAGTAGATCGGCCTCCGGTCCAGGATCTTCTTCTCGGCGATGGCCGTCTTGCGGTTGTAGATTCCGGTTACGTGCAGCAGGTTGCGCCGCGTCGGCCACCACCGGGTCCTGTTCCACAGCCGGTCGCCGTGGTTTGACCAGATCACATAGTGCTTCAGACGTCCGACCAGATAGGTCGGGACCTTGTAGCCGGTCACCCTGTCCCAATCCTCGCGGATGTCGGGCACGGGAACAGACGGGGCTGCAGGGTTGCCCGTGGCCGTCCCCCACGAGGCCAGCGGGTTGATCCAGGTGTAGCCGGATTTTTCAGTCGGTTCAGTCATTGCTCGCGCGCCTTGTCAAGAAGCCCGGAAATGCCGCGCGGCCTCACCACGAGGACGGCGATGATCACGAGGAACTGGGTCATGAGGACGTATTGCCCGCCGAGGAACTCGTTCGTCAGGGCCTCGACCAGGCCCAGCAGGATGGCCGCGATGACCGCGCCCTGCACCGATCCGAGACCGCCGCAGAGCGCGATGCTGACGCCTTTGATCAGCGGTGTCAGTCCGTTGAACGGGGCGATGTAATAGGTCTGCGACAGCAGGACCGACGCGAGTCCGCCCATCGCCCCGGTCACCGCCATGACATAGATTCCGGTGCTGCGAACGCCGATGCCGACGATCGAGGCCGCATGCGGGTTCATCATCATGGCCCGGATTTCAAGGCCGCGGCGACTGCCCCGCATCCAGCGGACCACGACGAAGAGCATCAGGGTCGAGCACAGGACGATGCCGATCTTGTCCGAGGTCAGGGTGACGCCGAACATGTCCACGGTCCAGAAGCCGAACAGATCCGGCAGCGACTTGGGCCGAGGCCCGAAGAACATCAGGAAGCTCTGGCTTCCGATCAGGCTGATCGCAAGCGTTGCGATCATCCCGCGCGTGGTGAAGTTCGGCTTGTCATGCAGCGGTATGAACACCACCAGGCAGACGATGATCCCCGCCAACGCTCCCATTGCGATCCCGGCCCCCGCGAGCAGGACCGGCATCTCGCTGATATGCTCGGCGAAAAGCCATGCGCCGTAGCCAGCGAAGGTGAAGACGAAGCCATATGCCAGGTTGATCAGCCCAAGGCTGGACCAGGTGATCGATACCGCGATGGCGATAAGCCCGTAGATACAGG
The DNA here is from genome assembly GCA_027489355.1 of Paracoccaceae bacterium. Lineage (GTDB taxonomy): Bacteria > Pseudomonadota > Alphaproteobacteria > Rhodobacterales > Rhodobacteraceae > Tabrizicola. The sequence goes on along the minus strand of JAIXZY010000066.1, from coordinate 28,967 downwards.
CGACCGTAATGGCGTTGGTCAGAACGAAGAAGACGTCCATCGCAGGCCCTTTCCATGAGTGTGAGTATTCAGCCGCCGGGTCGACATCAGTGCCCCCCGATCAGCCGCGAGGCCGAGGACGCTTCGCCCTTCAGCTTGCCGGCATGCATGCCGATGACGCGGTCCACGCGCCCTTCCAGAAGCGCGACGTTCTGCTCGGCGATGAACATGGCGCTGCCCTGAAGATCGATCTTCAGAAGCGCTTCCATCACCGCCCGCCCGATTTTCGGCGCAAGGCCCAGCGATGGCTCGTCAGCGAGGTACAGTCTCGCATCCGTCATCAGCCCGCGCCCGATCGAAACCATCCGCCGCTCGCCGCCCGACAGACGGCCGACGGGCGTCTTCATCAGTTTGCGCAAGGGTTCGAACACATCGAGGACGCGCTCTTTCCGCGCCTTGCGGGTGCGCCAGGCCTCGGGCGTGAAGGCACCGCTGTCGAGATGCTCTTCGACGGTCAGGCCGTTGAAGATCTCGTCCCCCTGCGGCATGATCGCAAGTCCCTGCCGCACGATCTGGTGGGTGTAGCGGCCTGCACCCTGGCTTCGCGTGCGACCGATCTGGTTTCCCGCAAGAAGGATCGAGCCACGCTGCCACCCGGTCAGGCCGGCGATCGCGTAGAACAGCGTCGTCTTGCCGTGACCGTTCAGGCCGACGATGCCGACCCGCTCCCCCGCGTTGATCACCAGATCGAGGTCGTGAAGAACGCGCAGCGGACCGTAGCCGGCCGACAGGCCTTCCACTTTCAGTATCTCTGTCATGGATTCCTCTGTGAGCTGAAGGACTTCAGCCGTCAGTGGTTTTCAAAATAGGCCTCGCGCACGGCGGGGCTGTCGATCACGTCTGCAAGCTCGCCCTGGGCGATCACCACGCCGGCATCCATCACGATGACCCGGTCCGCAATCGACTCGAGTAGTTCGATGCGGTGCTCGACGATCAGCACGGCAACGTTCATCTCCTTCGACAGCATCCGCAGGATCTGGTCGATCTCGTCGATCTCGGCGTTGATCAGGCCCGCGGCGGGTTCGTCCATCAGAAGAACCTTGGGCTCCCGCATGAGCAGGCAGGACAGAAGAAGCTTCCGCCGCTCGAAAGTCTTCAGAAGCGGCGTGGGTGTGCTGTAAGGTGTCGTGAAGTTCACCAGATGCGCACCATACTCGGCATCGAACCGGGTCAGATACGGCTTGAACGCCTGCCGCGCCGCCTTGAACGTTTCGCCCACCGTAAGCTGTTCGGGGACGAGAGGTGTCTGATAGGTGCGACCGATCCCCAGACGTGCGCGCTCGAACAGCGGAAGGCGCGTGATGTCTCGCCCTTCGAACTGGATCGAGCCCGATTTGGGAAGGTACCGACCGGACAGCATCTCAAGGAGACTGGTCTTTCCGGCGCCGTTTGGTCCGATGATGCCCAGCACCTCGCCGGGTCGCAAGTCAAAGCTGATATCCGACAGGACCTCTCGCCCGCCCAGGTCGAGCGAGAGGTTTCTGCAGGAGAACAGCACCTGTTCTTCCTGATGTGCCATTGTCGGTGATCCGGTCAGCCCCACCACGGCGCCGGCCGCAGGGTGGATTCGGCGATCTCGTTCGGCCAGATGATCTTGTGTTCGCCGTCCTGCACCTGAACGAAGAGCTGCGCCATCCCGTCTTCCAGCTTGTCGGCCTGGTTGTCGAAGCCGTTGTTGGGATAGTGCAGACCCTCCTGAAGGTCGTTCTTCATGTTCATCATACCGCACACGCCGCGATAGGGATTGTTGCGGATCCAGTCGCAGTTGGCCGCGAAGTCCTCGGGCTTGCCCGTCGCTTCCCATGCAAGGCGCAGGTACTGGATGATGTCGTAGCCGTTGCCAGTATAGACCAGCCCCATGTTCCCGACGTACTCCGGGTATCGTTCCAAATACTTCGCGCGGAATTCCTGGCCACGCTGGTCGCCATAGACGCCCAGCACCGTGCTCCAGCAGAACCCTTCGGTAGCGCGTCCCCCAAGCTCCAGGAACTCGGGCTGCGAGGGGCCATACTGCAGGTAGACCAGGGCGCCCGGAACCGGGTCTGCCGCGAACTGCTTGCAGAAGGCAGCATATTCGGCGGCGACCCAGTGGTCGATCATGATCGCGGCCGCATCGACTTCCTTCAGGCGCTTGATCACCGGGCTCCAGTCATTGACCGGGAACTGGATGTCGGTGACTTCGGCGAGTTCGAAATCGAAGTTCGGGATCGCCTCGCGGGCGGCCTTCAGGATCGTCTGGCAGTAGGCGACCTGCTCGGCGACGATGTGGATCTTGCGGTTCTTCGGCTTCCAGACCCCGGTCTCCTCCATCTTCTTCAGCCAAAGCGGATAGGTCCAGCCATAGTTCACTTCCGACGGATCGGTCTGGAAGATATGCGAGTACTTCTCGGGGTTTGAGCGGTAGGCCTCGGTTGCAGCACGCTGCGTGTTGCCCTGAAGGTAGGGCGCCTTGTACTTGGCGGATTCATCCATCGCCGGGATCGGCGCGAAGATGAACGAGTTGGAGATCGCATGCACCTTGCGGTCGATGCAGGCGGCGATCGACTGCCGCGCGCTTTCGGGCGATAGCTTGTCGACATCGGCAACGAAGACGTCCAGTTCCCGACCGAGCACGCCCCCGGCCGCGTTGATTTCCTCGATGGCCAGCATCGTCCCGTTCAGATGATCGGTGTCGTCGGCGACGCCGTAGGGCGTGGAGAGCGAAAGCGGCAGGCCAATCAGGATCTTGTCCGGCAGGGATTGCGACAGCACGGGCGCTGCAAGGGCGCTTGCCGCAGCACTGACCGACAGCTTCATGGCCGTTCGGCGGGTGATCAGTCCGCTTGATCTCAAGACGTAGGGAGTCTTCATCATCTTCGGTTCTCCTTGTTGGGCTTCAGCTTTGACACTTGATGCGTCATATTATCGTTTTATCTAGACGTAGTATCGATTCTTACCTAGTGTCAACAGCGGAGTTGCTAGACGCAACGCACATCGTCATGCGAGGCCGATCCCGTGGAGAATCCGAGCAATCCCCCTGCCAGAGCGCGCAAATATGCGGCAGCGTACCAACGGTTCCTGTTCCAGCACGCTCTAGACATTGTATCTAAGCGATACCTTTGCTCGCGCCGGGTCACGGCGCAGAGTTCAACAAACCCTTCATCTAGCTGCAGTCGTTGCAAATCCTGCCTGCAACACCTAGATATGCTGCTAAGTGAGGACGCGCCGAAGGCGTCCGGCAGATGAAGGTCTTGCAGCGCGATGAGCATGATTGAGCGCAATCCAAGCTTCCGCTCTCCGCGGACCATCCTGATCGCGGACGACCACTGGGTCGTGCGAGAGTCGCTCAAGCAGGTTGCACAGGGTCTGGACAGCTCGCTGCGCGTCGAAGAGGCGGGCGGCTTTGACGAGGCTTTGGCCGTCCTGCAATCGAACCCCGACGTTGGACTGCTGATCATCGACCTTGTCATGCCCGGCTTCTCCGAGATGGAGGGGCTGCGCCTGATCCGAAACAGCTACCCTTCGCTTCCCATCGTGATCGTGTCGGTCCACGAGGGACCGAATTACGTCCTGCGGGCCATCCAGCACGGGGTGATCGGCTACATTCCCAAGTCATCTGGTCCCGAGGAAATCCAGAATGCTCTTCAGCGCGTTCTGTCCGGGGACGTCGCCTTCCCTCGCGAGCTCATCGCGCGCAGCTGGGCCGAGGGCAACGCACTGGACCCCTCCCCCCCGCGTGAGGCCGTCCGGCCGACCGGCCTCAGCCGGCGGGAAACCGAGGTTCTGTTGCTTCTTGGCCAGGGAAGCGCGATCCAGGACATCGCCGAGGCGCTGGACATCAGCCGCCAGACCGTCCGCGTCCACCTTGGCAATGCCATGCGCAAGCTGGAACTGCGCACACGGGAATCTGCGGTCCGCTACGCGATCGAGAACACGGCAGCCCTGACCCAACAGCGCGACCGTCCATGACGGCCGCGGGACAGAGCTTGCCCGAGCAGGCCTTTGCCGGCCTGCAATTGCCCCTGTCCTACTGGTCCGCCGATTTGCGCCTGCTGGCCTTCAACCCCGCGTTTTCTGCCTGTTTCGATTGCTTCAAGGGCGGGATTCCCCTTGGCATAACCCGCGCGAAGTTCATCGACGAGGTCGAGCGCGCCGGGCTGCTCGTCCAGGTCGAAGCTGCGCCGTCGGACGACGGACAGACCGATGTCCAGCCAAAGCTCTACTTCTCGGACGGCAGCGTCTACCAGCTGCAAAGCTGGCAGGGCCCGGATGGAAACTGGACAGCACTCTGCGTCGACATCACGGCGGCGCATCGCAATGAACGCGCGCTCCGGAAGGCCAAGGACGCCGCCACGGCGGCCGATCAAAGCAAGTCGCGCTTCCTGCGGGCGGCGAACCACGACCTGCGACAACCCTTGGCAGCGCTGAAGATCCTGATCTACAGCTGCATCGCCGCGCAGACCGACGACGACCGTCAGCAATCGCTGCACGCGATGGAAGTCTCTGTCGCGATCATGGAGGATCTGCTGGGCGCCCTTCTTAACATCGGGCAGCTGGACGCGGGAAAGATCCGGCCGTCGATCCAGACCTTCCAGATCTCCACTGTTCTTGACCGCTTGAAAGTGCAATTTGATTATCAGGCGCGGGAGAAGGGACTTAAGTTTCACATCGTCCCATCGACCGAAGCAGTTACCAGCGACAGGATCCTGCTTGAGCGGATCATAAGCAACTTCGTCAGCAACGCGATCCGCTACACGGACGTCGGGCGCGTCGTTGTGGGATGTCGGCGGGTCGGAGGTCATCTGCGCATCCATGTCATCGACACCGGACCGGGCATTCCAGAAGAATTCCATCAGGAGATCTTCGAGGAGTTCTTCCGCATATCGAAGCATCAGGACAAACGTCGCCACAGTCTTGGCCTTGGCCTGAACATCTCACAGCGCCTTGCGAACATCTTGGGCCATCCGATCACCTTGAAAAGCATGGTGGATCGCGGCTCGAATTTCGCGATCGAGGTGCCGCTTGGGAATATCTGGCACAGCACCATCGGTGAGCCGGAGATCAACGAGCAGATCGGTGGCGAATTCGCCGGTCTGGCCTGTCTTCTGATCGAGGACGACCCCCACGTCCGCGCGGCCTTGTCCAGTCTTCTTCAACGCTGGGGTATCAGCGTCGATACCCTGGCCAACCTGAACGACATCCCCGCAAGCGTAGCCGCGCTTGAACGGCAACCCGACATCATTGTGACCGACTACCGCCTTAACCGTGAGCTGCTTGGCACCGAAATCGTCAACGAGGTGAACGAAATTCTGGAAAAGCCTTGCCCCGCGCTTGTCATAACCGCCGACACGGCCCCGCAGCTGATCGAAAGCATCCGTAACCAGGGCTATCCGGTTCTCATCAAGCCGGTGGGTCCACCCGGACTGCGCGTGATGATGCACAACCTCCTTTTCGAACCTGAGGCCATCGCGGAACTGCAATAGGAAAATCATGCGGTCGACGCTGCACTGAAGGTTAGCAGGGGGACTAAACGGTGAGACATCAGCCTATCCGCATCGGCAGCATGGTGCCTCTGACCGGCACTTCCGCGAGTGATGGGCGCGAGTTCCGTAACGGGCTTATCCTTGCGGTCGAAGAAATAAATGAGCGGGGCGGAATTGTCGGGCGACCCGTCGAACCCGTTTTCCAGGACACCGGCAGCCAGAGTGCAGAGGCGGTGGTTCGCGCAGCGCGAACGCTGATCACGACGCACGGCGTCAGTGCAATCATCAACGGCTACAACATCGGACCACAGAACTCTGAATATGAACCCATTGCAGATGCTGGGATAATCTACATTCACCACAACACGCTTCTCCAGCACCATGACACGGTAGCCAGCGACCCGGAGCGGTATTTCGGGTGCTTCATGGCCGACCCTGCCGAATATTGGTACGGTCAGGGCTTCATCAAATTCCTTTCCTGGCTGAGGGACAGTGGCCGCTGGCGGCCGCGCAACCGGAAGATTGCGATCATTTCAGGACCGAAACCCTACAGCATAGTCATTGCGAACGCGATGAACGCGTGTGCAAAGCAGTTTGGCTGGTCGACGGATCCAGCACCGATCATCCTGCGAAATCTCCAGCCAGACTGGCAGAACATCCTAACGCGTGTCCGGGAAGCGGATCCTGCGGTGCTTGCCTTTACACATTTCCATGCGGGGGATCTGGCAAAATTCCATTTGGAATTCATGAAGAACCCGCTCCCGGTGCTTCTCTATCTGCAATACGGCGCATTGCACAAATCCTTCTCGAACATCGTGGGGACACGAGCCCGCGGTACGATTGTGGGAACGGTCATCGGCCTGCTTCGGGATGATCTTGGACGGAGCTTCGCGCAAAAGTACCGGCAGCGGTTTGGTCAAAGTTCGACGCCGGAAGTGGGTTGCCAACCCTATGTCGCCCTTCATCACTACGCCATAGCTGCCGGTGTTGCCGGGGCTGTTGGAAATCCAGGTGATTTCGGCACAAACCGGCGTATTGCAAGGGCTTTGCTGGATATTCCCTATCGTAGCGTGGCAGGCACCATCCGCTTTCACCCGAAGTGGCAGGCGGCGATCCCATATCCTGATGCAACGAACGACCCGTCAATGGGTCTTCCACATCTCTTCTATCAATTGCGCGACCCGGAAGATGCCCCCGCACTGATCGCGCCCGAGCCATTTTCCGACTCTCAGTTTGAATTGCCGCCCTGGCTTGGAGCAGCGATTTCAGAGGGACTGAAATGAAGCTGAGTGATCGTGTGTGCTCATGAATAAGTTGAATCTGACTGCTGCACTATTTCAGTGCGCTGAACCTGCACCTGTGAGGGCTGGCATCGCCCTCCAGCGCGGTCGACGCACACGGTATGGGTTCAGCCAGTCACCTACGCGGGAGTGGGCCTGCGAAGCACTAGCAGGACGGCCTGAACTCTACATGCACAAGCCGCGCTGGCCGTGAAACCACCAGGGACCGCGTTCGCACCTGTTGGCGTGGGTCCGCCTGTCCAAGCGCCCGCTTACTCATCTGACAGCGCTGACGCGACGCGGGATAATGATGAATGCGTTTCGAATGCCGTCCAACGTAAACGCGACGGTGTCGGGTCAGGTCAGAAATCCGATCCACTATATACCCTGACTAAACAGTTGGAAGGTCATTACTGTCCAAACCGATCCGAGCGCTGTCGAGCGGCACCTTGCCAATAAGCCAATTGAAACCCGAGCAGTGCCCTCAGAAGCGGGACAACCGGAACGCGTTTGGGTCGATTGACGGCTGGCGACCAAGAACCAGGTCGGCGACCAGTCGGCCGGCCGGTGGGGCTTGGGTCATGCCATAAGCCCCGCTGCCGAAGCAAAGCCAAAGACCGGAATGCCGAGGTGCGGGGCCAAGAATCGGCAGACTGTCGGGCGTTGCCGGGCGCTGACCGGTCCAGATCTCCAAAGGCTTGGCTTGTATCTGAGGAAACAACTGGCGTGCATGGGCCAGAGCCTGGCTTGCGCGGCGTTCGTCGGGCAGACCGTCGATGCCTCCGAATTCGATAGTTCCGGCGACTCGCAGGCCTTCGAGCATTGGCGTCATGCCGATACCGCGCCCGCGATGGATGAAGGGCATCCCGATCGTGGCGGATCCGGCGGGCAGCATCGCGTGATAACCGCGCTGGCTGGTCAGCGGAACGTGAATCCCAAGTGGGCGCAAAAGATCACGCGACCAGACGCCTGCCGCGATCACCAGATCTCTGGTGGAGTGGTTTGCGCAGTTCGTCAGCACGAGCCAGGAGCCATCGCCCTGCGGCACGATCTTCAGTGCCTTCTCGCCGAGGAATTCGGCCCCATCCCGACGCAGAAGCTCGGCGAGGGCGCGACACAATCCAGCCGGACTAGTGGTGTAGCCGTTTCCGGTCTTGATCAGACCTCGCCGCACGACCGGCGACAAGCCGGGGTAAAGGTCCTCGAGTCCGGCCCGGTCGACCACCTGGCTTTCCAGGCCGAATTCCCGTTCCAGCGCCTTCTCGGTGGCTTCCGTCGCTCCCTTTTCGTCGCTGTCCCATAGCAGCATCTCGCCGTCGCGGCGGATCATCTCGCCATAGATCTGCGGGCCGACCAGGGTTTTCCAGTCGTCAAAGGCACTGCGGTGCAGGCTGTGGATCACTCGCGCCAGGCGCTGCATCTCGGCGTCGCGGCCAGCGCGCAGCCAGCGCAGGAACCAGGGCGTGTCCTTCATGGCCGCCTTCGGCCGGATCGCCAGCGGACCAAGCGGGTCACGCAGCCATCCGGGGATCTGCCGCATCATGCCGGGCTGGGCGCCTGGCATGAAACTTGCGGCCGAGATGAAACCGCCGTTGCCGAACGAAGCGCCGCCACTGACGGGCTGAGGGTCAATCAGCGCAACCTGCCGGCCGGCCATCTGCAGATGTCGTGCCGTACATAGCGCCGCGACCCCGGCGCCTATGATCAGGATCCGATCCATAGAATTAACTCCTTGGCGTCTTTGCGATGCTCAGCCGACCAGACGGTCCAGAAAGCTGCGCGCCCGTTCGGTCTTGGGCCTGGCGAAGATTTCGTTCGGTGGGCCCTCTTCGACCATGCGGCCCTGGTCCATGAATACCACACGGTCCGCCACATCGCGGGCAAAGCCCATCTCATGCGTCACGACCACCATGGTCATGCCGCCAGCCGCAAGGTCGCGCATCACGTTCAACACTTCGCCGACCAGTTCGGGGTCCAGCGCCGAGGTCGGCTCGTCGAAGAGCATCAGCTTTGGCTTCATCGCCAGCGCACGGGCGATGGCGACGCGCTGCTGCTGCCCGCCGGACAGCTGCGACGGATAGAACCCCGCCCGTTCCCGCAGACCGACCCGATCGAGGAGGGCCGTAGCCTCATCGCGCACGTCCTGCACCTTGCGCCCTAGGACGATCTGGGGTGCCATCATGATGTTCTCCAGGGCGGTCAGGTGCGGAAAAAGCTCGAAATGCTGGAACACCATCCCGATCTCGCGCCGGCGCCTGCAGACTTCGGCCGGCTTCAGCTCGTACAGGAAACGGCCCTGCTGGCGGTATCCCACCAGCTCGCCATCGACCGACAGGGCACCGCCGTCGATATGCTCAAGGTGGTTGATGCAGCGCAGCAGCGTGGACTTGCCCGAGCCGGAAGGGCCGATCAGGCAGACGACCTCTCCGGGCGCGACGACAAGGTCGATGCCTTTCAGGACTTCTTGCGCGCCAAAGCGTTTCACCACGCCCTCGGCGCGGACCATCGGCACGCCCGAGGCGACATGACCACTCATCGCCGCACCCCCGGGGAGTTCTTGGCCGACTTGTTCAGCCGCTTCTCGATCCAAGACTGGACCAACGTCAGGACCGTGGTCAGCACCCCGTACCAGATCACGGCCACCATCAGCATGGGGATCTGTTCGAAGGTGCGGGCATAGATTACCTGTACCGTGGTGAGGAGTTCCATGTAGGCGATGACCGAGACCAACGAAGTCGCCTTGACCATCGAGATCACCTCGTTGCCCAGCGGCGGCACGATGACGCGCATCGCCTGCGGAAAGACGACATGGCGCATGGTCTTCAGAGGTGTCATTCCCAGCGCCAGCGCGGCGCTGGTCTGCCCTTGCGAGACCGAGAGGATGCCCGACCGGACGATTTCTGCCACATAGGCGGCCTGTGCAAGGCCAAGGCCGATCACCGCAGCGAAGGTCTGCGTGATGACGGTATTGGTGCGGACGACTTCCAGCGATGGGCCAAAGGGGATGCCGATCGACAGCACCGGCACCAGCGCCGAGAAGAAATAGATGAAAAGGATCATCACCAGCGGCGGAATGCCGCGGAAGGTCCAGGTGAACATCGCGCTGGACCAGGACAGAAGCGGGTTCGGGGACAGCCGCATGATGGCCAGCAGGATGCCGAAGCTGATACCGACCACCTCGGCCAGGATCGTCAGGGTGATCGTGGCCAGTACGCCCATCAGGACCGGCCCGCTGAACAGGTACTCCCAGACGGTCGGCCACTGCCAGCGTGGGTTGGTGATCAGAAGATCAGCGATCAGCAGGAGCACATAGGCGATGACCGCAGCCCCGACCCAGCGCCAGGGATGGCGCAGTGGAACGACAGTCAGGCCCTGGCCAGACGCCTGCCCGGACGGGTAAGCTGCCGGACCTGGGTCCGGCAGCCTGTTGTTTTCCCCAGCCTGCACGGTCAGAGCCAGGCGTCGTTGATCGTGATGGCCTCAAGCATGGTGCCGGTCTGGCCCCATTTGTCGAAGATGGCCTGATAGGTGCCGTTCTTGACCAGTTCCTCCAGCCCGGCTTTCAGCGCCTCGGCCAGTTCCTTGTCATCCTTGCCGACCGCATAGCCCAGAACCGCGATGGCCCGGATCGGACCTGCCAGTTCCATTGCACCGGCCGAATCCGCCACGGCGTAGCCCACCGGAGCACTGTCGCCCGACCAGACGTCCACACGCTCGGACCGCAGCGCCATGATCGCGGCATTGGTTTCCGCAAAGGTCTGAACCTCGAGGGTCGAGCCCTCGGCCTCGCACTTGGCCCTCTGCTCGTCGAGTTCCTTTTCCTGGAACGTGCCGCGCACGACCGCGACTGAGCTGCCGCAGATCGTTTCCAGCCCGGTGATCCCTTTGGGATTGCCCGCCAGAACCGCCATGCCGATGCCGGCCTTCACATAGTCGACGAAATCGACCTGCTCCTGCCGTGCTTTCAGGTCGCCGATCGACCCGACCGCGATATCAGCACGATCCGCGGCGATTGCCGGGATCAGGCTGTCGAAGGTGCCGGTCGTGTATTCGATCTGCACGCCAAGCACTTCGGCAAGAGCGGCCGTCAGCTCGGCCTCAAGGCCGAGCATCGTCTTCGCATCCTCGCCAAGGAACAGCATCGGCGGAGAGTTCGACGAGGATGCAACAACACGCAGCACCCCCGCGTCCCGGATCGCCTGCGGCAGGCGGTCATTCAGTGTGCCTTCTGCAAGCGCCGGGAAGGCAAGGGCAAGGGCCGCGGCAGCGGTCAGGCCAAGACGGTGAAACATGTGTCCCTCTTTGTTGGTGGTTTGTTGTGGTTTGATTGGCCCTCTGCGGGGCGTCTAGCGTCTAGCCCAGATGGGCCTGCGCAACGATCTCGATCAGCATGCCGGGGATCATCAGCTCCTTGACGACCACGGTTGCCCTGGTCGGGAACGGGGCTTTGAACACCTCGCACCAGACCTGATGCATGGCGGCCCAGTCGGCGCTATCGACGATGAACACCTGCACGGCCATGACATCGGCAAGCGAGCTGCCCGCGGCCTGCATGGCTTCCGCCAGCTTCTCGAAGACAAGCCGGCTCTGCGCCGCCATTCCGCCCTCGACCAGCTTGCCGGTGTCGGGAAGGGTCGGGATCTGGACGCTGATCAGGAAACCATTCTTCAAGACCGTCCCCGACACGGGGCTGTCCTTTTCCTTGCCGGTGTCCACAACGGAAAACGTCATCTGTCTCTCCCCCTTAGGACCGCTACCGTGCTGCCCCGCAACCTTTTTGCCGTGCAGAGCCTGACGATCCTTGCTCTTCGGACAGTGCTAGACTTCGCACAGGGCTTGGAAAACTGCCTTTCAGGTTATAGGCAATTCGGGCAGGTTATGAGGCGGCCGTGCAGAAGCTGGAGTTCAGGCACATCGAGGTATTCCAGGCCGTCATCCTGCGGGGCAGCGCCTCGTCGGCCGCGCGCGCCCTTGGCGTAAGCCAGCCGGCCGTCAGCAAGACCATCGCCCAGATGGAGCATCTGATCGGATTTTCTCTGTTCGACAGGCGGCAGGGAAAACTGATCCCCACGGCCAGCGCGATGCAACTGTTCGAGCAGACGGCACAGCTGTTCACCACACTCGACCGCGTCAATGTCATTGTCGGCAAGATGGCTGCGGGCTCACTTGCACCGGTTTCGTTCGGGGTTGTCCCACTGCTGGCCATGACGCTTGTTCCAGCGGTGGTGCCCTCCACCCTGATTGCGCAGGGGCATACGGTCGAGGTCATCTCGGGCGACAGTGTCATGCTGACGAACCGCGTCGCGGCCGGCCAGATGGAATTCGCGCTCGTCTCGGCCTTGCCCGAGGTCGAGGGCGTGGAAAGCGTCAGGGTGGCGGTATCCCCGACCTATTGCGCCGTGCCTGTGGGCCATCACCTCGAGACCCGCGAGGTCATCCAGATCGAGGACCTGCACGACGAAGCGTTCATCGGCTTGTCCACCAGCGAGGAATTGCAGACCAGGCTGGATGTCATGTTCCAGTCCCATGGCGTCCAGCCGAGGGAGGTCATTCGCTGCTCGTTAATGGCTGGCGCGGTCGCCATGGCCGAAAGCGGGATCGGTGTCACCATTGTGGATTCCTTCGCGACCCAGGTGGCCCGTCCCGATCGCCTACGCTTCATCCCGTTTCGGCCAGAGTTCCTGATCGAGTATCGGGCAATCTGGCCGAAAGGATTGGTCTCGAAATTCGGGCGCAAGGTTCTGCTCGGCAAATGTCAGCGGCACGCCGCTGAGGTGATAGAGCGGGCGCGGTCGGTGCGCTGAGGCTCTGATGCCCTGCGCGCTTGCCCAACCCGAAACCGACCACTATCAACCCCAAGGACTCTCGTTATGAACGAGGGACGACCGGGGGGCAGGTCAGAGAGTGGTCATGGTTGCCTTTGCCCCGAGTCGACGTCGCCACCAGTAGCTTTGCACCGGTAGCGGAGAGTGACACATTGCGCGGGTCAGAGCTGCAAGCTTGGACCACCTGAAGGCTGGCCGTCACAGATCGGATCCGTCCTGCAGGCTGAGCGTGATTCGGGAAGGCATACCAGGCTCGACCGACAGAATTCTCTTATGCGGGAAAAAATCGCTCCGCCTGTCCCGTTACTCGAAGGTAGTTCAGCAAGATGTTCTCCGCTTTCAAATTGTCTTTGCTGCAGGTGCGAGACATACCTTCCCCCGGTCCGGTTCCCGCCGGACGACCTGCACGCAATACGAGGATACCTTAATGCCCACCCTGTCCATCACCCGCCGCGCCGCCCTGGCCTTTGCGGCCGCCTTGTCCCTGACCTCGGCCGTCAGCGCCCAGGAAACCACCCTGAAGGTCGGCATCATGGGCGGCGAGGACGAGACCGTCTGGGCCGCGGTGGCCGAGCAGGCGAAGGCGGCCGGGCTGACCATCGAGACGGTGATCTTCAACGACTACACCCAGCCCAATGAGGCTTTGGCGAACAAGGAAATCGACGCCAACGCCTTCCAGCACGGCCCATATCTTGAATCCCAGATCCAGGCGCACGGGTATGAGATCTCCCCGGTGATCGACACGGCCATCTTCCCGATCGGCGTCTACTCCAAGACCTACAAGTCGCTGGAAGAGCTGCCCGAGGGCGCCGTGATCGGCCTGCCGAACGACCCCTCGAACGGCGGCCGCGCGCTGAAGGTGCTGGAGCAGCTTGGCCTGATCAAGCTGAACCCCGAGGCCGGGATCCTGGCCACGGTGATCGACGTGACCGAGAACCCGAAGAACTTCGACCTGCGCGAGCTTGACGCGGGCGTGGTGGGCCGGGCGATCGACGATCTGGATGCCGCCGTGGTCAACACCGACTGGGCCGCGAAGGCCGGTCTCTTGGACTTCCGCATCGCGCAGGAATCGGGCGAGAACAACCCTTACATGAACTTCATCGCCGTCAGGACCGAGGACAAGGACGCCGCCTGGGTCGAAGCCCTGCGCACCGCCTTCCAGAGCGATGCGGTGAAAGAGGCCTATGCCACCGCCTACAAGGGCGCCGCGACTCCGGCCTGGTAAGACCCGGCTTGCACTTCCGGCAGGCGCGTCCGATAGGGGCGCGCCTGCCAGCATTTGAAGGAACGAAAGTATGACGGGCTTGAAACGTCCCGTAGTGCGGCTGGAAGGGGTCGTGCGACGCTTCTCCGACCGCCCGGCACTGGACGGCATCTCGCTGACGCTCGAGTCGGGCGAGATCGTCGGTCTGATCGGCCGCTCGGGTGCGGGGAAATCGACCTTGATCCGCTGCCTGAACGGGCTGGACCGGCCGCAGGCGGGCCGGGTGGAGATCGACGGCACCGACATCACCAGCCTGTCCGAACAGGCGCTGCAGCCGATCCGGCGGCGGATCGGGATGATCTTCCAGCATTTCAACCTTCTCTCGGCCAAGACCGTGGCCGAGAACGTCGCCCTGCCGTTGAAGATTGCGGGCGAGCCGGCCGCGCAGCGCCGGGCCAAGGTGATGGAGCTTCTCGATCTGGTCGGCCTCGCTGACAAGGCCGACACCTATCCTGCGCGGCTCTCGGGCGGGCAGAAGCAGCGCGTCGGCATCGCGCGGGCGCTGGCCGCCGATCCGCTGCTTCTGTTGTCGGACGAGGCGACCTCGGCGCTGGACCCGGAAACGACGCAGGCGATCCTGGCGCTGCTGCAGGATGTGAACCGCCAGATGGGCGTCACGATCCTGATGATCACGCATGAGATGGAGGTCGTCCGCCAGATCGCGCACCGGGTGCTGGTGCTGGATGCGGGGCGGATCGTGGAGCAGGGACCGGTCGCCCGCGTCCTGGCTTCGCCGCAGGCCGAGACGACGCGCAGCCTTTTGCGCGGGCTCTCGCCCGTGCTGCCGCAGGACCTTGCCTCTCGTATCACGGCCGAGGGCGAACAGGCGCTGATCCGTGTGGATGTCTATGGCCCGGCGGCACGGCAGCCGCTTCTTGCCATCATCGAGGGGATCACCGGCCAGCCGCCTCGGCTGCTGCATGGCGGGTTGAACGACGTGCAGGGCGAGCCATACGGTCGTCTTTTCCTGGCGTTGGGAACCAGCGATCCCGGCCGCGTGGCTGCCGTCGTGGCCCGACTTCAACCCGAAACAACCGCGATCGAGGTGATTGGCCATGTCCCGCGCGATGTTTGACCTGCTGCTGCAGGGGCTTTGGGAAACGCTGGTGATGACCGGAGTCTCCGGTGCGCTGTCCTTCGTGATCGGCCTGCCGCTGGCGCTGATCCTGGTCACCACCGACCGTGACGGCATCTTCCAGAACCTGGCGATCAACCGGTCGCTGGGCCTGGTGGTGAACGCGCTCCGCTCGGTGCCCTTCATCATCCTGCTGGTCGCGGTCATTCCGCTGACGCGACTGATCACCGGCTCGGCCATCGGCATCGCGGCGGCCATCGTGCCGCTGACCATCGCCGCCGCGCCCTATTATGCCCGCGTTGCCGAGGTTTCCCTGCGCGAGGTCGACCGCGCCCTGATCGACGCCGCCCGGGCAATGGGGGCCACCCGCTGGACCATCCTGCGTGACGTTTTAATCCCCGAGGCACTGCCGGGTATCGTTTCGGGCTTCACCGTCACGCTGGTCACCCTGATCGGCGCCTCGGCGATGGCCGGGGCGGTCGGGGCCGGCGGCCTGGGCGACATCGCCATCCGCTACGGCTATCAGCGCTTCGAAACCGAGGTGATGGTGGCCGTCGTGGCAATCCTGATCGTTATGGTCGCCGGTCTGCAGTGGGCGGGAGATCACCTCGCGCGTCGAATCGACAAGCGCTAACTCGATGATGATCAGTCCTGCTGGGGAAAGGCGGTGCCCTTTTGACCGTCAGGTCAGAGGGGCACTGTCGTCGGGGCGGTAACGCACGCTTTCTTGCGGAAATTCGTGATACCCTGTCCTCATCCGTTTCAGAGCAAACCGGAGGCTGACATGGAGACGATGCCCGCGCTGTTCCTCGGTCATGGCAGCCCGATGAACACGCTTGAGGAAAACGGCTATACCCGCGCCTGGCGCAAGCTCGGGGCGGCCTTGCCGCGACCGCGGGCGATCCTTGTGGTCTCCGCGCACTGGTTCATTGGGGCGACGGCGGTGACGGCGATGTCCCGGCCCCGCACCATCCACGACTTCTACGGCTTCCCGAAAGCGTTGTTCGACTTCGACTACCCCGCCCCCGGTCTGCCCGCGCTGGCCGGAGAGATCGCAGAAGTCGTCAAGCCGCATTGGGTGGGGGCCGATCATGATCAGTGGGGCCTCGATCACGGCACCTGGAGCGTCCTGGCCCACCTCTTTCCCAAGGCCGATGTCCCGGTGGTGCAACTGTCGATCAACGCGCTGAAGCCGATAGAGTATCACCTCGATCTTGCCGCGAAACTGAACGCGCTGCGCAGGCGCGGGGTGATGGTCGTCTCCAGCGGCAATGTCGTCCACAACCTGCGCCGGATCGAGTGGAACAAGCCAGACGCGGGCGCGGCCTGGGCGCAGCGCTTTAACGACATGATCGCCCGCCAGATGTCCGAGGCACCCGCGGACATTCTGAAGGCGCTTGAGCATTCAGATTATGACATGGCCGTCCCGACGCCTGACCACTTCATCCCCCTGCTCTACACCGCAGGGTTCGCGGCGGAGAAGGGAGATGCCAAGGCGCTCTTGCGGGGCTATGCACTCGGATCGTTGTCGATGACCTGCTACGGCGTTGGAATAGAGAACGTCAATTGCGAAGATGCCGAGGGTGCCGCCGCCCTGCCACAAGGGGTGCCGCCCGACCAGACCAACATCTGAATATCGACAGTTGACGCTACTGCTGGACTGAAACTGGCTGGATAATCAATACATTGGCGGGATTACTGGCGGAGCGGATGGGCCTGAGGTCCAACCTTCTCCGGTCATTAAGGCATTGTTATTGCTAGGTTTAAACCAGCAGGCGCAAGCCAGTCCCACCGAAACGCCATTAGACAAGCGCGATGTCCGCCCCGCCTATTGGGGCCAGTAGCGAGTTGTCTTGTGCCGACGCACTCTCTACTTTTACGAGTACCTCCATCGAGAGCAAATCGACGTTCGTTCCGACAAAGTTGCCTGCCACCGGGGTCACCTGTGCGATGTTTCGGGCCACGGCGAGTGGTATCAGGTTCCGGGACCCAAAGCTTCGGTTCGTGGGATCGAAGGCAATCCATCCGGCACCGGGGACAAATATCTCGACCCAGGCATGGGTGGACCCGGGACCCGCAGAACCCAAAAGGCATTCTTCCGCATTTGACAGATAGCCGGATACGATGCGGGAACCGAGTCCAAGCGTGCGCGCAGCTTCGGCAAGCAGGACCGCAAGATCACGGCACGAGCCCCATCGCCGGTCGAGCGTCTCGATCGGTGACTGGGTGCCTTCAGTGTCACGGCTCTGGTAGGAAATCTGGGTGAACACACCATTGCTGATGTCCTTCAGCAAGGACAGCGTGTCGGTCGGGCGCGCCATGACAAAGCCCTCGACCCATAGGGAAAGCCGGCCGTCCGGGTCAGGATACTGCGGGACCGTCAACGCGCCCAGATCCGTCCATTCGTCGCTGGCGTAGACAAAGGGGTACTGCGCGGCCGAGGCGGCGATGGCAAAGACCGGCCATGCAGGCGCGGTGAGATCCACTGTGGCACGGCTCTCGATCACCAGATGATCCGTCACGCCGTCAAAGATGGCGGTGGCGACAGCGTTGCCGGCCACGTCATGCGCCCAGGTCACCGTCGCCGTCGGAGAAATGGAGAGGGCATGTGCAAGTAGTCGCAGTTCCCTTGTTTCTCGGGGACGTAGCATCAACCGATGGGGCCCAAGAGGGACCTTTTGACGGTATCTGTAGGTCGTGGTGTGAACGATCTCGAGGCAGGCCAAAATGATGTTCCAGTCAGGATTGAGGAAGACGGCGCGCGGCTGCGGGATCAGCGGCGGCGAGATGCGCCCGCGCTGACGGGCCCGGCGTTCCGCCAGGCATTCAACCCCTTGCAGCGTCGGCAAATCCGTTCTCCGAAGCCCTCACTCCAGAACGAGGTTTCGCATCGCAGGCATCGGCGTTCTTGCGGAACATCACCCACGGCCCTTGGGGTCGCGATGTCCGGTACGTCACCCTTGGCGATGGCCTCGTCGGCCATCACGTTTTTCCCGCAGCCAGACGGGTGCGCAAGGGCGGCGGCGAGTCCGGTCGCGTAGGCATGCCTTCGTTTTCGGCGGTCCGGATCGACTCTTCGTCCCGCGCTCCTCGGGCGGTCGTCTTGGAAGGCGGCGCAGCCAGGTTCGGATCGGATGTCCCAGACCCGGAATAGAGATGTCGCAGGTGCGCCTCGGAGACCCCGTCGGCCTTCATCACGAGTTGTACCATCGGGTCAGACAGCATTTCTTCAAGGAATAAGTTGGACAAGGCCCTGCCCGTGAGCTTGTCTCTGGCGCGTGCTTGGTCGAGGTCGGCAAGGGAAACAGTCAGAGTCCGTGCAAGTCCCGGATGAGATATCCGGGAATGAAGCTTCACAAGGACGGAGGCTTTCCAGGCTGCGGGATCCCGTTGATCAGGGGGCGAAGCCACCTCCGTTTCGATCCGGTACTCTCCCGCCGGGAGCGTCTCGTCGAAGCCTGAAACTGTGAAGGGCCGAGAAAAAACCGCAATGGTCTTTTTCGCCATGTCTTCCATTCGCGCGTTCCTTTCCTATGGTGCTGTGGGCGGTCCGCGCCCCTCACGGGAATGAGGCGCGTAACCGGTGTACACCCTCAAGATGTCTTGGGTTTCGCGGGTGCATCCTTTCCAGAAGCCTTGGGCTCGGTCTCCTTGGCAGGGGTCGTCGCTGTTTTCGCAAGCTTGGGCTTTAACGCAGCCGCAGCCCTGGCGGTCAGGTCCTTGAAGGACAATTCATCGATCCTTTGATTTTCCGACGCCAACTCCTTGTCCATTTCGGACTGGGATAATTCGCATCGGTACTGAACATATGGGGGCTGGCGACCCGAATTGCGATGGTACATCGAAAAGGAAGCCGAGGTCAGTCAGGCCAAGTCATCCGTCCAGACCTTGAATTCCATCAAAGTGTTCTGGCCGAAGGTCTGAGTCAGAGGGACATCGGCAGCATCGCGACCGCGCGCGATCAGGATTCTCGCAAACCTCGGCTTGTTATTGCGCGGGTCGAACATGTGCCATTCTCCAGCAAGGAATACCTCCATCCAGGCAGCAAAATCCCCAGGCGGATGAGGCAGAGGTTCACCGATGTCGCTTAGGTATCCGGTGCAGTAGCGGGCCGGGATGTTCATGCAACGACACAGGGCGATGGCGAGATGGGCGAAGTCGCGGCAGACACCCTGTCGCTCGGCGAGGGTCTGCGATGCGGTGCGCGTCGCCTTTGCCTGCATATAGTCGAAGCGGACATGTCCATGCACGAAATCGCAGATCGCCTGGACGCGTGACCATCCGGGGTCAGCGGTCTCGAACAGGCGCCACGCCTCCTCCGACAGAAGGTCGGTATCGCAGTATCGGCTGCCCTGCAGAAACACGAGGGTCTCGAAAGGAAGATCCTGAACCTCGTGCTGCCGCGCGCCGGGCATGGAGGGATCAGGCAGGCCCGTATCGCGGAAGACGCCATCCGTCGACAGGCAGAAGTCGCCCGCCGGAGCCACGAGACGCGTGCACCAGTTGCCGAAACCGTCATGGTAGCTTTCAAGCGGCACGCTCGGCTGAGTCACGAGATAATCGGCACGCTCCAGATCGCCGAAGCGCGAGTAGTGCACGTTCAGCAGCGCAATCAGCGGCGTCGGTTGAGGGAAGCTGTATCGGAGACGACACCCTATGCTGACGCGCATGCCGGACACGCGGCTGCGCATCGTTCTGTCACCCTCATCTTCCAAGGACGCACACCCCTTCGGAGAGCCGGAAGCCTCGATTGCAGCTCCACCGGTTGCCGGATCGGTCGAGATAGGCGTTCTCCGGCAGATCGATGGCGACACAGGCGCCATTCAGCGCCTCGTATCCGCGCTCGCAGCTCCAGCCCGGTCCATAGGATGCCTCGTCCAGATAAGCATTCGATGGCACGACAACGGCGTCGCATCGGTCGTCGATTCTGACGAAGCCTCTTTCACAAGCCCAGGCGGCGCCGTAGTCTGCGTTGGTCAGATACGCGTTCTCTGGCACGGCAATCGGCGAACATGTCTCTGCAACGGCCTCATAGCCACGATCACAGGTCCATCCCCTCCCCGAGGCATCGTCCGTCAGGTAGGCACGCTCGGGCAGAACAATGGGCACGCATGCCTCGTCCTCCTGCCGGAACCCGCGTTCGCATTCCCAATCGTAACCGGAAGACCGGAGGAAGGCATTGGCGGGCACCGGGATGGGATTGCAGGACGTCCCGTCCACCTCCTCGTACCCTCGGTTGCACTCCCACCCCGTCCCGTAGGAGCGCCCGGTTGGAAAGGCATGCTTGGGGATATCGAGAGGCAGGCATTCGGCGCCCTCTACCCGGTAACCGATGTCGCAGACCCATCCGCCGCCATAGCTGCGCGGCTGGGCGTTCTCCGGCATTGGGCCGGTTCCATCTTGCGCCAGCACGGGAAAGGCGAAAGAGGCGATCACACCGGTTATGGCTGCCGTCCGCGCGATCAGCCTCGCCAAGGGATGTCTCATCGCAACTTGTTCCTTGGTGGACCAGAGCCCGTTGGTTGCCGCGCGAGTCCTCGATAGCCCAAGCGTGAGCGTTCCGGTCAGCCGTCGAGTGGGCGCGGGCGCTAGCGGGGAGGCCCTGGAATTCGGTCTGGTCGGCAGCATGCCTTCGTTCTCGGCCACCTGGATCGCGAAGTCTGTCGGGACTGTGGGCTGGGTGCTGCTGGTCATCGGGGCGACAATTTGTGCAAAGCCGCAGCCGCAAGGGCATGCTCCTTCTGGTGGTAGTCGCCACGAAACCCGCCATCGACCTGCACCTCCCAGATGCCGTTTCTTTCGCGAACCTGAACCCCACCGCGCTGTGCCGGCCGGTCCATCGAAGAATCCTGCGCTCCTCTGCTTTTCGGCGGCACGGGTTTCATGTCGGTCATTTCCGGCTCCTTCGCCTTTGGCACCCGCGCTTCTCCGAGGAGCATCACGGCGCGAATGAATTCTGCCGCGTAGTCGTCGGTTTCGCGGTGGTCGTGTTCGTGCCTGGCCATACTCATCGGCTCGACGAAGCGTTCTCGAAGGTGGTCCACGAAAAGCGGCTCGGTACGGGCCATGTAGGCGATCAGAGCTTGCAGGATCCGTTCATGAGCCAGCACACGCCGTTCGAGCTCGGTGGTCTCGGGTGAAGCTATCGGCATGGTGCGGTTCATCGTTCATCGACCGCGCTTTCCGGGCGCTCCGGCAATGCGTCAACATCAAGGGCTGCGAGGCAGGCCTGCGCGATATCGCGGTTCGGAGCATCTGTTCCGGGCACCGTCGCCCAGCCCGCCTCCATCAGGGCATCGCGCCGCTGATAGGTCGAGGCGGCCCGGATCGTTTCAAGCTTTTCGGCCCGTGCTGGGTCAGACTGTGCCATCTCAAGGCAGACCGGCACCATGGAAGCGACGACATCGTCCTGGGACATCGCCATTGCCCTGTCATGCGCGGTTCCGCCGGTCACCCAGCCGCCCCAGGTAAAACCGACCACGCCGACGAAAACCGCACCGATCACCGCACCATAGATGCCGGGCTTGAGCCATTCGGGAGTATTCATTTCAAGTCCTCCTGCGGAGAAGGCGCCGCCTCGCCGTGATTGTTCTTCTCAGTCGCGGCCCGATCCCGGCTCAGCGCCTCTTTCAGGTCGCTGTCGGAAATCGCCCGTAACTCTGTCAGTCCCGCATGACCGCCCCTTCCGCGCACCGTCAGGTGGGTCGCCGTCCGGCGATACGCCTCGAAACTGAGTCCCTGGAGAAGCTCCTCTTCGACGAGCACCTCGTAATCGCCCGCGGGCAAATCGCCCGGGTATCCCGGCAAGGTGAACGGGTTCGAAAACGTCACCGTCGATCTGGTCGACCGCATGTTCATCTCTGGTCTCCGCGATGTTGGCAGGTCCGTCGCTCACCACTGTTGACGGTCCCTTGGAGTGCGGGACGGACCAGTCGAACGATTGAGTGTCTTGTACCTCGGGATCGTTCGGCTGGCGCTGACGCATGTTAGTCCCGGGCACCAAACCGACTGCGAACTTCCTGAGGGCAGTCGCCCGCACTGATCTGCGTAAGGGCGGCGAGACCGACCAGCGCGTATCCTTTGGGAAACAGGGATGATCTGCATTCCTGCAACCCTTGAAAGGATTGGCGATGGCCGCCTCCAATGTTCTCAACCCGCACCCGCCCGAGTTCGATCGGTTTCTCCAAGCGTCGGTCGGCGCAGATGAAAACGGATACACCGTGACGGTCCTCTCGACTCTCGCGCGGATAGGCCTCGATCCATGGAGAGAAACCGCCGAACTGGTCACGCTGGGACGCGACGCCGCACCGGCGCGACTGGGGGCACTGCTTGCCCGATTTCGGGACGTTCCTGCGCTCGGCAGCGACCACGGCAGGATCGCACGAGACCTGAGCCAGCTGCTTCCCGAAGGACCGACGTCAGGTGCCTTGCAGCGCGCTGCCTCGACGGTGGCCGATGGCCGGCCGGGCACAAGCGGAGCGATCTGGGCGGTGCTCGCGATCGTCTTTGTGCTGTTTCAGATGTTCACGGTTGTCGGGTCAGGGTCAGGCGAATGACCGCCTCAACCGGGAACGCAAGGACACCGCCCCATGCGGCACACAAGTCCGGCACGCTATCGCCGCGTGAACAGGGCGTATTGTGGGATTTGGAGGAGCACTTCTGGACCAGTGGCGCCGATAACGCGCGGGCAACCACTGCGACCAACGCCGTGATGATTTTCCCCTATCCGCCCGGCATCCTCCAGGGCGACCACATCTGGACCAAGCTTCGTGAAAGGACCGGCTGGCGCTCCATTGTCATGGCCGAGCGGCGCGTCACCCGGTGTCGTGATATCGCCATTCTCACCTATCGCGTCTCGGCAGAAAAACCCGATGTGCCGATCTACAAGGCCCTCTGTGCCTCTACATACCTCAACGATGACGACAGATGGCTGAGGATTTCCCATCAGCAAACTTCGGTGGCTTGACAAGCGCAGAGGCAATCGACCGGCCGCAGGCGTCGGGGCTAACCTGCGTCAGTGCGGCGGGGCGCCGACTCCGTTTAGGTGAGACGTGCCGCCGAACATTCGGTGGTGCATTTTTCCGAGTACCCGAGAAGCGTGTGGGCGTGCCGATCCCAAAAAGGACGGCATGTCGACACGCTTCTTATTCTCGGAGCGTCCAGAAAGGACAATCCCAATGACTCCCGAACAGAACAAGACCGCCGAAAAGATGACCTCCGTGAAGGCCGCATGGGACAAGGCGCCCGCTGGTCCGAAGAAGGATGCGGCGCTGAAGCACTACCAGGCAGCCGAGAAGGCCAACACCGCGAAGAACGACGCCGAGACCAACAAGGAACTCGATGCGGCGACCCACGCCCTCGCGTAACCTCCGGCGTCTGACGTGAACACTGGGGCCGCCTGCCGAGCAAGGGAGGGCGGCCCTCTCATTTCAGTAGCGGCCCAGTCTGGTCCAGATATTCCGGATCGAACTCGGCAAGTTCCACCAGCCCGCCATAGTCGTGAAACGTAACGCGGCCGTCCCGAAAGGTGACCAGTCCACTCTCGCGAAGCTGCCGCAGGACGCGGTTCACATGGACCGCGCTCAACCCCAGCGTATCGGCGAGGTGGTACTGCGTCAGAGGGCAGTCGAAACCTTCCCTGCTGCCGATACCGACCAGCGCAAGCCTCGATCCCAGTTCGAGCAGGAAATGCGCCATTCGGGCGTCCGCATCACGCCGACCGATCCCGACGAGATGCTCCACGACCATCGCTTCGTCCCTTGACGCTGCCCAGAGTATGGCGGTCGCGAGGCGCGGCGTCCGCGCGAAGGCATCGAGAAGATCGCTCGCCAGCACTTCGGCGGCCTCGATGTCGACGATCGGTTCGAAGCTGTGATCCGACGTGCGCAACAGGACGCTGCGCAGTCCCAGAAAATCCCCCGGCACCTGGAAATCCACGATCTGCCGCGTCCCGTCGGCCTGGAGCTTGTAGGAACAGACCCAACCCTACGACAGAATGTACGCGGCCTGAGCCGACTGCCCCTGATGCACCATGTCATGCCCCGCGACGAATGAGCGACGACGCTCATGCAGTCGTTCAAGCACGACCAGCTCGCCCTCCGACAGGGCGACAAAGGCGGAGAGCTTGCGTGTCAAGGGGCTGTGTTCGGCTGATGTCATGGAAACTCCCGGCGTGCCGTGAACCCGGAACGGAAATCGGCCCGGACACTGCTCTGGATCAGTCCAGCATAGGGCACTTCCTGCGAGAAGTACGGATGTATCTGAAACTCGCCTTCCACGGGGATCACGATGCCAAGGAAGGGACACCAGATGTCGACCGCGAGCGAACATGCAGGCCAGGCCGCCCTGTCAATCTGCGAGGCGCTCCTGCTTGCCTTGAACGATCGCGGGTTGCTGCCGGAGCACGAGATTGTGGGGGTTCTTCGCGACGCCGCGGCGACCCATGAGAATGCCGTCGGCACCGAACTCGAAATGGAAAGGCACCGGGCCGTCGCCGAAATGATCAACGCGATCATCGCGGGCGGAAACTCGGTTCGACGGCCGTGAACCGCTCGGGACGGGGGTGTCGATCCGAATTCTCGGAGTGGAGACACAATAGATAACCGCGGACCTGCGCACAATGCAGCCGGGCATTCGACCCGGCCAGTTCCGCCAACCAAACCTCGACAAGGAGCACGTCGATGTCATTCACTCCCCTCTATGACCGGGTGCTCGTTCGCCGTATCGAAGGCGACGAGACGACCAAGGGCGGCCTCATCATTCCAGATACTGCCAAGGAGAAGCCTCAAGAAGGCGAAGTCGTCTCCGTTGGCGCCGGAGGAAGGCGCGAGGACGGCGAGCGCATCCCGATGGACGTCAAGGCCGGCGACCGGATCCTGTTCGGAAAATGGTCCGGATCAGAGATCAAGCTCGATGGCGAAGACCTTCTGATCATGAAGGAGAGCGGCATTCTCGGCGTGATCGCCTGAGTCCGAAACTTTTCACATCAACCTCAGTCTCAGGAACTCACACCATGTCCGTCAAGGAAGTTCGCTTCAGTACCGATGCCCGCGACCGAATGCTGAAAGGCATCAACACGCTGGCCAACGCCGTGAAGATTACCCTTGGTCCCAAGGGTCGAAACGTCATCATCGACAAATCGTGGGGGTCGCCGCGCATCACCAAGGACGGCGTGACCGTCGCCAAAGAGATCGAGCTTTCGGATCATTTCGAGAATATGGGCGCCCAGATGGTCAAGGAGGTCGCGCAGCGCACGAACGACGAGGCCGGCGACGGAACCACCACGGCAACCGTACTCGCCCATGCGATTGTCCGGGAAGGCATGAAGTCGGTTGCGGCCGGCATGAACCCGATGGATCTCAAGCGCGGGATCGACAAAGCCGTCGCTGCAGTCGTGGCCGAGATCAAGACCATGTCCCGACCTGTGGGCGACAGTGACGAGATTGCCAAGGTCGGCGCCATTTCCGCCAACGGAGAGGTCGCCATCGGCCGCCAGATCGCAGATGCGATGGCCAAGGTTGGCAACGAAGGCGTGATCACCGTCGAGGAAAACAAAGGGTTGGAGACACAGACCGAAGTGGTCGAGGGCATGCAGTTCGACCGCGGCTATTTGAGCCCCTATTTCGTCACGAACGCTCAGAAGATGGTCGTCGAGCTGGATGACTGTGTCGTCCTGCTTCACGAGAAGAAGTTGACCTCTCTCATATCCATGGTCCCGTTGCTGGAGGCTGTGATTCAGGCCGAGAAGCAACTTCTGATCGTGGCCGAGGATATCGAGGGCGAGGCGCTGGCGACGCTGGTCGTCAACAAGCTGCGCGGCGGATTGAAGGTCGCGGCCGTCAAGGCACCGGGCTTCGGGGATCGCCGCAAGGCGATGATGGAAGACATCGCCGTGCTGACGGGCGGTCAGGTGATTTCCGTGGAAATGGGCACCAAGCTGGAGAACGTCACCATGGACATGCTCGGGTCCGCCAGAAAGGTCATGATCACCAAAGATGACACGACGATCATCGACGGTGCTGGCGACACGGATGCGATCGCGGCGCGCGTCACACAGATTCGCGCGCAGATTGAGGAAACCACTTCGGACTACGACAAGGAGAAGCTTCAGGAACGGCTGGCCAAGCTTGCGGGAGGTATCGCCGTGATCCGGGTCGGCGGGGCAACCGAGATCGAGGTGAAGGAGCGCAAGGACCGCGTCGACGATGCGCTGAACGCCACCCGCGCTGCGGTTCAGGAAGGTGTCGTGCCCGGCGGCGGCGTGGCCCTGGTTCACGCCGGAAAGGTGCTGGCGACGCTGAAGGGCGAGAATGGCGATCAGAATGCCGGCATCAAGATCGTCCGGCGCGCGATCCAGGCACCGCTGCGCCAGATTGCCGAAAATGCCGGGGTCGACGGATCGGTCGTTGTTGGAAAGGTCATCGAGAACGACAGTCGGAGCTTCGGTTTCGACGCACAGGCCGAAGAATACGGCGACATGCTGAAGGCCGGTGTCATCGATCCGACGAAAGTCGTTCGGATCGCACTCGAAAACGCCGCGTCCATTGCCGGGCTTTTGATCACGACCGAAGCGATGGTCGCGCAAAAGCTCGAGAAGGCCAGCGCCGACAGCGAAATGTCCGACATGGGTGGAATGATGTGAAGGGCGGCGTCCCGCGGGCAGGAGCTCGGGGACACTAATCCACGGTGTTCATGAAAACAAACACCGAGAAGTGCTTCAAAAAAAATAACCAGGGGGAATCGAAATGTCCAAAGGTGACAAGCAACGCGGCAACCACGAAGCGAAGAAGCCCAAGAAGGTGAAGGAAAAGGTCGCTGCAACAGCCGACTTCACGAAGGGCAAAGCCCTGACCAATATTGGCGAGCAAAAGAAGAAATAAGTAGCGGTCCGAGTGATTATCTATCATCGAAGACAGAGCCAGATGGCAGAGGGATACGCGGCGACTTGCTGCGTCGGAAAGCCTCTGGCTCACCAGAAAACGACGATGAAGAGTTGCCGGAAAGAATGCTCGACAAGCGAATTTGATCGAGAAGCCGCGAGTTAGTTAATGCGACCTCGCGCCTGTTCTCTAATCACCGCGTAGTCGCTGAAATCACCGCGTAGTCGCTGAGCATCTCCGCGACCGCAAAGCCCTCCGACAGCTGGGTCAGCTCCTCGGCCACCGGCTCTTGGAACTCCCTGCTGTATTCGACGACAGGAGGACATGCCCTGTGTCCGCTGACGTCAGAAGCGCCCGTCGCGCAGCCGCTCGGCCAGATCGTCGCGAGAACGAGGGCGACGCGCCGCAGCCTCAAACGCCGTCGAGTCGTGGTTCGTCATCGCAGTGTCGAAAGCGGCGCCCTCCATGTGATTCGAGCGGATCGCGCCGGCGACGACGCGATTGTGCTTAGGGCTGCGATAGGCCGAACGAACGATCAGCGGCTTGACCACCCGGTTGCGCAGCGCCTGCGCTTTGTCGAGCGCCGGTCCTTTCACCGCAAGCTTGCTGGCGCCTGTTCAGAAAGATTCGGGATCAGTAGTCCGTCTCCACATACACCCCCGAGCAATCGTAAGCGACCGCCGCCGCCGTCGCGCCGTTGTTCAGGAACAGCCGCGGCGACAGGAACTGCGTCGCGGCGGGCAGATCGGCGGTGATCTCCTGCTCGAAGACCGCGCCGGAAACCTCGTCGACGACGCGCACCCAGACGGATGAACCATTCGGGGGGGCTGCGATGAACAGGGTCAGCACGCCACCGGTGGCGATGACGAAAGACGCGCCCATGTCGGTCAGGGTCGGCGCGCCGGTGCCGTCGTTCGCGACCAGCTGCCAGCGGGTGTGGGTGCCGCGCTGGAAGCCGATACCGATGCAGTTGATGGCCGCGGCGAGCGTCAGGGTGGCGGCCAGCGCTGCGGTCGATCCGTAGAGGCCGAAGAACCCCATCCCGGTCGCCTGCAGGGTCGTCAGCGAAATCCGCGTCACGAACGTCCAGCCGCCGAGGCCCGCCGCGTTGCCGCGCCAGCATGCCCAGCCTGCGGAGCGCTGGTCGGCGACGGAGTCCACCACGGCCGCCCATGTCAGGCGCCAGCGTCGCATCGAGGCGGCCGGTGCTGTCAGACGAATGCGAACCAGTCTCCGTTACCCCTACCCCACCCGTCACTCAGGCAGCGAGAAGGCCACGCCACTCGGCGAGAGCGGCGGCGCGGGTCTCTTTGTAGGAATTGCGATCTTGGAGGTGGCGCTCCGTCGGAAAGTGGTTGTGAACCGAGGCATGGACTGAAGCGAACTTCTGCAAAGTATGCATGCGCCGGAACCGCAACATCGCCCGCTCTCGTCGTCGAAACGGCAGGTGCGAGTTCTCGGCGCGGTTGTTGAGCCAGCGTCCCATCTCGCGGTCATCACCGCGGCCCAGGTCCTTTAGGGCAGCACCATAGGAGCGCAGACGATCCGTCACGATCGTCTCTGGCCGACCATGCCGTTTCATCGATTTCTTGAGGAATTTAAGCGCTGCCTTGCGATCTCGGGTCTTGGTGACGATGCTTTCCAGAACCTCACCTTCATGATCGACAGCCCGCCAAAGGTAGTGCGTCACCCCGTTGATCTTCACGTAGACCTCGTCCAGGTGCCAGCGCCACTGCCGGCAGGCACGCATCGCTTCAACCTTGCGGCCCCGGATCTCAGCGGCAAACATCGGGCCGAACCTGTTCCACCAGTACCGCACGGTCTCATGGCTGATCTCCATGCCACGCTCATGGAGCAGGTCCTCGACGTTACGCAACGACAGCGGGAAACGGATGTAGAGCATCACCGCTAGGCGGATGATCTCTGGGCTCGTCTTAAAGTAGCGAAAAGGGGAGCGTTCTGTCATCCGGCGAGGCTAGCCGGGCCGCGTATCATGCGGCAAGCGAAGTTCCTCTGACAACACCCTCACGACAGATACCTTCTGCTAAGCAGAGCCACAAAAATCCGCCGCCTCTTGTTGCGCCAGCCGAAAGGTCCGTTGCGTCCAGATAAGGTCACAACACCTAGTCAAGAACAAGCGCAG
>JAIXZY010000001.1 GCA_027489355.1 Paracoccaceae bacterium | reverse complement strand
GGGGGACCCATGCGGATCGGAGACGTCTCGTTCTGGTATGCCGACATCGGCCTGCCCTATCGCCGTGCGCCGCTGGACGGCGACCGGACCGCGGACGTGGCGATCATCGGGGCGGGGTATACGGGCCTTTGGACCGCCTGGTACCTGAAGCAGGCAATGCCGTCGCTGGATGTGGTGGTCATCGAGAGGGAATTCGCAGGCTTTGGCGCCAGTGGCCGGAACGGCGGCTGGCTGACCGGCGGCTTTGCCTGGAATCATCAGCGGTATCTGGAAACATCGTCCGAACATGCGGTCCGCGCGATGGTCGAGGCGATGAACGGCACGGTGGACGAGGTGATCCGCGTGGCCGAGGCACAGGGGATCGCGGCCGACATCCAGCGCACCGACGAGCTGATGGTGGCGACGAAGCCCGCGCAGGTCGGCCGGATGCAGGCCGAGATCGCGCATCGGCGGCATTGGGGCGAGGAGGACCGGGTCTTCGAGATGTCCGCGAAGGACCTGGCAGAGCGCATCCGCATCCCCGGCGCGCTGGGGGCGATGGTGGTGACGAACGTTGCCCGCATCCAGCCCGCAAAGCTGGTGCGGGGCCTTGCCCGCGCGGTCGAACGGGCTGGCGTGCGGATCTTCGAGGGGACCGCGGTCACGGACTATGCGCCGGGGGTGGTGACGACAGACCAGGGCAGCGTCCGCGCTCCGGTGATCCTGCGTTGCACTGAAGGCTTCACGGCCGGTCTGCCGGGGCGGAGGCGGGAATGGCTGCCGATGAATTCGGCCCAGATCGCCACCGAACCGCTTCCGCCCGAGCTCTGGGACCAGATCGGCTGGCAGGGCCATGAGATCTTGGGGGATTTCGCGAATGCCTACTGCTACTGCCAGCGCACGCGAGAAGGCCGCATCACCGTCGGCGCGCGGGGAGTGCCCTACCGCTTCGGGTCCAGCCTCGACACCAACGGCGCGCCTGATCCGGAGACGATCCGGCGGCTGACGGCGATCCTGCATCGCCATTTCCCGGCGGCGCGACAGGCCAGGATCGACCACGCCTGGTGCGGCGTCCTGGGCGTGCCGCGCGACTGGTGCGCGACCGTGGGCCTTGACCCCAAGACCGGCATCGGCTGGGCCGGCGGCTACGTGGGGGTGGGCGTCTCCACCTCGAACCTGGCGGGGAGGACGCTGGCTGACCTTGCGCTTGGGCGGGACACCGACCTGGTCCACCTGCCCTGGGTCAACCGCCGGGTGAAGGACTGGGAGCCGGAGCCCCTCCGCTGGCTGGGCGTCCACGGGATGTATGCGCTGCTGAACGCGGCAGACCGGCGCGAGGACCGGCCAGGCGCGGGGCCGTCGAAGCTTGCGGCCGTGGGGAACTGGATCACCGGGCGTCACTGAAAGGATTTGCGCGAACTGTTAGCGCATGACAGAAACGATGGCATTGGAGGGACGCCATGCCATTTCATCGCCGCCAGGTTCTTGGGTTCACGATTGCCGCGCCGTTTGCGCTTGCCCTGAAGCCGGCCCTGGCCGCCGCCCGCGCCGACGTCTCGCGCGAGGTGCTGCTGACCTGGCACAAGCTGATCCTGGAACTGGTCCGCCACACGGCGACCTACATGCCCCCCGTTGCCGCCCGCGCCTTCGCCTATATCGGCGTCACGGCGCATGAGGCTCTGGCCTCGGGCAACCCGGCGCTGCGGTCGTTGGCTGGACAGCTGACCGACCTTACGCCCCTGCCCGCGCGCGGCGAGGGGGAGTTCGACGAACCTTGCGTCCTGCACGCAGCCCTGGAGGCCGCCGTGACCGGCCTGTTCGCCAACACCGGCCCGACCGGCCAGCGCGCGATGGAGAAGATGGGCCAGATCATGGGCAAGACCGCCAGCGAGGGGATGGCCGGGGACGTGGTCGACCGCAGCGTGGCGCATGGCCGGGCGATTGCCGCGCATGTCCTGGAGTGGGCAGCGGGCGACGGCGGCGCGGTGATCGAGAACATGGGCTTTCCGCGCAGCTACACCCCTGGCACCCGCCCGCAGGACTGGGTCCCGACCAGCGCGATCCGCATGCAGCAGGCACCGCTTTTGCCTGCCTGGGGACAGAACCGCCCCTTCGCCGTGCCGGACATGGCCAGCCTCGACGCCCCTGCCCCGCCGGACTACGACGAGGCGGAAGGCTCGACCTTCCACGCCTACGCGACCGAGGTCTACGAGACGGGCAAGGCCCTGACCGACGAGCAGAAACTGATCGCCCGCTTCTGGTCGGACGACGCGATGCTGACGCCCACCCCGGCGGGGCACTGGATTTCCATCGTCATGCAGATCGCCGACCGCGACGCGCTGCCGGTCGAGGTGATCGCCCCGACGCTTGCCAAGCTGGGCGTGGCGCAGGCGGATGCCTTCGTCTCGTGCTGGTCGACGAAGTTCAAGTACAACCTGTTGCGGCCCGTCACCTACATCAAGCGCCACATCGACAAGGCCTGGGAGCCACTGCTCATCACCCCGCCCTTCCCGGAATACACCTCGGGCCATTCCTGCCAATCGGGCGCGGCCTCGACCGTGCTGACCGCAGTCTTCGGCGAGGACTTCGCCTTCGACGACGCCACGCATGTGGACGAGGGCCTGCCGGTCCGCAGCTTCCCGTCCTTCGCGGCGGCGGCGGAAGAGGCGGCACTGTCGCGCATGTACGGCGGCATCCACTTCCGCTTCGGCAACGAGGCCGGGCTTGCCCAAGGCCGCGCGGTAGGCGCCTTCGCCGCCGCGCTTAAAACCGAAGCCTGATGCGCGCGCTGGTGTTCCTGGCCCTTGCGGCCCCCGCCGCTGCCGAGCCCGCCATCCCGCAATTCGCCGACGAGACCGCGACGGCCGGCTTCTCCACCCCCTATGAAGGCGAGTGGGAATACATGGTCGGCGGCGGCGTTGCGACCTTCGACTGCTCGGGCGACGGCTTCCCCGAGGTGTTTCTCTCGGGCGGGTCCGGCCGCTCGGCACTGTATCTGAACCGCAGTGCGCAAGGCGGGGCGCTGGCTTTCGAAAAGACCGATGCGCTAGGCATCGATGCCGTGCTGGGGGCCTATCCGCTGGACATCGACAGCGACGGGGCGATGGACCTTGTCGTCCTGCGCCAGGGCGAGAACCGGCTGATGCGCGGCCTGGGCAACTGCCGTTTCGAGAACGCCAACGCGGCCTGGGGCTTCGACGGCGGCGATGCCTGGTCGACCGCCTTCGCCGCGATCTGGGAAAAGGGGCAGAGCTGGCCCACGCTGGCCATCGGCAACTACATCGACCGCAAGGAAGAGGCCTTCCCCTGGGGCTCTTGCACCGACAACTGGCTGCATCGGCCCGAGGGCAACCGGTTCGGCGCGCCGATCCCGCTGACGCCCTCGTATTGCGCGTTGTCGATGCTCTTCACCGACTGGAACCGCTCGGGCCACCCCAGCCTGCGGGTGTCGAACGACCGCGAGTATTACAAGGGCGGGCAAGAGCAGATGTGGCACCTGGAGCCGGATCAGCCGCCCCGGCTTTACACCGAAAAGGACGACGGCTGGAAACGTCTGCGGATCTGGGGGATGGGGATCGCCAGCGCGGACGTGACGCTGGACGGCTTCCCGGACTACTATCTGACCTCGATGGCCGACAACAAGCTGCAGGTGCTGAAGGACGCGGCCTCGGGCAAGCCGGATTACGCGGACCTTGCCTTCAAGTCGGGCATCACCGC
This sequence comes from Paracoccaceae bacterium, assembly GCA_027489355.1. Classification (GTDB taxonomy): domain Bacteria; phylum Pseudomonadota; class Alphaproteobacteria; order Rhodobacterales; family Rhodobacteraceae; genus Tabrizicola. The sequence continues at coordinate 11,885 of JAIXZY010000001.1, read as the reverse complement.
GCATCGGCCCTACACGGGGGGCGACGAGAACCCCTCGACCGCCTGGCATCCGCAATTTGCCGACGTGAACAACGACGGTCTGCTGGATCTTTTCGTCGCCAAGGGCAACGTGGCCGAGATGCCGGATTTCGCGGCGCAGGACCCCAACAACCTGATGCTGGCCGCGGGTGACGGAACCTTCGTCGAGGTCGGAGACAAGGCCGGCGTCGCCAGCATGGCCATCGCGCGCGGTGCGCAGGTGGTGGACCTGAACCTGGACGGCAGGCTGGACATCGTCGTGCAGAACCGCTGGACGGGCGCGGAGGTCTGGCGTCAGACCGGCGCGGCGGGCGGTTGGGTGCAGCTTCGTCTGCAACAGCCCGGCGCAAACCGCGACGCGATCGGCGCGGTGGTCGAGATCAGGCGGCAGGACAAGGTCGAACGGCATGAGATCACGGCGGGCGGCGGGCATCTTTCGGGCTCGGTCGGCTGGCTGCATTTCGGCCTTGGCGCCTCGCCGACCGCCGAGCTGCGGGTGATCTGGCCCGACGGGTCCGAGGGCGCCTGGCTATCGCTGCCGGCAGGAAGTTTCCAGATCCTTCGCCCGGAAGCCACGCCCGAACCCTGGGTTCCGAAGTGAAGAAATCGAATCGGTTTGGGGGCAGCTGACGCACAGCGGGCCAGTTACCTGCGGTTGAATCCTGCGAACCCACCGCCGCCGCTGGTCGAGAAGACGTGCGAATTGGGGCAGGATCGCGACGCATCCCTCTGGGATCGCTGACGATTTTGTCACACTATGCATTTTGCGAAGATGCTGTGCGCAAATGCGGCATACCGTCGTAAGCCTTTGAAAAACACACACTTACGCTGCTTGTGATGCACGATCCTGTCCCGGCGCAGCCCGCCCCAATTCCCTTGCCGCCCTTCGCAGACCCCAACGGGCTATGGCGGCGTTTGCACGGGGAACCGCGGATTGCGTAGAATGGGGTCCAGGGGAAGGTCGCGACCGGGCGCAGACTGCGGCGATTCACCCGTGGTAAAGCTTGTTCAGGGAAGATGGCACGCCAGCCGAACTTGCGGCGGGTGCCGGGGTGACCAGTGACCAGACGGTGGGAATGACACGTGACACAGGGTCGGACGCAGATCAGCAATCAGCTTGAGGCCGAGTTGGGTCGCATCGATCCCGACGCCTTCGCGGACGACCTGAAGCCGGGCACGCAGCTGCTTGGCGGGCACTACACCATCGAAGGATTTCTGAACTCGGGCGGCTTCGGCATAACTTATCTGGCGAAGGACAGCCTGGATCGGACCGTCGTCATCAAGGAATGCTTCCCGAACGCGCTGTGCCGCCGTTCGACCAGCCTGGTCCGCGCGCGGTCCCGCAAGCACCAGGGCGATTTCCGCAGCTTCGTCGACAGCTTCCTGGCCGAAGCGAAAAGCCTGGCCCGCCTGGTCCACCCCAATATCGTCGGCGTCCACCAGGTATTCGAGGACAACGACACCGCCTACATGGCGATCGACTACATCGACGGGCGCGACCTGCACGACATCCTGGATTCGACCGACCAGGCCTTCACGCCGGAGCAGGTGGTGACGATGCTGAAACGGATGCTCTCGGCGGTGGAGTTCATCCATCAGGTCGGCATCCTGCACCGCGACATCTCGCCCGACAACATCCTGGTGGACAAGGCGAACAACCCGATCCTGATCGACTTTGGCGCAGCCAGCGAACAGGTGGTGCGCGCCACCCGGGTCCTGACCGGCCGCCGGGTGATCAAGGAGGGCTATTCGCCGCAGGAATTCTACTTGTCCGGGGCCGAGCAAAGCCCGGCGAGCGACCTCTATTCACTGGGCGCCACCTTCTACCACGTTATCGCCGGCCAAGCCCCGCCGGAAAGCCAGCGCCGTCTGGCGCGCGTCGCCGAGGGCGAGCCCGATCCTTATGTCCCGCTGGCCGGCCGCTTCCCGGGCTACGCGCCCGGCTTCCTGGAGGCGATCGACAAGGCCGTCCGCGTCATGCCGCGCGATCGCATCCAGTCGGCGGGCGACTGGCTGGACTGGATCCGCATCGGCGAGGAAGGGGGTCCCCTGCCCTCGGCGCTGACGGCCGAGCCGCCGAAGCCGCGGACCCGTCCGGTGACGCATTACGTCCCGGCCCCGCGCGGCGGTCTTTTGCAGGACTACATGGGGTATGTCGTGGGCGCGGGGGCCGTGTTCCTGATCGCGGGCGCAGCGGCGCTGTGGTCGGCGCTGTCCTAGGGCGCGACGGGCGTGACGGCCACGCCCGCGACCACCTGGTCGGAAGGATGCAGAATGACCTGGTCCCCGTCCACCAGGCCGTCCAGCACCTGGGCGAACTCTTCGTTCCGCTCGCCCAGCGTGATCCGCTGCAGAGCGGCCTTGCCGTCGCGGACCACATAGGTCGCCCAGTCCGGCCCGTCGCGGAACAGCGCCCCGACCGGGATCGTCAGCACGCCGTCCTGTTGCCAGATCGCGATGCGGGCAATGACCCGGAAGCCGTGGCCAAGTGCCTTGCGCTCTTTCGCGGGGCCGGTCAGACGGAGGATCACCGTGACGCGCTGCTCGTCGATCCCCAGCGCCGAGACGCGGGTGACCGCCGACGGCTCCACCCGTTCCACCACCGCCGCCACGGGGGGGCCGCCCCAGCCCGTGACCGTGGCCGCAGCACCCTCGGCCACGCGGACCGCATCGCGCGACAGGAGTTCGACCACGATCTCCAGGTTGCCCGGATCGCCCAGTTCCAGGATCGGCGTACCCGGCTGCACCACCTGCTCGCTTTCCGTCAGCACCCGCAGCACCTTGCCCGACACCGGGGCAAGGATCTCCACGCAGCAGGACCCGCCTGAACCCGCCACATCGGCCTGCAGGACCGCTTGCGCGCTTTGCAATTCCTTCTCGCGCACGGCCAGGTTCGCCAGCGCGCTGGAAACCGCCGCCTGCGCGGTGCGTTCCTCGCGGATGGCGCTGTCATGGGCGCGCGCGGACAGAGCGCCGCGCCGGAACAGCTCTTTCGCACGGTTCGCTTCGCCGGTCATGAATTCCAGCGTCGCCTGGGCCTGGTCAAGCTGCGCCCGCGCCAGATCGGTCGCCGCCTGCGCCGCCGCTGCCGTCGCCTCGGCCACCGCGCGCGACCGGCTGTCCAGCAGGACGGGGGCGGCCGGGCCGATGCTGGCGACCGGATCGCCCTCTTTCACCACGTCGCCCGCATGCAGTCCGATCCGCTGGAGCTTGCCCGCGATGGTGGCGGACACGGTGAAGACCTCGCGGATCTTCGCTTCGCCCTCCTCCTCGACCGCGACTTCCAGCGGGCGCGGCGCAACCGCGGCCAGTTCGACCTCGACCGGCCGGGGCAGGAAGGCCCAGACGAGGAAGGCCAGCACGGTCAGGACGGCTGCAAGGGGAATGAGGCGGCGCATGGGCTACTCCCGTGTCTTCAGGACTTCGATCATGTCAAGATTGTTGATCCGGCCCCGGATCAGGAAGGCCGAGACCAGGGCGGCGGCGCAGACGACAAGGCTTGCGGTGGCATAGACGTCGCGCTGCACCACGAAGGGGACGCGGTAGAGGTCCGAGGAGAAGGCGGCCGCCATCGCCGAAGCGATGCCGTAGCCGATGCCCCAACCCAGCGGCTGCGCAAGAAGGACGACGGTCCCCAGCTCTCCGAACAGCACGCCGGAGACCTCGCGGTTGGTGAAGCCCAGGACGCGGAGGCTGGCCAGTTCCCGCCCCTGTTCGGACAGGGCGATGCGCGAGAAGTTGTAGACGACGCCGATGGCGATGATCCCCGCAAGGACGACGTAGACGGTGATCATCACGGTGATGTTCTCGGCCAGCGTGTCGCGGAAACGGGACAGCATCAGGCTGGTCACGCTGACAAGCTCGGTCTTGGGGGTGGTCTTTGCCGCGGCGTAGAAGTCGGCGGTGCGCGCCGGGTCGATCTGCAGGCTTACGCCCGAGACCAGCGCCCCCTCGCCCATCAGCCGGTTCAGCGCCCCGATCTCCATCGCCGCGCCAAGGCCGACGTAGCCGACCGAAAGGCCGCTGACCGGCAGGGTCACGGTCGGGCGGCGGCCTTCCTGCACCTCGACGGTGACCAGATCGCCCGGCCGGACGTCCAGCGCGTCGGCCAGCGCCTCCGAAAGGATCAGCCCAGCTTCGGGCATCGGCATCGGGCGAAGCCCGGGGTCGAGCACCCGGGACAGCCGTGGCTCGGCCGGGCGGCCGATAATTGCCAGGGTCTTCTCATGGTCCAGGTGGCTGATCTTCGCGGCGACCTGGCGGAAAGGTTCGGCCACCATCACTCCCGGCAGGTCGCGGGCGGCAAAGACGGCCCGCAGCGGTTCGGGCGTGCCGAAGACGATCTGCGCGTCATGGCGGTCCGACCGGAAGAAGGTGATGTCGATCATCCGGTCGATCGACCCGAAGGACCAGAGCGAGGCCACCAGGATCGCAACGGACATGGCGACGCCCAGGGTGGAGCTGATCGTGCGGAAGGGCCAGCGCATCAGGTGCCGCGCGACCATCACCCCGGTCTGCCGCAGCTTCAGCAGTCGGCGCAGCCAGGCACCCCGCTCGCGGTAGACCGCCGGGGCGGGCGGGGCCATGGCGACGGCGGGCGGCAGGGTCACGACCGAGCGCACGGCATAAAGCGCCCCGCCGACGGCGGCGGCCAGCGTGACCAGCGCCGCAAGCCCGTAGAGCTGGGGGTCGCGGGTAAAGACCAGATAGGGGAAGGTGAAGAACCGCGCATACATCTGGGCCATTCCGACCCCCAGCCAGGATCCCGCCACGAAGCCGATCCCGATGCCGACCACCGCGATCAGCAGCACGAACTCGACATAGTGCTGGGCCACGGCGCGCGAGGTGTAGCCGATGGCCTTCAGAAGCCCGATCTGCTCGCGCTCCAGCGTGATGAGGCGCGAGAGCGTCATGTTCACCAGCATGGCGGCGACAAGAAGGAAGATCGGCGGGAGGACACGGACCATCGCCCAGAGCTGCCGCAACTCGGCATCCAGGAAGGCATGGCTGATCTGGTCCGTCCGCCCCGTGGCCCCCACCCCGCCGTAGCGTTCGGTCATCCGGTCCAGGGTCTCGATCACGCGGTCGGGACTGGCGCCGGGAGCCAGTTTCAAGACCAGGTTGGAAAACGCGCCTTCCAGGTCATAGGCCGCTTCCAACGCCGCGCGCGGCGCCCACACCACGCCGAAGCGCCGCGGGTCGGGCATCATCTGGCCGGGGCCGAGGGCATAGATGAACTCGGGCGACAGGGCGACGCCGGTGATGTGCAGGTCACGCCGCTGCCCGTTCATCAGCACCGGCAGCAGGTCCCCAGGCCCCAGCCCGTGCGCCTTGGCAAAACCGTCGCTGACCACGATCTCATCGGCCGAGAGCGGGTCGGGCAAGCGGCCGAGCCGCAGGTACAGCGCGTTCAGCCCGCCGGTTTCCGGCAGCGAGACGAAAAGGACCGACCCCGGCTCGACCATCCCGGGAATGTCCAGCAGTCCCAGCTTCACGATCCGCGCCTCGACGTCGAGAACGCCGTCGATCCCCGCCACCTCGCCCAAAAGCGCGCGCGGCGCCCGGGTCACGTCTGCGAAGATGTCGGCGAAGCGGTTCTGTTCGTAATAGCGCGCCCGCGTTTCATGAAGCGAGGAGTAGGCGCCATTGCCCAGGATCAGCGTCGCCACACCCGCCGCCAGCACCAGCGCGATCGCCAGCACCTGCGCCCAGAGCCGGCGCAGGTCGCGCAGCACCTTGCGGCGGAGGGGCGAGATCACCATGCCACCTCCGACGGCTGCTTCTTCACCGGGTTGACCGTTTCTTCCACGATGCGGCCGTCGGCGAAGCGGATCACCCGGTCGGCGATGTCGCGGATCGCCGCGTTGTGGGTGATGACCAGCGTCGTCGCGCCAACCGCCCGGTTCACCTGGGTCAGCGCCTCCAGAACCTTGATCCCCGTGGCGCTGTCCAGCGCCCCGGTCGGCTCGTCGCAGAGCAGGACCTCGGGGTTCTTCGCGATGGCCCGTGCGATGGCGACCCGCTGCTGCTCTCCCCCAGAAAGCTGCGCCGGGAAATGGTTCGCCCGGTCCGAGAGACCGACCAGCGCCAGGGCATCCTCGGCGCGCATCGGGCGGCGGGCGATCTCGGTCACAAGTTGCACGTTCTCGCGCGCGGTCAGGCTGGGGACGAGGTTGTAGAACTGGAAGACGAAGCCCACATGGTCGCGCCGGTACTGCGTCAGCTCGGCCTCGCCCAGTGCGGTCAGCTGGTGCTCTTCGAACCAGACCTCGCCGCCCGAGGCGCTGTCCAGCCCGCCGACGATGTTCAGGAAGGTGGACTTGCCCGACCCCGACGGCCCGAGGATCACGATGAACTCGCCCTTTCGCGCCGTGAAGTCGATGCCGCGCAGGGCATGCACCTCGAGCGCGCCGTTGCGGTAAACCTTGGTCAGGCCCGTGGCCCGGAAGACGGTATCGCTGGGGTCAGGCATGGCCTCCTCCTTTCCGCAGCAAGACTAGGGCGACCTGTCGGCACGCGCGTTGATTCCGGTCAAGCGGCCACGAACCCCCTATTCGTGGCGCAATGCCTCGATCGGGTCCAGCCGCGCGGCCTTCCGGGCGGGAAAATAGCCGAAGATCACGCCGATCAGCGCCGAGAATCCGAAGGCGAGGATCACGACCGACAGCTGGGGCGCGAAGGGAATGTTCATGAAGATCGAGGCGACAAAGGCCAGTGCCAGCCCGACAGCGATGCCGACGACCCCGCCCACCAGCGACAGCACCACCGCCTCGACCAGGAACTGCGTCCGGACCTGACGCCCTTCGGCCCCCACTGCCAGCCGGATGCCGATCTCGCGGGTCCGCTCTGTCACCGAAACCAGCATGATGTTCATGATGCCGATCCCCCCGACCAGAAGGCTGACCGCCGCGACCGAGGACAGAAGCCCGGTCAGCACCGAATTGATCCCCGACAGGATCGAGGCGATCTGTGCCATGTCCATGACCGAGAAATCGTCCTGCTCTCCGGTCGCGATGCGGCGGCGCGCGCGCATCAGCGTCTCGACCTCGCGGATGCCACGGTCGGTCGACACCGAATCGGACAGCGCCAGCGAGATGGAGGTGACGTCGTCCCGGCCCAGAAGCCGGCGCTGCACGGTGCGGATCGGCATCAGCACCACATCGTCCTGATCCTGACCCATGGCGCCGGCCCCCTTCGCGGAAAGAAGGCCGATCACGTCGCAACTGACGCTGCCCACCCGAATCTGCAAGCCGGTCGGATCGGCGTTGCCGAACAGTGTCTGCCGGACGGTCTCGCCAATGATGCAGACTGCGGCGCCGGACCGGTCTTCGCTGTCGCTGAACGCGCGCCCACGCAGCAGCGTCCAGTTGCCGACCGTCAGCCAGTCCGAGGTCGAACCGGTTATGGTGGTCGCCAGGTTGACATTGCCGGCCACGACAGTCTGGCCGCTGTTGACCGTCGGCGCGACGGCCGCGACCACCGACAGGTCCCGCAAGGCCGCCGCATCGCGCAGGGTGAAGGCGCGTGCGGTCTGCGACCCGCCCGGCCCCATCTGCTGCGCGCCCGGACGCAGGGCCAGCACGTTGGTGCCCAGACCGGCGACGCTGGCGGACACCGATTGCGACGATCCCTGCCCTACCGTCACCATCGCGATCACCGAGGCCACGCCGATCACAACGCCCAGCACCGTCAGCGCCGACCGCAGCTTGTTGCGGCGCAGCGCCAGAAGCGCCAGGCGCACGGTTTCCCAGATCATCCTGTCACCCGTTCGGTCACAGGCGCATCGCTCTGGATGCGGCCGTCGGTGAAGATGATCAGCCGTCCGGCATAGGCAGCGATGTCGTCCTCGTGCGTCACCATCACGATTGTGATGCCCTCGTCGCGATTCAGTTGCTGCAGAAGCTTCATGATCTCGTGGCTGCGGTGGCTGTCGAGATTTCCAGTCGGCTCGTCCGCCAGGATCACCATCGGATCGCCGACCAGCGCGCGGGCGATGGCGACGCGCTGTTGCTGGCCGCCGGAAAGCTGGGTCGCGTCGTGCTCCTCGCGCCCCTGCAGCCCGACCTTCGCCAGCGCGGCCCTTGCCCTGACCACACGCTGGGTCCTCGGCACGCCCTTGTAGATGAGCGGCAGCTCGACATTCTCCAGCGCCGAGGTGCGCGGCAGCAGGTTGAAGCCCTGGAAGACAAAGCCCATGTAGTTCCGCCGCAGCAAGGCGCGGCGATCCTGATCAAGGTCCTGCACCTCGATCCCGTTGAACAGGAACCGTCCCGAGCTTGGCCGATCCAGCAGTCCGATCGTGTTCATGGCCGTCGACTTGCCCGAACCGGACGGCCCCATGATGGCGACGAACTCGCCCCGCTCGATCCGCAGGCTGACCGAATCCAGCGCACGCACCTCGGTCTCGCCGCAGCCATAGCGACGCGAGACGTGGTCCAGCTCGATCAGCGGCGGCATGTCAGCTGTCCGATCTCTGGTCAATGATGACCTCGTCGCCCTCGGTCAGGTCTTCGCCGCTGACAGCCGTCATCCGTCCGTCGCTTTCGCCGATCTGCACCGCAACCTCGGTCGCAATCCCGTCCCGCAGCAGCCAGACCGTCTCGTCCTGGCCTTCCGCCGCCCCGGACCGGTCCTGCTGCTGGCGAGGCGGCATGATCATCCCGATAAGCCCGTTGCCGCCGCCGCCGCTGGACACCGCCTCCTGGGGCGGCTCGAATCGCACGGCCGCGTCGGGGATCATCAGAGTGTCGGCGACCACGGCGACCGAGATGGTCGAGGTGGCCGTCATCCCCGGACGCAGCACGCCGTCCGCATTGTCGACGGCCAGGATCGCCTTGAAGGTCACCACGCCGTCGACCGTCTCGGGCGCATAGCGCACCGCCGCGATCGTCGCGGGGAAGGACCGGCCGGGATAGGCATCGACCGTAAAGGTCGCGGGGTTGCCGACGGCAATGCGACCGATGTCGGCCTCGTCGACGTCGACCTGCAGTTCCATACGCGCCAGATCCTCGGCCAAGGTGAACAGCACCGGCGCGTTCAGCGAGGACGCGACGATCTGTCCCGGTTCGGCCGCCCGGTCAAGCACGACCCCGTCGATGGGGGACCGGATCACCGTCCGCTCCAGATCGGTGCGGCTTTCCTCCAGATGGGCCTCGGCAAGGGCCACTTCTGCAGTCGCGGCGGCAACTGCGGCCTGGGCCTTGTCGCGCGCGGCCTCCTGCGTGACGAGACTCAGGCGCGAGGACTGGCCGCGCTTGTCCAACTCGCTCTGCGCGTCGTAATAGGCCGAGGCCTCGCGAGCGGCCGCCTGTGCCTGGGCTAGGCTTGCCCGGGCGGCCCCCAGCTGCGCCTCTGCCGTCAGCACCTGAGAGCGCAGCTTGGTGTCGTCCAGCCGCGCCAGAACCTGCCCCACGGTCACGGGATCGTTGTAATCCACCTCGACGGTCGCGAGCGAGCCGGAAAGCTCGGACGAAATGTCGACCTGGGTCCTTGGCTGAACCGAGCCGGTGGCGGTGACGGTGACGATTACGTCGCCCCGCGCGACGGCGGCGGTCTCGTAGATGATGGCCGATGCCTGCATCCGAGCGTCGTACCAGAACCAGCCGCCCAGACCGAGACCGACTGCGACCGCCAGCACCCCCCAGATCCAGGCCCGACGCGGCCGGTCCGCCTGGGCCAGGATGCTTGCCATGTCGTCAGTCGGGTCGGGCATCGCCGGGATCCTTGCTGTCGCGCCGCGCGTCCGCCGCTATTCGCGCACGACGCCCTGTTCCTACGCCGGGCTCCAGCTTTTCCGTCGCCCCTGCGGACACGAAGACCTGGTGGGCGGTGAGGGACTCGAACCCCCGACATTCTCGGTGTAAACGAGACGCTCTACCAACTGAGCTAACCGCCCCCACGCCGGTGCTACCCTGCCTGACCGGGGCTGGCAAGGCCCGGAAATGCAAAGGCGCGCCGGTCGGGCGCGCCTTCGGAATGATGGTGGGCGATAACGGATTTGAACCGCTGACATCTTCGATGTGAACGAAGCGCTCTACCGCTGAGCTAATCGCCCGATGTCGCGGCTTTTAGCCATCCTCTCCGTCATCCGCAAGTGCCAATCCAGCGGCTTTCGACGGGTCGGCAAGCCGCAGTTTCAGCGTCAGCGCCGTGCCCTTGGTCTTGACCACCCTTAGCTTGCCGAGCGGCGGCACCGCCACCGCCTGTCCAGCCGTCAGAGCCTTGCCAAGGGCGGACAGCGTCGCCTCGACCGTGGCCTTGACCTCGGGTTTCCTGCCCCCGGTGGACTGCGCCACGGCGTCGATCAGGTCCTTTAGCTTCATCGCCTTCACTTCGGGCGCGGGCTCGACTTCCGTCAGCACCGGTTTCTCGGCCACCTCTGCCCCCGGTCTGGCCTTTGCGGGCTTCTCCGCCTTTGCGGGCTTCCTCTCGCTGTCCTTCGGCGTGCGGGCCATGATCCGATCCTTCGACATCCTTCGCGGCGGGACGATACGGTGCCTCGGGCTTGCGGACCAGAGGATTCCCGGCGGAAAAAGGAAAAGGCGCGCCCCTTGCGGGACGCGCCCCTGATGGTCAGGCAGGACGCCTCAGTGTGCGGTCTGCGCCGGATGCTGGGCCTGGGCCGCCCGCGCGGCTGCTGCCGCTTCTTCGGCTGCCTCGTCCCACTCCACCGGCTCGGGCTGGCGCACCAGCGCCTGGGCCAGAACCTCGCGGACATGGGTCACGGGGATGATCTTCAGCCCTTCCTTCACGTTTGCCGGAATCTCCGCCAGGTCCTTGGCGTTTTCCTCCGGGATGAAGACGGTCGTGATCCCGCCCCGCAGCGCGGCCAGCAGTTTCTCCTTCAGGCCGCCGATGGCGCTGGCGTTGCCGCGCAGCGTCACCTCGCCCGTCATGGCGATGTCCTTGCGGACCGGGATGCCGGTCAGGACCGAGACGATGGCCGTGACCATCGCCAGACCCGCCGACGGCCCGTCCTTGGGCGTCGCCCCGTCCGGCACGTGGACATGGATGTCCATCGTCTCGAACTTCGGCGGCTTCACACCAAGCTGGGGCGAGACCGAGCGGACGTAGCTGGCCGCCGCCTCGATGGACTCCTTCATCACGTCGCCCAGTTTCCCGGTCGTCTTCATCCGGCCCTTGCCCGGCAGCTTCAGCGCCTCGATCTGCAGAAGATCGCCGCCCACGCTGGTCCAGGCGAGACCCGTCACCACGCCGACCTGGTCCTCTTTCTCGGCCAGGCCATAGCGGTGGCGCTGGACGCCCAGGTATTCCTCGACCTTCGCCGGGTCCACCTCGACCTTCTTGACCTTGCCCTTCAGGATGTCGGTCACGGCCTTCCGGGCCAGCTTGGCGATCTCGCGCTCCAGGTTCCGCACGCCCGCTTCGCGGGTGTAGTAGCGGATGACATGGTTCAGCGCGTCGTCGCTGACGCTGAATTCGCCCTTCTTCAGACCGTTGGCCGCGATCTGCTTCGGCAGCAGGTGCTGCCGGGCGATCTCGCGCTTTTCATCCTCGGTGTAGCCGGCCAGCGGGATGATCTCCATCCGGTCCAGAAGCGGCCCCGGCATGTTGTACGAGTTCGACGTGGTGATGAACATCACGTTCGACAGGTCGTACTCCACCTCCAGGTAGTGGTCGACGAAGGTGTTGTTCTGTTCGGGGTCGAGGACCTCCAGCAGGGCCGACGCCGGGTCGCCCCGGAAGTCCTGGCCCATCTTGTCGATCTCATCCAGCAGGATCAGCGGGTTGGTTGTCTTGGCCTTCTTCAGCGACTGGATGATCTTGCCGGGCATCGAGCCGATATAGGTCCGCCGGTGACCCCGGATCTCGGATTCATCCCGCACGCCGCCAAGGCTGATGCGGAT
>JAIXZY010000005.1 GCA_027489355.1 Paracoccaceae bacterium | reverse complement strand
GGCATTCCCGGCATTCCGGGGTGTAGAGCGGGATCACGTGGGCGCCCGGCTTCAAGCTTTTCACGCCCGGCCCGCACTTGACCACGACGCCCGCGCCTTCATGCCCCAGAATCGAGGGGAAGATACCTTCCGGGTCTGCGCCCGACAGCGTGAATTCGTCGGTGTGGCAGATGCCGGTGGCCTTGATCTCGATCAGGACCTCGCCTTCCTTGGGGTCGTCAAGGTTGACCTCCATGATCTGCAGGGGTTGTCCGGCGGCGACGGCGACGGCGGCACGGGTTCTCATTTGCTCTCCTCGGATGTCTATGGGGCCCGGGTTCGGCCCGGGCATTCTTCAGGCGTGAAGGCGCGCCCTGCCGGCGCGCGTCGACACACAGCGCGATTGCGCGGACTCCGCGCCGGCCTTGCGAACGTGCGGACGATGAGCCGGGGGGCGCGGGAGCAAGGGCGGCGCAACACGCCCGCCGCCCTTGTCCAGATCCTGTCTATCCGCGTCCGCAGACGGGGGTCAGTTGACCAGCCAGGTGTTGAAACGCTCGCTGATCTCGGTGTCGTGGTCGACCCAGAACTCCGTCGACTGACGCAGAGCGTTCGTCATGTTGGCCTCGGCGGTCGGAATGTAGCCGGCCATCTGGGTCTTGCCATCCATGAACAGATCGACCAGCGGAAGCGAGGATTTGCGCGCAGGCCCGTAGCTGATCCACTTGGTCTGATCGGCCAGGCGCTGTGTGCCGGTGGCGAACTTGATGTATTCAAGCGCCTGATCCTTGTTCGGCGCGCCCTTGGGAATGGCGAACAGCTCATACTCGTAGACCTGGCCGTCCCAGACAGTCACGAAGGGCTTGCCCTCGGTCGCGGCGGCCGAGAAGAGGCGACCGTTGTAGGCCGTGGTCATTGCAACCTCGCCGTCTGCCAGCAGCTGCGGAGGCTGCGCCCCGGCTTCCCACCAGATCGTCTGGTCCTTGATCTTCTCGAGCATCGCAAAGGCGCGATCCACCCCTTCGTCCGTCGCCAGGGTCGCGTAGACCTCCGAGGCCGGGACGCCATCGGCCATTAGGGCCATTTCGAGGTTCGCCTTGGGGTCCTTCCGCATCCCGCGCTTGCCGGGGAATTTTTCGAGGTCGAAGAAGTCGGCGATCGTGGTGGGCTTCACATCGCCGAACTTGGTGCTGTCGTAGCCGTAGACCGTCGAGAACACCATTGTGGCAACGGCGCAATCGGTGAGCGCACCTTCGATGAAATCCTCGGTCGCGGGGGTGCCGTCCGGGGCCGGAGGAAGCGAGGCGGGGTCGATGACCTCAAGTAGACCCTCGTCGCACAGACGGACGGCGTCGGTATATTCGATGTCGGCGACGTCAATCGTGACGTTGCCGGATTCGACCATGGACTTGATCGGGCTTGCAGGGTTGTCGGCGGCGATCATCTTCACCGGAATGCCGGTTTCGGCGGTGAAGGGGCGGTTGTAAGCCTCGACCTGGCTGGTTTCATAGGCACCGCCCCAGCTCATCACGGTCAGTTCGGCATGAGCTGCGCTTGCCAGGCTGGTGATGGCGGTCGTGATGATCAGTAGTCTTTTCATTGTGGTTATTCCCTCTTGGTTTGGAGTCTTGGCCTTTGCGGCTCTTCTGGTTTTCCGGATAGGGCTGCAGTGCCGGGCCTTCAGGCCCGGACCACCCGCAGCGGAGTTTCCGCGACCGGGATCTGGCGGCCCAGATAGCGATAGAAGTCCCAGATCGTTCCTTCGTAATCGCGCGGTGCCAGATGACCCGACGGGGCGTGGCGCGATGCAAGCGCGCGCTGCATCTTTTCCAGCTTCTCGCGGTCTTCGCGGTTGACTTCGAACCAGAGCGCGATCCGCTCTTCCAGTTCGTCCTGAGTCAGTTCGTCCCCGTAGGTGGACATGGTCCAGCGGACCCGGATCCGGTCCACGGCCAGCGGCTTGATCGAGAACGAGACGAGCAGGGTGGCCGCCTGGCTGGCGATCTGGGCGGGGAACAGATTGAACAGCGTCGAACGCCGCCGCTCGTCCTCGGTCAGAGCCGGCGAGCCGGTGCCACGCGATGCCGCGGTTTCGGGATAGTTGGCGCAATAGGAGGTGAAGCTGTCATCGGCCATCGACTTCCGGCTCAGCCCGGTGGGCGTGTAGGGATGCAGCGTCTCCGGATGCACGATCGAGAGGTGATAGGCCTCCATGAAATTCTCGACGAGGCATTTCCAGTTGGTGTGCCAGTCTTCCTCGAATGTCCGCACGATCCGCATTTCGCTTGTGCGATAGTTGCCGAGCAGGGACTCCAGCTGGCCAAGGCGGGGTGCCAGCGGCTGGGCGTTGTCGTCGAGGTTGACGTAGATGAAGCCGTTCCAAAGCTCGCTGCGGAAGGTGGGCAGGCTGCAGTTCTTCTCCGAGACGCCCTTGTCCTGCATCCTGGGGGCGTTGAGCAGCTCGCCCGAACGGCCATAGGTCCAGGCGTGGTAGCTGCAGACAAAGCGTCGGGTCGATCCGCTGCCCTCGACGATCGGCATCCCGCGGTGGCGGCACAGGTTCGACATGACGCGCACCTGGCCGTCATTGCCGCGCGCGACGAGGAGCGGCTCGTCGAAAAGCTGCGTGACGAAGTAATCGCCTGGGTTCGGGATTTCGTCGGCCCGGCCAAGACAGTGCCACTCCTTCGACAGGAAGGTCTCGACCTCGTAGCGGAAGTAATCCGGGTCGGTGTAGAACCGGCCGGGCAAGCATTGCGCTTCGTGTTCCGGCAGAGCTGCGACCTGACGCAGGGTTTCGTTCATCTCATCGATTTTCTTCATGGCGTCAGGTGACATCATGGGGCTCCATGGCAAGAAAGGCAGGTCAAGCCCGGGGCTTGATCGGCTGGTGTCGGTTGTTGCGCCCTGGACGGAGGCTTTCGTGCCCGGGTGATCGGGGCGAGATCCCGGATCCGTCGCACAGATGATGTCCACGGCTTGAGGCGGGGCTCGGGAGCCTGTGCCTTTTCCTGGGCAAAGGCACAGGCGGACGAGGTCAGCTTTGTCCGCAGCGCACGGCGGCGCGGGGTCCTTGCGACGCCTGCCCACGCGAGCCGCAGGCCTGGGGAGCCGCGTTCCTGGACGCGTGAAGTTCGGCAGGGAGTTTGGCTGGAAGCATCGCTGACTCTCAGATTGGACCCGATTTTCCAAGGCCGGCACGCATGACTATCAGCCTTGGCAAGATCCAGCTTGAACTAGTCTTTGAGAAGATGAAAACTTAAAAATCGGATCATCTAGAAAGGCAGAATATGGTTCGATTCACCCTTCGCCAGTGCGCCTACTTTCGCGCCGTGGCCGAACACGGCGGCATCGCACAGGCGGCGCGGGTGCTGAACATATCGCAGCCGTCGGTCTCGCAGGCGATTGAAAAGCTTGAAAGTCTGACGGGTCTTGTCTTGTTTGACCGGCACCACGCCCGGGGGTTGAGCCTGACGCTGCAGGGGCGGATGTTCCTGCGGCACATCGACGGAATGCTGCAACAAGCCGAGCAGGTCGGTCGGGAAGCCGCTGCCCTGGCCGCAGAGACGGCGGGCGAAATCCGGCTGGGCGTGTTCTGGACGTTGTCTCCCTTCTATGCCGCCGGCCTGATCCGCAGCTTTTACGGCATTCTGCCGAACGTCCTGATCCGGCAGCAGGAAATGTCGCTCGTCGATCTTGTCGATACATTGCGGGACGGGACAATCGACTATGCGCTGACCTATGAGCGCGGCGCCGATCTGACGGGCATGGCGCTGATCGAGCTGGCAGCGCCGCGACCGATGGTCGTTCTTGCGGCCGATCATCCCCTGGCGGCGCGCGAGTCGGTCGATCTGCGCGACTTGGCGCACGAGCCCTATGTCCTGCTGGACGGGCCTGGCAGTCGCGCCTACTTTGAGGAACTGCTGGCCGAGGGGGGGATTTCGCCGCCGATCTCTTATGTCTCGACGTCGATGGAGGCGGTGCGTAGTGCGGTCGCCTCGGGCTTTGGCTTCACGATGCTGGTCATGCAACCGCCGTCGAGCACGACCTATGATCGCCGCGAAATCCGCACGTTGCGCATCGAGAACGATGTTCGCCCGCTGCGTATTGTGCTTGCCTCGCGCGATGGGGTGAACCGCGGGCCGATCACGCGGCGTTTCGCCGAACATGCTGTCAGCTACTTTGCATCGCTTCCGGCGCGCCCCGCCTAGTGTACGGGGCGGCGTTCCCCGTCATCGGCCGACCGCCTTCCGTCGCGGTGGCGGGGCCTGTTGACTCCGCCGGGGTGTCCTCTATAAGCCCAGCCGTCCCGGAAGCGATTCCGGGGCTTTTCATTGGTGTTGGTGGCCCCCGCAAGGGGATGCCTGTCGGGCCGCAAGGCCAAAGGACAACGCCCTTCGACAACATTGAAGGAGATCAGCGGTGACCAAACGCACCTCTGCCAAGTACAAGATCGACCGCCGCATGGGCGAGAACATCTGGGGCCGTCCGAAGTCCCCGATCAACAAACGCGAGTACGGTCCAGGCCAGCACGGCCAGCGCCGGAAGAACAAGCTGTCGGACTTCGGTACGCAGCTGCGCGCCAAGCAGAAGCTCAAGGGCTACTACGGCGACCTGACCGAAAAGCAGTTCCGCAAGATCTATGGCGAAGCCGAGCGTGTGCGCGGCGACACCGGCGAGATGCTGATCGGCCTGCTGGAGCGTCGTCTGGACGCGGTGGTCTACCGCGCCAAGTTCGTGCCGACCATTTTCGCGGCGCGTCAGTTCGTCAACCACGGCCACGTCCTGGTGAACGGCAAGCGCGTGAACATCGCGTCCTACCGCGTGTCGGAAGGCGACGTGATCGAAGTGCGCCAGAAGTCGAAGCAGATGGCCGCCATCGCCGAAGCCATCGCGCTGACCGAGCGTGACGTGCCGGACTATCTGGAAGTCGACAACAACAAGCTGACCGCGAAGTTCGTCCGGACTCCGGGCCTGGGCGACGTGCCGTATCCGGTTCAGATGGAACCGAACCTAGTCGTCGAATACTACGCGAAGAACTGAGACTGCCCCTTGTCGGCAGAAAGGGGCCCGCCACATCTGGCGGGCCCTTTGTTTTTCCGGGAGCGAGTGGATGACCGAGATGCGTTCGATCGAGACGACGTTCGAGAAAGGCCTGTTCGCCAGCCGCTGGCTGATGGCGCCGATGTACCTGGGGCTGGCGGTGACGCTGGCGATGCTGACGGTCATCTTCGTGAAGGAGCTTGTCTATTACGCGCCGCAGGTGCTGGACCTTTCGGCCGAGAAGATGATCCTGGTCGCGCTGACCCTGATCGACCTGACGCTGGCGGCCAACTTTCTGTTGATCGTCATGTTCTCGGGCTACGAAAGCTTTGTGTCGAAGTTCGACTTCGACGCCGGAGAGGACAAGCCCGGCTGGATGGGCAAGGTCGATTTCGGCGGGCTGAAGATGAAGCTGATCGCAAGCATCGTGGCGATCTCGGGGATTCATCTGTTGAAGCGGTTCATGGAAATCAGCGACCTGGAGACGGCGACGACCTTCGGCGAGACAGAGATGTTCTGGCTGGTGGTGATCCATCTGACCTTCGTGGTCTCGGGCGTGCTGATGGCGCTGATGGATTGGCTGCAGGCCCGGTCCTACAAGTAAGGAGTTTGCGATGACCCACACTGTTCACGCCCGGATCGAGGGTGCGCTCGTGATGATCGGCTTCGGCTCGATCGGCCGGGGGGTTCTGCCCCTGATCGAGCGCCATATCGGGTTCGATCGGGAGCGGTTCACGGTGATCGAGCCGTCCGGCGACTTTGCGCATATCCTGCGTGATCACGGGATCCGGCATCTGCAGGTCGCGCTGACCCCGGACAATTTCGCGAATGTCCTGCGCAGCCTGTTCCCGACGGGCCGGGGAATGATCGTGAACCTGTCGGTGGACGTGGATTCGATCGAGCTCATGAAGCTCGCGCAGGAAATGGGCGTCCAGTACATCGACACGGTGGTGGAGCCCTGGCCGGGGTTCTACTTCGGCTCGACCCTGCCCAATGCCGAGCGGACGAACTATCCGCTGCGGGAAAAGGTGCGCGAGCTGGGGAAGGCCTATGTCGGCGGACCGACGGCGGTCAGCTGCTGCGGGGCGAACCCGGGGATGGTGAGCTGGCTGCTGAAGGAGGCGCTTCTGCGGCTGGCGGCGGACACCGGGGTCAAGGCCGATCCGCAGGGGCGCGAGGACTGGGCGCGGCTCATGCAGGGGTTGGGGGTCAAGGGCATCCATGTCGCCGAGCGGGACACGCAAGTCGCCGCCAAGGCGAAGCCGTTGGGGGTGTTCGTCAACACCTGGTCGGTGGACGGGCTGCTGTCCGAGGGCTATCAGCCGGCCGAGCTGGGCTGGGGGACGCATGAGAAGAAGCTGCCCCCAAACGGGCATGCCTTCGACCACGGGCCGGGCTATGCGATCTGGATCGACCGCCCGGGCGCGGATACCCGCGTGCGGAGCTGGTGTCCGGATGTGGGGCCGCAGTTCGGCTATGTGATCACGCACAACGAGGCGCTGTCGATCCCCGACTATTACACCGTCTGGGAGGGGGCCAAGGCCGTCTACCGTCCGACCTGCCACTACGCCTATCATCCCTGCAACGACGCGATTCTGTCGCTGCACGAGGTGAACGGTGGCGGCAAGTTGCTGGACGACCAGCACATCCTGACAGTCGAGGAGATCGTGTCGGGCGGGGATGACCTGGGGGTGTTCCTCTACGGTCATGCCAAGGGCGCGATGTGGTATGGCTCGCGTCTGACGACGGAAGAGGCCAAGCGCCTGGCTCCGTACCAGAATGCGACCGGGATGCAGGTGACCAGCGCGGTGATGGCGGCGATGGTCTGGGCGGCCGAGAACCCCAACCGGGGTTTCGTCGAGGCGGACGAGATGGATCATGTCCGCTGCCTGGAGGTCCAGCGCCCGTACCTGGGCCGGATCGAGTGTCACTACACCGACTGGACCCCGCTGCAGAACCGGATCAACAGCTTTGCCGAGGACCGCGACGAGGACGATCCCTGGCAGTTCACCAACTTTCTGGCGGTCTGACCCGGATCGCGCCGCCGGACCTTCTTCCGTCCGGCGGCCGTCTGGCGTCTCAGACCACCGCCGTGCGGTAAAGGTGCCAGGTGGCGTGACCCAGCACAGGCAGCACGACGACCAGTCCGATCAGCGCGGGCAGGATCCCAAGGGCGAGGAGGCCGGCCACGATCAGGCCCCAGGCGGCGATCACTATCGGGTTCTCCATCGCAACGCGAACCGAGGTCGTGACCGCAACGGGCAAGCTTACGTCCCGGTCCAGAAGCAGCGGGAAGGAGACGACCGACACCGCAAGCACGGCGGCGGCGAGAAGGAAGCCGACCCCGGTGCCGACAAGGGTCATCGTCCAGCCCGCGGGGGTGGACACCGCCTGGTTCAGCAGCGCGCCCAGGCTTGCGGGGCGGTCCGGTCCCAGCGTCGCGGCGTGGATCGCGTCGGCAAGCAGGAGCCAGGCCATGAAGATCACGCCGTTGAACAGGGCCAGCATCACGATCCGCGGAAAGCGGGGCGAGCGCAGCACGTCGAACATCGCAGCCCAGTTGACCGGCAGCCCGGCCTCTCGTCTGCGGCTGAGCTCGTAAAGCCCCAGAGCGGCCACGGGGCCGACCAGCGCAAAGCCGGACAGGACGGGGAAGAGGAGATGCGTCATGGACCCTTGCGCGGCGAGACCCAGCAGCACGGCCCCCATCACCGGATAGAGCAGGCAGGCGAACATCACGTCCGACCGCATGGCCGCAAGGTCGTCCCACCCCTTGCGCAGGGCGTCTCGAAGGTCCTGGAAGGTCAGGATGCGGGTCTCTGGCCGCTCGCCCGACCGGGCAGGCGTGGCGACGACGGTCGCGTAACCGGCGGCCGAGCCAAGCGCGCCAAAGGTCCAGGACAATGGGTTTCCGATCGTCTTCGGCATCAAGCTTCCTCCCGTTCAGGGGGCGCAGGGGCCGGTCTTGCGCCCCGGTTCGTCCCAGTGGCATCGACTTGCAAGCAACGACTTCGGCGGCAGACTAGCACGGAACCGGCGGAAACGCAGTCACGGAATGGTGCATCAACGCTCGGTCAGCTTGAGCTCGATCCGGCGGTTCAGGGCGCGGGCGGCCTCGGTATCGCCTTCGGCCACGGGGCGGTATTCGCCGAAGCCGGTGGCCGCCATGCGGTCGGGCGGGAAGCCCAGTTCGTCCTGCATGTAGCGCACGACGGACAGGGCGCGGGCCTGGCTGAGCTCCCAGTTGTCGCGGAACTCCCCGCCGCCTGAGAGCGGCACGTTGTCGGTGTGGCCGTCGACACGGATGATCCAGTCGATGCCGTCCGGGATTTCCGCGCGGATCTCGTCCAGGATACGGACCACCCCGGCGATCTGGAGCCGGCCTTCCAGCGCGAGGTCGGCAGAGCCGGGGTTGAACAGCACCTCGGAGGAAAAGACGAAGCGGTCGCCCACGACGCGCACGCCCTCACGCCCCTCCAGCAGATTGGAGAGCTGGCCGAAGAATTCCGAACGGAAGCGGGCGAGGTCCTTGTTCTCTGCGGCAAGCCGTGCGGCCTCGGCCGCTTCCAGTTCGGCGCGCTTGCGCTGTTCGGCGGCGACCTGGGCGAGGGCGGCGTTCAGGTCCTTGCCCAGGCTGTCGAGTTGCACCTGCGCGGCCTCGTCCCGCGCTTTCGAGGCGTCGAGCATGGATTGAAGGCTGCCGAGTTGGCTGCGCAAAGCGGCGACCTGCTGGTTCAGAAGCTCGACCTCGCGGGCGGCGGCAAGGACCTTTTCCTGTTCCGCCAGCAAGGCGGTTTGCGCGGCCGCGAGCGCGGCGTCCTTTTCGGTGGTGCCTTTCGCGGCCTCGGTCCGGGCGGCGGCGAGGAGGGTCAGCGTGTCCTCGGCCTTCTTGCGTTCGGCTTCAAGCGCGAGCGTCATGGCGGTGAGTTCGGTATCGGCGTTGGCCAGCCGGTCGCGCAGGGCCTGGAGTGCGGCGGCATCGGCAAGTCGGGCGGCCTCGGCCTCGGTCACCTGTTCCTGCGCGGTCTTGAGGGCTGCGGCATCAGAGGCGCCTTTGGCCTTTTCCTGGTCCAACAGCACCTGAAGCGCGTCGCGGCGGGCGGCGGCAAGGCGGGCGGCCTCGGCGTTGGCATCGACCTCGTCGCGGGCCTTGGCCAGGGCAAGGGTCATCGCCTCGGCCTCGGAGACAAGCTTGGCCTGCGCGGCCTCAAGCTCGGCGACCGATGCGGTGAGGCGGTCGGCCTCGCCCCGGGCGCGGTCGCGTTCCACCAGAAGCGCGGCGACCTGGGTTTCGAAATCCGTGATCCGGGTCCTGGCCGCGGCCAGTTCGCCTTCGCGCGCGGAGAGGTTGGCGGTCAGCGTGGCGATGACGCCCGCCTGGCGGTCGCCCTCGACCCGGGCGGCGGCAAGGCCGGCCTGAAGCTGGGCGACCTGGGCCTGGAGGTCGGTGGCCTTGGCCTTCTCCAGCCCCAGCGCATCGGCCAGTTGCGCGACCTGCGAGGTGAGCGAGGCCAGTTCGCTGTCCTGCGTGGTGATGGTGTCGCGCAGCACGGATTGCATGACGGTGAAGATGGTCAGGACGAACATCAGCACCATCAAGAGCGTGGTCACCGCATCTACGAAGCCCGGCCAGATCAAGCTGGAGTCGCGGCGGCGGCTGCGGGTGGCGGCCATCTCAGCCGCGTCCTGCAGTGCGGCCAAGCTGGCGGATCGCGGCGGTCAGCTGGGCGATGTCGGTCTTGAGATCGGTCAGCGTCTCCTGCCGACCGGCGGACATCTCTTCGAGAATCCGCAGAAGCTGCACGTCGATCGACCGCAGGCGCATCCGGCTTTCGGGGTCGGTGCTGCCGCCTTCGCCTGCTTGCAGCGCCTCGACGAGCTTTTCCTGGCCCTCCGCGATCCGGCGCAGAAGGGCGGTCTGTCCGCGTTCGGCATCCATCCGGTCGGTCAGCGCGGTCATGGCGGCAACCAGTTCGTTGATCTTCATCTCGGTCTGGAAGCGGTTCGACTCGGTCTGGGCCTGAAGGGCCTGAAGCTCTTCCATCTGCTGGGCCATGTGATCGACCAGCAGGCCAAGCGCGTTCTGGTCCGCGCCGTCGCCGTCGCCCGCATAGCCGATCCGGGTGATTGAAGAGAGCCATTCCTCCAGCTCGCGGATGAAGCGGTTCTGGCCGTGGCCGGCGAACAGTTCGAGAAGGCCCAGGACCAGCGACCCGGCAAGGCCCAGGAGCGAGGAGGAGAAGGCGGTTCCCATCCCGCCCAGCTGGCTTTCCAGGCCGCCCATCAGCTTGCCGAACACGTCGAGGCCGCTTTCGCCTTCCTGCGGGGCGAGGGAGCGGATCGTCTCGACCACGGCGGGAACGGTGGTGGCGAGGCCCCAGAAGGTGCCAAGAAGACCGAGGAAGACCAGGAGGTTGATCAGGTAGCGGGTGATGTCCCGCGCCTCGTCGATGCGCTGGACGACCGATTCCTGGATGGAGCGCGAGGAGGAGGCCGAGATCGACATGCGGGCCGAGCGCGAGCGGAGGAGGGCGGCCAGCGGGGCAAGAAGGCGGGGCGGGGCCATGTCCTCGGTGCCGGGGGTGCCGCGGACGAAGTTCTCGATCCAGTAGACCGACTGGGCAAGGATCCAGACCTGCCAGAAGCAGGACAGCACGCCGACGAGGAAGACGAAGGCGATGACGCTGTTCAGGACCGGGTTGGTCCGCAGGATGTCGGCGACGGTGCCATGTATGAGCCAGGCGCCCGCGCCCACCAGGACGCAGACCAGCAGCATGGTGGTGATGGCGCGGATCGGTTGGCTGAAGGTCGTCGCGACCTCGGCCCGCCGGGTGTCTGTCTGGGACATGCCGCCCTCTGGTTCCTGCCCTTGGGATGAGTCTAGCAGGCTGGCGCGGCCTGCCAAGCAAAAGGTCAGGTCAAGGCGCGGACACGGTCGGCCAGCCAGTCGAGATCGGGGTCGCGGATGCCGAGGTCGGCCAGATGGGCGGCGGTCGACCAGAGGTAATCGCAGTTCCGCCCCCGCCCGCCCGTTGCGCGGGCGATTATCTGTGCCTGCTCCTCGGGGTCGAGGTGGCAATACTGGACGTGGTCGGGGTCGATCACATAGGTCAGCGCCTCCACCGGGCCGGAGTCGGTCGTGAGAGGCAGCGTCATTTCCAGATAGGCCGAGGAGACCAGTTCCCGTTCGCGCAGGGCGAAGAGCGTGGTGGCCTCGTGCCCCGGTGCGACGCGGAAGGCGATGCCGGTGCAGCTTGCGCCCTCTTGCCGGTCCAGCGCGAGGACGAGGCCCGGGTTCTCGACCGTGCCGCGGTGGTGGATCGACCGCATGCAGAAACTGCGGTGCCAGCCGTCGGCGCGGGCGATGCGACGTTCGGCCACCGGGAAGCCGGGGTCCCAGATCAGCGATCCGTAGCCGAAGACCCAGAGTGGTGCCTGCATGACTGGTCCTGTTGCCTTTGGCCCTGTAAACACCGGGGACCTGGCAATGAAAAGGGGCGCCGATGCGCAAGCTTCTGTTCCTGATGGTTCTGGCGACGGTCCTGTGGTCGGGGTACTGGTTCGTCGGATCCAACGCTGTGCGCGACGGGGTGAACGGCTGGTTCGCCGATGCCGAACGGCAGGGGATCACGGCCGAAAATGCGGGTGTGACGGTGGCGGGCTTTCCGAACCGCTTCGACCTGACCATCGACGAGCTGAGACTGGTCGACCCGGCCAGCGGCGCGGGCTGGCAGGCGCCTTTCGTCCAGGTCTTCGCGATGACCTGGAAGCCCTGGCACATCATTGCGGCGCTTCCGCCCGAGCAGGTGATCACCTTGCCCGACCAGGTGGTGACCGTCGGATCGACCGGGCTGATGGCAAGCCTGCGCGCCAGGCCCTCGACCGACCTGCCGCTGGCCGAGGTGCGGGTGGCCGGAACTTCGTTGAACCTGGCCTCGGACCTGGGCTGGACGCTTGGGCTGGGTGAGTTCACCCTGGGACTGCGGGCGGACGAAGCCCTGGGACCTGCGGGCTATGAGCTGGGGTTCGACCTGGCGCCCCTGACGCTCGATCCACGCGCCGTCGCGGCAATGAATGCGGTTGCGCTGCCCGACCTTCCGCCAGCCGACCTGCCCGAGACCATCGAAACGCTGTGGGGCAGCATCTACCTTACCTTCTCGGCCCCGCTGGATCGTCACGCGGGCGAGGCGCGTCCCTATCTGCGGCGGGTGGAGATCAACCAGTTCAACCTGACCTGGGGTGCGCTGGGCGCAAGCGCCTCGGGCGTGGTGGAGGCGGATGGGAACGGATTCGCGGCGGGGCGGGTGACGCTGGAGGTCACGAACTGGGACCGGCTGCCCGCGCTTCTGGTTGCGGCGGGCGCGGTCAAGCCCGAGGTCGCGCCGACCGTGGCGCGGGGGATGCAGGCGGTGGCGGCGCAGTCGGCCGACCCAACGGTGCTGTCCCTGTCGCTGGTGATGGAGGATGGGCGCATGAGCCTTGGGCCGTTCCCGCTGGGCCCCGCGCCGCTGATGGTGCCGCCGTCGGGCTGACGCGGGTCAGCGGCAGTAGGCGCCGCCCGAGCGGGCCGAGGTGTCGAAGTGGAAGTGGTCCTCGTGATACCCGTCCGAGCCGGGGCCGAGCGTGGTCCGGAAATAGCTGCACCCGGCCTTGTAGATCTTGCGCAGCAGCCGGTTGTAGTCCTGCGCCACGGTCAGAACCTTGCCGTTCGACAGGATGAAGGCCGAGATGTCCACCGCGCGGCCCTTGCCGTGTTCGCTGACCTTGGCACCCTTCACGTTGTTGCGGCTGCGGCAGATGTAATGCGCCGCAATCTGCAGTTCGACCAGCTTGCCGTCAAACGCAGGCTGCGCGACATCGTCCACCCATGAGTTCAGCGCCTGGGCGATCGAGCAATCGACCGTAGCGGGTTGGCTAAGCCGCACGCCGGCGACCGAGGTGACCATCACCGGGTCCTCGACCCCGCAGCCGTCGACCTTGGACCTGATCCGCGCGATCTCCTCGCCCTTGATCGCGGGCACGCCGCAGACCGCTCCCTTCATCGAGGCCTTCTCGCGCTTCTTCCGCCGCTCTTCCTTTTTCGAGGGCGGCGGGATGGCGGCAAGGTCGACCTCGTCTTCGGGCGGGCGGGCCGAAAGGTCGAGTCCCGGCGCGTTAGAGGTAGAGCGCAGCGCCGCGATCCGGTCCGCAAGTGCGGGAGGCCGGGGCGCAGGGCGGAGGGAGCGTGTCAGCACGGCTTCGCCGACGGCGGCCGTCCGGGTGTCCGGCGCGGTGGCGGTATCCGGGGCTGCCCCGGCGGCTGGGGCTTCAGGCGAACTGGACAGAAGCGGGTTGGCAATGGGGCGGGGCGAGCGGTCGATCTCTTGCGCCAGGGCGCCCTGCGCCAGGCAGAGGCACAGCCCCAGGATCAGACCCCGCACCGGGCTCAGCCCTCTTTCCCGGTGGGGACGGCGCGGCCGAAGTCCGGCGCGGCGGTATCCTGCCCGGCTTCGATGATGCCCCGGCGAATCGCGCGGGTGCGCGTGAAATAGGCGTGCAGGTGGTCACCGTCACCCATGCGGATCGCGCGTTGCAGGACGAAAAGCTCTTCGGCGAAGCGGCCCAGGATGTCCAGCACCGCGTCCTTGTTGGTCAGGAACACGTCGCGCCACATGGTCGGGTCGCTGGCCGCGATCCGGGTGAAATCACGGAAGCCGGCGGCGGAATACTTGATGACCTCGGACTGCGACACCCGCCGCATGTGGTCGGCCACGCCCACCATCGTGTAGGCGATGGCATGCGGCACATGGCTGACGACGGCGACCACGAGATCGTGGTGGGCCACGTCCATCGTGTCGACCTTGGCGCCCATCTGCTCGATCAGCTGGCGGAGCCGGGCCAGCGCCTGCGGGTCCGTCGACTCGGACGGGGTGAGGAGCCACCAGCGGTTCTGGAACAGCGTGGCAAAGCCCGAACGCGGCCCGGAATATTCCGTTCCTGCCATCGGGTGGCCGGGGATGAAATGCACGCCGGCGGGCAGGTGGGGCGCGACGGCATCGACAACGGCCTGCTTGACGGAGCCCACGTCGGTCACGGTGGCGCCGGGCTTGAGGTGCAACCCGATCTCGGCGGCGATTGCCCCCATCGCGCCGACCGGAACGGCCAGGACGACGAGATCGGCGTCCTTCACCGCCTCGGCCGCGCTGTCGGTCACGCGGTCGCAGAAGAGCTCCTTCGCGATCGCGCGGGTCTCGGCCGACTTGGCGTAGCCCACGATCTCTCCCGCCAGGCCGCCCGCCCGCATGGCATGAGCCATCGACGAGGCGATGAGCCCAAGGCCAATCAGGGCGACCCGCGGGTAGATCATTTGACCCCCTTGAACTGCGCGACGGCGTGGGCGACCTGGCGGCACGAGGCTTCGTCCCCGATGGTGATGCGCAGGCAGTGCGGCAGCTTGTAGCCCGCCACCCGGCGCACAATCAGGCCCTGCTTCTGCAGGAAGGCATCGCAGGCCTCGGCCTCTTCCTGGCTGTGGAAGCGGGCGAGGATGAAGTTCGCCATCGACGTGTCCGACGGCACCCCGATCTCGGCCAGGGCATTCGCCAGCCAGGACCGCATGCGCGTATTTTCGGCCCGGCACTTGGCGACGAAATCCTGGTCGCGGACGGCGGCCTCGGCGGTTTCAAGCTGGGTGGTGGACAGGTTGAAGGGGCCGCGAATCCGGTTCAGCACGTCGATGACGTGCTTCGGGCCGTAGCCCCAGCCGATCCGCAGCCCGCCGAGCCCGTAGACCTTGGAGAAGGTCCGCGTCATCACGACGTTCTGCCGCGCATCGACCAGCGACGCGCCGCCGTCGTAGCCCTCGACATATTCGGCATAGGCCCCGTCCAGGACAAGCAGTGTCTGGGGCGGCAGGTTTTCGGCCAGGCGGGCGATCTCGGCGGCCGAGATCATCGTTCCGGTGGGGTTGTTGGGATTGGCGATGAAGACAAGCTTCGTTCGACGGTTGCAGGCGGCCAGGATCGCGTCGACATCTGCCGTCCGCTCCCTTTCCTGCACCTCGACCGGGGTTGCGCCCACCGCCATCGTGGAAATGCGGTACATCAGGAAGCCGTGTTCGGTGAACACCACCTCATCGCGCGGGCCGGCGTAGGCCTGGCAGAGGAAGGTGATGATCTCGTCCGAGCCCGCGCCGCAGATGATGCGGCTGGCGTCGAGGCCGTGCACCTCAGCGATCGCGGCGCGAAGGTCGGCGTGATCGGTGACCGGGTAACGGTGCAGGGTGTGGACGGTGCGGGCAAACGCCTCTTTCGCCTTGTCCGAAGGGCCGAACGGGTTTTCGTTCGACGACAGCTTAACGACGTTCGCAACGCCTGCGACATGCGCCTTGCCGCCTTCGTAAAGGGCGATGTCAAGAATGCCTGGCTGCGGCGTGATCTGGTCGTTCATCCTGTCCCCCGGGAGTCCCGCTCCGTTTACCCGGCAAAGCTGCACAAGGCCAGAGGCTTCGGACCTTTGGACGCAGGGGCGTCAGGGCCATGCGCCGGTCCGGGCGCGGCAAAGAAAAACCCCCGCCGGTTGGGGCGGGGGTCTGACTTCTTCCTACTCGGCGGTCAAAAGCGGGGGCTTCTGGCCGGTGAGGCGGGGCTTCTGCGGCTCCTCGATATCGAGGACGATGGCGTCGTCCTTCACCTTCACCCGGACCAGGCCGCCCTTGACCAGTTTGCCGAAAAGCAGCTCTTCGGCCAGGGGCTTCTTGATGTGCTCCTGGATGACGCGGGCCAGGGGGCGTGCGCCCATCTTGTCGTCGTAGCCCTTGTCGCCCAGCCAGGCGGCGGCTTCCGGCGTCAGCTCGATATGGACGCCGCGGTCCATCAGCTGGGCTTCCAGTTGCAGGACGAACTTCTCGACCACCTGCATGATGATCTCTTTCCCCAGCGGGGCGAAGTTGATCACGGCGTCGAGGCGGTTGCGGAATTCGGGGGTGAAGGTCCGCTCGATGGCGGCGGTATCTTCGCCTGTCCGACGCTCACGCCCGAAGCCGATGGCCTCTTTCGCCATGTCCGAGGCACCGGCGTTCGAGGTCATGATCAGGATCACGTTGCGGAAATCCACCGTCCGGCCGTTGTGGTCGGTGAGCTTGCCGTGGTCCATCACCTGCAGGAGGATGTTGTAGACATCCGGGTGGGCCTTTTCCATTTCGTCCAGCAGCAGGACGCAATGCGGATGCTGGTCGACCGAGTCGGTCAGCATGCCGCCCTGGTCGAAGCCGACATAGCCCGGAGGCGCGCCGATCAGGCGGCTGACGGCATGCTTCTCCATGTATTCCGACATGTCGAAGCGGAT
>JAIXZY010000026.1 GCA_027489355.1 Paracoccaceae bacterium | reverse complement strand
GGGCGATCCGCCAGTCGGTTCTGTCGGCGGGGGCGCGGCGTGCGGGGCTGATCGCGGAACCCATCGCGGCGGCCATCGGCGCGGGGATGCCGATCACCGATCCGACCGGCAACATGGTCGTGGACATCGGGGGCGGGACGACCGAGGTGGCGGTCCTCAGTTTGGGCGACATCGTCTATGCCCGTTCCGTCCGCGTCGGCGGCGACCGGATGGACGAGGCGATCATCAGTTACCTGCGCCGCCACCAGAACCTTCTGATCGGCGAATCCACCGCCGAGCGGATCAAGACCTCGATCGGCACCGCCCGCATGCCCGACGACGGGCGCGGCATGTCCATGCACATCCGGGGCCGTGACCTTCTGAACGGTGTGCCCAAGGAAACCGAGATCAGCCAGGCCCAGGTCGCGGAAGCCCTGGCCGAACCCGTGCAGCAGATCTGCGACGCGGTGATGCAGGCGCTGGAAGCCACCCCGCCGGACCTTGCGGCGGACATCGTCGACCGGGGCGTGATGCTGACCGGGGGCGGTGCGCTTCTGGGCGAGCTGGACCTGTCCTTGCGCGAACAGACCGGGCTTTCGATCAGCGTGGCCAACGAGTCACTGAATTGTGTTGCCCTCGGCACCGGGAAGGCGCTGGAATACGAGAAGCAGCTTCGGCATGTGATCGACTACGATACCTGAGCCTAAGCCCCGCATCCGGCGGCGAAGGAAATCCGAACCGTGGCCAAGAACCGCACCGCTCCCGAAGAGTATTCGCGTCCGCTGCGCAGGCTGCTGGTCTGGATTGCGGTCCTTCTGCTGATCGGGATCTTCATCCTCTGGCGCATCGACAGCCCCCGCGTGGAACGCTTCCGCGCGGCGCTGATCGACGCCGTCGTGCCAAGCTTCGACTGGGCGATGCGGCCCGTGACGATGGTCGCCGGGATGATCGACGATTTTCAAAGCTATACCCGGATCTACGAACAGAACCAGGAGTTGAAGCGCGAGCTGCAGCAGATGAAGGCCTGGAAAGAGGCCGCGCTGCAGCTGGAACAGAAGAATGCGCGGCTGCTGGACCTGAACAACGTTCGGCTCGACCCCAAGCTGACCCATGTCACCGGCGTCGTCATGGCCGACAGCGGCAGCCCGTTCCGGCAGTCGGTCCTGCTGAACGTGGGCGCGCGGGACGGCATCCGCGACGGCTGGGCGACGATGGACGGGATCGGGCTGGTGGGCCGGATCTCGGGCGTGGGCGAACGGACAAGCCGGGTCATCCTCGTGACCGACAGCAACAGCCGGATCCCGGTGACGATCCAGCCCTCGGGGCAGAAGGCGCTGCTCTCGGGCGACAACTCGCCCCTGCCGCCGCTGGAATTCATCGAGGACAGCGACGAGGTGCGCCCCGGCGACCGCGTGGTGACGTCGGGCGACGGCGAGGTGTTCCCGGCGGGTCTGCTGGTCGGGCAGGTTGCGCTGGGGACCGACAAGCGGCTGCGCGTTGTCCTTGCGGCCGATTACCAGCGGCTGGAATTCCTGCGCGTCTTGCGCAGCCATTCGCTGCAGCCGATCACCGATCCGGGCAGCCTGGTCGCCCCTCCCGCCACCGCGCCCCTGCCCGATACTTCGACCCAGGCGGCCGAGGCCGCCGCCGGGGCTCAGCCCACGCCGACCGAGGGCGGCAATGTCGAGGAAATGGGGTCCGGCGCTGCCGAGGGTCCGGCCGAGCCGGAGGCCGCCGATGGGTGAGTTCTGGCGTCAGGAGCACTGGGTCTTCCGCGGCCTGTTCCTGGCCATCGCGCTGGTGCTGCTGTTCATCCGCCTGCTGCCCTTGGGCAGTGCGCCGGGGGCGATGCCCGGCCCCGACCTGCTGATCTGCGTGATCATGGCCTGGATCGTGCGCCGCCCCGATTTCCTGCCCATGCCGCTGATCCTGCTGGTGATCCTGGCCGAGGACCTGATCCTGATGCGCCCGCCCGGCCTGTGGACCGCCATCGTGATCCTGGCGACCGAATTCCTGCGCGGGCGGATCGCGCTCACACGAGAGTTAAGTTTCGTGGTCGAGTGGCTGCTTGTGTCGGGCGTGATGCTGGGCATGATGCTAATCTACCGGCTGGTGCTGGGCGTCGCCTTCGTGCCGCAGGCCCCCTTCGGCTTTGCCATCGTGCAGGTGCTGTGGTCGATTGCGGTCTATCCGGTGGTCGTGGGCCTGTCGCGGCTGGCGCTTGACCTGCGGAAGCCCGCGACCGGCGAAGTGGACAGTTTCGGGAGACGGCTGTGAGACGCACCGCCCGCGACAGCGAGGAGATGAACCAGCGCCTGAACCGCCGCACGCTGATGCTGGGCGGCGCGATGGGGGCGATGATCGCCGTGCTGGGCGCGCGGATGCGCTATCTCCAGGTCGACCAGGCCGACGAGTTCAAGCTTCTGGCCGAGGAAAACCGCATCAACATCCGCCTGATCCCGCCGGTCCGCGGCCTGATCCAGGACCGCAACGGCAAGGTGATCGCGGGCAACGAACAGAACTACCGCGTCGTGATCACGCGCGAGGCGGCAGGCGACGTGGACCTGGTGCTGCGCCGGCTGGCAAGCATCATCCCGATGACCGCCGAGGAAATGCAGCAGACCCTGGACGAGGTGAACTCGCTGTCGGCCTTCGTCCCCGTCACCGTGCGAGAGCGGCTGAGCTGGGAGGATTTCTCGAAGGTCGCGATCAACGCCCCCGCCCTGCCCGGTGTGGTGCCCGAGGTCGGCCAGTCCCGCCGCTACCCGCGCGACTTCGACTTTGCCCATGTCGTGGGCTATGTCGGCCCGGTCAGCGAAAAGGACCTAGAGGGGATCGAGAACCCCGACCCTCTGCTGAAGATCCCCAAGTTCCAGATCGGCAAGATCGGTGTCGAGAAATGGATGGAGGACACCCTGCGCGGCGAGGCGGGGACCAAGCGGATCGAGGTGAACTCGGCCGGTCGCGTCATGCGCGAGCTGGAACGTCAGGAGGGCGACCCCGGCACCGACATCCGCCTGACCATCGACGCGGACGTGCAGAACTTTGCCCAGGCCCGCCTGGGCGAGGAAAGCGCCGCCGTCGTGGTGATCGACGTGACGAACGGCGACATCATCTGCATCGCCTCGGCCCCGTCCTTCGACCCGAACCTTTTCGTGCGCGGGATCAGCCACGCGGACTACAACGCCCTGACCGAGAACGACCACCGCCCGCTGGCCAACAAGACCGTGTCGGGCGCCTACCCGCCGGGGTCGACCTTCAAGATGGTCACCGCCCTTGCCGCGCTGGAGGCCGGGGTTGCCACGCCCGACACCAAGGTCTCCTGCCCCGGCCATATCGAGTTCGGCGGGCGGCGCTTCCACTGCTGGAAACGCTCGGGCCACGGCACGGTCCGGCTGGAGCGGAGCCTCGCGGAAAGCTGCGACGTCTACTACTACGAAGTCGCGCAGAAGGTCGGCATCGACAAGATCGCCGAGATGGGCCGCAAGCTGGGCCTGGGCCAGAAGTTCGACATCCCCATGTCGGCGGTGACCGAAGGCAACATGCCGGACAAGCTGTGGAAACTGGAACGCCACAAGCAGGAATGGCGGATCGGCGACACGATCAACGCCTCGATCGGACAGGGCTACGTGCTTGCCTCGCCGCTGCAGCTGGCGGTTATGACCGCCCGCATCGCCTCGGGCCGTGCGGTGATGCCCCGGCTGGTGCGGATGGTCAACGACAAGGAACTGCCCGTTTCCGATGCCCCGCCGCTGGAAATCCCGCCGGAATACCTTGCCGCGGTGCGTCAGGGGATGCACGAGGTGATGAACGGCGAACACGGCACCGCGAAATCCAGCCGCATCGCCGAACCCACGATGGTCTTTGCCGGAAAGACCGGCACCAGCCAGGTGCGCAACATTTCCAAGGCGGAACGCGAATCCGGCGTGATCTCGAACGACGACCTCCCGTGGGAGCGGCGCGACCACGCCCTGTTCGTCGGCTTCGCGCCCTATGACGCGCCGCGCTATGCGGTGGCGGTGGTGGTGGAACACGGCGGCGGCGGCTCGACTGCGGCGGCCCCTATCGGCCGCGACGTGATCTTGCGCGCGCTTTACGGCAACCTGCCGCCGCTGGAGGCCTATCCCTCCAGCCAGCGCGGCCGGATCGAGACCATGCTGAAGGAGCTGCCCCTGCGCGACCCCGTCACCGGGCAGCCGCCCGTCAAGACCGAAACGTAAGGGGCGGCGGCATGAGCTTCCTTGAATATCGCGTCAAGTTCGCCCCGACCGGCATCCGCAAGGTGCTGTACCTGAACTGGCCGCTGGTCGTGCTGGTCACGGCCGTCGCCTCGGTCGGCTTCCTGATGCTCTATTCCATCGCAGGGGGCGATCTGGACCTCTGGGCCCGCCCGCAGATGGAGCGGTTCGGCGTCGGCATGGTGCTGATGTTCATCGTCGCCATGATCCCGATCTGGTTCTGGCGCAGCATGGCCGGAGTGGCCTATCTGGTGGCCTTCATCCTGCTGCTGGTCGTCGAATTCTTCGGCGTGGTCGGCATGGGCGCGCAGCGCTGGATCGACCTCGGGTTCATCCGCCTGCAACCGTCCGAGATGATGAAGTTCACGCTCGTCATGCTGCTCGCGGTCTACTACGACTGGCTGGACCCCAAGCTGGTCTCGCGCCCGCTGTATGTCCTGCTTCCCGTCCTGATCATCGTGGCGCCCACGGTCCTTGTGCTGATGCAGCCAAACCTCGGGACCTCGCTGATGCTGCTGCTGGCCGGGGCGACGGTGATGTTCGCGGCGGGCGTCAGCCTGTGGTATTTCGGCGCGGTCCTTGCTTTGGTGGTCGGGGCGGTGGTGGGCGTCTTCACCCTGCGCGGCACGCCCTGGCAGTTCCTGCACGACTACCAGTACAAGCGGATCGACACCTTCCTCGACCCCTCGGCCGACCCGCTGGGCGCGGGCTACAACATCATCCAGGCGAAGATCGCGCTGGGGTCTGGCGGGTGGAGCGGGAAGGGCTTCATGCAGGGCACCCAAAGCCGCCTGAACTTTCTGCCCGAAAAGCACACGGACTTCATCTTCACCACCCTGGCCGAGGAATTCGGCTTCGTGGGTGCCTTCTCGCTGCTGGGGCTTTACGCGCTGATCATCGGGTTCTGCCTGTTCGCAGCCTGGCAGAACCGCGACCGTTTCTCCTCTCTCCTCATCATCGGGGTGGCGGCGAACTTCTTCTTCTACATCGCGGTGAACCTGTCGATGGTCATGGGCATGGCCCCCGTCGTGGGCGTGCCGCTGCCGCTTCTGTCCTACGGCGGATCGGCGATGATGGTGCTTCTGGTGGGCTTCGGCCTGGTGCAAAGCGCCCATGTTCACCGCCCCCGGTAAGGCGCACCGGCCCGGCCGTTTTGCGCTAGGATGCCCGCCTCGGGAACCGGAGGGCACCATGACCGAAGCGCCTGGGTATTTCGCCGTCATCGCCACATCGACGCTGCAGCCGACCACCCCAAGGCTGCAGCGCCGCTATGCCGCCCTGGTCGAGCGCATGTTGCAGCTTGCCCGGCAGCAGGAAGGATACATCGGGCGCGAGGCCGTGCGTGACACGGACCTTGGCATCTCGGTCAGCTACTGGCGCAGCGAGGCCGCGATAAAGGCCTGGCGCCACGACGTCCGCCACATGGCCACCAAGGACATCGGCCGGCGCGAGATCTACCGGACCTGTCGCATCCGGGTCTGCCGCGTCGAGCATGAGTACGAGATGGGCGAAACGGTATCCGGCTTCGACTGAACCGTCCGAAGGTTTGCACCCCGCCCCCGGGCAGGCTAGCCTGTCCGCAACCGCCGCACCGGACACACCCCCGTGACGCACAGACAGCCTGCCCTTGCTTTCGCCGTTCGGGGTGCCTGAATGCCCCTTTTTCGCCGGCATGGCCGCTTCCTCGTTGCCTTCCTTCTTGGCCTTGTCGCGGGGGGCGTGGCCTCGGCCTTGTCCGTCTCGCTGGACTTTGCGCTGCTGATCGCGGCCGATGTCTTCTTCCTGATCTACCTCGCCCTGACCGCCCGCATCGTCGGCACCACCGGCGCCGAGGACCTGCGCCGTCACGCCGAAGAGGAGGATGAAGGCCTGGCGGTGATCCTTCTGCTGGCCGCGCTTGCAGTGGGCATCAGCATCACCGCGATCTTCCTGGTGCTGAATGCCGAGGCAAGCAGCCTTGTCGCGCGCCTTGCCGCCCTGGTCAGCCTGCCGCTGGGCTGGGCCACCGTCCACACGCTGCTGGGTTTCCACTACGCCTATCTGCATTACCGGGCCGACGAGACGGGCAAGGGCTTTGCCTTCCCCGGCGACGGCGATCCGGATGCCTGGGATTTCCTTTACGCAAGCTTCACCGTGGGCATGACGGCCCAGGTCTCGGACGTCGAGGTTACCACGCCCAGGATGCGCCGGGCAGTGCTGGTGCATGGGATTGCAAGCTTCTTCTACAACACCGGCATCCTGGCCCTGGCGGTGAATGCCGCCGTGACGGCGGGGCAGTAGCCGATTTCTTCGAAGAGATCGGACCGGAGTTTTCGAAGATTCCGGTGCCCGGCCAACTGCCCGCGCGCGGGGAAACCCTTGACAAATCCCTAAGGTCCGCGCCCAACCTGTTGAAATCCTTCGCCCCGAAAATCCGTCCACCGTGGACAGCCCGAAAGCCCCATGACCCTGATCCTCTTCGCCGCCCCCGCCCTCTGGCCGGAATACCGCGACACCCTGCCCGCCGCCCTGACCGAGGCCGGGATCGAGGCCACCCTCGTCACCGAGGCGGACCCGAGCCAGGTCGATTACATCGTCTACGCCCCCGCCTCTCCCCTGCAGGACTTCACCCCCTACAGCCGGACCAAGGCTGTCCTGAACCTTTGGGCCGGGGTCGAGAAGATCGTCGGCAACCCGACCCTGACCCAGCCGCTTTGCCGGATGGTCGACCCCGGCCTGACCGAGGGGATGGTCGAATGGGTCACGGGCCACACCCTGCGCCACCATCTCGGGATGGATCGCCACATCGTGAACCCGGGCCATATCTGGGACCCGACCTGCCCGCCCCTGGCCCGCGAACGGCCGGTGACGATCCTCGGCATGGGCGCACTCGGCTCGGCCTGCGCCGAGGCGCTGCGGGCGCTGAACTTCCCCGTCACCGGCTGGAGCCGGACCGAGAAGCCGGGGCAACTGCACGGCGACCACGGACTGCGGAGGGCGCTTTCCACCGCGCAGATCCTGGTGACCCTGCTGCCGAAGACGCCCGAAACCGAGAACCTTCTGAACGCAGACCGCCTCGACCTTCTTCCGCAGGGTGCGGTGATCCTGAACCCCGGCCGGGGTGCCCTGATCGACGACGACGCCCTCCTCGCCGCGCTGGACCGGGGCCACATCGGCCACGCCACGCTGGACGTCTTCCGCGTGGAACCCCTTCCGCGGGACCACCCTTTCTGGACCCATCCGAAGGTCACCGTCACCCCGCACATCGCCGCCGACACCCGCGCCATCACCGCCGCTCGCGTGATCGCCGAGAACATCCGGCGCGGCGAGGCGGGCGAGCCTTTCCTGCACCAGGTCGACCGCGCGCGGGGCTACTGACGGGCGGCCATCGCCGTCCGGATGTGCAAACAGGCCGAAAGAAACGGGCCAACCCAGATCCGCGCCCCCTGCCGGAACGACCGCAAACGAGGTGCAGAAATCCAGTGCGGCAGGGTGTGACGCTGGTTCTGAGGGCCGGGACGGTCTGGTCGCTGACAGGCCTCTGCCTGGCCTGGGTCGCCCTGGGGGCCGGGGGCGGGGCCGCCTTACCCAATCCAGTCCTTTTGGCAGCCGTCGCGCTGGACGCGATCATGGGGGCACGGCGTCCAGACAGGAGGGGGTTGCGGAAACCCCCTGACCTGTGAATGATTGATCAAATTCGCGGACAACGTTCCGTGACCGGGGAGAGTGATCATATGCGGTCCGAGCCGCAAGATACCGCGCAGGGTCCATGCTGGCCGCGCAAGCCTGAATTCGGCGGAGCGTCGGGGTTTGTCCCCTTCGCTCCCGGGGCCCGGACGCCCCTCCCCCACCGACATTTTCAGGAAAGAGGCACGACATGCCCGGCAATCTGACCCTAGAAGACTTGAAGAAGGCCGTGAAATCCGGCGAAATCGACACCGTGATCGCGGCCGGCATCGACATGCAGGGCCGCCTGATGGGCAAGCGCTTCCACGCGCAGTTCTTCGT
>JAIXZY010000047.1 GCA_027489355.1 Paracoccaceae bacterium | reverse complement strand
TCAGGCAGGTCGTCTTGCCGGACCCCGAGGGGCCAAGCATCGTCAGGAACTCACCCTTGCCGATCGACAGGTTGAGGTCCTTCACGACCAGCGTGACACCGTCATAGCTTTTCTGGACACGGTCGAACACCACATAACCATCGTCTCGAAAGGATGAATCCATCCGCTTTCTCCCTTGTCTTCCGGCTTTTCGCCGCTGTGTGTTTTTGCCGTGCAGAACTGGGACCCGGAGCGGCATTTCCGGGCCCTGGTGACGTTACGCAACCGGCTGTGCGGTCGAAGCCCTTGCAAAGCAGGGCGGCAGCGGCCGCGCAGGAAGCAGCTGTTCCGCCCAGAGTGCATGACCGAGGAGCCTTTCATCCTCGTTGATCGCGGCAAGCAGCTGGATGCCGACCGGCATTCCGGCGGGACCCGTAAACCCGGGGAGGGTGATGGTGGGCAGATGGAGCAAGCTCCACAGCCGACTGAAGACCGGATCTCCGGTTGCGCCAAGACCCTGGGGCGCTTCTCCCGGGGCGGCGGGCGCAAGCAGGAGATCGTAGCGGTCAAAGAGCCCCGCAATGCGGTCGCGGAGGTCCGCGGCCTGGCGCAGGTTCCGGCAGTGATCGGCACGATCCGTCTTCATGCCCGCCTGCAGCATCGATGCAAGGACCGGGCTTAAGCCGTCGGGTTGCGTCCGCAATTCGGTAGCCAGGGTCTGGGCTGCCTCGAAGGCCATGATCTCGGCATGAAGCCGCGCGCCGTCGGCGAAGGCGGACAGATCGATCTCTTCGACCGCGACGACCGCCGAAAACGCCTGTGCTGCTCCGGCCATCGCCGCGTGCGTGGCCTGTTCCGCCTTGGGCCACCACGGCGTGCGGCACAAGCCGATCCGCACAGGTCGCACCGGACTGGCGACCGGGGACGAGGGCAGAGGGCTTGCCAGAACCGCATGGACCGCCGCTGCCGTCGTCACGTCCCGGGCCAGCAGGCCAAGCGTGTCGAAGGACGGCGCCAGCCCGCCGACGCCCGCCAGGCTGTAGCAGCCGAAGCTTGGCTTGAACCCCACGACCCCGCAGTAGGACGCCGGCCGGGTGATCGAGGCAGCCGTCTGCGAGCCGAGACCTGCATCGATGAAGCCCGCCGCCACCGCCGCGGCCGAGCCGCTGGAAGACCCGCCCGGAGTGCGGTCGGTATCGTGCGGATTTCGGGTGGGACCGGGCGTGAAGAAGGCAAATTCCGTGGTGACGGTCTTTCCCATCACCACCCCGCCCGCCGCGCGCAACTGCGCAACGGCGGCTGCGTCCTTTGCAGGCATTCTGCCGGAATAGAGCGGGGATCCGCTTGAGGTCGGATAGGGCAGCGCATCGATGATGTCCTTGACGCCGATCGTCAGACCCGACAGCGGCAAGCGCGAGCCGCCCGTCGTGGCGTCCTGCACCAGGTCTGCGTCATAGGCGGCAAAGGCCCTGATCTCGGGTTCGTGCGCGGCGATGCGATCCTTGCAGTCCTGGATGTGCCG
The DNA here is from genome assembly GCA_027489355.1 of Paracoccaceae bacterium. Taxonomy (GTDB): domain Bacteria; phylum Pseudomonadota; class Alphaproteobacteria; order Rhodobacterales; family Rhodobacteraceae; genus Tabrizicola. The sequence goes on along the minus strand of JAIXZY010000047.1, from coordinate 7,423 downwards.
GGTCGCCGAGTCCTTGGGGGAAGCCATGATTCACCAGCTCCCGACGTTCGGCATCGAGGTCCAGGGCTCTTGCGGGGCCAGCCTTTCGCCCTTTTGCAGAAGTTCGATGGAAATGTTTTCGGGCGACCTGATGAAGGCCATGTATCCGTCCCGGGGCGGGCGGTTGATCGTCACGCCTGCCGCCATGATCCTGTGGCAGGTGGCGTGGATGTCGTCGACCTCGAAGGCGAGATGGCCGAAGTTCCGTCCGCCGCTGTAGGTTTCGGGGTCCCAGTTCCAGGTCAGTTCCAGGATGGGAGCGCCATGCTGGCGGGCGGAGTCCAGATCGGCTGGCGCGGCGAGGTAGACCAGCGTGAAACGTCCTTCTGCGCTTTCACGACGGCGGACTTCCCGAAGACCCAGGATGTCGCCCCAGAAGTGCATCGCCGCGTCGAGGTCCGTGACCCTTACCATCGTGTGCAGATAGCGCATGGCGTCCCCAATCCTGTCAGTTGCCTGTCGCGAAATCGGCTGCGGTGGTGACAACGCAGCCACCTCCGACCCGGCCATGACGCCCGGTGCCGTCGATCATTCCCAGAAGGATCACCGGTCCCGTGCCGGTGGCGCGGACCTTTGCGGCATCGGTAGCGCCGGGGCCGCCGAAGCCGTCCAACCGGCCATGCAGGAATTGCGCCGGTCGTCTGGTCGCATCGGGGGGCAGATGCGCGGCCAGGGCCTCGCGCACGGGGGGCGCGCTGGACAGGAGCTGCCCGCCGAGACCCGTCACGTCCACGATGGCGCTATCGCCCAGGGCAGGCAGCGGGGCGGCATCGACGAAGCGCGGGTCGACGTCGCCGCGGATCCTTCCGGCGGGAGCGAGATGCCAGCGGTGCGGCTCGCCGGCCAGGCGAAAGCCGAAATTCACGCCGTTGCCGCCTGCATGGGTCACAAGCGTCGAACCCTCGACGCCTTCAGCCGCGCCGGCGATCAGCCCGCAGAGCGCCATCCAGACGTTCAGCGCGAAGGCCGGGCTGGCGCGCAGGAAATCGACCACGGAAGGGTCGGCCCCATTGCCACGCCGCACCAGCTCGTCCACCAGAAGTTCCGAGCCGGCGAGGGTGCGGGAATGGCAGTCGTCCTGCCGGGCAATGGCAGCGCGCAGGATCGGAAACAGCGGCAGCGGCGGGGCGAGCCGGGTGTCGATCCACGGGGCGACGACCTCGTCCAGCCAACGCAGATGGGCGGGCAGGTCAGGGTGAAGGATGCCAAGACGGGTGCAAAGCACCATGCCTTCGTTGATCGGGCTGTAGGTCCTGCGGCCCGTGGTGCGGTCTTCGACCTCAAGGAGTTGCGCCGAGGGGCCGGCCGCGCCCGCCAGCGGAACGAAGACAGCGTGATCCTGCGCCGCTTCCAGGGCGATCTTGCCCTCGCGCAGCAGGGCGATGGCGCCGGCTTCGTCGTCGGCCCAGGCCTCTCGCAGTGCGACGGTGACCAGTGAATTGCGCACGGCGACCGGAATCGCGTCAAGGCTGCGGTGAGGAGGGCCGGCGTGAAGAATGACCCGCCGGTCAAGCCCGGGAAGGCTGCCGAGACGCCGCATCCCGCCAAGGACCGGATCGACGGCATTCATCTTGTTGAAGGCGGTATCGTTCGGATCTGACATGGGCGTCTCTTCCTTTGGCCGGTTCAGGCACAGATCCAGGATTCGCTGTGGGCCAGCGCGGCGGATTGTGCGCGGCGGTCGAAGAAGTCACGCTCGACCGTTGTGCCGGGCAGCAGCCTGCCGTCCAGCCGGATCGAGGCCGACCCCGCCGGCTGAAAGACCGAGAACATCTCGTGCCGTCCGGTCTGGCTGTCCTTCGGAGGCTGCGCGACGGCAAACATCTCCTGCAGGTCGGACCAGCGCATCTCGACCCTGTGGCCCGCGAATTCCGCGATCTCGGTGACGTGACGGGGATAGTCCGCCTGGACCGAGAACACGGCGCCGGGCACGATGTCCAGCGCGTCGATGGCCGCCTGGGCCGGGCGGAACAGACCGAACTTGCGCACGAAATCGTCCAGCAGATAACGGGCAAGCGGCACGTTGTCGGTGCAGCAAAGGCGGACCGGGTCGGCGGTCCCGCGGGAATAGGGATCCTCCAGCACGAGGATCATGTGGCCCCGGCCGTGATCCGAGCCGTTGACCCGGAAGAACAGCGCCAGCGTGGACCAGTCACCATTCGGGTCGGTCTTGAGATAGATCGGGGGGTTGTCGCCGGTCCATTCGACCTTGCCGCGTCTGACGTAATCCATTTCAAACCCTTTCCAGATTGCTTTGGCTGGCCGCGTGGCGTTCGCGCAGACGTGCGAAATCCGAGGTCGGCGCCCATCCAAGCAGGCGACGCGCCTTCGCGTTGCTGAAGACCGAGGCGCGCGGATTGGACCGATAGTGCGCTTCGTCCACATCGCCGGGCAGGGTGCCCAGGATCTGCCCGGCCCAGTCGAGCGTGGGCCGCGGATGAGAGCTGTCGTCGGCGCCGATGTAGAAGCTTTCGCCGCTGATCCCCGGAACTTCGGCCGCCGCCCGGAACGCGCGGGCCAGGTCCTCGGCGGTGACGTAGTAGAAAAGCCAGTTGCGGCCGGGCGCGTCCACGAAGTCGATGTACTGTCCAAGCGTCTCGGGCAGGACGACCGCGAGCGGACGCAGGCTGACCACCTCGATGCTGCCGCGGCGGACAAAGCTTTGGCCCATCAGCTCGGCGATCTGCTTGCTGACGCCATAGGCGTAGACCGGGCGGTTCTCGTGGCGTTCGTCCACCGGCAGGGCCTGGGGCTTCCAGTCGGGACGCATCTCCTGCAGGCCGCAGATCGAGATCGAGGAGCAGAGCACCACCCGGCGGACGCCGACTTCCTCGGCAACCTGCAGCACATGCCAGCTGCCGCGGGTGTTCACGTTGATGTAGGCCTCGTCCGGGCAGCCCCAGTCATAGTCGAGACCCGCCAGGTGGATGACCACGTCAGCCCCCCTGAAAGCCTGGCGCAGGTCATCCATCTGCATGATGTCGGCCCGGACATAGGTCGCGGCCGGCGCATCGGCATCGGCAGGCGGGGCCAGATCTGCGTTAATCACGTCGTGGCCGTTCGCCAGACAGGCGATGACATGACGCCCGACCCGGCCCGAACCACCCGTCACGACTATCTTCAGTCTTTTCATTTTCGCCGTCTCCTAGATGTCCAGCTCGAGCACGTCGCTGACCGCGCGCGACACGCAGGCCATCATGTAGGTCCCCTCGGCGCGCTCTTCGGGGGTCAGGACGCTGTCCCGATGGTCCGGCGTGCCAGCCAGAACCCGTGTTTCGCAGGTGCCGCAGATGCCGTCGCGGCAGGAACTGTCCACCTTGATCCCGGCCTGACGCAGCACCTGGAGAAGGCTCTTGTCGGCGGGGACATGCAGGCGCAGCCCCGTCGAGCGGCAGATGACGTCGAACGGCCGGTCGACCAGGCCCGGAATAGCCGGCGCTGCCGAGAAGCGTTCGATCCGCAACTGCCAGCGAGCACCCTCGTTCAGCCTCTGCAAGGCATCGAGCAGGGGGCCCGGACCACAGGAATAGACCGTCGTCTCGTCGCCAAGCGTTGCGAGAAGCTGGGGAAGGTCAAGCAATCCCGCCTCGTCGTCGCAATGATACCGGACCCGCGTCTGCGGCAGCGAAGCCAGTTCGGTCATAAATGGGAGCCGTCCCCGATTGCGCGCCGCGACGATCAGCTGCCAGTCACGGCCCTCGGCCTCGGCGCTGCGGGCCATCGGGAGGATCGGCGTGATGCCGATACCCCCGGCAATGAACAGGGTCTTCCTGCCGGGAGTGAAGGGGAAATGGTTCCGTGGCGCGCTGACGGCGACCGTGTCCCGGACCTTGAGCCGGTCATGCACCCATGCCGAGCCACCGCGACCGTCCGGTTCCCGCAGGATGCCGAAGGTATATCCGGTCGTATCCTGCGGGTCGCCGCATAGCGAGTATTGCCGGACCAGCGGCTCTCCGTCCCGCCCGGTGCCAGGAAGGATCAGATCGACATGGGCACCTGGCTCCCACGCGGGGAAGCGTTCGGCATCCAGAGGGACCAGGACCACGCGGAGAATGCCCTCTCCGGCCGGATCGAGACGGGCGACCCGTGCGGCGATCTGCTGCGACTGGCCCATCATTCGGCCGCTTGGCCCGCCGCGCGGACACGGGCTTCTTCGGCGGCATACTTGCGCACGAGCCATGTCTGGATGCGCTTGATCACCTCTTCTTCGGGTGCCAGCGGACCGCGCGCCGCGAAGCTGGAGTTGTATCCGTCCTGGCAGCTGCGCCAGGCGTAGAGGTCTTCCTTCATCACCGGGGCGAGATCCTTCACCTCACGCTCGTAGTTCGCGCGGAAGTCTTCGCGGGCGAGGGTGGATTCCGGGTACATCCAGCTGACCGCATAGAGCGATTTCTGCGCGCCGACCGGCAGCCAGAGGAAGTACTTCACCTTGTCCGGCATGGCCACGATCAAGAGGTTCGGCGCCACCGTCACATAGCTGAGCTGCGTCCGTTCCTGGTCGGTCAGGCCTGCCATCGGAGGCTGGAGGACCGTCTTGGTGTAGGTGGGTGCCGCATCCCGATGGGTGCTGCACAGGTTGTAGGAGATCACGCCCTTGTCGAGGTCGTTGAACTCCACCGCCTCGTCCAGGGTCTGGCCGCGGTTGAGTTCATACATGTCCCCCCAGGAACTGGAGTGGAGATACATGCAGTGGTAGCATTCGTCGTTGAAGATCTTCCAGTTCCAGTCGAACTCTTCCAGGTGCAGCGGGTCGGCCCCGCGCAGCGAGGCCATGTCGTAATTGCGCAGCTGCTGTCCCAGCTTTGCCAGCCGCTCGCCCACCGGGGGAAGGCTGTCATCCATCGTCATGAAGACAAAGCCTTCCCAGAGCTCGGTGCGGATGCGCGGAATGCAGACATGTGCAAGGTCGTCCTTGCTTCCCTCGCCGTCGGTCAGTCCGGGGGCGCCGATCAGCTTGCCCGACAGATCGTAGGTCCAGGCGTGCAGCGGGCAGCGCAGACGGCGCAGGTTGCCCCGCCCTTCGACCAGGATCATCCCGCGATGCTGGCAGACGTTCGCCAGGACCTGCACCTTCCGGTCGCGGTCGCGCAGGACGATGAGCGGGTCCTTCCCGACGCGGATCGTGTAGTAGTCGCCGGGGTTCGGGATCTCGCTTGCATGGCCGACGCAGAACCATTCGTGCCGCCAGACGGCGTTCATCTCGAAATCAAAAAACTCACTGCTGGAGAAGACGGCCGAGGGCAGCGCGATGACCTGCTTCGCGTCCAGAGTGCTGGAGTGCAGGTCTTCCAGCGGGATGGGAGAGGTGAGAAGGGGCTTGTTCATCTGGAAACCTTCGTAGCTGTGTCGCGGTCCGACGTTGCCGTTCCGGGCAATTGCTACATGGCGGGCTTCGCTTTGAGAAACATCGATAACTCAACATGGGATGAGATTATTTCACCATCCACAGGCTTTGGCGGCTTGCGGCGCCGCGCTGTCGCGCGCAGGATGGCGGGGCTTCCCCTGGCGGGGGAAACGGGCGGGAACACGCAGGGACGAGACGGCGAAAATGCCCGAGGGCAAGCTTTTGCACCTGAACGGTCTGCGGGTCTTCACGGTCGCCGCGGCGCATCTGAACTTTGCACAGGCCGCCAAAGAGCTGAACGTATCGCCCTCGGCCGTCAGCCATCAGATCCGCACGCTTGAAGAGTATCTGGGGACCAGGCTGTTCCTGAGGGAAGCAAAGCAGCTGGCGCTGACCCAGGAAGGCGCGCATCTCTATCACCGGCTCACCGGACCATTCCGCGATATCGGCACCGCGATCGATCAGATCCGCCAGCAGAGCGATTCTCGCCAGGTGAACCTGATCTGCCGGCCGTTCTTCTCCAGCTTCTGGCTGGCGTCGCGGCTGCAGTCCTTCTGGGCCGAGCATCCCCGGATTTCGCTGAACCTGATCCATCAGAACCATCTGTCGCCTCACGATTTCGACCGCGCCGCGATGGCGGTGGTCTGGGGCAAGACGCCGCCGGACAACATGTCCCATGTTCCGCTGGTCGTGGGCGGGTTGTCCCCGATCATGCACGTCTCTCTGGCCGGGCGCATGGGGGTGCCGCAGAAGCCGGAAGATCTGAAGCGCTTCACCCTTCTGCACGAGGAAAACCGGGTGGGCTGGACGGAGTGGTTCGAGCATGCGGGGGTCGCGCCGGTCGAGGGCCTGCAGTCCCACCTGATCGACGACACCAATGTCCGCTATCAAAGCATGATCAGCGGGCAGGGCGTCATGCTGGGCGCAGCCCGGCTGCTGCGGCCACAGATCGAATCGGGCGAGCTGATCCAGCCCTTCGACATCGTGCTGTCCAGTTTCCGCTACTGGCTTGTCTGGCCTGAAGGGCGGACCCTGAACACGCGGTGCCTGCAGCTGCTGGCCTGGCTGCAGAAGGAAGCTGCGCTGACGGGCACGGGAGGAGAGCCGTAGACGGGCGAGCCCGGTTGGAACGGCCCGTGGCGGGGGCAGGGGCGGGCCCGTCGGCAAGACCGACGGACCCGTCGCGGCGCGTCGGCTAGCGGTTCTGGACCGTCCAGGTGGCGATGTAGTCCATCAGTCCCGGGTTCAGGCAGTCGTAGGTTTCCAGCCCGAGCTCGTTGAAGCGGGCGCGCACGCTGCTCATGTCGGCAGGGTCAACGCCGCCTTCGATGGCTGAGGAGACAAAGGCCGCGAAGCCCGGCTGCTGCCATCCTTTTTCCTCGAAACGCTCCGGGTGAACGAAATCGAGCCCCTGGAACGGGTGCTTCCGCGTCACCGGTCCGTACATGTGAACGCCGCATTCGGTGCAGGCGTGGCGCTGGATCAGCGCAGAAGGGTCAACAACGGCAAGCTTGTCGCCGTTTTCCAGAACGCTGATCTTGTCGTGCGGAACGACGGCGACAATCGAAAAGGCGGCGCCGTCGGGCTTCCAGCACTTGGTGCAGCCACAGGCGTGGTTGTGCGCGACCTGGCCTTCGACGCGCAGGCGTACGGGCCGATCCTTGCAGGCGCAGACCAGGGTGCCGCCGTCAAAGGCCGGATCGGTCGGTGCCATGCCGCGGTCAAGCGCCGGGTGGAGTTTGATGGTTTCTGTCATTTTCGTCCCTTCCCTGGTTCCAGTCCGCTTCGAACGGCCTGGTGGACTGTGTGGAGTGAGTGGGTGCTGTCAGTAGACCACGACGGCGCGGATGGACTTGCCCTCGTGCATGAGGTCGAAGCCCTTGTTGATGTCCTCCAAGGGCAGGATGTGGGTGATCATCGAGTCGATCTCGATCTTGCCGTCCATGTACCAGTCGACGATCTTCGGCACGTCGGTCCGGCCGCGGGCGCCGCCGAAGGCGGTGCCTTTCCAGACCCGCCCCGTGACCAGCTGGAAGGGCC
>JAIXZY010000074.1 GCA_027489355.1 Paracoccaceae bacterium | reverse complement strand
TCGGTGTCATAGAGGGCGGCGGTGATCGCGCCTTTCTCGGTGGCCAACGCGGCGGCCTGCTGGATCGCGGCGTCCGCGTCGCGGGTGGCGATCAGGAAGGCGACGGGGCCGAAACATTCCTCGGTCGCGGTCGTGTCGGACTGACCGACGGCGAGGAGAAGCGGCCCCGGTTCGCCCTTCGCGGCCCCGGCGCGCAGGATGCGGCCCTTGGCGGCGGTTGCCTCGGCGCGGGCTTGCGTGGCCGGGTTGGCGAGGGCCCCGCAGATGCCGGCGGCGCGGGCCGGGTCGGACAGCAGTGCGTCGATGGCGGCGACAAGGGCGGTGGTGACCTCGTCAAAGGACTTGTGGCCCTTGTCGGTCTCGATCCCGCCTTCGGGGATGTAGATGTTCTGCGGCGAGGTGCACATCTGGCCGGAGTAAAGCGACAGCGCGAAGGCAAGGTTCGCGCACATCCCGTCCAGGTCGTTCGTCGCGGCGATGACGACGCTGTTGACGCCGGTCTCCTCGGTAAACAGCTGCGCCTGACGGGCGTTGTCGCGCAGCCAGCTGCCGAAGGCGGACGACCCGGTGTAGTCGATCAGCCTGACCTCGGGGCGGGTGGCGAGGGTCTTGGTGATCTCGGCCCCCGGCTCGTCCACGGCCAGCAGGACGGCATCGGCGGGCAGGCCCGCTTCCACCAGCACCTCACGCAGCACGCGGACGGTCAGCGCCAGCGGCAGGATGGCGCGGGGGTGCGGCTTCACGATCACCGGGTTGCCGGTTGCCAGGCTCGCGAAGATGCCGGGGTAGGAATTCCAGGTCGGGAAGGTATTGCAGCCGATGGTCAGCGCGATCCCCGCGGGGCGGAGCGTCCACGTCTTCTCCATCACGATCGGCGCGGCCTTGCCCTGGGGTTTCTCCCAACGCGCTTGGGCCGCGAAGCGGGTCATCTCGGTGTAGGCGGCGGCGACGGCCTCCAGCCCCCGGTCCTGGGCGTGCGGGCCGCCAGCCTGGAAGGCCATCGCGAAGGCCTGGCCCGTGGTGTGCATGGTTGCGTTGCCGATCAGGAAGCTTTGCCGGTTCAGCCGGGCCAGCGCCTCGATCAGCGCGCCGACGCGGGTTTCCACCGAGGCGGCGGCAAGCAGCGGGGCGGCGGCCGAGGCGGCGGCGATGAGGTCATCCGGCGTGGCGGCGGGGTAACGGATGGCAAGCACCGGGCCAAAGGGCGAGACCTCGGCCCCGGCGCGGGTCGCGCCCGGATGGCCGGGCAGGTCGAAGTCCTGGCCGATCAGCGCGGTGAAGGCGGCTTCCCCGTCAGCCTTGGCGGTTTCGCCATAGATCTTGCCGCTGGGAACCTCCGGGTAGGGGGTCCAGTATTCGCGGCATGCAAGGGCCGAGACGGCCGCCTCAAGGGTCGGCCGGTGAAGGTCGAAGAAGTCCGACATGATGTCCTCCTGCCGGGGGCTCTCCTCCCCGACGGGTTTTATCATTGACCGGCCGGTCGGTTTATGCAAGACCTTTTTCACGGCGTCCGGCAGATGGTGCGGACGGGGGAGACGACCATGACCACATCCGAAACCGTCCTTGCCAGCCTTGAGGCAGGCGTCCTGCGCCTGACCCTGAACCGGCCGGACAAGCTGAATTCCTTCAATGAAGAGATGCACCTGGCCCTGCGAGCGCAGATCCAGCGGGCGCATGACGCAGCCGAGGTGCGCGCCGTCCTGCTGACCGGCGCGGGGCGCGGCTTCTGCGCGGGACAGGACCTGGGCGACCGCGATCCGCGCAAGGGCGGACCGGCCCCGGATTTGGGCAAGACGCTGGAAACCTTCTACAACCCGACGCTGCGCCTGATTCGCCAGCTGGAGAAGCCGGTGATCTGCGCGGTGAACGGCGTGGCGGCGGGTGCCGGGGCGAACATCGCCTTCGCCTGCGACATCGTGCTGGCGGCGAAATCCGCCAAGTTTATCCAGGCCTTCGCCAAGATCGGCCTTGTCCCCGACGCCGGCGGCACCTGGTCGCTCTCCCGCATCCTGGGCGAGCCGCGCGCCAAGGCGCTGGCGCTGACGGCGGAACCCCTGATGGCCGAAAAGGCCGCCGACTGGGGCCTGATCTGGAAGGCGGTCGAGGACGCCGACCTGATGGCCGAGGCGTCGAAGCTGGCCGAATCGCTGGCGGCCGGGCCGACGCTGGGCCTTGGGCTGACCAAGCGGCTGATCCAGGCCGCGGCCACGAACAGCCTCGACCAGCAGCTCGACATGGAGCGCGACCTGCAACAGCAGGCAGGCCGCAGCGCCGATTACGCCGAGGGCGTGACCGCCTTCCTGGAAAAGCGCCCGGCACGGTTCAGCGGCAAATGAAACCCGTTTCCCAGATGACCCCGCAAGAGATCGCCGAAGCCTCGGCCGCCGCGATGTGGAACGGCGACAGCGCCAGCCAGCGCCTGGGCATGGCGCTGGACCTGATCGCCCCGGGCCTGGCCACCCTGTCGATGACCGTGACCGAGGAGATGTCGAACGGCCACGGCAACTGCCACGGCGGCTATATCTTCACCCTGGCCGACAGCGCCTTTGCCTTCGCCTGCAACAGCTACAACGACGTCGTGGTCGGCCAGCACTGCTCGGTCTCGTATCTGAAGCCGGTCCGCATCGGCGACCGCCTGACCGCTACCGCGCGCGAGGTGTCGCGCCACGGCCGGTCCGGCATCTACGACGTGCGCATCACCAACCAGGACGGCGTCCACGTCGCCGAGTTCCGCGGCCATTCGCGCACCGTCAAGGGCACCCATCTTCCGGTCGACGGCTGACCGGCTTACCATTCCCGAGGGAGGACATCATGGAAGACCTAACCCCCCGCAAACAGGACCTGGACCCGATCGAGATCGCCTCGCGCGACGAGATCGAGGCGCTGCAGTTCCACCGCATGAAGCGGTCGCTGAAGCACGCCTATGAAAACTCGCCCTTCTACCGCAACCGCTTCATCGAGAACGATGTCCACCCCGAAGAGCTGAAGACCCTGAAGGACATCGCCAAGTTCCCCTTCACCTACAAGCAGGACCTGCGCGACACCTATCCCTTCGGGATGTTCGCCGTGCCGCGGAACAAGCTGGTGCGGGTGCATGGTTCCTCGGGCACCACGGGCAAGCCGACGGTGGTGGGCTATACGGGGAATGACATCGACGTCTGGGCGAACCTGATCGCGCGGTCGATCCGCGCCGCCGGCGGCCGTCCGGGCGACATGCTGCACAACGCCTATGGCTATGGCCTGTTCACCGGCGGGCTTGGCGCGCATTACGGGGCGGAACGGCTGGGCTGCACCGTGGTCCCGATCTCTGGCGGGCAGACGGAGCGCCAGGTGTCGCTGATCACCGACTTCCAGCCGCAGATCATCATGGTCACGCCCAGCTACATGCTGTCGATCCTGGACGAGTTCCGCCGCCAGGGCCTGGACCCGCGCCAGTCCTCGCTGAAGGTCGGGATCTTCGGGGCCGAGCCCTGGACCAACGCGATGCGGCAAGAGATCGAAGAGGCCTTCGACATGCACGCCGTCGACATCTACGGGCTGTCGGAAATCATGGGTCCCGGCGTCGCGCAGGAATGCGTGGAGACTAAGGACGGGTTGCACATCTGGGAAGACCACTTCTATCCGGAAATCATCGATCCGGTGACGGGCGAGGTCCTGCCCGACGGCGAGATGGGCGAGCTAGTCTTCACCACGCTGACCAAGGAAGGCCTGCCGATGGTGCGCTACCGCACCCGCGACCTGACCCGCCTTCTGCCGGGGACCGCGCGGTCGATGCGCCGGATCGAGAAGATCACCGGCCGCAGCGACGACATGATCATCCTGCGCGGCGTGAACGTCTTCCCGACCCAGATCGAAGAGCAGATCCTGAAGTGCAAGGGCCTGGCCCCGCATTTCCAGATCGAGCTTGCCCGCGAAGGCCGGATGGACAACATGACCGTCCATGTCGAATGCGCCCCCGACCAGGTGGACGCGGACGCCCGTGCCAAGTCGGCCAAGGAACTGGCGCACCATATCAAGGCCATCGTCGGCGTGTCGACGCGCATCAATGTGACCGATCCGAATGCAATTGCCCGTTCCGAAGGCAAGGCCAAGCGCGTCGTGGACAACCGGCCCAAAGGCTGACCGTCCGGTCAGTGACACAAACATATGCTTGCTTTAGAAGGGGCAGCGATGCCCCTTTCTCATCGGCAGCGTCAGGAAGCACATCATGGCTCGGACACGGGCAGCGGACTTCGAGGAAAAGCAGCGCGTCATTCTGGACCACGCGGCACAGGTCTTTGCGGACCAGGGGATGGAGAAAGCCTCCATGTCCCAGATCGCCACGGTGGCGCAGGTGTCGAAGGCGCTGCTTTACCACTATTACCCCAGCAAGGACGCGCTGATCTTCGCGATCATCATGACGCATCTGGAGGGGCTGGATGCGGCGATCGAGGAGGCCGACGACCCCTCGCTTCTGCCCGAGCAGCGGTTGCGCAAGCTGGTCGGCGCGGTGCTGGAGAATTACCGGGGCGCGGACAACCAGCACAAGGTGCAGCTGAACGCGACCTCGGCCCTGTCGGATGAGCAGAAGGCCGAGATCACCGGGGTAGAGCGCCGCATAGTGCGCCGGTTCTCGGCGGTGCTGGACCAGGTCAATCCGGGGCTGAACACCAAGGAGCGTCCGCTTCTTATGCCGGTGACCATGTCGCTTTTCGGCATGATGAACTGGGTCTACATGTGGTTCCGCGACGGCGGCCGCATCAGCCGCGAGGATTACGCGGATGTGGCGACGACGCTGATCCTGGAAGGGATCAAGGCCGTCCGCTAGGTCCGATGTAGCTATCCGCTACATTCCGATTGATTTCCGATGCGGCGTAGCGTGTAGCTACATCATGCAGCAGATCAGCTACACGAAGGCCGCCATCCGCGCGCTGCGCCGGATGCCGACCAACACGGCCGGGCTGATCCGCCAGAAGATCGAAGCCTATGCGATGGACCCGGCGTCTCAGGCCAACAATGTCAAGGCGCTCCAGGGGCGAAGCGGCATCCGCCTGCGCGTGGGCGACTGGCGGGTGATCATGGACGACCAGGGAACTGTCCTTGCCGTGCTGGGGATGGGGCCCGCGGCGGCATTTATGAAGGTCGATGAGATGAACGAGATGGTCACAATCCCGCGCGACGAATACGACCGGCTGCGGGCGGCGGCCGAGGACCTTGCGGACCTTATGGCATATGACCGCGCCCGCGCCGCACTGGCGGCGGGCGAGGACGAGTTGATCCCGGCGGCCCTCGCCAACCGCCTGCTGAACGGCGAGAATCCGCTGCGCGTCTACCGGGACCTGCGCGGGCTGACACAGGCGGCGCTGGCGGACCTGGCGGGCATCAACCGTGTGACCGTGGCCGAGATCGAGACAGGCCGCAAACAGGGCTCTGTCGCCACCCTCCGCGCCCTGGCCGGGGCGCTTGGCGTCACGCTCGACGACCTGGCGGACTAACGCGACCGCCCAAGCCCTGCCAACACCTTAGGGTCATAGGCCGGGGCTTCTGCGCGGCGGCGGTTTGGCTCTGGTGCGGTCAGCGGCGTTGCGGGTTGCAGTTTCTGCGGGGCTTCCAGGGCGAGGCGCTGGTAGATCGCGGTGCCCTGCGATTTCCAGGCGATCTCGTCGTCGGACAGTTCCCGCAGGACCTTGGCCGGGCTGCCCACGGCCAGGCTGCGTGGGGGGATCTGCGCGCCCGCCTTCACGAAGGCCAGCGCCGCGACGATACTGTCCGCGCCCACCACCGCCTCGTCCATCACCACGGCGTTCATGCCGACCATCGCGTTCCGCCCGATCCGGCAGCCGTGCAGCACCGCGCCGTGGCCGATGTGGCCGGCTTCCTCGATCACCACATCCTTGCCGGGAAAGGCATGGACCACGCAGGTTTCCTGCAGGTTGCTGCCCACCTCCATCACGATCCGCCCGAAGTCGCCACGCAACACCGCGCCGGGCCCGACATAGCAGGCCGGGCCGATGAGGACGTCACCGATCACCACGGCCTCGGGGTGTACGAAGGCCGTTGGGTCGATCACCGGGACGATGCCGTCCCAGGAGTAGATGCGCCCGCTCACTCCGCCGCCTGGGCAGCGGCGGGCGGCCAGACCTTGGCCACCATGGTCAGCACGTCATATTGCGCCACGACGGCCCCGGTCTGCTTGGTGACCTGGCAATCCCAGCGCACCTCGCCGTGTTCGGCATTGGCGCGGGGGTTGATCTCCTTGCAGGTCAGGCGGACTTGCAATGTGTCGCCGAAGTAGACCGGCGTCAGGAAGCGTAAGGAGTCGACGCCATAGTTCGCCAGGACCGGACCGGGAGCAGGGTCCACGAAGAGGCCCGCCGCGAAGGACGCGATCAGGTAGCCATGCGCCACGCGGTCGTCGAAGAACGGGTTCGCCTTGGCCGCCGCGCTGTCCATGTGGGCATAGAAGGTGTCGCCGGTGAAATGGGCGAAATGCTCCACATCCTCCAGCGTCACCTGCCGGGCCGCCGTGACCAACTGGTCACCGATGCGCAGTTCTGCCAGCGACTTGCGGAAGGGGTGGACGCCGTGCTGCACGTCCGCGCCTTCGATCCAGCGGCCCGTCACGGCGGAGAGCAACCGAGGGCTGCCCTGCACGGCCGTGCGCTGCATGTAATGCTTCACGCCGCGCATCCCGCCCATCTCCTCGCCGCCACCCGCGCGACCGGGGCCGCCGTGGACCAGTGGGGCCAGGGGCGAGCCATGACCCGTGGACGATTTCGCCGTCGCCCGGTTGCCGATCAGCACCCGCCCGTGATGCGGGGCAAGGCCCAGCACGGCGGCCTCGGCCACCTTCGGGTCATCGGTGAAGACCGACGACACCAGAGAGCCCTTACCCTTGGCCGCCAGCGCCACGGCTTCCTGAATGTCGTCATAGGGCATGACGGTCGAGACCGGGCCAAAGGCCTCGACATCATGGACCGCGCCTGCCGCGAAGGGCTTGTCGCAATACATCAGGACCGGGTTCAGGAAGGCCCCTGCGCCCGCATCGCCCGAGGCGACGCGGACCTGATCGGGGTTGCCGGCCACGATCTCGGCGTCAGCTTGCAGGTCGCGGATCCGCGCCCGCACCTCGTCGCGCTGGTCAAGCGAGGCCAGGGGACCCATCCGCGTCGCCTCATCCCCCGGCAGGCCGAGGGCGGTCTTGTCCAGCCGGTCGCCAAGCGCGGCGATGACCGCCTGCACATGGGCGCGCGGCACGAAGACGCGGCGGATCGCGGTGCATTTCTGGCCCGCCTTCGCCGTCATCTCGCGGGCGACTTCCTTGACGAAAAGGTCGAATTCCGCCGTCCCCGGCCCGGCATCCGGGCCAAGGATCGACGCGTTCAGGCTGTCCGCCTCCATCGTGAAGCGGGTGGAATTCTCGATGACCGCCTTGTGCGATTTCAGCTTCCGCCCCGTCCAGGCCGAGCCGGTGAAGGTCACCGCGTCCTGCCCCGTCACATGGTCCAGAAGGTCGCCCACGGACCCCGAAATCAGTTGCAGCGCGCCGTCCGGCAACAGGCCGGTCTCGATGATCCGCCGCACGACCAGTTCGGTCAGGTAGGCGGTCTGGCTGGCCGGTTTCACGATGCAGGGGACGCCCGCGATCAGGGTGGGGGCGATCTTTTCCAGCATCCCCCAGACGGGGAAGTTGAAGGCGTTGATGTGGACCGCGACGCCCTGCAGAGGTTGCAGGATGTGCTGGGCGACGAAGCTGCCGTCCTTCGACAGGACCTCGACCTCGCCATCGGTGAGGACGCGGGTGTTCGGGAGTTCCCGCCGCGCCTTCGAGGCGAAGGTCAGCATGGTGCCGATCCCGCCCTCGATGTCGATCCAGCCGTCGGACCGGGTGGCCCCGGTGTGCAGGCTTTCGGCGTAGAACTCTTCCTTCAGCTCCATCAGCTTCAGGCCCAAGGCCTTCAGCATCCCGGCCCGGTCATGGAAGGACATGGCCCGCAGCTTCGGCCCCGCCACCTCGCGGCCGTAGGCGAGGGCGGCGGCGAAGTCGATGCCAGTGGAATCGATGGTGGCCACGACCTCTCCGGTCGCGGCGTCGAGCAGGGGTTGGCCGTCACGGGCGCCGGGGGTCCAGCGGCCCGAAACAAAGCTTTCCAACCGGCGCGGGGGGCGGGCCGATGCGGTCATGGCAGTCTTCCTTGGTCTAGGCGGGGGCCAGGCCCCCGGCAGGTCAGTTCAGGCCGATCGGCCCAAGAGTTTCCGCGACCAGCGCATCCCAGCGGGCGTGCAGGGTCTCGTTGGTGGCGTGGCGCAGGCCGAATTTGGCCTGGGTCTCGTAGCGGGCCGAGTTCGCGATGCCGAAGGTCACGGCCACGCGCGGACGCCAGTAGGCGACGGCGGCTTTCGCTTCTGCGCGGCCCGCGTCCGTGGCGACAAGCTGGTCCAGCCCTTCGATCCCCAGCGCGGCATGACGCGCCTCGCGCGGGGCAATTTCGCGGAAGACCTCGGCAAGGGGCGCATAGGAGACGCGGGTGAGTTCCGTCATCTGCACGCCCGTGGCCAGGCCCATCAGGACGTTCATCACCACCGCGTCGGCCCAGCCGATGATCGGGTAGTGGAACACCGACAGCCGCATGTCCCCGCCCGTGCGGGTCGAGCCGAAATCGGCATCCCGGCCCAGGCGGGCGGCCCAGTCGTGCTGACGCTGATAGCGCGCGGTGTCGGTGCCGAAATCGGCCATCACGGCCAGCACGCGCTCGGCATGGTCGGCCTTTTCCAGCGTGATCCGGCTGGCGGCGATCCGCTCCTTGATCCCCGGCGCAAAGTTGATCGACCCGGCGAACCCGGCCGAGGCCGCCAGTTCGCTGTCGACAAAGGACGACATCAGCCGCATCAGTTCGCCACGATAGCGCGCCGGCACGTTGCCGGGAGAGGTCAGGACGCCGCCCTGGGCGAGGTAGTCCTCGATGTTCATCGTCTCGGTCATCTGATCCTCACTCGTCAAAGGTGACGACGACCTTGTCGGTCACCGGGAAGCTTTGGCAGGACAGGACATAACCGGCCCGGACCTCGTAATCCTCAAGCGCGTGGTTGGTGTGCATCTCGACCTCGCCCTCGATGACCTTGCAGCGGCAGGTGGAGCAGACCCCGGCCTTGCAGGAATAGGGCGCGTCCAGCGCGTTCTCGATCGCGGCATCCAGGATGCTTTGGCCCTGGCGCGGCATGGCGAAGCTGCGGGTGGTGCCGTCCAGCGTCACCGTGGCAGAGGTGGAGTTGCCCGCATTCAGCTCGGCTTTCGAGACGGGCTTGGCCTTGGCGCGACCGGGCTGGCCGCTGGCGAAAAGCTCGAACTTGATCTGCGCGTCGGTCAGGCCGTGGTCGCGAAGGCTGGCGGCGATGGCCAGCATCATCGGCTCGGGTCCGCAGATGAAGGCGGTATCCACCGACTTCGGGTCGATCCAGCCGGTGAACAGCGCCTTCATCTTGTCGGCGTCCACCCGGCCGGTGAACAGGTCGATCTCCTGCGCCTCGGTTTCCAGCACATGGATCACCGAGAAGCGGCCGAGGTAGGTGTTCTTCAGGTCCTCAAGATCCTCGCGGAACATGATCGTGTTGATCGCGCGGTTGGCATAGACCAGCGTGAAGCGCGAGTTGGGCTCGTCCGCCAGCACGGTCTTGATGATCGACAGGACTGGGGTGATGCCCGAACCGCCCGCGAAGCCCAGGTAGTGCTTCTCGGCCGCCGGATCGACGGGGGTGAAGAACTTGCCCATCGGGGGCATGGCCTCGATCTCGTCGCCGGGGGCGAGGTTCTCGTTCGCCCAGGTGCTGAACGCACCGCCATCGACGCGCTTGATCCCGACTTGCAGCACGCCCTCATGCTTGCCCGCGCAGATCGAATAGGACCGGCGCAGTTCCTCGCCGTCGAAGCTGCGGCGGAAGGTCAGGTACTGGCCTTGGGTGAAGTCGAACAGCGCGCGGTCCTCGTCGCGCGGGGCGAGGGTCACAACCACGGCGTCGCGGGTTTCGCGGCGCACTTCGGTGACCTTCAGCGGATGAAAGCGAGACATCATGTCCTCCCGGAGTGTCTGAGCATCGGGTGCATCCTCAGATGCATTTGAAATAGTCGAAGGGTTCCAGGCAGTCGGTGCAGCGGTAACTGGCCTTGCAGGGGGTCGAGCCGAACTGGCTGACCTTCTCGGTCTTGGTCGAGCCACAGCGCGGGCAGGCGATCACCAGGTTGGAAGTGCCCGCCAGCCGGGCGATCCGCCCCGCAAGGCGGCCATCGGCGGCGGTGCCGTCCACCGGCGGCGCGATGCCGTAGGCGCGCAGCTTCTCGCGCCCCTCGGCGGTGATCCAGTCGGTGGTCCAGGGGGGCGACAGCTGGCGTTCCAGCCGCAGCTTCTGGATCCCCTTGGCGCGCAGCGCGGCCTCGATGTCCAGGTTGATCACGCTGGTCGCGGGACAGCCCGAATAGGTGGGCGTGACCGTGACAACCAGCGTGTCGTCCTGCCATTCCACGTCCCGGATGATGCCCAGGTCGGTCAGGCTGATCACCGGGATTTCCGGGTCCGGCACCTGGGCCAGCCAGTGCCGCACCATCTGGATATCGGGAAGCACCGCGCCGCTCATCGTCTTACCAGGTGCCGCCCGGATAGGCGCGCTGGAGGAACTGCATGTCCGCCAGGATGAAGCCAAGCGCCTCGGTGTGGCGGCCCTGCTTGCCGCCCTTGTGCTGGAAGGTGCCTTCCGGCTTGACCAGCGTCGCCTCGGCCAGAACCTCGGCCACCGTGCGGTCCCACGCGGCCTTCAGGCTGGCCGGAGCCGGCGCGATCCCGGCCTCAGCCGTCGCCTGATCCACCGCGTCGCCCAGGAACAGCTCGCCCGTATAGGGCCACAGCACGTTCAGCGCCTTCTGCATCCGGGTGCGGCTTTCCTCGGTCCCGTCGCCCAGACGGATCACCAGATCGGCCGAGCGTTCCAGGTGGTAGGCCACTTCCTTCGCCGCCTTGGCCGCGATTTCGGCCACGCGCTTGTCCGAGGACGCTTGCAGCGCCCGCAGCATCTCCATGTGCCAGGCGTCGAACAGGAACTGGCGCATCAGCGTCTGGCCGAAGTCGCCGTTGGGGCGCTCCACCAAGAGCACGTTGCGGAACTGCGCCGCGTCGCGCAGGTAAGCGAGGTTGTCGGCCGTCCGGCCCTTGCCCTCGACCTCACCGGCCAGGCCCAGCCACAGCTGCGTCTGGCCGATCAGGTCCAGCGCGGTGTTGGCCAGCGCGATGTCTTCCTCCAGCACGGGGGAATGTCCGCACCATTCGGACACGCGATGCCCCAGCACCAGGCAGTTGTCGCCCATCCGGCACAGCCAGTCGACGAAGGCATCCTCGGGGGCCGCGCCCTTGGCGGCCATCGTGCGGATGCCGGGCGCGCGCGCCAGATCCGCATCGGCGGTCATCACATCGGTGAGCGACGGCATCACATATGCCCCACTTCAGCCGGGATGTCGAAGAAGGTCGGGTGACGATAGACCTTGGAGTTCGACGGCTCGAACAGCGGGCCTTTTTCCGACGGGGCCGAGGCGGTGATCTGGTTCGACTGCACGACCCAGATCGACACGCCTTCGTTGCGGCGGGTGTAGACGTCGCGGGCGTTGCAGATCGCCATTTCGGCGTCGGGCGCGTGCAGGCTGCCGACATGGCGGTGGTTCAGGCCATGCTGGCCGCGGATGAAGACTTCCCACAGGGGCCATTCGCTGGACATCGGTATTCCTCCCGGTTCGGGTCAAGGGGTGGGGGCGGGCCTCGGCGGCCCGCCGGCAAATCACTCGGCGGCGATGCGCGCGGCGGCGCGGCGGGCGTCCTGCTTCTTCGCATGGGCCATCAGCCCTTCGCGGAACCAGGCGCCATCTTCCCAGGCGGTGACGCGGGCTTCCATCCGCTCGGCGTTGCAGGGGCCGTTCCCGGCGATCACGTCGAAGAACTCGTCCCAGTCGGGCTCGGAGAAGTCGTAGCCGCCCTTCTCTTCGTTCCACTTCAGGTTCGGGTCGGGGATCGTCAACCCGAGGTATTCCGCCTGCGGCACGGTCTGGTCGACGAACTTCTGGCGGAGTTCATCGTTGGTGTTGATCTTGATCTTCCACTGCATCGACTGCGCCGAATGGACCGAGTCCTTGTCCGACGGGCCGAACATCATCAGCGCCGGGTACCAGAAGCGGTTCATCGCATCCTGGGCCATCGCCTTCTGCTCGGGCGTGCCTTGCAGGCACATCTTCAGAAGGATGTCGTAGCCCTGGCGCTGGTGGAACGACTCTTCCTTGCAGATGCGGATCATCGCGCGGCTGTAGGGACCGTAAGAGGTCTTCTGCAGCTGCACCTGGTTCATGATCGCCGCGCCATCGACCAGCCAGCCGACGGTGCCGATGTCGGCCCAGTTCAGCGTCGGATAGTTGAAGATCGACGAATACTTCATCTTGCCGTTGTGCAGCAGCTCCAGCAGCTCATCCCGGCTGACGCCCAGCGTCTCGGCGGCGGAATAGAGGTACAGGCCATGCCCGGCCTCGTCCTGCACCTTGGCCAGCAGGATCGCCTTCCGCTCCAGCGTCGGCGCGCGGGTGATCCAGTTGCCCTCGGGCAGCTGGCCGACGATTTCGCTGTGCGCGTGCTGGCCGATCTGGCGGATCAGGGTCTTGCGATAGCCTTCCGGCATCCATTCCTTCGGCTCGATCTTCTCGCCCCGGTCGATGCGGTCCTGGAAGGCGCGTTCCTCAACCGTCATCTCCTCGCGGGACTTGGCACCTTCGGCCTTGACCATCTGTGCATACATGGGTCGTTCCTCCCTCAGACTCGTTCAATGATGATGGCAATGCCCTGGCCGACGCCGATGCACATGGTGCAAAGCGCGTAGCGGCCGCCGGTGCGGTGCAGCTGGTACATCGCCGTGGTGATGAGACGCGCGCCGGACATGCCCAGCGGATGTCCCATCGCGATGGCGCCACCGTTGGCGTTCACATGCGCCGCGTCGTCGGGCAGGCCAAGGTCGCGCAGCACGGCCAGCGCCTGGGCGGCGAAAGCCTCGTTCAGCTCGATCACGTCCATCTGGTCCAGCGTCATGCCGGCCCGTGCCAGCACCTTGCGGACCGCGGGCGCCGGGCCCACGCCCATCACCCGAGGCTCCACCCCCGCGGCGGCCATGGCGACGATCCGCGCCTTGGGCGTCAGGCCCTGCGCCTTCGCAGCTTCCGCAGACAGCACCGCCAGCGCCGCCGCACCGTCGTTCACGCCCGAGGCGTTCCCGGCCGTCACCGTAAGGTCCGGCCCGTTGACGCCGCGCAGCTTGGCCAGCTGTTCCAGCGTGGTGCCGGGGCGCGGGTGTTCGTCGGTGTCGATGACCAGCGGATCGCCCTTCTTCTGCGGGATCACCAGCGGCACGATCTCGTCCTTGAAGACGCCAGCCGCCTGCGCCGCGGCCCACCGCTGCTGGCTGCGCAGCGCGAAGGCGTCCTGGTCGGCGCGGCTGATGTTGTAGTCCGCCGCCACGTTGTCGGCGGTTTCCGGCATCGAATGGGTGCCGTAGATCTTCTTCATCGCCGGGTTGGGGAAACGCCAGCCGATGGTGGTGTCATAGACCGCGTTCGACCGCGAGAACGCCGTCTCGGCCTTGGGCATCACGAAGGGCGCGCGGCTCATGCTTTCGACGCCGCCCGCGATGACGAAGTCGCAGTCCCCGGCCTTGATCGCCCGCGCGGCCATGCCGACGGCATCCATGCCCGATCCGCAAAGCCGGTTCACCGTGGTCCCCGGCACGCCGATGGGCATGCCGGCCAAAAGCACGGCCATCCGGCCCACGTTGCGGTTGTCCTCGCCCGCCTGGTTGGCGCAGCCGTAGATCAGGTCATCGACCGCGGACCAATCCACACCGGGATTGCGCGCCATCAGCGCCTTCAGCGGCTCGGCGGCCAGATCGTCGGCGCGCACCTGCGCCAAGGCCCCGCCATACCGCCCGACAGGCGTCCGCACCGCATCGCAAATGAAGGCCTCGCGCATCCTCGCTCCTCGCTTGTTCGGGGGGCGGCGATTCCTATTCGCCGACCGCTCGGTCAACGTATACATCTCAAAGCATCACAGGAAAAGCATTTTCTTCTGAGATGCTGTGATGTTTCGGGGCGGCGCGAAAAGCACGCCGCAATCAGGTATTTATTCGGTCCGCCCCCGAACTTCTTAGCACCGCGAGACGCAGGCGCGTCGCTTCGGTCTCGGCGGGCAAGAGACCGTCGTCTCCTTCGCAGGCCAGCGCGACATGCCGCTGCGCCGCGGGGGTCAGCGCAAGATACAGGCGCCGGAACAGGTCGCGCGCCTCGGCCCCGTTCCACCCGGCGGGCAGGTGCTCCTGCGGCAGACGCGGGTCGCGCAGCAGCACCATCCGGTAGCCGTGAACCAGAAGCAGCCGCGTGACCAGCGCGCCGTCGTCGCCAAGCCGGGCGGGATCGACGCCCCCGAACAGCGCCATGAAGCGGCGGTAGCCGTCTTGCAGCGCGCTCAGGTCCCAGAACTGCGCCAGCGGGCGGTCCGAGGTCACCGTCTCGGCATGGAACACCAAGGCACCCGAGGGCAGGGGCTGGCCCCGGTCGGGACGGATGAACACCGGCCCGCCCATATGCCCCATCCGCTGCCGCTGGGCATCCTCGGGCCGCAGGTCGGGGTCGTGGATGATCTGCCAGCCGCGCGGCGGACGGTCCGGGCCGTAGAGCAGGTCGGCCGCCTGCATGAACTCGGCCACGGCGGAACTGCGCAGCCGGTAATAGCTGCGCCGGCCGATCCGCTCTCCCTCCAGCCGCGAGGCCGCGACCAGACGCGAGACGGCGGTGCGCACCAGCGATTCATTGATCCCCACCCGCGCGCAAAGGTCGATCAGCGTCCCGGTCCACAGCACCCCGCCACGCGGAACGACGACATCGCCGTAGACCGTGACGATGAAGGCCGCCGCGTTCAGCCGCAGCTCTTGCGCGATTGCGTCGGTTGCGATGGCGGCCTGGTCGGACACGCTCTGGCCTTACCTGTGCGGACTGGGCATCGGCGCCCGACAGGCTTCATCCCGGAAAACCCCGTCCCGCGCAAGCAAAGCTTGGCGACGGCCCCGCGCTGGCTTACCCCTTGCCCAAGGCGGCCGAAGGGCCAAGGGGGGACGGACATGGGGCAGGGCCTTTTCGATCTGACGGGCCGCCGGGCGCTGGTCACCGGCGCGTCGCAGGGCATCGGGTTCGCCCTGGCGCAGGGGCTCGCGGCGGCGGGGGCGCAGGTGGTGCTGAACGGCCGCGACCCCGCCCGTCTTGCCGCCGCCGCCGCGCAAATCCCCGGTGCGCGGACGCTGGCCTTCGACGTCACCGACCACGCCGCCGCCCGCACGGCCATCGACGGGTTCGAGGCCGCAGGCACCCCCATCGACATCCTGGTGAACAACGCCGGCATCCAGCACCGCGCCCCGCTGGAGGACTTCCCGCCCGAGGCCTTCGAGCGCCTGTTGCAGACCAACATCGCCAGCGTCTTCCATGTCGGGCAGGCGGTGGCCCGTCACATGATCGCGCGCGGCCGGGGCAAGATCATCAACATCGCCAGCGTGCAGACCGCGCTGGCCCGGCCCTCGATCGCGCCCTACACCGCGACCAAGGGCGCCGTGGGCAACCTGACCAAGGGCATGGCGACCGATTGGGCGCGCCATGGGCTGAACTGCAATGCCATCGCGCCCGGCTATTTCGACACACCGCTCAACGCCGCGCTGGTCGCGGACCCGGCCTTCTCGTCCTGGCTGGAAAAGCGCACTCCGGCAGGCCGCTGGGGCCGCGTGGAAGAGCTGCAGGGCGCCTGCGTCTTCCTCGCCTCGGACGCGGCCAGCTTTGTGAACGGCCATATCCTGTACGTCGACGGCGGGATCACCGCGTCGCTGTAACAGTCCCGGCCCATGCCGATGGCGGGGCCGAAGTTTCCGTTACCCGCCCGCACTCAGCCGAAGGGCGAGAGCCCCTCGCGGTCCAGCGGCCAGACCGGGCGGCGGATGCGCACATAGGGCCGCAGATGCGCCTGCGGCGTGGCCAGCGCGCCCGAGTCGCAGACGATCACCCTGCCCGCGACCGGCTCGAAGGCGGCGCGGAAATGCTGCATCGACTTGACGACCAGGAAGCGCAGGTCGCGCGGCTCGATGCCGAATGTGCGGACCTGTTGCAGGTCCAGCATCTGGCCGGACAGCGTGACGACCAGGATGTCGATCCCCTGCACCCGGAAGACCGCCGTCGGGCCGAAGCTGTGGGTGATGCCGCCCAGGATCGGCCCGTCGCCGGTATAGGTCCCGTCCGACAGGTGCCGCACTTCGCCCGTCAGGGTCAGCGGACCGCCACCAAAGGCCGGGTCGTTCTTGCCGCCCACCGCCAGCGTCACCGTGTCCCCCACCCGGTGCCGATGCAGGATCGCCGCCGCCTCGGGGTCGATCATCGGCGCCAGAGCGCCCCCGGTCGCGCCCGCGTCCAGCAGCGCCGCCAGCAGCGCGGTGGAATCGCCATAGGCCCCCGCGCCGGGGTTGTCGGCATAGTCCGCGATCACCAGCGGCCCCGACGCTGGATCGAACGCCCGCGCGATCCCCGCCGCGACCTCGGGCGTCAGGAAGTCGTTCGACACGCTGTCGCGCTGGTCCCAGATCGTCTGCGCCAGGTCCCGCGCGATCTCGGCCGCGCGGGCCTCGGCGCCCGCGTCGTGCGTCACCAGCACCGTCGGCCCGGCGTCGCGGATGTCGGCCTCGGCGAAGGCCGCGTTGATCGAGACGGCAAGGATGCCCGGCTCGGCTTCATGCGCGGCGGCCCGCGAATACAGCGCCGCCGTCTCTGGCACGTCGGTGCGCCCGGCGTTCGCCTCGTCCAGCATCGGCAGGCCAAGCCGCAGCGTGCGCGGGCGGACCCGACCCTTCATCGCGCCATCCAGGAGCCGCGCCGCGTGGCGGCCGGTGACGCGCATGTCGACATGCGGGTAGGTCTTGTAGCTGACGAAGATTTGCGCCCGCTCGACCATCGCCGGGGTCGCCATCGCGTGCAGGTCCAGCGTCACCGCGATCGGCAGGTCCGGCCCCAGGATGTCGCGCAGACGCCCCAGCAACTCGCCCTCGCCATCCTCGCAGAAGACCGGCACCATCGACCCGTGCAATGCCAGCAGCACGCCGTCCAGCGTATCCCGATGCGCCCGCGCGCCGTCGCAGATCAGCCCCGCAATATGCTCGTAAGCCTCGCGCGAGACGCGCGCGCCCGGGGTCGCATGGGCCGAGACGGTATGCGTCATCCGCCAGCCCTCGGCCTCGGCCACGTCAAGGAAACCCGCGAGTTCCTCGTTCACGCCGCGAAAGCGGTCGACAGCCACCTGGCCCAGGTCCAGCACATTGTCGCGGAAGTCCTGCAGCGTGGTCTCGCCCTTCTTGAAGGTGTTGCTTTCATGGACGAAGGCGCCGGTCAGGACGTGGAAGGGCATGCGATCTGGCTTTCAATGCGGGTGGAAACAGGCGACGGGATGGACCGGATCGGCGTCCAGCACCGGACGTTCGACGCGGCAGCGGTCGGTGGCCCGCGGGCAACGTCCGGCAAAGGCGCAGCCGGGGGGCAGGGCGAAGGGGCTGGGGATCTCTCCCTGCAAGGGCGCGATCTCGCGCCGCTGCGCGGGGTCGGGGACGAAGGCCGATTGCGTCAGTGCCCGCGTGTAGGGATGGCGCGGGGCAGAGCCAGAGGCGGGCATCACCTCGACCACCGCGCCCAGGTACATCACCACGATCCGGTCGCAGAAATAGCGCACCAGCCCCAGGTCGTGGCTGATGAACAGGTAGGTCAGCCCCAGCCGGTCGCGCAGGTCGGCCAGAAGTGCCACGATCTGCGCCTGGATCGACACGTCCAGGCTGGCCGTCGGCTCGTCCAGCACCACGAATTCCGGCCGCAGCGCCAAGGCGCGGGCGATGCCCACCCGTTGCCGCTGCCCGCCCGACAGCTGGTGCGGGTGGCTTTCAGCCATGCTCGCGGGAAGGCCCACCTCGGCCAGCATCTCGGGGATTCGGCCGGGGGGCGGCGCTTCGCCCTGGACGCGGAACGGCTCGGCCAGCACCTGGGCCAGCGTATGACGCGGGTCGAGGCTGGAATAGGGGTCCTGGAACACCATCGCCATCCGTCGCCGCATCCGCCGCAGCGCGCCGGCGGACAGGCTGGCCAGGTCCGTTCCGTCCAGGCTGACCTTGCCCGAGGTCGGCTCGATCAGGCGCAGCACCAGTCGCGCCAGCGTGGACTTGCCGCAGCCGCTTTCGCCCACGACGCCCAGAACCTCGCCCCGCTGCACGGTCAGCGACACGTCCCGCACCGCCAGCATCTCGCGCGGGCGGGCGAACAGGCCGCCGCCGGTCTGGAAGCGCCGGGTCAACCCCTCGACGCGGATCAGCGGCGCCGTCATGCCGGGCCTCCCGGATGATGGCAGGCGACCCGGGGGCCCGTGCCGGTCAGCGGCGGCACCACCGTCCGGCACAGGTCCGAGGCACGCGGGCAGCGCGGGTGGAAGCGGCAGCCGGACGGGAAGGCCGCGGCCCCCGGCACCGTGCCGGGAATGCCCCGCAGCGTCCCGCGCGCCATGCCCTCTTGCGGGATGCAGCCGATCAGGGCCGAGGTATAGGGATGCGACGGCGCGGCGAAGATCTGCGCGACCGGACCCTCCTCGGCCAGCCGCCCGGCGTAAAGCACCGCCACCCGGTCGCAGATCTGCGCCACGACGCCCATGTCGTGCGTGATCAGCAAAAGCGCCACGCCCCGGTCGCGGACCAGGGCGCCGAGGATCTGGATGATCTGCGCCTGCACCGTCACGTCCAGCGCGGTCGTCGGTTCGTCCGCGATGATCAGGTCGGGGTCGCCCGCCAGCGCCATGGCGATCACGATCCGCTGCTTCATCCCGCCCGAAAGCTGGTGTGGCCAGGCCTCGGCCACCGCCGCCGCCTCGGGGATGCGCAGCTGGGTCATCAGTTCCAGCGTGCGGGCGCGGGCCTGCGCCGGGCTCAGGCCCAGATGCAGGCGGCTGACCACGTCGATCTGCGCGCCGATCCGCTGCACCGGGTCAAGCGCGGTCATCGGGTTCTGCGTGACGAAGCCGATCCGCCGCCCGCGCAGCGCCCGGCGCTGGCGGTCGGTCATCGCGCCCATGTCCTGCCCGTCGAACCGCACCGCCCCCGCCGTCACCCTCCCGCCGATCAGCGGCAGCAGCCCCAGCGCCGCCAGCGCCGTCAGCGACTTGCCCGAGCCGCTTTCCCCCACCAGCCCCAGGATCTGCCCGCGCTCCACCGCCAGCGAGACCCCGTCCAGAAGCCGCAGCGCGCCGATGGCGACGTCGATCCGGTCCACCTCCAGCAGCGCGGTCATGGCCCGGTCCTCAGCTTGGCGCGGATGTCCAGCGCGGCAATCAGCGCATCGCCGTACAGGTTGATCGCGACGACGGTGATGGCGACCGTCAGGCCGGGGAACAGGATCACCCAGGGCGCCTTGAACACCAGGGCTGACCCCGCCGACATCATGCCGCCCCAGCTTGGCACCGGCGGCTGCGCGCCGAGACCGAAGAAGCCCAGCGTTGCCTCCAGGATGATCGCGTCCCCGGTCGCCAGCATCGCGCCGACCAGCACCGGGGCCAGCGCGTTGGGCAGAAGGTGGCCGAACAGGATCTGCGCGTTCCCCGCGCCCAGGGACCGCGCGGCCTCGATGAAGGTCTCGCCCTTCAGGGTCAGGATCTGCGCCCGCGTCAGCCGGGTGAACTGCGCCAGATACGCGACCGAGATCGCGATCATCGTCCCCAGCGTGCCGGGTCCGATGATCGCCACCAGGATCAGCGCGATCAGAATTTCCGGGAAGGACCAGGTCAGGTCCACCACCACCGTCACCGCCCGGTCGAGCCAGCCGCCGAACCAGGCCGCGGCGGCGCCCAGCACCATCCCGCAGAAGACCGAAATCGCGATGGCCGTGGCGCTGACCGAAAGCGAGGTCCGCGCGCCGTAGATCAGCCGGGTCAGGAGATCGCGGCCGAACTCGTCCGTCCCCAGCCAATGCGCCGAGGAGGGCGGCTGGTAGGCATCGGGCAGCGACTGCACGTCATAGGCATAGGGCGTCAGCAGCGGCGCGAAGACGGCGGCGAGCAGCACCAGCGCCAGCCAGAGCCCGGCCACCGCACCCAGGGGGCGGCGCAGCGCGCGAAGGGGGGCGGGCGCGCTCATGCCATCGCGGCCCGGACGCGCGGGTCCATCAGGGCTTGCAGGATGTCGCCCAGCAGCGTTCCCAGCATCACCGCCATCGCCAGCATCAGCAGGCAGGCCTGCACCACCGGATAGTCATGCTGGGACAAGGACTTGATCAGCAGCGTCCCCAGGCCGGGACGGGCAAAGACCACCTCGACCGTGACCGCCCCGCCCAGGATCCAGCCGATCCGCAGCGCCAGGATCGTGACCACCGGGATCAGCGCGTGGCGCAGCACATGGCGCAGCTGGATGCGCAGCGGCGACAGGCCCTTGGCGTGCAGCAGCAGGACAAAGTCGCGCCCCGCCGCCTCGATCATCGAGACGCGGGTGATCCGCGCCACCAGCGCCGTGCCGCCAAGCCCGATCGTCAGCACCGGCAGCACCAGCGACCCCCAGCCCCGCGCGCCCGAGACGGGGAACCAGCCCAGCCAGACGGAAAAAACCAGCATCAGGATCAGCCCAAGCCAGAAGCTTGGCATGGTCGACCCCAGGAGAACGCCCCCCATGATCGCCCGGTCCGGCCAGCGGTCCCGGTTCAGCGCCGCGATCAGCCCCAGCGCGATGCCCAGGACCGAGGAAAACAGCAGCGCCAGCCCGCCCAGCCACAGCGAATGCGGCAGCGCCTGGGCGATCAGGTCGGCCACCGGGCGGCGGGCGACGATGGCGGTGCCAAGGTCCCCTTGCAGGACCTTGCCCAGCCAGATCCCGTATTGCACCGGCAAGGGCCGGTCGAGACCATAGCGCGCCTCCATCTCGACCCGCGCCGAGGGCGAGGACCCGACCTTCAACAGATTGTCGATCGGGTCCCCCGGAATGAAGTGAAGGATGAGGAACACCACCACCGATACCGCAAGGAACACCGGCACAAGCATCAGCACCCGCTTGACGAGATATGAGATCATGCCGGTCTTCCCTGCGCCTGGGCGGTTACTCCTTCACCTCCATGTCCATGATCGCGACCGGGCCGATGCCGGGGGCGTTGATGGTTTCCGGCAGGACCAGGCGGTCCTTGTTGTAGGCCACCGCGTCGACTGGCTGGTAGATCGGCGCCATCGGGAACTGGGTCAGGACATATTCATGGTAGGCGGTGAAGTTCTTCACCCGCTCTTCCATGTTCTTCGATCCGGTCATCGCCGCGGCGCGCAGCTCTTCGGCCTTCGGGTCGTTGAACATCGACACGTTGGGATAGCCCAGCCGGTCGCCGCCGAAGAACCAGTCCACGATGTCGGCGTTGTCCCAGTTGTAGGACCGAACCGCCAGTTGCTGCTCGCCGGTCTTGTACTGGTCGCGGATCATCGAGCTGTCGAAGGTCGTGATCTCGGCCTCGATCCCCACGGCCTTCAGCTGCGCCTGCACCACTTCGGTCAGCCGGCGGAAGATGCTGTCGCTCTGGGTCCAGAGCGTGACCTTCAGCGGCTGGCCGTCCTTGGCCCGCACGCCGTCCGCGCCCATGACCCAGCCCGCCTCGTCCAGAAGCGCGTTGGCGCGGGTCGGGTCGTACTTGATCTTCGCCGCGTCCGAGACCTTGGATTCCGGCAGCGCCGTGATCAGGAAGGTGTCCGCGACCGAGCCCACGCCCCCGAAGACCGAGGCCAGGATTTCCTCTTGGTTGATCGCCTTGGCCGCGGCCTCGCGGACGCGGATGTCGTCGAAGGGCGGCTTCGTCACGTTGATCGGCATGTAATAGACGTCCTGGCCCGGCATGGTCAGCACGGCCAGGTTCGCCTCTTTCTGCACCTCGCCGATCAGGTCGGCCGGGACGCTCAGCAGCATGTCGACGCCGCCGGTCTTCAGTTCCAGGAAGGCGGTCGAATCCTCGCCGATCTCGCGGATGGTCAGGCGGGCGATCTTGGCCGGACCCTGGTTCGCGGCCAGCGGCGAACCCCAGGTGTAATCGTCATTGCGCACCAGCACGGTGTCCTGGCCGATGGTGAAGCTTTCCAGCTTGAACGGGCCGGTGCCGTAGACCTCGGTCACGCCATAGTTCTCGCCCAGGGCGGCGAAGGACTTCGGCTCGATCACCGACATGTAGCTGGACGACAGGTTGTAAAGCAGGTTCGGCTCGGGCCGCGACATCACGAACTTCACCGTGTAGTCGTCGACCAGCTGCACCTCGGCGATGGCCTCGGACATGTAGGCGTTCTCGCTGGCCTTGAACGCCTCGAGCCAGGCTTTCACCGTCGCCGCATTGAACGGCTCGCCGTTGTGGAAGGTGACGCCCTGCTTCAGCTTGAAGGTCCAGGACATCCCGTCCGGGGCCTCTTCCCAGCTTTCCGCCAGCCAGGGGTGGAAGGACAGGTCGGCCGCCTGGCTCACCAGGCGGTCGAAGATCAGCGTGGTGGCCCGGCCCAGGTTGGTGGCGCGGATCGGGTCCAGCGTCGGGATGCCCACCTCGTTGGAGCTGGCGACGAACACCGCCTCCTGCGCCAGGGTGGCGTTGGCAGCCAACAGCGCGGCCAGGCTCACGCTGGCCGAAAGCAGGGTCTTGCGGAAGGAAAAGCTCATGGGGGTCCTCTCTGTTTTGCGCGTGTCAGGATTTGCCCGGGTTTCGCCCCGGAACGGTATGTCCGATGAAGTCGTCATAAAGCGCCGAGACGCGGGCCATCCGGTCTTCGACCCCCGCCCCCAGCTCGCGGAACACGCCGTTCACCAACAGCCCGATCAGCGAGGACATGGCGCTGGTCGTGTCCCAGAAATGGTTCAGGTCGGTCGGCACCGCGAAAAGCTCGGTCACGATGCCGGGCGCCCAGTCGCAATAGGGGTCGGTGATCAGCGTCACCGGAATGCCCGCCTGCCGCGCGGCCTGGGCAAGGTCGCGGGTCAGCCGCGAATAGCGGCGGCCGTCGATCAGGACCAGCGTCGCGCTTTCCGGCGGGGACAGAAGGATGTCGGCGAAATGCCCGCCGCCCACATCGGCCAGCTGCACCCCGGCGCGCAGGTATTGCAGGTTGTGCGCCAGTTCCGCCGCATGGCCACGCTCGGTCTGGAACCCCGCAACGAAGACGGACGGGCGATGGGCCAGGCGTTCCACCGCCTGCTGGAATTCCGCCGTTGCCGCCAGCTCGTACACCGCGACCAGCGCCGCGATCTCGCGCTCCAGCGCGCGGGCCAGCTCGGCCCCGCCCTGCCGGCTGCGTTCGTGAAAGTCGCGCAGCCGGTCGCCGATCAGCCAGGCCTTCTCGCCCAGGTCGACCTGCAGGCTGGACTTCAGGTCCTTCAGATGCCGGAAGCCGATCGACCGGCAGAAGCGCCCGACCGAGGCTTCGGACACCCCGACCTTCGCCGCCACCGCCGCCGCCGTCTCGAACGGCAGCGCGGTCAGGTTGTGAAGCAGGTAATGCGCGATCGCCCGTTCGGAAGGAGTGCCGCCTTC
The DNA here is from genome assembly GCA_027489355.1 of Paracoccaceae bacterium. Lineage (GTDB taxonomy): Bacteria > Pseudomonadota > Alphaproteobacteria > Rhodobacterales > Rhodobacteraceae > Tabrizicola. The sequence continues at coordinate 26,902 of JAIXZY010000074.1, read as the reverse complement.
GATCGCCGCCGACAGCCTGTCGCGCAGATCGCCCGTCTCCTCCGAACCCTGGCCGCGCGCCTGCTGCACTGAAAACCCTCCGTTGCGGAAAGCTTGTCAGGAAACTTTCATTCGGTCAACGATGGAAGTAAGCTGATCTAAGTCGCTTTCGACAGGAGCCCCGATGCCCGCCCAATCCCGCCCCGCCCTGCGGTCCGCCCTGCGCATCGACGGCGCGACGCTGCGGCTTGTCCGCCTGCCGCTGGTCACGCCCTTCACCATCGCGACGGGGACGCTGACCGAAAAGGTCTTTCCTCTTCTGACCTTGCGGGCCGACGGGCTTGAGGGCCACGCCGAGGGCGTGATGGACCCCCTGCCCGATTATCTTGAGGAAACCGTCGCCGGCGCGATGGACCTGCTGCAAACCGTGCTGTTGCCGCAGGTGGTGGGCAAAAGCTACGCCAACCCCGAATCGCTGGCCCGGACGCTTGCGCCCTGGCGGGCAAACCACATGGCCAAGGCCACGGTCGAGATGGCGTTCTGGGACCTCTGGGCGCGGTCGCTGGATCTGCCCCTGCAAACCCTGCTCGGCGGCGAGGGTGACGCGATCGACGTCGGCGTCTCGCTGGGGATCGGGCCTATCGACCAGACGCTGGACCGGGTCGGCGCGCACCTGGCGCAGGGGTACAAGCGGATCAAGCTGAAGGTGAAGCCCGGCCACGACCTTGCCCTGCTGGACGCCGTCCGGCGGGCCTATCCCGACGCGCACCTGACCGTGGACGCGAACTGCTGCTACACGCTGGCCGACACCGGCCTGCTTCAGGCCATGGACGGCTTTGCGCTGGACTATATCGAACAGCCGCTCGCCTGGGACGACATCCACGACCACGCCACGCTGCAAACCCGCATCCGCACGCCGATCTGCCTGGACGAATGCATCCGCACCGTCGACCACGCCCGCAAGGCGCTGCAAAGCGACGCGGCGCGGGTGATGAACATCAAGGTCGGCCGGGTCGGGGGCCACGTCGCCGCCCGGCAGATCCACGACCTCTCCGCCGCCTTCCAGGTCCCGGTCTGGTGCGGCGGGATGCTGGAATCCGGCATCGGTCGGGCGCACAACATCCACCTGTCGACCCTGCCGAACTTCACCAAGCCCGGCGACACCTCCTCGGCCAGCCGCTACTTCACCCGCGACATCATCGAGCAGAAGCTGGAAACCGTCGACGGCCGGATGCCCGTGCCGCCCGGCCCCGGCATCGGCGTGTCGCTCGACCTCGACTACCTCGCCACCGCCACCCTTGCCCTGCATGAGGTCCGCGCGTGACCGAGATCACCTTCCGCGACCTGAAAGGCATGGCCGAGTTCCGCGCCGCCGAGGCCCTGCAACGCGAGGTCTGGGGCGAAGGCGACCTGCCCGATCCCGCCGACCTCATGCTGGTGATCCAGGCCGAGGGCGGCCTCGTCGGCGGCGCCTTCGCGGGCAAGGACCTGCTGGGCTATGTCTTCGGCTTTCCCACCCGCGACCCGCAGGTGCAGCATTCGCACCGACTGGCCGTCCTGCCCCGCGCCCGCGGCCTGGGGCTGGGCGCGCGGCTCAAGTTCTACCAGCGCGATTGGTGCCTGGCCCACGGCATCGCCCGCGTGCGCTGGACCTTCGACCCGCTCCGCGCCGTGAACGCGACGCTGAACATCCACCGGCTCGGCGCGGAATGCAGCGTCTATCTCCCCGACTATTACGGCGAGATGGCGGGCATCAACCAGGGCCTCGGCTCGGACCGGCTGATGGCGGACTGGACGCTGGCCTCGCCCCGCGTGGCGGCGCTGGCTGCGGGCGGGCCGCCGCCGCCGCCCCTGGGCGAGCCCCTGTCTTTTGTCCTGCCCGAAGACATCGAACGACTTGCACAGGAAGACCCGGCCCAGGCCGCCCGCGCGCGCGGCCAGCTGCGGGACCTCCTGCAGGCCGCCTTCGCGTCGGGGCGGCGGGTGGTGGACTTCGACCGCACGCGGCGCGTCTACCACCTGTTCTGAGGTCGCGTCACCCGGTCCGTCAGGCGGCATCCACCAGCGTCACCATCACGCCCTGCTCGGCCAGTCGGCCCTGCCACACTGCGCCCAGCCGGGCGTGGGTCAGCACGCGCGCCCGCGCTCAGCCGGGTCACGCCACAGGTCAGCCGGCGCCGAACTTGTCGGCGTCCGTCAGCACGATGGGCGCGCGGGTCCGCGAGACCATCAGCGTGTTGAGCCGCGCCTCCTGCTCGTCCGCGCTTGCGATCATGCCATGGCAATTGGTGAAAACCCGCAGCGGCTGACAGACGGCAGTGGCGCGGTCGATCTTCATGGGACCCCGGCGATCATGTTCCGCTTTATCCATTCGGCCGAAAGTTATACGCCGAGGAAAGATTTCAAACCGATCAACTGGGATCAACCCCGCCATGACGACCGCATCGCTGCTGAGCCTGGCTTCCGACCGCAAGTCGGGGCGAATCCGGGGTATTCCGTCGATCTGCTCGGCGCATCCCACAGTGATCTGCACGGCTCTTGCCCTTGGTCGCGACCGCAATGTCCCGGTGCTGATCGAGGCGACCTGCAACCAGGTCAACCACGAAGGCGGCTATACCGGCATGACCCCGGCCGACTTCCGCGCCTATGCGCTGGACCTCGCGCGGCAGGAGGGGTTCGACCCCGTCCGCCTGATCCTCGGCGGCGACCACCTCGGCCCGAACCCCTGGACCAGACTTCCGGCCGATCAGGCGATGGACAAGGCCTGCGAAATGGTCGCGGCCTATGCCGCTGCGGGGTTCACCAAGATCCACCTCGACGCCAGCATGGCCTGCGCTGACGACCCAGTGCCCCTGCCCGACACCGTGATCGCGACCCGCAACGCCCGCCTGGCCGCCGTGGCCGAGGCCCATGCCGCGGGCGAGGCCCCGGTCTATGTGATCGGCACCGAAGTCCCCGTCCCCGGCGGCGCACTGGAAGAGGTCGAGGGTCTGGTCGTCACCTCTTCCGCTGCCGCGCGCACCACGGTCGAGCAGCACCGCGAGGCCTTTGCCGCCGCCGGCGTGTCCGATGCCTTTGCCCGCGTCGTCGGCCTGGTGGTCCAGCCGGGGGTTGAGTTCGGTAACGAGAACGTCGTCGCCTACCGCCCCGATGAGGCCCGTGCCCTGGTCGCCAGTCTGGCCGACCTGCCCATGCTGTTCGAGGCGCATTCCACCGACTACCAGACGCCCGCGGCGCTTGCGGCTCTGGTCCGCGACGGTTTTGGCATCCTCAAGGTCGGCCCCGGCCTGACCTTCGCCCTGCGCGAGGCGCTGTACGGCCTGGACCGCATCGCCGACGAGATCCTGCCGGATCGGGGTGAGCCCCTGCGCGAGGCGATGGAGCGGCTGATGCTGGACAAGCCCGGCCACTGGGCGCGCTACTACCACGGCACCCCGGAACATCAGCGGATGCAACGGCACTACAGCTATTCCGACCGCATCCGCTATTACTGGACCGATCCCCGCGCGCTGCAAGCGGTCGACGGCCTGCTCTCTGCCCTCGGCACGACACCCCTGCCCGAGCCGCTGATTTCGCAGTTCCTCGGCGCGGCCTGGCCCGAGGTCATGGACGGCCAGACGGCCCCCACCGCGCCCGCACTTGTCCGAGCGGCGGTGACGCGCGCGCTTGCCCCCTATTTCGCGGCCTGCTTCGACGGCTGACACCGCAGCGTGCCTGCGTTCGCGGCCCCGATCGCTTGTTACGCGAAACTCTCGATGGTCCGGATCGCGCCGTCCAGCGCCTTGCCTTCTTCGTCCTGCAGGGCGGCCTCACGCAGGCGGCGGCACCAGCCGGCGGCGTCGTCGCGGCTGGCGATGCGGGTGGTGGCGGCAAGCACGCGGTCGAACTTGGAATGCCCGCGGGCGTGGGTGTCGGAATAGCCCTTGATCAGGCGGCGGCAGCGGATCAGCTCGACCGCAAGGGCATAGTTGCGGGGGACCTCGGCCAGCGCGGTCTCTAGCCAGCGGGCGAGATGCGCCTGTTCCTGCGCGTGACGCAGGGTGCGCCGGCGCCAGCCCTTCATCCCGCCAAGGATGTGCAGCGTCAGGAAGGCAGGCAGGCTGTCGGTGCGCAGACGGCGGCCCTTGTCGACCCAGCGGGTGAGACGCGCCATCCATTTCGGATCGGACTCCAGCCGGGCGCCAAGGCGGGCGGGGAACATGCCGACGATTTCCTGCGCGCGGGGATGGAAGAATTCGGTCAGCTGGAGGACGTTCGCCTCTTTCACCCGCATTTCGCTGCGGATGCGGTCGAAACGGCGGGCGCGGGTCTTCAGGTCGGCGACGCGGATGATGTCGTCATAGGCCATCGCGTTGGCGATGTATTTCGCCGCCTCGCGCGAGAGCGTCCAGCCTTGGGCGGCATCGTCGCGGGCGAGGACCCCAGCAAGGCGGTCGAGGTATTCCGCGCCGTAGCGGAGGTCCTGGAATTCGACCACCTTGCGCAAGCCGGGCAGCGCCAGTTCGGCAACCGGGGCGGGCAGCGCGGCGACGCGGGCGGCAAGGCGGTCCCATTCGGCCATGAGGCGGGCGGGACCCTGGACCTTGGGTTCGGGTTTCGCCTTTGCGACGGGCGCGGCCACTGGCGCGGGATTTGTCGCCACGTCGAAGGCGGCGGCGAAGGCTTTCAGCGAGGCCTCGGTGCCCTTGCCGCCCGCCCGGATTGCGGCCTCGAACGCCTCGCGCGGGAAGGGAAGGATCTGCGCCCCGGCCAAGGCACCGAAGAGCGAGGCAGAGATGACCGAGCCGTTCCAGATCGCCAGCGCGTCGAAGTCGGCGGCGATGACGCGGCGGGCGGCGATCTCGGCGGCGGCCATGACTTCGTCCGAGGAGGCGATACCGTCGCCGGGGACCATCTTCTCGGACACCGCCAGCGCGCGGTGGGTCGAGGTGATGAGCGTGGTCCGGTCCGGCGTGACGAAGCCGCGGATGATGGCGCGGCCGGCTTCCATCATCTCGGCGGTGATCATGATGTCGACGTCGCCGGGAGCGGGCATGAGGGAGAAGACCGGAACGGGTTCACCGGGTTTCTGCGGGGCCATTTCCACATAGTAGACCGTGGCCCCGGTGCGCTGCGAGACGCCCGCGACGGATGTGGCCTGGGCGGCATAACCTTGCGAGCGGGCCACGTCCTCGATCCAGCCGGTCAGGACGCCGCCGCCCTGGCCGCCGACAGCAAGGATCGCAAGCTTGATGATGCCCGACAGGCGCGGGTCGGCGTTGCGGGGGCTGAAGGTTTCCTGAAGGCTCATGTCCGACCCTTGCTGCTTTGGCTGACGGGGCGCCCCCCCTCCCCAGCCCTCCCCCACGCGGTGGGAGGGAGGAGCCCGGTTTTGACGGTTGTTGCCCACGACTGGTCCGGGGCGCCCCCCTCCCCCTTGGTGGGGAGGGGATGGGGGTGGGGGTGGGGGGCTGCGGGCGTCATGCCGTGCCTCCGAAGTCCAGCCGTTTCGCCGCGCGGCGGGATTGCAGCCAGCCAATGACCCGCGCTCGGAACCCGGCCCACCGCGCTTCCCATTTCGACGGATTGTGCACCACGTCGGCGCGGTAGAAGGACGGGCAGAGGACCGCGGCGTCCGCCACCTCGCCGCAGTTGCCGCAGCCGACGCAGGATTGGTCGATCGAGGCCACGGGGTTGTCGCGGAGGGGGTCGTCGAGCTTCTTCAGCGACAGCGAGGGGCAACCGGACAGCCGGATGCAGGCGTGGTCGCCGGTGCAGACATCCTCATCGACGCCGAAGCGGGGGGCCTCGACCCGGCGGCCATCCTTGATGGCCTTTGCGGCGAGCGGCTTCTCGCGGCGCTGCTTGTTCAGCATGCATTCCGACGAGGCGACGATGACCTTGGGGCCGGGGGTGTCGGTGGTCAGCGCCTCGCGCAGGACATCGCGCATGTGGCCCACGTCATAGGTCCGGTCGACCTGCCGCACCCAGTCGATCCCGATGCCCTTCAGGGCCTTGGTGATCGGGTGCTTCGTGGCTTTCGTCGGGTTGTCGGCGCGAGAGGACATGATGTCCTGCCCGCCCGTCGCGGCGGAATAGTAGTTGTCCACGATCACCGCCACGCCGTCGGACTTGTTGAACGCCATGTTGGTGAAGCTGGACGACAGTCCGTTGTGCCAGAACCCGCCGTCCCCGATGATCGAGACCGGGCGGCGTTCCCCGCCCCCGTCGAAGGCCGCGTTGGCCGCGGGGCCAAGGCCATAGCCCATCGTCGCGCCGCCGATCTCGAAGGGCGGCAGCGAGCCGAAGAGGTGGCAGCCGATGTCCGCGCTGATCTGAAGCTTGCCGGTCTCCTTCTGCACCAGCTTCATCGCGGCGAAGATCGGGCGTTCCGGGCAGCCGGTGCAGAAGCCGGGGGGGCGGATCGGGACGGTCTTGGTCAGGTCCGGGATCTTCGGCTTGTCCTCGTTCGGCGCGCGGACGAGGGCGGGCAGCATCTGCGGCGCGGCTTCTTTCAGGAAGGCCGCGATACCGTCCAGCATCACCTGCCCAGTGTATTCCCCTGCCATTGGCAGGATGCCCTTGCCGCGCAGCTTCACGCTGGACCCGGCGCGGTAGAGGAAGGTCGACAGCTGCTGTTCGATGAACTCGGGCTGGCCTTCCTCGATCACCAGGACCTGGTCCTTGCCCTCGCAGAACTCCAGGAACTCGGACGAGATCAGCGGGTAGGTGACGTTCAGGACGTAAAGCGGAACCTGGGTGTTGCCCCAGATGTCCGCCAAGCCCAGCCGTTGCAACGCACGGATCACCCCGTTGTACATGCCGCCTTGCAGGACCAGCCCCACGGGGGCGCGCGCAGGCCCGAACACCTCGTTCAGCTTCCGCTCGCGGATGAACTTTTCGGCGTTGGGCCAGCGGTTCCTGATCTTGTCCTGTTCGTGCGCGAAGGACATCGGCGGCAGGACGACGCGGGCGAAGTCGGACTGCGGGTTCGACAGCGCGTCCTTGACGGAAAGCTTGGGACGCTGGTTGTCGCGGGTCTGGAAGCTGCCGGTGACGTGGCACGACCGGATGCGGACCATCAGCATGACGGGCGTGTTCGAGGCCTCGGACAGCTCGAACCCGTCCCGTACCGCCTGAACGATCGAGGGCAGGTTCGGCCGCGGGTCCAGGAGCCAGAACTGCGACTTCATCGCGAAGGCGTGGGACCTCTCCTGCATGATCGAGGAGCCTTCGCCGTAATCCTCGCCCACGATGATCAGCGCCCCGCCGTTCACGCCACTGGAGGCCAGGTTCGCCAGGGCATCCGAAGCGACGTTGACGCCCACGGACCCCTTGAACGTCACCGCCCCCCGGATCGGATAATGGACCGAGGCCGCCAGCATCGCCGCTGCCGCCGCCTCGTTCGCATTGGCCTCGAAGCGGACGCCAAGCTCGGCCATCAGGTCCTCGGCATCGGCCAGCACGTCCATCAGGTGACTGATCGGCGCGCCCTGGTAGCCGCCGACATAACCGACGCCGTTTTCCAGCAGCGCCTTGGTGATCGCCAGAATGCCCTCGCCGGTGAAGGTGTCCCCCTCCCCCTTGCGAAGATGCTCCACCTCTGCCTTGAAGGACCGCTCGGCCATCTCTCAGATCTCGTGCTTTCGGATATTGGTCAGCATCTTCTGCAGCGTGCCGACGAAGGCCCTGCGTTCTTCCGCCGGAATGCCCCGGAACATGCGCTCATGCGCTTCGGCCATGCGCGGCCAGAGCGTCTCGAAATGCGCGCGGCCGGCTTCGGTGATGTAGACGCGGGTGGCGCGGCTGTCGGCCGCATCGGTCTCGCGCCGGATCAGCCCCTCGCCGGCCAGCTGGTCCAGCGCGCGCGACAGGGTGGACTGTTCCACCACCGAATAGACTGCCAGCTCGCGGATCAGCGGCCCCTCGATCACCGACAGCACCGCCAGCGCCCGCATCTTGGGCGTCGTCAGGCCAAGGTCAGCCATCTCGTCCCGGAGGCTGGCGTTGTAGCGGCCCATGATCCGGTTCAGGAGATAGGGCGCATAGTTGGTCAGCCCGATTTCCCCCAGCCTGGGCAGGCTCTCCGCCGGTTTCTCGCGCGAGGGCTGGTCCTTCATGCGCCCAGCCTCTTTGCCGCAAGGAAGCCCGAACCCCCGCCCAGCCCGGGGCCGGGATGGGTCGAGGCGCCGATATGCGTGAAGCCCCGCACCAGGTTCGTGCCGTTGGTCGAATGGGCGTAGGGGCGGAAGATGAAGAACTGGTCGATGGTGCAAAGCCCGCCATAGGGGTCGCCGCCGACGAGGTTGACGTTCATCGCCGCAAGGTCCGCCGGGGAATAGGCCCGCCGCGCCAGCCTGATCTGGTCGAAATCCTTGATGTGACGGCGCAGCACCGCTTCGATCCGGTCGGCGAACGCCTCGCGCGTGGCCTCGCTCCATGTCCCGTCGGTCGCGATTTCCCCCGCCGCATCGCCCTTCACGACGCGCGGGGCGTCGGGGATCTGCAGCCACAGGATCGCCTTCCCCTCCGGGCAGCGCGACGGGTCAAGCCGGTGCGGCTGGCCGACGCAGATCGTCGGCACCACGGGCAGCATCCCCCGTTCCGCCTCGTTCGAGGCCTTGGAGACCGAATCGATCCCCTCCGCCAGATGGATCAGCGCCACGTCATCCAGACCCGGCGTCAGCCATTCCGGGGGACGGTCCAGAGCATAGTGCAGCTGGAAATTCCCGCGCCCGTGGCGGAAGACGTGCGCGGCCGCCTTGTCCTCGGGCAGGTTCACGTCGCGCAGCAGGCGGTCCTGCAACTGCCCCGGCGCGACCGAGGCCAGGACCGACCCGCAGGCAATCTCCTCGCCCCCCGCCAGCGCCACGCCGCGCACGCGGCCGTCCTTCACAAGGATACGGTCCACGTCCGCCCCGCAGCGGATTTCCCCGCCCTTCTCCTCGATCAGCGCGCGGAAGGCGGCCACCCCGGCCCCCGAGCCGCCCCTGACGACGGGAGCCCCCGCCGCCTCCAGCGCGAAGGCGATGACCTTGCCCATCTGGCCGGAATAGGTACTTTCCGGCGTCAGCCCGCAATGCAGCACCCAGGGCGCGTACAGCGCCTGCACCAGCGGAGAGGCATAGGTCGTCTCCAGCCACCCCCGCGCCGGAACGAGGGCGCGGCCGAACCAGGCCGCCAGCCCTCGCAGGCCCCGCTTCCGCACCTGGCCCCAGAGAAGCTTCGCCGTGGGCCAGCTCCACAGCGCCCCGCCCAGAAGCGCAAACAGGAAGGGCGCGTCGGCCTCGACCCCGCCCACGTCGCGGGCGTGGGCCGCGCCGTCCCCCGGCGACAGCGCGTCGAAGGCGGCGATGTTCTTCGCCCGGTCGGTGGTCAGCACCAGCGCCTGCCCATCCGGTCGCAGGACGGCCGTCGGATGCGGCGTGTGGCAGTATTCAAAGCCGTGCCGGGAGAGGTGGGGGCCAAGCGCGGCCCCCGCCGGTGAGGTCATGAACAGAACCCAGGTCGCCGCCATCACGTCATGCCTGAAGCCGGGAAGCGTGATCTCCTCGGTCCGCAGGCAGCCGCCGGGGACCGCCTCGCGTTCGAGGAGAAGCACGCGGTCGCCTTTCAGGGCAAGCATCGCCCCGGCGACCAGCGCGTTGATCCCGCTGCCGATGATGACGTGATCGGGCCGCATCTTACCCGCGCGGAACCAGCGCCAGCGCCCGGATCGGCGAGCCGGTGCCCTGCTTGATCTTCAAGGGCGCCGCGATCAGGATCGCGCCCTTGGCGGGCAGCTTGTCCAGGTTCGCAAGGCTGGCCAGCCCGAAGCAGTTGTTCTTGTGCAGAAGGTTGTGTGCCGGGAATGGCGGGTTCATCCCCCCGGCCTGCCCCGCATCGGTGCCGATGCACTGGCTGCCCCAGCCGACGATGCCCTTGCCGATCAGATACTCGATCACCTCGGCGGTCGGGCCGGGAGTGTGCGGCCCCGTCTCGTTCGCGTTCAGAAAAAGGTTTTCATCATGCGCGCGCTTGTCCCAGTCCGACCGCAGGACGACCCATTCCCCCTTGCCGATCGCGCCGTGCTTCGCCTCCCAGGCCTTCACATGGTCGATGGTCAGCAGGAAATCCGGGTCCGCCCCACATTCCGCGCTGAAGTCCAGCACGTTGACCGGAGCGACCAGCCGCTGCACGTCCAGCGTGTCGGTGTAGCCGTCGGCATAGTCCTTGCCGGTAATCCAGTGGTGTGGCGCGTCGAAGTGCGTGCCGGAATGTTCGCCCAGCTCCAGCCAGTTCCAGGCCCAGAACGGGCCGTCCTTGTCGTATTCGCTGATCCGGTGGATCTTGATCGGCGGAGTGTCCTTGGCGAAATCCGGCGGCAGTTTCAGAAGCGGCGTCTCCGGGCCAAGCACGCCCGAGCAATCCACCACCTCGATCCCGCCCGAAGCGATCATTCCCGCCACGGATTGCAGCACGCTTGCTGAAGTCATCGTCTTCTCCCTGTTGACCGGGTGCCCCGGAAAGATGCGCCGGATGTTTCCGGTCGTCGTGAATCATGCTAGACAGAATTAAATGTGTTTGCAAATATCCATGCGTCATTCCGGCGGGGGATCATGGCCGATACATTTGACGCAGTCCTGATCGGGGCCGGCCACAACACCCTTGCCGCCGCGCTTCACCTGGCGGCAAAGGGCTGGCGCGTCGGCGTCTTCGAACAGGCCGCCACGGCGGGCGGGGCGGTGAAGACGGGCGAATACACCCTGCCCGGCTTCCGGCACGACTGGGCGGCGATGAACCTGTCGCTATTCGCGGGAAGCCCGTTTTTCAAGGCCTATGGCCCGGAACTGTCCCGCCACGGCTGCGACTTCGTGCCGGTGGACCGGCCGTTTTCCTCCTCGTTCCCCGACGGCTCCTGGGCAGGCGTCTCGACCGTCGGAACCGAGACGCAGGAAGCCTTCCGCGCCCTCTCACCCGCCGACGCCCAAACCTTCCAGGAGCTGACCAGCCGCTTCGGGGACGAGGCCCCGCATCTCTTCGGCCTTCTCGGCTCGGAAATGAAAATCCGTGCGCTTGCATATTTCATGTTCAAAACACTGCGCGCCAAGGGCTTGGCGGGCACGCTGGACATGGGCAGGTTCCTGATCTCCACGCCCCGCGCCTGGCTGGGGGAGACGTTCCAGCACCCGCACATCCGCGCGCTGCTCGGGGCCTGGGGGATGCACCTCGACTTCGCCCCCGACGTCGCGGGCGGGGCGATGTTTCCCTACCTGGAAGGCATGGCAGGCCAGGCTTTCGGCATGGTCATCGGCAAGGGCGGCGCCGACACCATAATCCGCGCGCTGACCGCCGCCATCGCCGCGCGCGGCGGCAGCGTGCAGACCGGCACCCCGGTCGCCCGCATCCTGCGCGACGGCACCCGCGCCACCGGCATCGAGCTGGCCGACGGCCGCAAGATCACGGCCAACAAAGCCGTCATCGCCGGCACCTCGCCCAAGGGCCTGCGCAAGCTGACCGGCGACACCGCCCCCGCCTTCGACCGGGCGATGGACAGCTACCGCCACGCCCCTGGTACCCTGATGATCCACCTCGCGATGGACGCGCTGCCCGACTGGCGCGCGGGCAACCAGCTCAAACGCTTCGCCTATGTCCACATTGCCCCCAGCCTTGACCAGATGGCGCGGACCTACCAGCAGGCGACAGCGGGCCTGCTTCCCGATGAGCCGATCCTGGTCGTCGGCCAACCCACCGCCTTCGACCCGTCCCGCGCGCCCGAGGGGAAACATGTCCTCTGGGTCCAGGTCCGGATGGCCCCCGGCACCATCGCCGGCGACGCCAAGGGCGAGATCTCCGCGCAAGACTGGACCCAAGCCGCCGAACCCTTCGCCGAACGCGCGCTCGACATCCTGGAAACCCACGCCCCCGGCACCCGCGCGAAGATCCTTGACCGCCGGATCGTCACGCCGCTGGAGCTTGAGGCCGACAACCCCAACCTCGTCGGCGGCGATCAGGTCTGCGGCAGCCACCACCTGTCGCAGCACTTCCTTTTCCGTCCCGCCCGGGGCCATGCCGACGGCTCGACCCCGCTTGCCAACCTCCACCTCACCGGCGCGGCCGTCTGGCCCGGCGGCGGCACCGGGGCCGGACCCGGATTCCTCCTGGCCCGGAAACTCGCCGGAAACTGACAACCAACCAAGAACCAACAGGGAAAACGACCATGAACCTCAACCGCCGGAGCCTTCTTAAGCTCTCAGCTGCCTCGGTCGCCGCGGGCAGCATCGGCCTGCCCAGCTTTGCGCAACAGATTGGCGAGCTGGTCATCGCCTACAACGTCAACCTGCCCTCCTGGGACCCGACCGTCGGCCCCTCGGCGGTGAACCCGACGATCCAGGGCATCTACCAGTCGGTCTTCGACCAGTACATCCTGCAACAGCCCGACCTGTCGCCCGCCTCCGGCCTCCTGACCGAATGGGGTTGGAGCGAGGACAAGAAGCAGGTCTGGATGACGGTCCGCGAGGGCGTGACCTGGCACGACGGTTCGCCCTTCACCGCCGAGGACGTGGCGTGGAACCTCGCCCGCGTCGCCAAGCCTGAGACGGGAAGCCCGATCCAGTTCGTCTGGGGGACGCTCGCCAACCACCGGGTCGAAGGCAACAAGGTCATCGCCGACGTGGCCCAGTTCGATCCGACGATCTTCAAGTGGATGTATTTCCTGACCGGCTACGTCCTGCCCAAGGCCTATTACGAAAAGGTCGGGCCCGAAGGCTTCGAGGCCGCCCCCATCGGGACCGGCCCCTACATGGTCGAGAAGTTCGAGCGCAACGCCTTTGTCCGGCTGAAGGCCAATGCGAACTACTGGGGCGGCAAGCCCGACTTCGACACCGTGACGATCAAGTTCGTCCCCGACGCCGCCGCCCGGGTGGCCGAGGTGGAATCCGGCAACTCTCACGTCACGCTGGAAATGCCGTATGAGGAATACGACCGCCTGAAAGGTGGACCGCTGGCGGGCGTGGCCGCGCCGATTTCCGATATCGGGATGATCTTCCTGAACGACATCGACGTCATGCTGGACCCCAACGTCCGCAAGGCCGCCGCCCATGCCATCGACAAGCAGGCGATCATCGACCGGCTTCTGTCCGGCTATGGCGTCAAGATCGACACGCTGCAGACGCCGGAATATGCGGCCTATGACGCCTCGATCAGCGTTCCTTACGACGAAGCCAAGGCCATCGAGCTGCTGGCGGCATCGGGCTACAGCCCCGACAACCCGGTCAAGTTCAAGATCCAGACCACCAAGGGCTTCAAGCCCAAGGACTACGAGATGGTGCAGGCCATCGTCGGCCTCTGGCGCAAGGTGGGGATCGAGGCCGAGATCGAGGTCTACGAGATCGCCAAGCACTACGAGCTTCGCGCCGCCGACCAGCTGGCCCCGGCCGCCTTCTACAACTGGGGCAACTCGGTGGGCGATCCGACCACCTCCACCGGCTTCGCCATGTTCGGACCCTCGCCGCATTCGGTCTGGGACGGACAGGACCTGATCGACATGATCGGTCCCCTGTGGGGCGAGGCGGATGAGGCCAAGCGGATCGACGGCTGGAAGGCGGTGGATAAGTACATCGCCGAGAACGCGCTGGTCATCCCGCTTCTGCAGTATGTGCAGCCGATCCTGCACGCACCGGGAGTCGTCGTGACCCCCCACGCCAGCGGGTCGCTTCTGCCACACCTGATGAAGCGCGCCTGATCCGCTAGGTCCGACCGTGCCAACCGCGCCTCCCTCCCCCCTTTCGTGGGGGAGGGATGGGGTGGGGGGGGCGGCTGACCGGAAAGCACCATGCCCATCCTCCGCATCCTCCTCGTCCGGCTTCTGACCACCGCCATCACCCTGGCCGGTGTCGCCGTGATCGTGTTCTTCGTGATCCGCGTCGTCCCCGGCAACCCCATCGCCATGATGCTGCCCCCCGGCGCGACCGAGGAGGACATTGCCCGCCTGTCCGCGCTCTACGGCCTCGACAAGCCGCTGATCGCCCAGTTCGGCATCTGGGTCTCGGGTGTCCTGCAGGGCGATTTCGGCACCTCGATTACCACGCGCCAGCCGGTCCTTGACCTCGTCCTTGGCCGACTGCCCGCCACGCTGGAGCTGTCGATCATGGCGCTCGTCATGGCGATGATCCTGGGCGGGGCTGCGGCGCTGACCGGCACGCGCTATCGCGGCGGCCGGACCGAGGGCGCGATCGACGTGGCGAACGGCATGGCGCTTTCGGTGCCGGATTTCCTGTGGGGCCTCGTCCTGATCCTCCTCTTCGGCGTCCTCGTCCCGGTCTTCCACATCTCGGGCCGCGTCACGCCGTCGCTCGACCTGCCCTTCACCACCAACTTCTACCTCTTCGAAAGCCTGCTCCGCCTGCGCTTCGACCTTTGGGCCGACATCGTCGCCCACATGTTCATGCCGGCCCTGGCCCTTGCCATCCCGCTGGCCGCGATCATCGGGCAGCTTCTGAAACAGTCGCTCAAGGAAACGATGAACCTCGACTACGTCACCCTTGCCCGCACCAAGGGCTATGGCGAGACCCGGGTGATCCTGCGCGAGGCCCTGCGCAACGCGGCCCTGCCCACGCTCACCCTCGTCGGCGTGCAGTTCACCTTCCTCATCGGCGGCACCGTGATCATCGAACGCCTCTTCTCTTACGAAGGCCTCGGCAACATGGCCATCGACGCGGTCATCAACCGCGACCTGCCGCTGATCCAGGGCATCGTGATCCTGTTCGCCGTGATCTTCACCGCCGTGAACCTGATCGTGGACCTCCTCTACACCGTGTTGAACCCAAGGCTGCGTCATGGCTGAGGCGAAACCCCTCGACGGCCGCTCCCTCGTCCGCCGCCGCGCCGGGCTGCGGCTCTGGCTCTCGGCCGGGTGGCTTGCGCTCCTCTGTGCCGTGGCCCTTCTCGCGCCCTGGATCGCGCCGAAGGACCCGCTGGCGCAGGACCTGTTCCTCGGCCGCCTGCCGCCCTTCTGGGTCCAGGGAGCGGAACCCGGCTACTGGCTGGGCACCGACAGCCTCGGCCGCGACGTGTTGTCCCGCATAATCCACGGCGCCCGCGTCGCGCTGACCGTGGCGCTGGTCGCCGGGACCATCACCTGCCTGGTCGGGGCCAGCCTTGGCCTCATTGCCGGCTTCCTGCGCGGCTGGGTCGACCTCGTGATCTCGCGCCTGATCGACATCTGGATGGCCTTCCCGCCGGTCCTCTTCTCGATCCTCCTGATCGCCGTCCTTGGCCCCGGCCTTCTGTCCATCATCATCGCCATCGTCGTCATCGACTGGACCCGCTTCGCCCGCGTCGTCCGGGCCGAGGCGATGGCCCAGGGCGCAATGGACTATGTCGCCTCGGCCCGCGTGGCCGGGCGCGGGCGGCTCGGCACGATGGTCCGCGAGATCCTGCCCAACGTCCTGCCCACCATCGTCGTCCTCCTGACGCTGGAGATGGGCATCGCCGTCATCGTCGAGGCGATCCTTTCCTTCGTGAACCTCTCCAT
The DNA here is from genome assembly GCA_027489355.1 of Paracoccaceae bacterium. Classification (GTDB taxonomy): domain Bacteria; phylum Pseudomonadota; class Alphaproteobacteria; order Rhodobacterales; family Rhodobacteraceae; genus Tabrizicola. The sequence continues at coordinate 11,430 of JAIXZY010000074.1, read as the reverse complement.
CTCCACCGACGATCCCACCTGGGGCGGCATGATTTCCGAGGGCCGGACGAGCGTCCACCAGGCCTGGTGGGTGCTGGTCTTCCCGCTGATCACGCTCTTCCTCACTGTCCTTGCCTTCAGCCAGCTGGGCGAAGGCCTTAAGGACCGCTACGACCCGGTGCTGCGATGAGCTTCTTGTCCATTCGCAACCTCTCCGTCCGACTGAAGAAAGGCCCATCGCTTCTGCGCCGCGTGTCGCTGGACGTGGCGGCGGGCGAGGTGCGGGGACTGGTCGGCGAATCCGGGGCGGGGAAGTCGATGATCGGCAAGGCCGTCCTCGGCATCCTGCCGCCCTCGATCGAGGTGACGGGGGGCGAGATCCTTCTGGATGGCGTCGACCTTCTGCAACTGCCCCCGGCCCAGCGGCGCAAGCGGATCGGCGCAACCTGCGCCCTGATCCCGCAGGACCCGCTTACCGCGCTGAACCCCAGCCACCGCATCGGCCCGCAGATCACCGACCGCCTCGTCGACATCCTGGGCTGGACCCGCCCCGACGCCGAGACCCGCGCCCGCGAACTGCTGGCCGAGGTCCAGATCGCCGACCCCGACCGCGTGTTGCGTTCCTACCCGCATGAACTGTCCGGCGGCATGCGCCAGCGCATCCTGATCGCCAGCGCCTTTGCGGCAGAACCGAAGCTGATCGTCGCGGACGAGCCGACCACCGCCCTCGACGTCACCGTCCAGAAGCAGATCCTGAAGCTGATCGCCGGGATGCAGGCCCGCCACAACACCGCGCTGCTTTTCGTGACCCACGACCTCGGCGTCGTCTCCAAGGTCTGCCAGAAGCTTTCGGTCCTTTACGCCGGCATGGTGGTCGAGGACGCGACGGTCGCCGATTTCTTCGCCGCCCCCCGCCACGCCTATTCCGCCGCGCTCCTGGCCGCGACGCCGAAATACACCGACCCCTCGGCCGGGCTTCAGCCGGTCCCCGACGCGGTGATCGCCGCCGTCCAGGCCGAAGTGGCCGCCTTCGACAAGGGCCTTGCGCATGGCTGACCTCTACACCGTCGACACCCTGCGCCTGTCGCTGGCCGACATGACCGCCAAACCCCTGTTCGGCGCCGCCCCGCAGATCGAGATTCTGCGCGGCCTCAGCTTCACCATCCCGAAGGGCGCCGTCGTGGGTATCGTCGGCGGCTCCGGCTCTGGCAAGTCCACCCTGGGCCGCGCGCTGGTGCGGCTGCTGGAACCCTCGGGCGGCGCGATCCGCTTCGACGGCACCGACATCACCCATCTGCCCGAACCGGCCCTCCGCCCCTTTCGCCGCCGCTTCCAGATGATCTTTCAGGACCCGATGTCGTCCTTGAACCCGCGCCACCGCGTCGGCACCATCGTCGCCGAGCCCCTGCGCCTGCACGGCTTCGACGCCATCCCCGACCGCGTCGCCCGCGCGCTGGACCAGGTCGGCCTCCCCGCACAGTTCGCCACCCGCTACCCGCACGAGTTGTCGGGCGGCCAGCGCCAGCGCGTCGGCATCGCCCGCGCCATCGCGCTGGAGCCCGATTTCATCCTGGCCGACGAGATCGTCTCGGGCCTCGACGTTTCCTCTCAGGCGCAGGTGCTGAACCTGCTGGAACGTCTGGTCCGCGACCTTGGCCTGACGCTGGCCTTCATCAGCCACGACCTGTCAGTCATCCGCCGCCTCTGCCAGCGCACCATCGTCCTGTATCGGGGCGAGATCGTCGAGGACCGGCCCACGCCTGACCTCTTCGCCGCGCCGCAAGCCGCCTACACCCGCGAGCTTCTGGACGCGATCCCCCTGCCCGACCCCGCACAGCCCTGGGCCTGATCACGCCCGCCGGTGGGTCGCCGCCACGCGGGAAATCTCTTCGTAGATGCCGGACAGAAGGTTCAGCGTCCGCGTCGCCTCGGCCAGCCGGTCGGAAAAGCCCGGCACGTTGGCAACCGCCTGGATCAACAGCCGCCGCCGCACCGCGCCGTAGTCGTCCGTGACCCGGCGCCCCTCCTCGGTCACCTCATAGGTCACACCCGACCGCCCCGCCCCCTTGCGCAGGATCAGCCCCGCACCGATCAGCTTGCGCAGGCTGTACTGGATGTTCGGCACATCGTCCCGGTTGGTCAGCCGCGCAAGGTCCTTGATGGTCTTGGGCCGGTCGTTCATCCGTATGATGTGCAGCAGCGCGTTCTCCGGCCCCGTCGCCGCCAGATCGCAGACCGAGGCCAGGCACTCCGACTGCCAGCGCCCGAATCCCTCGAACGTCCGCATCAGCGCGAACTCCAGCTCGGTCGTGTCCACCTCGACCGCGCCTTCCGCCAGGTGCCAGTGCCAGTCCAGCCCCCGAGGCTCGCCATCCTTTTGAGGTTTCACAGCTTTTCCGGCCATTGTCGGTCCCCTTCCACCCGGAAGGATGGCCGCACGCCACCGTTGACGCAAATGGATTTTACGATAGACTTTCAAACATAAAATATCACCAAAACTGCAACAGGGAAATCCAACATGCCACACCACCCGATGCTCTCGGGCGATCGCTTTCGTCTGGGCACCTTTTCGACGAACTGCTCCTCGGGGATGACGCCAACGAAGGCGCGGGAACGCTGGGTCAACAGCTGGGACAACAACCTGAAACTCGCGCGGATGCTGGACGAGGCCGGGATCGACTTCATGCTGCCCATCGCCCGCTGGATCGGCTACGGCGGCGAGACCGACTTTCACGGCGGCGTGCTCGAGACGATGACCTGGGCCGCGGGCCTTCTGGCCGCCACGAAGAACATCGCCGTCTTCGCCACCATCCACACCGCCGCCAACCACCCCGTGGTCGTAGCCAAGCAGATGGCCACCATCGACCAGATCGGCCACGGCCGCGCCGGCCTCAACATCGTCGCCGGCTGGAACAAGCCCGAGTATGAGGCGCTTGGCCTCTCCCTCCCCGACGACCACGAAACCCGCTACGCCTATGCGCAGGAATGGTTCGACCTGGTCCGCAAGCTCTGGACCTCGGACGAACATTTCGACTGGGACGGCAAGTACTTCAAGGCCAAGCGCGTGAAGGGCGATCCAAAGCCCCTGCGCGGGTCGGTCCCGATCATCAACGCCGCAGGCTCGCCCCAGGGCCGCGGCTTTGCCACCGACAACGCGAACTTCCTCTTTACCCCGGCCATCGACCTCGACCGCTCGAAAACCGAGATCGCCGACCTCAAGGCGCAGGCCAAGGCCAAGGGCCGCGACGTCAACGTCCTCACCTTCTCCCACGTCATCTGCCGCCCGACCGAGGCCGAGGCCCAGGCCTTCGCCGACTATACCGCCGTGCAGAACGCCGACACCGACGCGGTGGACAACCTTGTCCGCCTGCAGTTCGCCCATGCCCACAGCTTCCCGCACGACCTTCTGGCCCAGATCAAGCACCTCTTCGCCCTAGGCCACGGTGGCTTCCCCCTGATCGGCACGCCCGACCAGGTGGCCGAGGGCATCCTGAAACTGCACGCCGCAGGCTTTGCCGGCACCACCCTGTCCTTTGTCGACTATGTCGAGGAATTCCCCTATTTCCGCGACACGGTGCTGCCGAAGCTGACGGCCGCCGGGATCAGGTAAGGAAATGGACATGGCCGAAGAACCGACCGGAAAAGCGTTCCGCGACGCAATGCGCGCCTTCGTGGGCAACTGCAGCATCCTGACCGTGGGCGACGGCGAGGAGGCTTCGGGCCTGGTCGTGACTTCGGCCATCTCGCTGTCGGCCGAGCCTCCATTGCTGCTGGCCTGCGTCAACCGCACAGCTTCGGCCCATCCGCTGCTGGTCAAGTACGGCCGCTTCGGCTGGTCCTCGCTCGGCGCTGCACATCAGCCGGTGGCCGAGCGGTTCTCGGGGTTCGGCGGCATCAAGGGGGCCGCGCGCTATGAGGGGGCAGAGTGGGAAACCGCAGTCACCGGTGCGCGCCTGCTGAAGGGCGCTCCCGCCGCCTTCGACTGCACGGTGGACGAGATGATCGACCGTGCCACCCACACCATCCTGGTCGGCCGCGTCCGGGCCATTCGCACGACGCCGGGCGCGGGCGCCCTGATCTACTGGAACGGGGCTTACCGCGCCCTGAGCGACCAGGAGAGCCGCGCCGCCCCCTGACCTAGCGCACCGGCCTGCACCGCCCGCAGGCCCGGTCCTGAGTCTCTGTCCGCCAGTCGGAAGCACACAAGCCCCCACGCGCGGGCCCCCACGCGCGGGCGCGGCGGCGCGCCCGTGTCGCCTTCGGGCAAGGCGGGCGGAACGAAATCCGGGTCCGGGACGTTGGCTTGCTGCAGAGAGTCAGCGCAGGGCTTCCCATGACCTATCAGACCTCGACCTATCGCAACCGATCGATCCGCGCCTCGCTGCCCGGTCAAATCACTTTCAGCACATTTGCCGCCGCCTTCTTCACCTTCGCGCTGGTCTGCGACTGGGCCTACGTCCAGACAACGGTGCTGATGTGGCGCGATTTCGCAGCGTGGCTGCTGTTCGCGGGCCTGGTCGTGGGCGGGATCGCCGTGATCCTCTGGCTGATCGGTCTGGCTGTTTACCGCCAGCGCCCGGCCTGGGGCGAGGCCTTGCTAAGCGTGGTGATCCTTGCGCTCGCGTTGGTCAACAGCCTGGTCCACGCCGGCGACGGCTGGTCCGCGATCATGCCTCTGGGCCTTGGACTGTCACTGGTCACCGTCGTGCTCATGGTGATCGCGGGCACCCTGCGGCGGCTTGCGTTTCACCCCATGCTCCGCGCCTGACGAGAGGACGCCCGATGCCACGCTTCACCCTATCGCTGCCGGCCCTGCTTCTGACCGGGATCAGCCTTGCCGCCGCAATGGCCATCGGCGCCCGGGCGCAGGAGGGCGACTTCGACATATACAGCCAGATCGGGCCGGACCCGGTGTTGCCCGATCCGGTCTACATCGACCTTTGGCCCGGGATGAACGTGGGCGAGGTTGTCGGCTGGGCGAAAGGCCAGACGCCGCAGGTCGCCGAGGGGCTGACGATCAGCGCCTACGCGACCGATCTCGTCAACCCGCGGACGGTGCATACGCTGCCCAACGGGGACGTGCTGGTCGTGCAGTCCCGCGCACCGGCAGGCAAACCGAAGTACCGCCCAAAGGATTATATCCGCGGCTGGATCATGGCAGCCGCGGCCGGCGGCGGCTCTGGGCCGCAAGCGGACTCGAACCTGATCACCCTCCTGCGCGACCCGGACCGCGACGGCGTGGTGGACGACCGGCACGATCTGCTGACGGGGCTGAACTCGCCCTTCGGGGTCGCCTGGATCGACGGCACGCTGTACGTCGCTCTGGCTGACGGGGTGGTGAAATATGCCTATGCCCTGGGCGATACCGAGATCACCGCCCAGCCCGAGCTGGTGACGCTCTTGCCGGGCGGGCCGCTCAACCACCACTGGACCAAGGACCTGGCTCTCAGCCCGGACGGAAGGATGCTTTACGCCTCGGTCGGATCGAACTCCAACGTGGCCGAGAACGGGATGGAGGCCGAGAAGGGTCGCGCCGCGATCTGGCAGATCGACCGGGACACGGGTGCGTCGAAGCTTTTCGCCACCGGCCTGCGCAATCCGAACGGGCTGATCTTCCACCCCGAGACGGGCGAGCTTTGGGCGGTCATCAACGAGCGCGACGAACTGGGCCCGAACCTGGTGCCCGATTACATGACCTCGGTCCGGGAAAACGGGTTCTACGGCTGGCCCTACAGCTATTACGGTCAGCACGTCGACGAAAGGGTTGCACCGCAGCGGCCTGATCTGGTGCAGGCGGCGATCCCGCCGGACTATGCACTGTCCAGCCACGTGGCGGCCTTGGGACTGGTGTTTACCCAAGGCTCCGCAATGCCCCAGGCCTATGCGAACGGGGCCTTTGTCGGTCAGCGCGGGAGCTGGAACCGCGAGGTCTTCAACGGTTACAAGGTGTCCTACGTTCCGTTCCGCGATGGCAGGCCCGACGGCATGGCGCAGGATGTGGTGACGGGCTTTCTCTCCGCGGCAGAGGAGAAGGTCTTTGGTCGCCCGGTCGGTCTGGGGATCGACGGGACGGGCGCGCTTCTGATTGCGGACGACGCCGGCAATACCGTCTGGCGGGTCGCTCCGGCGGACGGCAGGGTCATCGATGCGCCGTTCGAGACCGATCGGGTCGCCACAGCCGGTACCGCCGAGCCTGCGGCGATCCCGGCCGAACCCGCCGCTCCTCCCGCCGAACCGGCCCCGGCACCCTAGCCGCAGACTGTCAGCGCCAGAACCGGAAGCGAGGTCCAGACCGCTGCCGCCAGGGCCGCGACGGCAAGGATCGTCGCCACGCGCTGCGCAAAGCGTGTTGCCGCAGGACGGGACAGAACCGCGGCCAGGACCACTCCCTGACCCAGGACGAACAGCGCCGCGGCGGCGACAAGGGCCGTCCGCCCGTCCAGTCCCGCGGGCCAGTGGTGCGAGCAGACAAGACCCTGCAGCGCATAGAGCGCGCAGAAGCCGATGATCCACAGCGTGAACGGCAGGGCAATCCGCAGGACATCGGTCATGCGAAGGCCCCCGGCAGCCAGGCCGCGCCTAGGGCAACCAGGCCCGTGGCGGCTGCGAAGTCAGCCCAAAGCGAGACGATCCGCGCTTCTCCGACCCGCAAGGCGTGCCCCGCGATCCGCCGCAGTGACAGGTATCCCAGCATGATCAGCACCAGTGCGGCGTGGAAGGCGGTGTGCCCGGCCAGAAGCCAGAGCGTCGCATCGTAGGCGTGGCCCTCGGGCGCAGGCCGCGCCAGCATGACCGAGGCGGCTGCGGCGGCCAGCGCGAGGGCTCCGCAAGTGGCGACGAGCAGGCCCGGAAGGGCCGGTCTTCCTATGGCACGGGCAAGCAGGCGCGGACCGGCGATCAGCGCCACCGCGCCGCCAAGGGCCAGCATGACCGGCCAGACCTCGGAACGGAGGTAGCTGGACGGCGGCCAGTTCGGCGCGACGGTCCAGAGAAAGGCATAGCCGAAGACCAGCGAGCCGAAATGAACCCCGTCGGCCAGCAGAAGGAACAGCGAACCCCACCAGCCGGGCGGGTTCGCGGTCTCGGACGCGACGGGCAGCAGGGCGCCGCGGCCCGCATCGACCGGCCCTTCTGTCGTGGCAGGCACCAGCTGCCAGACCCAGATCAGCGCGATGATCACCACCCCGGAAAGCGCCAGCGCCGACAGCCAGTAGGCCCCGACCAGCGGCGCAAGGAACGAAGTGCTGGTGACGACCGCCAGCAAAAAGGGCAGCCGCGAGTTGCCGGGCAACACGGCGACTTCGGCGGGCTCGCCGGTCATGGTGTCGACGATCAGCGTCTCACGCCGGTTGCGCGCGGTGTCGGCCAGGTAGCCCTCACCTTTCGCGATGCGCTGGGGCAGGTCGGGGTCCAGCGCCATTGGATAGCGGCCCCGGACGATGGGGATCGAGCCGAAGCCGTAGGTCGGCGAGGGCGTCGGCGCAGCCCACTCCAGCGTCGGCGCGCCCCAGGGGTTCCGCTGGCCCCGCAGCCCCGCGAAAGTGTTGATCAGGATGTCCAGGATCACAAGCGCGAAGCCGATCGCCATCACGAAGGACGCAATCGAAGCGACAAGGTTCAGAATCTCCCATCCCTGGCCTTCGTCATAGGTCCAGGTCCGGCGACGCTGGCCAAGAAGGCCCGCGACATGGACGGCCAGGAAGGTGACATGAAACGCCGGGACGACCAGCCAGAAGGCAACCTCGCCCAGCCGGAAATACCGGAACCGCCCGGTCAGGAGCGGCTGGAAATAGGTGACGGCGGCAATCATCGGGAAGACGTAGCCGCCGATCAGGACGTAGTGCAGGTGGGCCACGACGAAATGCGTGTCGTGGACCTGCCAGTTGAAGGGAACGACGGCCAGCATGACTCCGGTCAGTCCGCCGATGACGAAGGTGGCAAAGAAGCCAAGGAGCCAGAGCATCGGCAGCTCCATCCGCACCCGGCCCTTCCACAGCGTCCCGATCCAGGAGAAGATCATGACCGAGGTCGGCACCGCCACCAGCGTCGAGGCGGCGGAGAAGAAGGCCAGGCCGAGATGCGGGATACCGGTGGTGAACATGTGGTGGACCCAAAGCCCGAAGCTCAGGACCGCCAGCGACACCGCCGCCGCCACGACCCAGCCGTAGCCAAGCAGCGTCGTCCGCGACATCACCGGCAGGATCGTCGCGATCATCCCGGCGGCGGGAAGGAAGATGATGTAGACCTCGGGGTGGCCGAACAGCCAGAAAAGGTGCTGCCACAAAAGGGGATCGCCACCGTTCTCCACCTGGAAGAACGGCCAGTCGAGCGCGCGTTCCGTTTCCAGAAGCAGCGAGCCCAGGATCATCGGCGGGAAGGCGGTCAGGATCATCACCGACACGACCAGGATGTACCAGGCGAAGATCGGCATCCGTGACAGGCTCATCCCGGCGGCGCGGTAGCGCAGGACGGTCACGACGACCTCGACCGCCGTGGCGATGGCCGAGACCTCGATCGAGGTGATGCCGAGAAGCCAGACATCCGCGCCGAGACCGGGCGAGAAGGCGGCCGAGGTGAGGGGCGGATACATGAACCAACCTCCGTCGGGGGCAAGACCCATCAGCATGGCGATGATCACCGCGCTGCCACCAAAGATGTAGACCCAGAGGCCGTAGGCCCCGAGCCGTGGAAAGGCGAGATCGCGGGTCCCCAGCATCCCGGGCAAAAGGAGCATGGACAGCGCCTCGAAGAAGGGGATGGCAAACAGGAACATCATCACGGTGCCATGCATCGTGAAGACCTGGTTGTAGGCCTCGGGTCCCATGAAGGCCGAACCGGGCGTGGCAAGCTGCGCCCGGATCAGCATGGCGAGGATGCCGCCGATCACGAAGAAGCCGGTGGCGACGGCCAGGAAAAGCCGGCCGATGTCGTTGTTGTTGTTCGTGGTCAGCCAGCCGCGCCAGCCGGGTTCCGGCGCCCAGATTCGGGCCAGCGCCTTGTGCAGCCGGAGCGCCGTCCTTTGGGTCATGGGGTGCCTCCGGCGAGGAAGCGCGCCCACGCGGCGGGATCGTGGGCCTGGACCGTGAAGACATGGCCCAGATAGCCCTCACCGCTGAACTCGGCGCTTTGGCCTGCGAATGTGCCGGCAGCGGGGGCTTCGATCCGCAAGATATTCACGTGGCCGGGGATGGCGTCCAGCTTTCCGGCAAGCCGGGGAACCCAGAAGGAATGGATCACATCGCGGCTGGTGATGCGGACATCAACCGGGCGGCCCGCAGGAATGTGCAGGACGCCATCGGTCGCAAGGCCGGGGGCGTCCGGGTAGGTGAAGGTCCAGGCCCATTGCCGCGCTTCGGCCTCGACGGTGGCAAGGTCGGGGGCGTCACGCGGCAGAAGCCGTTCGCCGATCACCAGCCCGTAAAGGGTCAGCGCGGCAAGCGTCACCAGCGGAAAGCCAAGGCCGAAGCCCCAGAACCAGACGCGGCCGCCGGTTTCGGCTTCCGGGATCGCAGGACGTCGCAGCAGTGCGGCGGACAAAAGGCCCAGGACCAGTAACAGGATCGCCGCGCTGCCCGCCAGCATGATCCACCAGATCTCGGCGATGGCTGCGGCGGCCGGGCCCGCGGGGTGCAGGACGGAAAGCTGGTCCTGGCAACCGGCAAGCGCCTGCAGCGTTGCCCCGCAGGTGATGACACGAAGGAGCCTGCCGTGACCAGGGACCCCGAACCGGACGAAGCGGCCTCTGCCGGCGACCCGATTGCCAGCCATCCGGATTTCAACCAGACCGAATCCCGCATCGCCATCCTGGGCCACCCGCTGCACGCGATGTCCGTGGCCTTCCCTGTGGCGCTGACTTTCTGCGCCTTCGGGGCGGACCTCTTTTACTGGTGGTCGGGAGAGGGTCGCTGGGCCTGGGCGGCGCTCTGGGCCTGCGGGACGGCGTTCCTGTTCGGGCTCTTGGCGGGCGTCACCGGGACGCTGGAACTTCTGTTCGTTCCCGGCATCCGCATCCGCGCGGCGGCCTGGACGCACTTCGTCATCGCGGTGATGCTCTTGTCGCTTCTGGGCCTGAACTGGGGCTGGCGGCTTGGCGGATACGAGACGGCGGTGCTGCCCTGGGGCCTCCTCCTGTCGGGCTTCGCGGTCTTGGTGGTGGCTGCGACGGGCTGGCATGGCGGGAAACTGGTGTTCGACTATCGGTTGGGGACATCGAAGGGCAACGACCGGCCAAGCGGGGCCTGAAGCCAGGCCGGCACCGGCAGCTCCTCCAGCTCTGGCTTGGCCAGCACCAGCACCAGGATGCCAAGGATCAGCCCCACCAGGATCAGCCCGGGAACCAGCGCGTCGGGCGGCTCGTGGCGTCCGTCGGTCTCGGCCACGGTGATGATCGTGTGACCGATCCAGGCATGGACGGCCACCAGACCCGTGACGAGCACCAGCTTGGCAAACAGCCAGACGGTGAAGACCTCGCGCAGGAAGATCAGCGCTGCGCCGGTGGCGATGGCCAGCACGGCCGCGGGCGTGACGGCCCAGACATAGGAATAATGCGTGGCGCGGCGGATCTGGGTGAACTCGGACTTCAGCAGGCTGCGGTCATGGCGGGCCAGCATCTGCGGCAGCGCAAGAAGCCCCGCAGTCCAGAGCGCCAGGAAGCCCAGGTGCAGGGCCTTGAGATGGGGGATCAGGTCGGTCCAGCTCATGCCGCCGCCTCCATCGCCCGCCAGGCGCGACGGGCAACAAGCGCGCCCCAGACGGCATAGGGCAAGGCGGCGGGCATCCACATGATCAGCCCGCCAAGCTGCTGGTCCGCCAGCGGCGTGAAGCCCCAGAGCATCGGGGCAACAGCGTGGGTGGAATAAAGCCCCTGCGGAGCAAGCGTCAGGATCGCGCCCAGCATCCCCATTGCCAGATAGGCAAGGAACACCCAGCCAAGCGCCGCTCCCGCGGGCTGCGACCGGACCGCCCGCCAGAAGGCAAAGGCCGGCACCAGTAGACTGACCTGCATCAGCCAGTAAAGACCATCCTGTTTCAGCGCGGCATCATAGGCCGCGGGCAGGTGCCAAAGCCACAGCGCGGCCGTGGCTAAAAGGAAGGTCAACCCGACCGGGGTCGGCGTTCTGGCGGGCACCGCAAAGGCAAGAAGCGGAGAGGCGACCGCGACAAGCAGGACGTGGTGCAGGACGCGCGCCGCAAATAGCGCCGAGGACAGCGCGCAGAGCGGCGAGACGAAGGCCACGACAAGGACCACCGTAGCGGTAAGGCCGCGGCCGTTCTTGCGGAAGACGAAGGCGAGAGAAAGAAGAAGCGCAAGGACGATGGGGTCGAGGTTCCAGCGCAGAAGGATATCCTCCGGCACTGGCGCGGGGCCGCAATAGGGTCCGCCGGACTGGATCACGTCCGGACCTGCCGGCATCGGGTCAGAAAGGACAGGATCACGGGCTACGCCTTTGC